>DATEHI010000162.1:0-11871 GCA_035279665.1 Candidatus Dormiibacterota bacterium | reverse complement strand
TCAGCAGAGGGTCGACCTCGGGCTGCGCCATCAGGGGTATCTGTTCGTCGCTCGCACCGACGATGGTGCCCGGGCTCAACGCGATCTCGTCTCGGCCCAGCGTACGTGGGGCCTCGATGATGTGGAGCTGCTGGATGGCCCGGACGCGAGGCGCCGTTTCCCGTACCTGGCGGGCGATATCGTAAATGCGCGCTTCCGCCAGGGCGATGGCTGGCTGGAGCCCCGACGCCTGGCTCTCGAACTGGCGCGGGCGAGCGGGGCACGCTTCGAAACGGGTAGGCCCGTGAGCGGCTTCGTGCGCGACGGAGATCGTGTTCGTGGCGTCACCACGCCGACTGGATCGGTCGCCGCGGAGACCGTTGTCATCGCGGCCGGTCCGCTCTCCGGGCCGCTCGGCAGGCTCGCGGGCCTCGACCTTCCATTGGCCACCGTGCGCCGGCAGAAGCTGATCATCCCCGACGTGCCCCAGGTGCCGCCCGATGCGCCGATGACGATCGAGTTCGAAACCGGCGCCCATTGGCGGCCCGCCGGCCGCGGAGCTCACGCGCTCTGGACCGCCCCCGCGCCGGCCGAGCCGCCACTCGACGATGTCCCAACTTCTGCCGCCTTCGCCTTCGGTCTCCTCGACCCCACGAGCGATCACGCCCTGGCGCGCATCGTTCCCTTCTGGAAGGACGTCTGGAACTCGGCGCAATTATCCTGGTGGTTGCAAGCTGGCCAGTACACCTACACGCCCGACCGGCGACCGTTGCTGGGACCGACCGAAATAGCGGGGCTGGCGGTGAACACCGGCTACAGCGGGCACGGCATCATGGGCAGCATCGGCGGCAGCCGTCGAGCTGTGGACGCGATCACCGGGCGGTTGAAGCCGGCCGATAATCCGTTCCGGCCGGATCGGCCCATGCGGAGCCGCTCCTTCGACATCCTCTAGCGGTCCGAAAAGCGCGACCCTTTAGACTTTCGCGGAATGGAAGCCGAGCGGAGCGAGCAGGAGCTGCAGCGGCGACAGAAACTGCAGACGCTTCGCTCGCAGGGCATCGAGCCGTACCAGAGCCGCTTCGATCGCAGCCACAGCTCGGCAGAAGCGCTCGCCGTGTTCGAGCAAGCAGAAAAGTCTGGGGGAGGCGACGCCCGTAGCGATCGCGTCGCCCTCGCCGGCCGCCTGGTCGCGATCCGGGTGATGGGGAAGGCCACCTTCGCGCACATCCAGGACCACGCCGGACGCATCCAGCTCCTGGCCAAGGTCGACAAGCTGGGCGAGGACGCCTACAAGCGATTTACGGACCTCGACCTGGGCGACATCATCGGCGTGCACGGCACGCTTTTCCGGACCAGGCGCGGCGAGATCACCTGTGAGATCGACGATTTCGTTCTGCTCGCCAAGGCGCTCCGACCGCTGCCTGAGAAATACCACGGTTTGAAAGACAAGGAGCTTCGCTACCGGCAGCGCTATCTCGATCTGATCGCGAATCCCGAGGTGATGGATGTCTTCCTCAGCCGCAGCCGCCTGGTGGACGAGACCAGGACCTTTCTCCGCGGCCGCGCATTCGTTGAGGTCGAGACGCCGGTTCTACAGGCGATGGCCGGCGGGGCGGCGGCGCGCCCATTTCGCACGCACCACAACGCCCTCGACATGGACCTCTATCTGCGCATCGCGCTCGAGCTATACCTGAAGCGGCTCATCATCGGTGGTTACGACCGCGTCTTCGAGATCGGCCGGATCTTCCGCAACGAAGGGATGGATCAGTGGCACAGCCCCGAGTACACGATGCTCGAGCTGTACCAGGCTTACACCGATGTCGAGGGCATGATGGAGCTCACCGAGTCGCTGGTGATCCACCTGGTCGAGCGGGTCAAAGGCCATCCGACGATCCAGTACCAGGGCCAGGAAATCGCGTTCACCCGACCCTTCAAGCGGATCGAGATGGTTGATGCCGTCAGCCAGGCGGTCGGTCAGGACGTGAGCAAGGCCGATGTGCCGGCGCTCGAGGCGCTGATCAAGAAATACAACATCGAGCCCAAGCCCGGCTTGGGCTGGGGCGGGCTCGTCGCCGAGCTGTTTGAGGAACTGGTGCAGGACACGCTGGTCCAGCCCACCTTCGTTCTCGGTCATCCGGTCGAGGTCTCACCGCTGGCGCGTCGCCGCACCAGTGATCCCCGGCTGACCGATCGCTTCGAGCTCTTCATCGCCGGCGAGGAGATCGCCAATGCGTTCTCAGAGCTGAACGATCCTGATGATCAGCGAACCCGCTTCGAAGACCAGGCCCGTGCCCGCGCCGCGGGCGATGAGGAGACGCATCCCATGGATGAGGACTTCCTCACGGCGCTCGAATATGGCTTTCCACCAACCGGCGGCATGGGGCTGGGCATCGACCGGCTGGTCGCCATCCTCACCGACCAGCCCTCGATCCGTGACGTCATCCTGTTCCCGAGTCTGCGGACCCGTCATGCTGAGCCTTAACTTCATTCGCGAGCACCCGGACCTCGTCAAGGAGGGTGCGCGTAAGAAAGGCGAGCCGGCGCCGGTCGACGAAATCCTCCGGCTTGATGCGGAGCGCCGCGAGATGGTCACCAAGCTGGAGCAGCTGAAGGCCGAGCAGAACCGGCGATCGGCCGCTATGGCGAAGAGCCGCGACGAGGCGGCGGTCGAAGAGCTGCGCCGAATGCGGGACGAGGTCAAGGCGCTCGAACAGAAGGTCGCGCCGATTGATACCAGGCTGAACGCTTTGCTGCTTGAAGTCCCGAACCCGCCCGATGCCTCCGTGCCCGAAGGGAAAGATGCCACCGGAAACGTCACGGTCCGCACCTGGGGTCGCGAGGGTCGCAAACCGGCCGGTTTCAAGATGCGGCCCCACTACGAAGTCGCCGAGCGGCTCGGCATCATCGATTTCGAGCGCGCGGTCAAGGTCACCGGCTCTCGCTTCGCCTTCCTGAAAGGCGCCGGCGCGAGGCTCGAGCGCGCGCTGATCAACTTCATGATGGACCTGCACATTCGCGAGCACGCGTATACGGAGATCATGCCGCCGCAGCTGGTCAATCGAGCTTCGATGACCGGCACCGGCCAGCTTCCGAAGTTCGAGGAGGACGCCTTTCGCATCGAGAAGCGCGATCTCTTCCTGATACCGACCGCCGAGGTGCCCGTCACAAATCTCTACCGCGACGAAGTGCTCGACGCCACCGACCTCCCGATCAAGCACGTCGCCTGGTCGACGAATTTTCGCAGCGAAGCGGGCGCCGCCGGCAAGGATACCCGTGGCTACATCCGGCTCCACCAGTTCAACAAGGTGGAGCTGGTGAAATTCGTCGAGCCTGCGACATCGATGGACGAACTCGAGTCGCTGGTCAAAGATGCGGAGTCAGTGCTGCAGCTGCTCGACATCCCGTACCAGGTGCTGCTGATGTGCAGTGGCGACATGGGGTTTGCCCAGCTAAAGAAGTACGATCTCGAGGCCTACGTCCCCGGTGACGACCGCTACCTCGAGGTCTCGTCCTGTTCGAACTTCGGCGACTTCCAGGCGCGCCGCGGCAATATCCGGTATCGGGAGAGGGGCGGTAAGCCGCAGTTCGTTCACACACTCAACGGGTCCGGCCTCGCCCTTCCGCGCACGGTGGTCGCGATCATCGAGAATTATCAGCAGGAGGACGGCACTATCCGAGTACCCCCAGCGCTCCGCACCTACATGGGCGGTCTCGACGTCATTCGGTGAGCGGCGCGCTCCCGGAGACGGAGCGGGAGCGACAGCTGCGCCAGCTTGCCTCGCGTCTCCTTACCTGGCCCGACCCCGAAGGTCCGGTGTCGGTCGACCTGATCCCGTTGGGTTATCCGGACGACTTCCCGCCCGAACTCGTCGATCTGACGGAGCTCCGCTTTCTCGGTAGCGTGGTTCGCCGCCGCGCCGGCAACCTGATCGGGGTCGAGATGGTCTTCGAGGGTCCGGGTGAACCGGAGGCGATCGTCTCGAGCTACGAAGCGTCGCTGGTAAGGCTGGGTTGGGAGCGCCTCGATCAACCGCATCCCATGCGTGGTGGCTTCGACATCGCGGGGTTCACCGAGATGAGCCTTCTCGTTCAGCGACAGAAGTCGGCGACGGTGAACCTCCACGCCATCCACCGGGAGGACGGTGGTACAGAGCTACGTGTCCGATACGACCCCGTCCATGCCCAGGACATGCTCGCCAATCTCGCCCGTTTCGCAGCGCACGACGAACGATCGATGCTGCCGCGACTCAAGCCGCCACCCGGGGTGATACTCCGGCCCGAGGGCACCGGTGGTGGAGGCGGGATATGGAAATCAGATGCCCAGGCGAAAACGGAAATGGCTCCGATGGAGTTGGAGGCGTTCTTCGCCAAGCAGCTCGAGGCGGCCGGCTGGGGCCGCATGGCCGGATCGGCCGACGAGACGTTTGCCTGGAGCAGCTGGCTGATCCCGGATTCCGGCGAGTGGCGCGGTGTCCTCATCGTCCTTGCCGCTTTCCCGGGCTGGCGGCATGTCTCGGTGCGAGCCGAGATGATTCAGCCCGGCGGTCACAGAGGTGGCGGCGGCTACGCGGTCAGCGGACTTATCGGCTAAGCGCTGAACAGCGGAAGGAATCCGCCGACGGCCGGTTTGCATATGGCAGATGGCCCTGCCCAATCCAGTGAGCAACTTCGATCCGCCAGAACGTCCCCACTGGCGGAGCGCCCTCAGCACGGCGCAGTTCGGACCAATAGCCGAGGATCTGCTCGCGGTCAGCATCGAGGCCGCGGCCAGGGGCTCCGCGACGATCGCCCGCCCAGTCGTCGATCGAGGTGTCGACCTCTATGTGCGCCGCCTTCGATCGCTGCTGACCATTCCTATCCAGGTCAAAGCCTTTCAACATCTCACTCCGGACGGCAATGGGCGCTTCGACTTACCGGTCAAAGAGATTATTGAGGACCCCAACGCATATCTGGCCATCGTGCACGTGCCCGCGCCGCACGACCAGCTGTATCGACGCTTCTTTTTGATTCCGTTCCGCGTTTTCCGTGAGCAGTGCCCGCGCGGCCTGTTTCAGGGCCGGGAGTGTTTTTCCTTCACCGGCAATTTCTCGGGTGTCGCCAGAGACCAGTGGAGTGACTACCTCCTCGACATCGACCGCCTGTCCGATTGGTTCGAATCCGTTTCGGGCTGGACGACGCCGATCCCGCCGGTGCCACATCCTCTCCGTCCCCGTCCGGCCCTTCAAGGGGACGCGCTGACGACGTGGCGCGGAGACATCGGCCGCCTCTGGACCGCCACCGAGCTCGAGCGTGCGGGCGGCGGCTCGGTCGTCATTGCGGAAGACCGCGTCCGGCTGGACACGGTCACTTTCTTGATTCATGACCTTTCCAGCCAGCGCTTTGCCGGTTTGCACATCCGGACCGGCAAGGTCACGCCTGATAGGCGGACGCATTTCGAAGTATCTCGCCCGCCCTTCTTCATCGATGAGAGGCTTTACGTACTGCTGGCGCTTCTCCGGCCCGATGACCGAGCTCATGACTTCTGTCTCCTCATCCCCTCAGATGCGCTGCCCGGCCTCGGATATTCCTCGACCGTGACGCTGGACCCGCTCACGAAGCGCTTCGAGCCGTATCGCGTGCCGAGTGATGAGCTTGGCTCGGCGTTTCTAAAAAGCGTGTTCGGTAAAGCCTAAGCGGCCCGAACAAACGAACGAACGACGCCGGCAAACGCGTCGGGTTCGCTGAAATTCGGTGTATGCGCGCCACGCGTGATGATCAGCCTCCCGTTAGGTATGGTCGCCGTCAGCTCCTTGACCCAGCGCTGCGACACGATCGGATCATGCTGTCCGCGAACCAGCAGCACCGGCATCTCCAGCCTGGGCAGTTTGTCTTCGATCCGGTCCTTCAGCGCGATCTGAAAGGTCTCCCATCCGCGGTGCAAGCCCGTGCGCCAGTAGTCGTAGGCGTTTAGGAAGTACTCGGGAACCCGCTCTCGTGGGAGGTCGAGGGCGAAGCGCGCGAATTCCCGGACGGCGGTTCGGGCATAGCGGTCCATCGTTGGCCCCTGAAGCACGGCGCGCTCGAGGCGATCGGGATGGCGAAGGCCGAACTCGGCGATCACCTGGCAGCCAAAGGAGTTCCCGACCAGGACCGCCCGGTCGATTGCCATTTGGGACATCCAGCCCGCCAGCACGTCGGCTAACGCCGGCAACGGAAGGGCGTGCGGTGGCTTGGAGCTGTGGCCGAATCCTGGAAGGTCTAGGGCAAGCACGCGATAGTCGCGAGCAAGACGTACGGCCGTCGGCACCATATAAAGACTGGACGTCCCCAACCCGTGCACCAGGACAACCGTCGGTCGCCCGGTGCCGCCGGGAGCAATCGACTGACGGCTGAATAGGGTGTGACCGTAAACGGGCGTCCGGACATGCGTCAATACAGGGGCCAAGGATCGACAGTGACCGTATCATGTGCTCGTCGTCGGAGGGATGGCCGAGTGGTCGATGGCGGTGGTCTTGAAAACCGCTAGGGTGCAAGCCCTCGTGGGTTCGAATCCCACTCCCTCCGCCAGATTTCGAATACGATCACTGCATCATCGCTGTCAAACATAATGTGTGGCGCTCTATATCTCCAGAAGTCGTTGACGGCAACCGCTGACCACTTCAGCACATTTCGGCGAGCATTGAGCGATTCCTTTCGGACGTTTCGGGCCTGGTCAGGGATGCTTCTGGTCAATCGTCTGACCAGTCGTCGGGCTGAAGGGCGGCAAAACTCCATCCGAACTCAAGCGGCACGAGCGTAGACGTGGTGCAAGCCGCCGAGGACCGGTCGCGACAACACCTGCCCGCGGCTCATGATGCTTCCCGGAAGAGGACTTTGCAGCCCAAGGCTGCGATGCGGTCGGTCGCAATTGTAGTAATCGGCGAACTCGTCTAGCACCACCCGCAGATGATGCTCGTCGATGACGATCAGATGATCGAGGCATTCGGTCCGAAGGGTGCGCACAAGCCGCTCGCCAATGGCATTAGCCTTCGGCGCCCGTGGCGGGGTGCGCACACCGGCGATGCCGAGGTTGGCGAGCCGTGGGTCAAAGTCGCTGCCGTAGACGGCGTCCCGGTCGTGGATCAGGAACCGGGGCTGCCGACCCAGGGGAGTCGCCTCTAGCAGTTGACGCCAGATCCAGGCCGCGGTCGGGCTGGCCGTGACGTTGAAGTGAACCAGTTCGCGACGCTCGTGGCGAATCAGGAAGAACACATAGAGGATCCGATAACCCACTGTCTGGACCACGAAGAGGTCAGCCGCCCAGATGCCGCGCAGCTGATTGGCCAAGAAGGTTCGCCAGCGCTGCGGATCGCCGGGCCTGAGGCGCCGCCATCGGTAGCGCCGAATGGAGCGGTTGCTTACCACGAGGCCCAGCTTCAACAGCTCCCCGCGGATGCGCTCGGTGCCCCAGAGCGGATTCTCGTGAGATATCCGGGCGATCAGGGCACGCACTTCCGCACGGAGATGAGGCCGACCTAGCCTGGTTCGCGATTTCCACGTCCAGTAGAGTCGCCAACCCTTCCGGTGCCAGCGCAGGACCGTCTCCGGCTGCACGACCCGAAGGTGCTGACGCCAACCTGCCGGCCAGAGGCGGCGAAGCCAGACCCATAGAATCCGGTCTCGACCATGGAGGCGGGGATTAGGGTTCGTACGCAAGGCGACCTGGAGCTGATGCTGGAGGACCAGGTTCTCGAGCGCAAGATCCCGGCGGGATCGAACGGCAGCGACGAACGTACGCACCACAAGCTGGAGGAATTCGGGCATCGGTCAGGATACCAACCGGCCGCTGTGGCAACGGGTCCGTTCGAATTGGACCGACTTCTGCCGCCCTTCAGACCCTCGGCAAGACCGGGCTTACCGGCCAAACGCTGTCCGTCATCTATGACGATCTCATCGATCTGCTGCACGCGGTCGACCCGGCCTATCGCTACAACGGCGTCGGCGGCGTGCCGCGCCAGCTCTACGTCGGCAACGGCGTGCCGACCCCGAGGCCGTACTTCATGCTCCACGACAAGACGCTGGCCGCGATCCGGAAGATCAAGGACACCCAGGGGCACCCGATTTGGGCGCCGCCGGGGCAGGCCTACCCAGGCATCACGACGCAGGTGCCGGACACCATCCTCGGCTACCCCTACATCGTGAACAACGACATGCCGCAGATGGCCGCCAACGCCAAGAGCATTCTCTTCGGCGACTTCTCCAACTTCTTCATCCGCGACGCGCTCGACATTCGGTTGATCAGGTTGGACGAGCGCTACGCTGACACCCTCGAGGTCGGGTTCATCGCCTTCCAGCGCACCGACGGCAACCTCATCAACGCCGGGACCAACCCGATCAAGTACTACGCCAACAGCGCGACCTAACCTCGCGTTCGCCAGTTCAGCGGCGCCGTCGTTCGGGCGGCGGCGCCGTCTTCTATCGCTGAGTCCGCTTCGCTGATTCAAAGGGAGTGATGACGATGACGACAGGAACGATCAAGCGGCTGGTCCAGGACAAGGGCTTCGGCTTCATCGCCGCCGACGACGGCACGGAGTATTTCTTCCATCGCAGCGCGGTCGACGGCCAAGGGTTCGAGGAACTGCGAGAAGGCGACCCGGTGCAGTTCGAGGCGGAACCGGTGGCACAGTCACCCAAGGGACCGCGCGCCAGGCGCGTGGCCAGGGCCACCGCGGCAACGGCGAGCGCATCCGGGGCGACCGGCGCCGCCAGGGTGGAAACCAATGGCTGACGTTCCCGCTGGCAAACCAGCGCCCAAACCGCCGGCGGAACCGCGCATCGCGACGCAGAGCCCGCCGCGCACGACCCGGATCGGGCCGCGACGCTGACGGTTGGCCGTTCCCCGTACGCGGCAACCCCCGGCGATGGCGCGAGCCTGCGAGCCTCACGCATACACTTGGCCGGATGCCGAGGCGCGAGCTTGCACTCCTAGTCGGGGGCGCTCTGGTTGGCGCCTGGTTCGGCGCCCTCTTCAGCGCCGGGGCAGCCGGCAAGGCATTCGCGCCGGCCGGTTGGTTCTGGCCTGTTGCTTACGCCTGTCTGATTCTGGGTGCGCTGCTTGTTATTGCCGTCGTGATAGCTGGCTTCCGCGACATTCGGTTTCATGGATCTGTGCCGCTGGAGTTGATTTTCGAAGGACCCGGCACTCCCTGCGTCGAACTGCACCACGAGACGCGCGAGGTAAAGTCGGTACCTGACGGCAAAGGCACTTTCACGGTTTCCGGGCGCCTCGTGGTAAGCGCGGCGACGGTGAGGCTTCACCTCAGGAACTTGAGAAGTCGCAACCTCTCGCAAGTCACAGTCCGAGTGGTGCGCGTCACCGTTCCGGACGGCACCGATGTCACTCAGAACTACTTTCTCCGATGGATGCACGACCCGCAGCCGACGTATCCCGCGTCACACGCTGGCATCAGCTGCCGACCCGGGCTCGAGGCCCACGCCTACATCGACGTAGCCCATAAGCGCGTTGATCGTCAGGATATTTCCATCCTGTTCGCCAGCGACACCCTTGCGGGTTGCGTCTACACGGCGACGGAACTAGGCTTGGACTTCGAGGTGCAATCGAGGGACGAGCAATCGAACACTCCGGCTCCCACCGTACGAGAGCGATACAAACTGAGCGTCGTTAATAACGGGCTCGTCACTCTGGCCCGGAGAGGCTGAGCGGTGCTATGCATGCCCTGATCCTCGCGGCCGCGACGGCGGCGGCCTCACCATCGCCCTCACCGGCGCCAGATCAAGTTCTATGGGGTCTGCCGCTGGCCTTCTGGGACGGCGTCATCGGGGCGGTGATTGGTGCCTTTGTGGGCGGCCTGCTCACGGTAGTGGGCGGTTACTTCGCGACCCGCCGCATTCGATCCTTGGACAACCAGGCGGCTGAGCGCCGCGCCGGCGAAGAGTTCTGGGCGGCTGCCCTGGTGGTGATCGACGAGATGAATGCCAACATCGCCACCCTTGAGGTCACGCTTCAGCACGACCAAAACTCAATCCCCGAGCTGCACGATAGCGTCTACCGCGAGCAGCAGCTGGTGCTAGCACTTCGACTGCCCGTCGACGTCAGGTCTGCGCTCGCCGAGGCTTACATCTACGCGCAGACGCCGCGCGTGCTCCGCCTCACACCAGCCGACGTCTCGATCCCGCCTGGCGACCATAGCTACGACACAGCAAATCTGGAAAACGTTCGGGCCTGCTACACGAAGACGAAGCTGGCGAGGGCGAAGCTCCTCGCCGCGTCGAGCGCCGCTGCTAAGGCACCCGCAGTAACGCCGCCCTAAGGGCCAGGGCAGGCGTATACGGGTAGTGACGGACCGCGGTGTTTCGGTCCTTAGTGTGCTGCCAGATGGCGTGGCGAGTTGGCCACTAGGGCGCGCGGGAAGCGGCGCAATTGGGGCCACAAATTGGGTGCAGAGCTGCTGGTGGGTTGCAGGCGCGCAGCCTATGGCCAGCCACCGAAGAGGTCAATCTTCAGCCGAGGTACGTTGGTGGAGGCTGCGTCCCAGATGCGCTCGAGGTCCGGGACGTTGCCGGTGAGGTTATGGGCCAGCACCTGCCTCAGCCCGATGATTTCCGACCAGGGGATGTAGGCGTGCTGCGCCCTGAATTCGGGTAACAGCTTCGACGCCGCCTCGCCGATGATTTCGAGGCGGCGCATCACGGCATCTTGGGCATCCGCCTCAGCCACAAACCACTCCTTTCCCTTTGCCGTTGTGGCCATGATCCGATCGCAGTACAGCCGAATGTTCGCCAGGTAGAGCTCATCCGAAAACTGAAGACTTGTCGCCGGGAGCAGGTCCGCCTCAGTCGTCAACTTACGTCCGGCGATCACGAACAGCGGCTTTGCCAGGTTGATGCGCGCCGCTCGAAACGCGTGCCCGGCTTGAAGCAGGCCGCGCGGGAGTTGGATGCCGCCCCTTCCGCCCTGCCACCCGGTTACCCAGCTGGTCAGCTGCTCGTCAAACGCCAGTGAGGTGCGCTCCACCTCGTCTATAAGAAGGGTGAGGTCCGGTCGATCGAACTCAACGATCTGCCAGGGATCGCGGAACAAGGCGGCAGCGGGTCGCGCCTGGTTCCGAGGGTCCGGAAGCAGTGCAATTGCTCGCGGCTCCGGCCGCAACGGCGACAGGGTAATTCTGGGTCCATTGGGGCCAGATGGGAACTGTTCAACAGCGCCGTAGAAGACGGTGGCGCCCCTTTTGAAGGTGGCCTCGTCCATGCGCAGACGGTCCCGCGCTTCCTCCCATGAATAGGTCCCCTGGTCCGATGAAATTGTTCGGGCACCCAGACGCAGCAGCTGCTCGGTTGCCGCCTGGAGCTCGCTAATCTCGTCGGCCATCGAGGCCATCGTAGAGCTAGGTCTTCACACCACAACGGCCCTAGGCCAGACAGAGGGTGGGTATGCGCGGGTTGTAACCCCTCTCCCTCCGTATTCGGATTTCGGCCCTAGCCCCCCTGCGGGCCCCGCTCCGCAGGCTGGTTTTTACACCACCTCTTGCGACGTCACCGCGTGGAACAGCGAGAAGGAAAAGGGGCCCGTATTCAGGGCAAATTACGCTGGCGCAAAGCGCGGAAAGGGAGACACGCGGGTCGCATGAGATTACGGCGTGGTGCGTTAGACCCTTGAGGCCGCTGCCAATATGCCGCCCTCGGACTCGGCCCCGTTGTCGGAGCCAATCGTCGACCGCCAACCCGCCGGAAGTCCGGCGGTCGGCCCACGGGCACTCGCCGCCCTGCACGAACTGGCCGTCGCGGCCAGCGGCGTCCTCGAGCCGACCGCGCTGGCGAAGATGGCGGTGGACCTGGCGTGTGACCTTCTTGGGGTCGACGGGGCGGCCCTCTATTGGTTGGTCTCGAGCACCGGCCTACTCCACAGCCTGGCCG
>DATEHI010000161.1:0-20963 GCA_035279665.1 Candidatus Dormiibacterota bacterium | reverse complement strand
GTAGAAGCCGTCCATTCTGCCCCCGTCGTACTGCTTGTGGACGCCATTCCACCCGTGCGGCGGATCGTTGGTCGAAAGCGCGGTGAACTCGAATGGGGCGTGATGTCCGCCGGCTGCGTCCGGCTGCGTGTACCCCGGCGGCGGGCCATAGCCCTTTGCCTGCACCTGGGCGGCGTAGCCGAAATAGTGATCGAAGGAGCGGTTCTCCTGACACGAGATGATCAGGTGCTTGATCGGTGACTTCTTCTTGTCGGGACGCTGCGCATTCGCCGCCACCGACAAAGGCGTCCAGAGGGTTCCGCCGAGAACTGCCGCGCCGGCGACCGCGGATTTCTTGAGAAACGTTCGACGTGTGTAGGCATCGTTTGTAGCCATCCCCGTCCTCCCTTCCTCCAGTGGTCAGGAGAGTCTACCCCTGCGGTGATACGATTCGCCCGCCAATACCGTTAGGAGAAGAGGGAATGGCCGCCACGTCGCTTCGCGGAGCGCCGACAACACGACTCAGCTTCGGCCGGCTGGCGGCGATCAACGCCTTCTGGTTCGGCGGCGGTGCCCACTGGCAGCCGATCTACATCTCCCTCATCCCGGTCGGCGCCACCCTCATCGCCGGCTCCAACGCGGATCTCCTGATCGGCCGCGTGACGGCCGCCGGCGGCGTCTTTGCGCTGCTCACTCCCATCCTCGTCGGATGGCTGAGCGACCGAACCGTCACCCGCTGGGGACGCCGGCGACCCTGGATGGTAGCCGGCACGATCCTCAACATCATCGGTCTGGGTTTGCTGGCGCTCTCGACGAATCAATTGACCTTTATCGCCGCGTACCTCGTCGTGCAGCTGAGCAACAATGCGGCCGGGGCTGCCTACACCGGTGTCATCCCGGACGTCGTCCGAGCGGAGGATCGAGGTCGCGCCTCGGGCTTGCTCGGCACCATGAACCAGCTGGGCACCGTCGTAGGCGTCGGGCTGGTGGGCCTGACCTTCAAGCTCTACGGTGATACGCGGGCCGGCCTTCTTGCCGGCTACGGCGTCGTCGCCGTCATCCTTGCCGTCACGCTGCTGATCACCGTGGTCGCCGTCAAGGAACCGCACATCGTCCGCGCCACCCGACCCTCGCCACGAAAGGGGGAGGGAGATTTGCCCGTGGCGGCCATCGTCTGCGGTGGGGCCTTCGTGGTCGCGCTCATCGCGTTGTTCGCCATCCTTCTCCTTCAGCTTGGCTCCCTCCTCTGGCCGGTGGTTGCCGTCTTCCTGGCGGCAGGCGTCGCCACCGTGCTGGCGGCGCGCCAGCTTTCAGCGCTGATGGCTTTCTTCCAGGCGTTCCGCTCGAACGACTTCTTCTGGACGTTCGCCACCCGCGGGTTGGTGACGCTGGGGATCTTCTCGATCCTTCCCTTCATGGAGCTCTACTTCCGGGACGTCGTGCGCGCCAAGGATGCCGGCGCCGCCAGTGCCTTCTGGCTGCTGGCGGTGATTGCCGGCGCGATCATCCCCTCGATGATCGGCGGCGTGTTGTCGGACCGGACGGGGCGGCGCAAGCTGTTCGTGTATATCTCGAGCGCCATTCAGGCCGTGGTCGTCTCGGTCCTGCTCTTCGGCCTCGTCCGCTCCCTGACCCTGCTCTATGTGCTCGGCATCCTCTACGGCATCGGCTACGGCGCCTACTACGCCGTCGACTGGGCGCTCGCCTGCGACGTGCTTCCCAATCGCGAGGAGGCCGCCGGGCGCGACATGGCGCTGTGGCACGTGTCGTTCACCCTTCCCCAGGTGCTCGCGCCCGCCATCCTCGCCGGACTTCTCCACTTCCTGAACGAACCCGGACACCAGCTGTTGGGCGTCACGAGTGGCCATGATCTTGGCTTCCGCTTCATCTTCGGGAGCGCGGCACTGTGGTTCATCCTCGGAACGGTGATGGTCAGCCGTATCCGAGGCGTTCGCTAACTGCGGTGGCCGCTGCTCTGGCCATCTCTCTGGTGATTAACTTGTACCACCGCTATGGCCGTCAACGACGTTCGTCCGCTGCTCGAGTTGTGGGAGGACGTCCGGGCCGTGGACCATCATTGTCACCCCCTCCGTCGCTGGCCCTTCCAACTGACGGAGCTCGAGCTACGATCGGCCTTCACCGAAGCGATCGATCCCGCGATCGCCGAACACCACGTCATCCACACCGCGGCCTACCAGGGCGCACTGCATCGCATCGCGGCTGAACTGCGCTGCGATCCGAGCGAAAGCGCCATCCTGGCAGGTCGCAACGCGGCCGACCCAGCACGTTATGCCAGGCAGCTGCTGGGCAGGACGGCGACCGAGGTGATGCTGGTCGACCGGGGATTCGCCACCGGTGATGCCTTCACCGTCGAGGAGCAGCAGCAGGCCACCGGCATCCCACAGCTCGAGATCATTCGCCTGGAGACGCTCGCCGAAAATCTTGTCAAAACCGCGAGCGACCCTCGGGAATGGTTCGCGAACATCCGCGCAGCGCTGCGAGCCGAGGTCGCGCGCGGCGCCGTCGGCGTCAAGACCATCTGCGCCTACCGCGCCAGCCTCGAGCTCGAGCCGGTCGACTCCGACGCGCTCGGCGTGGCCTTTAGCAACCTGCGTTCGCGCGCCGAACGTGGTGAAGCGCTGCGGCTAACCGGCAACGCGATCTGCCATGCCCTCGTCTTCGAAGCGGCGAAGGGGTGCCAGGAACTCGACGTGCCGCTGCAGGTCCATTGCGGTTTTGGCGACCCCGATGAAGACCTGGCGGAAGCCTCGCCGCTTGGTCTCCGACCACTGCTCATCGATCCCAGTTACCGCGGCCTGCGAATCGCCCTCCTCCACTGCTACCCCTATCATCGGGAGGCCGCCTACCTCTGCTCCGTCTTCTCCGGCGTGTACATGGACCTGTCGTTGACGATCCCCTTCGCCGCCCTCGAAGGCGTGCGGGCGATGCACGAGGCGCTGGGCCTCTGTCCCACCAGCAAGCTGCTCTATGCCAGTGACGCGACCCGCTATCCCGAGGTCTATCTCGTTGCGGCGACGCTCCATCGCGAGGCGCTCGCCGACGCGCTCGGCGAACTCGTCGAGCGGCGGGTCATGTCGCGCTCCGCCGCGGTCGACGCCGGCCGCCAGGTATTGGCCGGCAACGCGCGGCGCCTCTACCCGTTGCCAAACGGACCTCGGCAGTAGGCCAAACGGCCTAACCGGCCGGCGCGATTGAAACGCATCATGTCATGACATGAATCCCCTCAACGGCGTGGCGCGCATCCTCCTCATCGCGGACGACCGCGAGAGTGGGGAGCCCTATCGCGATGCCCTGGCAGCGGGCGGGTACGACGTCTCGCAGGCCGTCAGCTTCGTCGAGGCGCTCGACACCCTGATGCCGGATCCGGACGTCATCGTCCTCCACGAGCTGGCGATGTTTGCCTATCCGGCGCAGAACGCCCAGGTGCTGAGGGTTCCAGCGGAGATGACACCGGCGGCGCTCGTCGTCGAAGTGCACCGCCGGGTCGCACTGCGTGCCACCCTGTACGCCACGATCGCGCAGGCGGCCTGACCCAGCGTCAAACGGTGCCTGGCCGGGCCGGACGCGCCATTGTTCTCGGCTTCAGCAGAAGGAATCGTCGCTCCACCAGCGTCCAACTTCCGAACGCCACCACAATGGTGAGGGGCAGAGTCAGCGCCACCATCAACCACGGTGGTGCATGCGCGCCAAGGGCGAGGAGGACCAACTGTCCAACCGGCCATCCGTACAGGTACGTTCCGTATGAGAGGTCGAAGCGCTTGAAGAAGGCGCGGCCGAGCTCCGGGGTGCACAGAGCGAGCGCCAGAAGCAAATAGGCGCCGCAGATTGGCAGCGTGATCGCCAAAAAAGGCGGAACGGCCGCGCCAAACACGAGGAGGACCAACGAGAGGATTATTCGGCGGACGGTGATTCGCGGAGCGTACAGGAGCATGGCAGCTCCGGAGAGGAAGTAGCTGGCGAAGACAAACGAGTTGTGAAGCCGGGAGGCATAGTGCAGGACGATGCTTGGCGCCTCCCTGATCATCGGGAGCGCCGCTAACGGCAAAATCAACAAGAGGATCACCACGACGGGCCACCGCCGTGTGCCGGCGACCATCAATACCAGCGGTAAAGCCAGGTAGCATGCAAATTCATACTGGATCGTCCAAAGGGTTCCGTTGAGGATGTGCGCAGGCAGCTGAAGGAACCCGACTCCCGGTATGCCGTTGAACACCAAGAAGGCTTTGATGACATCGAAGGCTCCGAAGGACCGAAAGTACTGCAGGCCCGAAAAGACAGGCCCCAACACCAGGAGTCCGAGCAAGACAGCAACCGCGTAGCCTGGGTAGACGCGCAGCAAGCGCTTGGCGATATATGGGCGAAAGTCAAGGCTGCTCAGCCAGCTATTGCCGACCAAATAGCCGCTAACGACAAAGAATCCGGCTACTGCAAGGCCGCCGAGCGTGACCTGCCCATTGGTTGCCGCCTTCAGCGGTTCGTGCGTCTCGTTGCCAAAGGGCTGAATAAACGCGTGCGAGACAATGACCATCGCCGCCAGCCCCAGGCGAACCGCGTCGAAGTTGTTCGGTCTGCGGAGACGCAGTGTGTTAATTGGCCGATAAATTCTAACAACGGGTTACCGGTCGGAAACACTCCGGACCTCATCGGCGAAAGCGGCGAGCAGCACACGTGACCGGCGCTGCTGCGCGGGCAGGTAGATTGGCAGCTCGTCGCGCAACTCGTCCGCCGTTCGCTTCCATACCGTGCTGAGGGTAAGCTCGGCGACCCGCAACCACGCCTCCAGGCCGTCGGCGTCGGCCTCGAGATGAAACTGCACGCCCCAGGCGTTGCCGCCCATGCGGAAGGCCTGGATCGGCACCTCATCGCCGGCCACCAGGAGGTCCGCACCGGCGGGCAGGTCGAAGGTGTCCTCGTGCCACTGGAAAACGCGATCGCCGCTCTGGAACGCGCCGAGTAGAGCGTCGCGCTGGCCCAGGTCCGTCACCCGGACGGGCTTGAAGCCCAACTCGCGCACCGGCGCCCGGTAGACCCGTGCATCGAAGGCCCGCGCCAGCATCTGCGCGCCAAGGCAGATACCGAGCACCGGCAACCCGGCATCCATCGCCCGCCGCATCAGCGCCCGCTGGGTGAGCAAATAAGGATGGCGGGCGGTCTCGTCGACGTTCATCTCGCCACCGAACACGATCAGGCCGCCGATTTCTTCGAGGTCCGGCCACCTGACATCGGCCACGAAGGCATCGAGCTGGCTGAATGGGACACCCGCCTCGGCGAGCACCGCGGCTGTGATCCCCAGGGTGTCGTCGCGGTCATTCCGAATTCCAAGCACGGGCCTCATGGAGTTCGCTGATATTCTCCCTTGAGAAGCCATGAAGATCGGACTCGATATTGCCGATTTCACCTGGCCGGCGGGCCCGGGCAAGCTCGGGAGCACCCTCGCCGATATCGCGCGTACCGCCGACCAGGCCGGATTCGACTCCATCTGGGTGATGGACCACTTCTGGCAGATCCGCATGAACGGCCCCGAACACCACGAGATGCTCGAAGGCTACAGCGCACTCAGCTACATCGCCGCGGTGACCATGCGCGCCAAGCTGGGCACCATGGTGACCGGGGTTGTTTACCACCACCCGGGCATCCTGGCAAAGACCGTCACCACCCTCGATGTCCTGTCGGGCGGGCGCGCCTGGCTGGGCATCGGCGCCGCCTGGAACGAAGCGGAGAGCCGCGGCCTCGGCATCCCGTTTCCGGCGATCAAGGAGCGCTTCGAGCGATTGGAGGAAACGCTCCAGATCTGCCAGGAAATGTGGGAAGGCAAGCGGGGCAGCGAAAAACCGTTCCGGGGCGAGCATTACCAGCTGGAGCGGCCGCTCAACTCGCCACAATCCCTGGCGCGACCCCACCCACCCATCCTCATCGGCGGCGGCGGCGAAAAGAAAACGCTGCGCCTGGTCGCCCAGTATGCGGACGCCTGCAACCTTTTTCCGACTCCCGAGATCCCGCGCAAGCTGGACATCCTGCGCGAACATTGCCGGGCGGTCGGCCGGAATTACGAGGAGATCGAGAAGACCGCGGTGTTTACCTTCGACCTGGGCGACAACGGCGAAAACCTCGGCAAGGTGATCGGCGGCCTAAAGTGGCTGGCCAGTATGGGCATTCAGACGGTCATCGGGCATGTGCCCAAGCTCTACGAGACCAAGCGGCTCGAGCTCATCGGCGAAAAGCTGATCCCGGCCGTGGCCGATCTCGAGCCCGCCACCGCGGGCTCCCGCTAGGACTTACGCCTCGTCCCACTCCGTTTTCCCGTCCCGGCGATTCCCGCCGTAGCTCAGCACATCGGCCGTCCCCTTGACCAGCCGCGCATATTCCGCCGCCTCGATCGCCGGATGGGTCTTCGATGCGTAGCCCTCCGCTTCACAGACGGCGTCGATGCGGTGCAGGGTCCTGTGGTCGTCCGCCTCGCCCAGGAACATCAGGTCGTAGTCGTTGCCGAGGACAGTCCAGGTCTGGTTGATCCTGCCCCCGACCAGGTGAATCTGGCGCTGGAGATGCTCCCACTGGGCAGCGTGGGCGGCGACCCGCGAACCGATTTCAGCGTCCGCGCCTCCCGGTCGAATCCGCACCATCGTGATGAACTGCATCACTGCGATCACCTCCAAGGGTGGTGACAGACTGTCAGCTTTGTTATCAGAGTGATTATAAGGCTTGTTACACTCGACATGCACCCTTGACATTCCACGCCTTCGGGGCAAGCTTATGGAGTGGAGGACAGCATGAGGATCGACAACGCCGAGTTGAGGGGCCTCGGTCATGACCTGCGCACGCCTCTCGCCGTCATCAACGGCTACGCACAGTTGCTGAGATCCGAAGATTTATCGCCGGAGCAACGCGCGCGAGCCTGCGATCTGATCCTCGAGAAGTGCGAGGAACTCAACGCCGTGATCCGGCGCCTTCTCGAGCCCAGTGAGTCCGGACTCCAGACGCGGGCAGCGGTCGAGCAAACGGCCTAAACCTTCGCTAACCGACCCAGGCGAGCCAGAGCTGGTGGGTCAGCCGGCGGCGCGTCGTCATCAAGCGGCCCCACGCCCCGCTGCGCCGGACGATGACGACCGGCTCGCGGATTTGATCCGGGTTGGTGAACGCGGTCTGCATCGTCATGAACAGCCGGTGCATATCCGTCTTGGGTCCTCCGGTCCAGACCAATTGCGGCCCTGTCATGAGAATGCCACGCGGCCCGCTCAGCGCTCGATAGGTGACCGCGACGGCATCGCGCGACTTCCAATAGGCGAGCAGCGAAATGCGTGCTCGTGGGATCTCTAACCGCGTCGGCCCGAGCACCACCAGACGGCGGTCGGTCAGCAGAAGAATCGACCTGGTTCCCGCGACGCCGTAGTAGTGGACGGGAGCTTCAGCCAGGAGCCGCTCGCCGGCACTGGGGATACCGGCGGCGCTGACGCTCTCGTCGTAGCGCCCATAGTCGAAATCCGGCACCTCGACCACGATCGGCCACGCGTCGGTGGCACCATCCCCGGATTCGCGCACAACCACCCGTTCGATCGCGCCGGGCTTCTCCTTCGGCCCCGCTTGGTCGGTTACCGCGGGTGGATTGTCGAGGATGGACGTTGATGGCGCGTCGGGCGGAATCTTGCTGACAAACCAGGAGTCGGGCCCCTTCCAGGCCAGCACCAGGCCAATGAGCGGGAACACAAGGAAGAACCCCGCTCCGGCGATCAGGAGCCAGCTCGAGTTTGATTCGAGCGTGGTGAACCCGTCGGTGTGGGCGCCGTTAATGGCCATCAGGTACCCGTCGAAGACCTCGATCTGCACCGTGTCTCCCACCCCAAACCCCGGGTCGGGCGCGGCTCCAGTCGCGAGCCTGACGAACGTGACGCGGTGATGGAACGTCGCCACCTCCGTGGGAAACCGGATGTCGATGTGGCCTCTGGCCGAAAAGCCCGTTACCACAGCCGGCGTATCGAAGCGGCAGGCTCGCGGGTCAGCCGGCGCCTGCTTGCAAAGCGGGGCTCGCTCGTAGGCGGCGAGCTCTGCTCCAGTTTGACCTGCCCAGAATGCGGCGCCAATGATAAACACCAGGCCGATAACCGCGCAGACCGCCATCGCGCGCATCATGAACCGGCGTTGTCCAACGTTGGCGTTCGCCTTGACGGCCGCGTCCGCATCGGCACTCTTCGACGGAGCGACGCTGACCGCTCGCATCGGGATCCCGAGATACAAGGCGAACGACCCCATCCGTGTTGGCGTGAAGCGGTCCACCCAGAGGAGCGCGTTTCCGTCGCGGTTGACGAAGTAGTAGCGGGGGGCACCAGGGCGGGCCGTCGTCAGGTATTGGATGGCGACGACGTCACGGCGCGGCACCACCTGGGCTGGCTGGAACAGTATCTTCCACCGGATTTCGGTGGCGTCGGCGCGCAGCGTGCGCGGCTGAAACATCCGTGCGACGGCGACCACGAGCAGTGCCACCGGAAGTGCCAGCCGCGCCTGGGCTCCGGCTGCGCTGCCACCCATCCAGATGATCAGGCCGAGATATGCCCCGAGGATGACCAGGATCGCCACGCCAATCCGGAAGGGATGGAAGTAGTGAAGGCGCTCGGTAGGCGCCTGGAATTCCGGAGCGTAGGCCGGGAGGCCCATGCCAGATCAACGTCGCCTGGCCCGATATCTCCCTCCTTTCAGCATAGAGCCCGGGAGGGTGACTTGCGGCAAGACCCCGGTGGTGGTCCACAATTCGGTTCCAATGCGTGTGCTGCTGTCGACCATCGGGTCGCGTGGCGACGTCCAGCCGTTGGTGGCACTGGCGTCGGAACTACGGGAGCGTAGCCAGGAGGTCCGCCTCTGCGCGCCGCCCGACTTCGGCGACTGGATCGAGAGCCTCGGGATCCCCTTCGTCCCCATCGGGCCCGAGGTCCGACCGTTTGCGATCGCCAGCCCACCCGTAATCAGGGCCAGACCCTCGCCCGAACAGATGCGTCAGATTGCGCAAGCCACGGTCGCCACCCAATTCGAGGCCCTACCGGCAGCCGCCGAAGGGTGCGACATCCTGGTGGGAGGCGGGGCACTACAAATCGCCCTTCGCTCGGTGGCCGAGCTGAGAAAAATCCCCTATGTCTATGCGAGTTACTGCCCGATCTCCTTGCCCTCGTCCCACCACCCGCCGCCCGCATGGCGGGGCGACTCCGCGCCCGACGGTGCGGCCGGCAACGGCAAGCTCTGGGCTGAGGATGCACAACGCTGGAACGATTCGTGGGGCGTGGTGCTCAACTCGCATCGGCGATCGGCGGGCCTGCCCCCGGTCTCTGATGTGCGGGACTACATCTTCACCGACACGCCCTGGCTCGCCGCCGACCCAACCCTGGCGCCCTGGCCTGAGCCCGGGGACTCGACCGTGATTCAGACGGGCGCCTGGATCCTGCCGGACCAGCGTCCGCTGCCGGCGGAGCTGGAGACATTCCTCGAGGCCGGCGAACCACCGATCTATCTGGGCTTCGGCAGCATCCGCGCGCCGCAGGACCTCAGCCAGAACGTGATCCGGGCGGCCCGGGCGCTGGGACGCCGCGCGATCGTGTCCCGCGGATGGGCTGACCTGCCACTGCTGGATGACGAACCCGACTGCCGGTCCATCGGAGAGGTCAACCAGCAGGCGCTCTTCAAGCGGGTCTCAGCCGTCGTGCACCACGGCGGCGCGGGTACCACAACCGCGGCTGCGCGAGCCGGAGCACCCCAGGTCGTCATCCCCCAGCACTACGACCAGCTCTACTGGGCACAACGAATCGCCCAGCTCGGAATCGGAAGCGCCCACCCGCCTGTGGTACCGACCACCGACTCGCTGGCCGAGGCTCTCAGCCACGTCCTACGGCCCGACGTGGCCGCCCATGCCCGAATCATCGCCGGCGCCGTGCGCACCGACGGCGCAAGGGCGGCGGCGCAGCGGCTGATGGCCAGGGACACGCACTGAGCCGGAGTCCCCCCCAAAAGTATGGGTCGCTAACTGAATAAATCGTCTGCCGCCGGTGGTTCTCGTTGCATGAGCACTGAGATCTCGACCGCGTCGACTGTCGATCACAAGATCAACCCAATGCCGCGCAACCTCGGCCTCGCCCTGGCCGTGATTGCCGCGGCACAATTGATGGTGGTACTGGATGCCACGATCGTCAACATCGCGCTCCCCTCCATCCAACGAGCGCTGCATTTCACACCCACCGGCCTGGAATGGGTGATCAATGCGTATTCACTGACGTTTGGTGGCCTGCTGCTTCTTGGCGGCCGCGCCGGTGACCTCTTCGGCCGGCGGCGCGTATTCACGGCCGGGATCGTCCTGTTCACACTGGGATCGCTGGCGGGCGGATTCGCCACCAATGCAACGTGGCTCATCGCCGCTCGAGCCGCCCAGGGCGTGGGTGCCGCGATCGTGGCGCCAACGGCCTTGTCGCTGATCGCCGATACCTTCCGTGAGGGCTTGGAACGAAACCGGGCGCTGGGTGTTTATGGTGCGGTGGCGGGCGCCGGAGGCGCCCTCGGGCTGCTGCTCGGCGGCGTGCTCACGAACTTCGCCTCGTGGCGATGGGTCCTCTTCGTGAACGTGCCGATCGGCCTGGTTCTGGCGTTCGCCGCGCCGCGCGTGCTGGCGGCATCGCCAGGACGGGACGGCAAGCTCGACCTGCCCGGTGCGCTGACGGCCACCGCCGGAATGGTGCTGCTTGTCTACGGTCTCTCGCACGCGGCGAGCTTCAGCTGGACGGACTCGGTGACGCTCCTCTCGCTCGGGCTATCGGCGGTGCTCCTGCTCGCATTCATCACAATCGAGTCCCGCAGCACGCATGCGCTCATGCCCTTCAGCATCTTCGCGCAGCGCAACCGCAACGGCGCCTACATGCTCTCCCTCGTCATCGGCGTCGCCGTGTTTGGCGTCTTCTTCTTCCTGACGCAGTTCGTGCAAAACATCCTGGGCTTCAGCCCACTCGTTGCCGGCGTGGCCTTCCTCCCGCTGACGGCCGCCATCATCATCACGGCGCAGATCGTCGCTCGGCTGGTCGGCCGGTTCGGCACGCGGCCCTTCATCACGATCGGCCCTTTGCTGGTCGCCAGCGGCCTCTTCTGGCTTTCGCAAATCAATGACCACACGGTCTACGTGACCGGCATCCTCGGCCCCATGCTGCTGATCGCTGTGGGGATGGGCAACATCTTCGTGCCGCTGACCCTGATGGCGGTCGCGGGCACCACGTCTGATGAGTCTGGCCTGGCCTCGGCGCTTCTCAACGTTGGGCAGCAGATTGGCGGCTCGATCGGCATCGCGCTCCTCGGGACCATCGCCGCGACGGCGACGAAGAATCAGCTGACCGGCGTCCTACCGACCCACGCGGTCGTGAATCATGCGCTGGCAGCCGGCTATGCGGCCGGATTCCAGGTCGCCGTCGGAATCGCGCTCTTGGGATTTGTGGCGGCTGTCATCGTCTTCCGCGGAACCCGCAGGCCGCAGACCGCCCCCCGGCTCGCGGAAGAGACCGCCGCTTAAAGAAGGTCCGGTAAAACGAGAAAGGGCCCCACGTCGGGACCCTTTCTATCGTTTGCGGTAAGCCTACTGGCCCAGACCGCCCGAGATGTTGCAGAAGACGTTCTTGACCTGGTTGCCGAGGATGATCAGAACTACGATGACCACGACAGCGATCAAGACGAGGATAAGGGCGTACTCGACCATACCCTGCCCTTCCTCACGGTTGAGCAGATTGCGGATCTTGTTGTAGATGGCGCTAAACATTGGTGTCACCTCCTGTGAAAGAGACTGGGCTTAGTGTGGCACCCAGCCTTGCTCAGAAGGTCAAAACGGTGAACGCGGTCTGCGCAGAAAAAGTGACGGAGCGGTGAATCCCGGGCCCTTCCTACTTCAAATTGCGTAGCCGCTTACGCCATTCGTCGTCACTTCTCTTCGGCCGGACGGTAGACGAGGATGAGGATGCCGTCGCCAACCGGCTTTGACTCCGCCAGGCGCAGCGTCTTCATCTCAGTCGTATCGGCGAAGAGGCGCTTGCCGCTCCCGAGGATGACCGGAAAGACCATCAGGTTCAGCTGATCGATCAGATCATTCTTGATCAGCGTCTGCACGAGCTTCGCGCTGCCACTGACCAGGATGTCTCCCTTGAGCCTCTGCTTCAAGTTTTTGACCTCCTCCACGACGCTCCCGTTGAGGATCGTCGAGTTGTTCCAGTCGGCCTTCTTCAGCGTCCGAGAGATGACGTATTTGGGCATGCTGTTGAACTTGTCCGAGAAAGGATCGCCACTCCTTTGCGGCCAGGCCGCGGCAAAGCCCTCGTAGGTCACCCGGCCCAACAGCTGCGCCTGCGCGTTGTTTGTTTCGTCCATCTTGAACTTGTTGCCCTCCTCGCCGCGGTTGAACTTGAAGGTCCAGGCGCCGTGCTGGGAGTGCTCGCTGCCGCCTGGGTCCTCCATCACGCCATCAAGCGAGACGAACTCGGTCACCACGATCCTTGCCATAGGGCTTCTCCTTCTCGTTGTCGCTTCCGTCCTACCCTACTGAATCGTCGAACGAGACGCGGAGAAATCGACAAGGAGGCGGAAGCGCCGCCGGCTAGCTCGCGCGCTCGAGCCGGAAGGTCGGGAGGATGAGTCCCCCATCGCCGCCGCATGCGGCGAGCAGCCGTTCGACAGCCGCAGCCGGCAGGGGCCGCGAGAGGTAGTAGCCCTGCCCGGCCAGGCAGCCCATCCCCCGCAGCGCAACGAGCTGATCGGCGCGCTCGATCCCATCGGCGATCGTGATCATGCCCAGCTTGTTGCCCAGCTCGATGACCGCCTGTGCGACGGTGGCGTCGGTCGAGCTGGTGGTCATTCGGGCGACGAATGAATGATCGAGCTTGACGATGTCCACCGGCAAGTCGCGCAGCGAGCTCAACGGCGCCGCGTGCGCGCCGAAGTCATCCAGCGCCACGCTCACCCCGCGTTCGTGCAGCTCGAGCAGCCGGGATACCGTGGCATTTCCCTCCAGCGTCGCGCCCTCCGTCAGCTCCAGGATGAGCCGCTCGGGTGGAAATGCGGCCGCGATGCAGGCGTTAGTGACATCGGCGACGAGATCGGCCTCAACCAGCCCATGCTGGCTGATGTTGACGCTGATCTGCAGCGCCGGCTCCACCGGATAGCTGACCTGCCAGTGCTTTCCATCGGCGCAGGCTTGCCCCAGCACCCAACGTTGCAGGGCGCTGATGATCCCCGTCTCCTCGGCAAGGCCGAGGAAGTCGCCGGGTGACAGCAACCCGCGGCGCGGATGATTCCACCGCACCAGGGCCTCGAAGCCGATGATCGTCCCATCGCCCAGCCGAACCGTCGGCTGGTAGTGGAGCACGAACTGACGCCGCTCCAGCGCGTGACCCAACTCGGACTCCAGCTCCATCCGGTCGCTGACCGCAGCCTGCTGCTGCGGCTCGTATCGCTCGTACCTCCCCTTCCCGCGCGTCTTCGCCGCATTGAGAGCGAGGTCGGCGTTGCGCATCAAGTTTTCGGCCGTATCCTCGAGCGCCGCCTGCGCCGCTATCCCAATGCTGAGCCGCATGACCATCTCGCGCTCATCCACCTTGAAGGGAGCGCGGAAGTGCTGGAAGATGCGCTCCGCCAGGTGAGACGGCTGATCGTCGTTGAGCACGGTTTTCATCAAGATCCCGAACTCGTCCGCACCGATCCGGGCCACGACATCGCCTGCCGACACGATCTTCCCCAAGCGCCCACCCACCATGCCCAGGACGTCGTCGCCGGCGCGGTGCCCGAGGGCATCGTTGACCAGCTTGAAGTCGTCGATGTCCAGCGCCAGTACGGCGATCGCACGTCCGGGTGCGCTTCGCTCGAGCGCCTCGTCGACGAGTTTGCGGAAGGCCATCCGGTTGGGCAGGTTCGTCACCGGGTCGTGGGCGCCCAGATAGGCGAGGCGATCTTCCATCTCCTTGCGGTCGGTAACGTCGCGGATGTTCAGGACGAGGGCCTGTGAACTCGAACGGTGCAGCAGGTTCGTGATGGTGACCTCGCAGTGGGTCCAGCTCCCCAGCTTGTGCCGGAACCGGCAGTCCACCGCGACCGGGAGCGCCGACGCCGTGAGCGCCCTTTTCAGGCCGGCGGCGAAGGCGGGCTGGTCATCTGGATGCAAGAGCCCGCTGAACGGCTGACCAACGAACTCGGTGGAGGTGTACGCAAAGAACCGGTCGATCGAGGTACTGACGAAGCGGACCACACCCTCAGCGTCAGCGAGAACCACGACGTCACCCGAGTTCTGTACCAGCGATCGGAAATGCTCCTCACTGTCCCGCAGTGCGGCCGTTTGCAGTGCGAGCTTCTGGCTGAGTGTCTGGTTGTCCACGATGACGATGAACTGCCGGAGGATGACAAGCGCCACGACCACCATCAGGTCCCAGAGCAGCAGCCCTTCAGGCGGCCCGCTGACATTCTTTAGAACCGCGATGACGGCCGCCACGGCCACCGGGACATCTGGAAGCACGATCGTCCAGCGAGCCGGCGGCCGGTCATCATCCCGGGTTGCCGACCCGGCCTGCAGGGAGGCCCGAACCCCGCCCAGCGCCATCAAGAGAAAGCCGCCGACCCAGCCCGTGCCCATGATTGCCGGCGGAGCTTCTCCGGTCACGGTTGTCAGATACACGGAGGCGCTGTCCGCCAGGAGGTTGGCGAAGATCCCGGTCATGACCAGCAGCAAGGGAAGGCGACCGGCGCCCGCGGTCCGGCCCACCAGGAGCAGCACCATGACCGCCATCACGATGTCGCTGATCGGATAGGCCAAGCCCGTTACCGCGGAGGCCCCACTACCGGTATCGGCGTGGTAGACGCTCCCCAGCACGGTCGCCCAGCTGATGAGGACCAGGGCCCCGGCCAGGATCGCGCCGTCGAGCAGAAAGGCGAGTCGGGAGGCGGGCCGGCGGCCGGGAAACACGGCGATGCCGACGACGGCGAGCGGCACGGCCGCGAGGTGGCCGATGTCGGTGAGCGGGGGGTAACGGAGCTGCTGTTCGATGAATTCGAAATAGGCCCCGACACACTCGCCCGTCGCCCAGGCCAGGGCCCCGGTTCCCAGCAACACCCAGGCGTACCGCGAACGGCCGGACTGACGCGTGGCGGCGACCACGCAGGCCACCGTTGCGATCAGCGCGGCGCCGGCCTCCCCGAAACGGCGGAGGGCATCGCCCGCGAGATCCCCATCGGTCCGCAGCGCCATCCACGCCCCAAAGGCGAGCGTCAGCAGGGCAGCAAGAGCTGACGCCACGAGGAAATCACGGTTGGCGTGCCGAGCACCATAGGGTCGTCGCAGCAGGCGATGGCGTTCAGGCATGGACTGGGCCGAGCTCCTTGCGTGTGACGATCCTGTGAAGCAGTTCCTTCCGCCCCGCGCGTCACCACTCGGTGACTCTTTCCCTCGTCTAGGTCGGAATGCCTAGGTAAAAACAAAACCCCGCGCCGCGTGGCGCGGGGTCTGCCAGAAGGTCTCTTTAGACCTCGGCGCGAACGTTGGTCGCTCGCGGACCCTTGGCACTGGGCTCAGTTGTAAAACTGACCTTGGCACCGGTATCCAGCCGATCGAAGTCAACGCTGCCGCTGCGATGGAAGAAGTAGTCGTTGCCGTCTTCGGCGGTGATAAACCCGAATCCGCGCTCGGCGACGAGCTTCTTGATGGTTCCAGACATTGTGTGAACCTCCTTTCCCGAACGTACTGCCTCGCGCTGTCGAGGCCTGTTCGAGCGGGGCCCACGGCGAGCGCACCCCGGACGGGTGCACTCCCTGTATACCCTGGCCACGACCAGTTGAAACTCGCTTTTGGGCTTCCCCAGGGCTACAGTCGACTGATGATCACGAATTTCCCCGCTTTTCTCGGGATCGCCCTCCTGGTAATCCTCTCGCCTGGCCAGGACACGGCGCTCACGATTCGCAACACGCTGGTCGGGGGCCGCGCCGGGGGGATCGCAACCGCTACAGGCGTGGTCAGCGGCCTGGCCGCCTGGACCGTCGCCTCGAGTGCGGGGTTGGCCGCCCTCCTGGTCGCATCACAACCCCTCTTTCTGGCGATTCGGTTGATCGGCGCCGCCTACCTCATCTTTCTCGGGCTGCAGGCGCTGAAGGCCGCTATCTTCCAGCGCCCCCGGCAGGCGGAGGGGACGACGGTCGCCCCTCGGGCGCGGCTGCGGCGGATGGTCGCCTACCGGCAGGGGCTACTCAGCAACCTGAGCAATCCCAAGATCGTCGTCTTCTTCCTCAGCCTCTTTCCCCAGTTCGTGTCGCGCGGCCAGGGTGCCTTCGTCAGCCTCCTTTTGCTGGGACTGATCTTCTGCTCAATCACGCTCGCGTGGCTGACGCTCTACGCGATCGTGGTGGCACGGATCGGCGACTTCCTCCGGCGCGACCGGGTCCGGCGGGCTCTCGAAGCGACCACCGGCCTGGTCCTGGTCGGCCTTGGACTACGGCTCGCGACCGAGCGCCGCTGATCGCGAGTCTTGCCGGAGCTCGCGGGTTACGGGAACGGCTTGACGACCATCGTGAAGACGATGAGGAGCGCGATCACGCCGCTGATGATGCCGTACAGCCGCGCCTGCCGGGCCAGTTGCTGGTATGCGGGCGAGGACTCCCCCGCCGACTCGAGCACCTCGATCAGCCGGTTCATCACCCGAGAATAGAAGCCGACCGCGATGACGATCAGGATGGCGAAGAGGATCAACGCGGCAATGATCCAACCCCGCAACCCCCAATTCCCCACGGCGACGAGCGTCAGGCCGGTTATCAACAAGAGTCCGTAGGCGGGGTTCGCCACCCGGCGATCGAGGAACTTGATCCCTCGCAGCGCGAAGGACAGGTGTTGCGGTTCCATGGCGCCGCGCGCGTTCCAGGCCGCATACGTGATGTTGCTCCCGACGCCGGTGATCGCCAGCAGGACATGAACGAACTTCAGCAGGCTGTACCAGGTCATGATTCCCTCCCCGACTTCGTCTCCCTCCAGTATCCAGCCTCGGTCCCCACCCTGCCTCCCCCAAAAGGGGAGGGAACAGCCCGGGCGAGTGACGCGGGGCCTCCGCCAGAGGGCCCTTCCCCCCTTTCCGAGCGGTGTGCTAAAGTACAGCCGTTCGCCCGGCCTTCGGGTGATCTCGCGTGCGGCCGGCATTCTTCTCTCTCGAACAGGGCCGATGCGTTCAATTCGGTGTTCGAGAGGAGGAGAACGGGCAATGCCAAAAGGCACCGTAAAGAAAATCGTGTCCGACCGCGGATTTGGGTTCATCGCCGCCGATGATGGCAAGGAATACTTCTTCCATCAGAGTGGCGTGGACACTTCGCTGAACTTCGACAGCCTGCGCGGTGGCGAGGCCGTCAGCTTCGACATCGAGCAGAGCCAGAAGGGACCGCGGGCGAATCACGTCCGCGCCGCCTAGCCGGAGCTCGACGCTGGCAAGGGGCGCCCTGCGGGGCGCCCCTCTTTTTTGCCCGCCGTACTCCTTCTGCCTCCTTCGTTACACTCACCAGAAATGAGCTCGATCGCAGTGGTTGGGACCGGATACGTCGGTCTCACGTCGGCGGCCTGCTTCGCCGAGCTTGGTCACGACGTCACCGGCATCGACATCGACGAAGCCAAGGTCGCGATCCTGAAAGAGGGGCGGCCCACGATCTACGAGCCGGGACTGCAGGAGATCATGACCCGAGGGATCGCCGCGGGTCGTCTGCGCTTCACGACCAGCTACGAGCAGGCGATCGCCGACGCCGACTTCGTCTTCCTGGCGGTGGGGACGCCGATGGGGCGCCGCGGCGAAGCCGACCTCATCTTCATCAAGCAAGCCGCCAAGTCGATCGCCGCCGCCATGCGCAAGACATTGACGATCGTCAACAAAAGCACGGTTCCGATCGGAACAGGGAACATCGTCGCCCGCATCGTCGGCGAGAACCTTCAGGGCGAGATTCCGTTCCATGTGGTCTCTAACCCGGAGTTTCTGCGCGAAGGCAGCGCCATCAAGGACTTCATGCATCCGGACCGCCTGGTATTTGGCTCGCATCACCCAGCGGCCGCGCATGGGGTCGCCGCTCTCTACAGCAAGCTCGACACCAGGATTCTCATCACCGACCTGCACAGCGCGGAGATGATCAAGTACGCGTCCAACGCCTTCCTGGCGACGCGCATCTCCTTCATCAACGAGATCGCTCGGATTTGCGAGCGCGTCGATGCCGACGTCAAAGTGGTCTCGGAAGGCATGGGCATGGATCGCCGCATCGGTCCCCTCTTCCTCGACGCCGGCATCGGCTACGGCGGCTCCTGCTTCCCCAAAGACGTCAAGGCGCTGGCTCGGATGGCCGAGACGCTGGGTTACCACCCCGAGCTGCTCGACGCCGTCATGGAGATCAACCTGGACCAGCGCACCATGGTGGTCGAGAAGCTACGCGAGGTCCTCGGTGGCCTACGCGACCAGGAGATCGGCATCCTTGGCCTCGCGTACAAGCCAAACACCGACGACGTGCGCGAGGCCCCGGCCATCGACGTCATCGAGCATCTCCAGCAGCGTGGCGCGCACATCCGCGCCTACGATCCGAAGGCGATGCCGGTCCTGAAGCGCACCATGAACAGCATCGCGTACTGCGAGGACCCCTACACGGTCGCGGACGGCGCCGATGCGCTGTTGATCGTCACCGAGTGGGACGAATTCCGCGGGCTTGACCTGGACCGGCTCAAGCGTGTGATGCGGCGCCCGGTGATCGTGGACGGGCGGAACATCTACGATCCGGTCGTGATGCGCGAGCACGGCTTCGTCTATCGCGGGGTCGGCCGCAGCTAGCGGCACGTGGCACGCCGGGCGGTCGTTACCGGGGGGGCGGGCTTCCTTGGCTCCCACCTCTGCGAGCGGTTGCTCGCCGACGGCTGGCAGGTCCTTAGCGTCGACAACCTCGTCACCGGCGCGGCTCGCAATGTCGCCCACCTTCGAGGCAACCCCAACTTCGAGTCGCTCCAACACAATGTCAGCGAGCCGCTTTACCTCGAGGGCCCGGTGGACGCGGTCCTGCATTTCGCGTCGCCGGCCTCCCCCGTCGATTACGCCGACCATCCGATCGCCACGCTGAAAGTCGGCACGCTCGGCACCCACAACATGCTCGGCGTGGCGCGTGCGAAGGATGCAATCTTCTTCCTTGCTTCCACGTCCGAGGTCTACGGCGACCCCAAGGTCCATCCGCAGCCCGAGACCTATTGGGGCAACGTCAATCCCGTCGGACCGCGGGCGGTCTACGACGAAGCGAAGCGTGCCGCCGAGGCCTTCACCATGGCGTATCACCGTGCGCACGGCATGAACACCCGCATCGTTCGCATTTTCAATACCTACGGACCGATGATGCGAACGAATGATGGTCGCGCCGTGCCAAACTTTCTGCTCCAGGCGCTGCAGAACCAACCGCTCACGGTTTACGGCAACGGCGCACAGACCCGCAGCCTCTGTTACGTCGACGACCTGATCGACGGCATCGTTCGCTTGCTGGCGACCGACTACGCCGATCCTGTCAACCTCGGGACCGACGACGAGGTCACCATGCTCCAGCTCGCCACGCGCATCCGGGACCTCAGCGGAAGTTCGAGCGAGATCGTCTTCAAGCCACTCCCTGAAGACGATCCGAAACAGCGCCGTCCCGATTTGACTCGTGCGCGAAAGCTCCTCAACTGGCAACCGCGAACATCGCTCGACGTAGGCCTCGGCAAGACCATCAAATACTTCAGAGAAAACCTCTCGAGGTAGCCCCCACCCCGACCCGCGAGCGGGAGAGGGGGAAACGCTAGTTAGTTACTGGCAGGTCAGGACGGCGGTCAGCCGCGTCGGCGAATAGGGCGACTGGCCGGCGCCGGCATAAGCAGCGCCTGATGAAGCCTTGTTCGTTTTCCAGACCAGTGTCGCCGTGTAGCTCGTGCCGCCCGGCATCGCGAACAGGGTTTCAACGGCCGCGGCATTGGGCGAGAAGGTACCGGCGAACCCGCCACTCTCTTTCCAGCCAATGAGGCCCAGGGGAACGGCCACCGCGTCGGCGGGAGCTACCACGATGCCGAGGTCTTGATTGACTCCGGTCACCGACGTCCAGAGGTCGGCATTTCCCGTCAGTGTCACCAGGCAGTTGTCGGTCCGGTTCACGGTGATCGTCAGCGTCGCTCCGTCCATCGCGCTCCAGCTGCTGCCGTCGCTGCTCGCCAGCGCGTACTGGTTGCTGCTCACGGCATCGACCACCTGGCTCGCCGGCAGGAACCGCAGGCTCAGCGTCGTCGGCGAGAACTGCGCCCCTGGTCCAGCCCCCGCAAAGACCGTGCTGGCCGGCCAGGCCTTGTTCGCCTTCCAGACCAACCTCACCTGGTGATGTGGGGCCACGGCCAACGGTACCGCCGCTTGCACGAAAGCAGCGTTCGGCGAATAGGTTCCCGCAAAGCCGCCACTCTCCTTCCAGGCGACGACAGTGCCGTCGACCTCGATCCCGATGTCCTGGTTGTACCCGGCTCTCGTGGTCCACAGGTCAGCGTTCGCGCTGATCAGTGCCGTGCCCGTCGCCGAGGTCGGGTAGTCGAGGCTCAGCGCGCTGTTGTCCATCGCCACCCACGTCGAGCTCAGCGGCAAGCTGTACTGTCGAGTGCTGACCTTTCCTACCACGGTGGCGGGCGCCAGCAGCTGCACTGTGAGGCGGGTCGGCGAATAGGGGCCGTTGCCGGCGCCGGCGAAGATGGTGCCCGCGCCTTGCGGCTTGTTCGTCTTCCACCTCAGCTTGACGGTATAGGTCGTCGCCCCTTGCATCACGATCGTGGACCGGACGAAGGCGGCATTCGGCGAATAGGTGCCGCCGTACCCTCCACTCTCCTTCCACGCCTCGGGCTGTCCAGGCAACGTCGGATAGACACCCCCAGCGACATCGATGCCGAGGTCCTGGTTGATGCCCGCGTTCGCCGTCCAGAG
>DATEHI010000160.1:0-3218 GCA_035279665.1 Candidatus Dormiibacterota bacterium | reverse complement strand
GGTCAGGTAGGCGGCGACATAGCTCGCATAGGGAAGCGTTACCAGCACGCCAACCGCCAGTGCGACCAGGCCGATGAAACCGATGGTGGCGAGCGCGAAGACCAACGCACCAACCACCAGGCTCAGCGCCAGGTTGACGCGCGCGCGGCGGACGACCGCCACCGGGTTCAACGCACCGAGAAACCCGCGGTCGATGTACTGACTGATGATCGCTGGCTCCAGCAGGGTCGCGACCAGCCCCCACACGCCGCCGGCTGCTGAGACGGCCCCGGCCAGCTCGCCGGCGGCAGACGACTGGTCGCTGACGACGCTTGACGGGATGCTGAGAAGAACGGACGGACTGATCCAGATCAGCACGATGACAAAGAATTTGAAGCCCTCCTTGATGAGCTGCCAGCGATGATCCCAGGGTGGAAGCTCATGGGAGCCGGCGCGCACCACCCTGGTGATCCTCACGGAATAGCCGGTCAGCAGCAGAAAGGGAACGATCAGCCAGAAGAACAGAATGCAGGCTGCGCCAGCGAGCAGCTTGCGAACCCATTGCTTGGACCGGACGACAAAGGTGAGGGCCTCCGCCAGGTCGAGGTCGGCGGATGGCCGCGTGGTGCGCGTCTCCGGCAGGCCCTGGGCGATGAGCAGCGCGGCGACCACCGTGATCAGCTTGTCCGGAAGATCGACGGCGGCCTCGCCGATGAAGGCGGCGATGACCCGCGGCACGTGCGCTCCGCTGAGCGCCGCGAAGATCGAGTCGCCGAATGCCACCCCGCTCTTGCCGCTACTGACCAGGAAGTTGAGTGGCGTCGACACGAGGGATGCAATGGCCACGGTCAGCAACCAGAGCGTCACCCAGCCGCTCGCCCGCTTCTGCCAGTTGAGATAGCGGGCAAGCCCGGCGGCAAAGCCGACGGCGAAAGAGACGATGCTGTAGGGCGCCGCAATCGGGTCGACGGTGTTCGAGCTGACCAGGTTGCTGATAAACCCCACGCTGCCACCCACCCAGGGACCGCCGACGACGCCTGCCAGCACGGTCCCGATCGAATCGAGAAAGAGCGGGAGCCCGAAGGTGACGGCGATCGCGCGACCGGCAAAGTTCAGGCCGAGGGACGCCAGGATGATCACGACGCCGACCGAGTCGAGGCTGAATCGCAGCGGGCCGGTCCAGCCCGCCGCCTGGAGCGACGCCAGCGTCCGCCGCAATGGTGCGCGCGCGAGGAAGAACACGGCGACGAGGGCGACGACAACCACCAGCGCGATCAACAGCTGGTGCTCGGCCAGTTGGATCAGCGCCAGGATGGGACGGCCGAAGGCCGCGCCCAATCCCAGGAAACCGGCGATGTACACGGCGTTGGCCGGAAGCAGGCCGACGAGAAATGTCCGCAGGGGCATCCGGCTCACGCCGGCGACCTGTGTCGTGTAGACGCGTAAGCCCGGGATGAGGCGAGCCGTGAAGACCGCGCGCCAACCACCGCGCTGCAGCATGCCCGCGGCGCGCTCCAGTGGTCCCCGGGCGCGGAGCGGCTCCGCCACCCGCATCAGCCGATCCCAGCCAAGGAGTTGGGCTGCCTCACGACCGATGATGGCACCCACCGTGATGCTCACCGCAACGGCGACCACCAGTGCAAACGGATTCACGCCACCCCCTGCCACGGCAATGCCCGCGATCGCCAGGACCAGGTCGCCAGGCGCAAATGGCAGTGGGACGCCGGTTTCTTCGATGAACATCAAGACGCAGATCACGACGATCAGGGTCGTGCCGTTGAGACCCTGAACCCAGGTGATCGGGTTCACCCGCCTATTTTCCGTGCTAAGGTCAGGTCAATGAGCTTCATGCTTCGCACCGTCGGCGCCGTTCACGGGTTCATGTATCGACGTGGGATAGCCCGCAAGATGGGCACGATGCAGCAAGTCCTGCTGACGACCACCGGACGCAAGAGTGGGCAGCCGCACACCGTGGCACTGGGCGCCGTTCCCGAGGGCGACGGCTGGATTGTGATCGCGTCGAACGGGGGAGCCGACGCCAATCCCAGCTGGTGGCTGAACATGGGGGCGAATCCCAACGTCACCCTGCAGGTGAACGACCAGATCATGAAAGCCCGGATGCAAGAGATCACCAACCCCGCGGACCGGGAACGGATCTGGAACAACGTGGTAGCCAGCGGGAAAGGCTACGCGAACTACACCAGGAAGACGTCGCGCGTGATTCCCCTCGGCTGGCTCCGCCCGGTCTAGCGGGCGCGCCGCGTCGGTGGGCGCTTCTTCCGGGTGGTTTTCGCCGCGGTCTTCTTGGGGGGAGCTTTCGCCGCGGTAGCTTTTTTCGGCGCGGCTTTCTTCTCCGCCCTGGTCTTCTCTTTTGCGGGGAACGTCCGTGTCCATACCAGCGCCGTCACGATCCAGTCCCGCGTCGCGTCCGGCTTCTTCTGCCAGCCGCTCGGCACCACGACGTAACCCGTCATGGCCCGTCCAGCCATCGGCTCGAAGGGCCGGCCCCCTTCTTTGTGGACTTTGGCCTGGTCGTCGTCCGATACCCGTACGAACAGATCCTCACCGAACAGTCCGCAGAACATGTTGCCGTTCACGAACCCGGAAAGGTTGCCGAACATCGGGCGGGTGGTGACGGCCGGGTCCGGCGGCACCAGCTTCAGAAAGGCGGCTTTCGCCTGCTCGCTCGGCTTGGGCATGCTCATCGGGCTCATGTCCCCAATGCTAGGCAAACTGAGGCCCTCGTCACAACTTTGTGCGGTAACTTGATTTTTGGAGTCACTAGTACTTTACTGTTACTAGCGCGGGGCATCGCTCCACGCGAGACGCGTTTACGTGCGATGCCAGCGTTTGAGACATAGGAGGTGACACATGAGCGCCAATATCCGGAAGAGTGAAATCGAACCGTCCGCGCAAGGCCGTGCCGGCCGCTGGTGGGCGCTGGCAGCCCTCGTCATCAGCGGCCTCGTCATCGGCCTGGACTCGACCGTCCTGATCACGGCTCTCCCAACGTTGTCATCGAAGCTGGGCGCCAGCACGAGCGACCTGCAGTGGATCGCAGCTGCCTACACCCTGACACTTGGCGGCCTCTTGCTCCCGGGTGGCGTCCTGGGCGACCGATACGGCCGCAAGCGTCTGCTCCTGGTCGGCCTTGCCATCTTCGGTGTCTCGTCGGTCGTCGCCAGCCAGACGACGACGGCAACCGCCCTGATCGCGATGCGCGCGCTGATGGGCGTTGG
>DATEHI010000159.1:0-6526 GCA_035279665.1 Candidatus Dormiibacterota bacterium | reverse complement strand
CGGGCGAGCTGGCTGCTGTAGAGCCTCCAGCCGTCGGTGTGCTGGCGGCGTTCGCCCTCGTCGGGCAGTCCGACGTGGCGGAGGCGGAGCACGGTCGCACCCTGCTCGGGCGTCAACGTGATCTCGACAGTCGTCGAGCCGGGCGGAACGGTCGCATGGCCCTCCCAGCCCCAGCTCATCACCAGCCGGCGCGGCGGATCGATCTCCTGGTATTCCCCACTGGCGATGTGCACGCCATCGACATCGATGCGAAACCGCCCGCCCGGCCGGGCGTCGAGCTCGGCGCCGACGCCCATCCATTTCACGAAGCGGTAGCTGTCCGTCAGGTAGGCGAACACGATGTCGGGCGGCGCCTCGATCCGTTGCGTGATCTCGATCGCGCCCGTCAGGTCCTCAATCATGCCGCTTCCTGCCGGCCTCCTCTTCAGCGAGCTGGCGCAGGCGGCCGAGATCGCGCGCCCACATCTGCCGTAGCACGACCCCGAGCGGGCCGAGCGCCCGCCGATCGGCTTTGTAGTACCGATAGGTTCCCTGTCGCCGCTCGGTGATCAAGCCGGAATTCTTGAGCACCCGGAGGTTCTGGGAGACCGCCGGCCAGCTGACGTCGCGGACCGTTGAGGCGATTTCGCCGGCGGAGCGCTCGGCACCCCAGACCAGCCGCAGGATCTGGCGCCGCCGTGGACTGGCGATCGCCTCCATGGCGGCTTCCAGCGGGATGGGGCGATTGCGAGTTCGGACTTGCATTTTTGGCATCTGTTATTTAAGCTAGTTCTAAATTAAGTCGATCCTTTAGGAGGATGCTAACATGGCCGCTCCGCTGGTGCATCAGGTGAACGTCAAGGCGACTCCCGAGCAGATCTATGCGGCGGTCTCCACGGCCAGGGGGCTCGGCGCCTTCTGGACATCGGAGAGCAAGGGCGAGTCCAAGGTCGGCTCGATTGCCACCTTCGGTTTTGGGGGGCCGACCCAGCGGATGCGAATCGATGAGCTGACGCCGGGAAAGCGAGTCAAGTGGACGGCGCTCGCCGACTTCCCCAACTGGGATGGGACAACCGTGACCTGGGACATCTCCCCTGCCGACAACGGGGAGACGGGGGTGTTGTTCCGCCATGCCGATTGGCCGGCATCCGTCTCCCAGGACGACCTTGGCTCGATCAATTACACCTGGGGACTCATCGTGGAGCGCCTCAAGCAATACGCCGAGAGCGGCAAGCCGAACCCGCTCTTCGCCCTCGCCACGCGCTAGCGCTGACATCGACGATGGCGCCTTCTCCGATGCCACCGATGTTATAAGGCACCCCCCCGTCACTTGGGGTAGTCTTACTCGCGGTATGTTGGCCTCTGAGCCATACGAGGACCCCGGCGAACTCATCCAGATCGCCCTCGACGTCGCCGGGTCACTCGACCCGCGGGAGGTCATCGCCCGTATCCTGGAGCGGGGCACACATGCCGTCCAAGCGGATCGGGCCACACTCTCCAGCCTGGTCGACGACCAGGTTGTGATCGAAGCCACCTACGGTAGGGCGGGCGAGCTGACCTGGGTCGGCCAACGCTACTCGGACGACTACTTCGCCGGACAGCCCCTTGTCCAGAAGGCGATCGATACCTTGCAGCCGACCTTTGGCGGTCGATTGGCGGCTGACCGGGCGGCGCCCGAGTTCCGCCAAGCGCTCACCAGCGTGCGGCACGTAGCCGTAGTCCCACTGGTGCACGGCGGACGGGCCGTCGGCATGCTGGTCTTCAGCCGCTACGAGGATCGAGAGTTCACGTCAGCGGACCTGACGGCGTTGACCTTGCTGGGGACCATCTCGGGGCTCGCGCTGCGCAACGCCCGGCTCTTCGAAGAGGGCAAGGCAGCACGAAAGCGCGCCGACGAAACGGCAGCGCGGCTGCAAGCGGCGGTGGAGGCGGCCGAGGATGTCGCGAGCCAGGTGCACCTGGATGAGGTGCTACGTCGCCTGCTGCAGCGCGCCGGCGCTTCGGTTGACGCCGATGGCATGTCACTTGCCCGCCTCGACGGCACCGAGATGGTGATCGAATCGACCCCGACGGGGGAGCTCGTGGGCAGCCGCTGGCCGCTCATGCCCAGTGTGCTGGCCGGGGTCTCACAAGGCCGCCCGGTCGAGCTGACCGCCGCCGAGTACACCGGCGCCCCCGAAGGCCTCGAGTCGGTGGTGCAGCCGTATCGGCGCTTCCTGGTCGCTCCGCTGGCTATCGGCGGCGAGACCATCGGCCTGCTGGCAATGGGCCGCAAAACCGATGAGCCATTTGATCCCGCAGCGGTGCAATCGCTGCAGCATTTTTCCACGCTGGGCGCCCTTCTCCTGCGCAACGCCCGACTGATCGCCCAGGCCCAGAAGGCGGAGCAGGCGAAAAGCGAGTTCATGAGCATCGCCGTCCACGAGCTGAGAGCGCCCCTTACCGTCGCCAGCGGCTATCTGGGGATGGCGCTAGAAGGCGCGTTCGGTGAGCTGCCTACGGCCCTCAAGGACGTCCTCGCGACGGCGCAGCGAAAGACCGAGGAAGCCAAACTTCTGGCGGACGAACTCCTCACCGTGGCCCGCCTCGAGGGAAGGGTGCTGACGCCCAGGGCTGAGCCGCTGTCTGTCATGGAGGCGCTGCAAGAGGCTGCGGGGCGCGCCCGACCTCGCGCCGAGTTGGCCAAGGCGCAACTTCAGATCGAGAGCAGTGACGACGGCACCGTGCTGGCCGATCGGGCCATGGTTGGAAAGATTCTCGACAACCTCATCAACAACGCCCTGACCTACAGTGACCATGCCGCAACCATCCGGATCCAGGCGCGGCGCGACGCGGGCCAGCTGGCGATCACCGTGGCCGACGACGGGGCCGGGGTCGCACCCGCCGACCAGGCGCGGATCTTCGAGCGGTTTGCCCGCGGCACGGACCGGCTCTCCAGGGAGAATCCGGGAAGCGGCCTCGGCCTCTACCTCAGCCGCGGCCTGGCTGAGCAGATGGGCGGCTCGCTGCAGCTGCAGGCGAGCCGGCCGGGCAAAGGCTCGACCTTCGTCTTGCGCCTGCCGCTGGCAACGTCTTAAGCGATCGCGTCCAGCAGCCGGCGCGAGCTGGCGCTCACGTCGCGGACCGCCGAATCGAACGCCGGCGTATTGGCGCGTGACGGCACTCGATAGCCGCTGATCTTGCGGACGAACTGTAGGGCGGCGTCGTGGATCTCCTGGTCGGTTGGCTTTTCGTCACGGCGGCGGAGCGTCTTGATACTTCGGCACATGCCATAAGTCTGACAAAAAGAGAGGCCGGCTCGGCCGGCCTCTCTTGGAGGAGGTTGAGAGCGCGATGCCTTAGTGCAGGGTGATCGTTCCTGTCGTGAGACTGCCGCTATTCACGTAGCCGTCGGTCAATTCGATGCTGTAGAGATCTGGTGTTGTCGTCGTAGCCGCCTGTTCCACGATCAGGAACGACACCGCCAGACCATTGCTGACGCCCAGCCCGTAGACGGTCATCGCTCCCGAGGCGTTGTCGAACTGGACTGACTGGATCTCCGTGGAACGGAAATCCTCTTTGGCTCCAGGATCCGAGACCTGCTCGCCGTTCTGATCGCCGTCTTTGCAGCCGTCCTCATCGGATTGGAAGCTCGCGCTGCCACCATTCTTTCCCTGGACATTTCCGGTGCCGTCCGCTTCGTGGCAGCTACCGCCACCGCCACCGCCGCCGCCTCCTCCACCGCCGCCTCCACCAGCCGGGCAAGGAGGCGTGCCGACGATGTGATCAGCACCGAAGTTGGCGTTTGGTGCCCGGTCGGCCGCAGCCGTGTAATAGATGCCGTTGCCCAGCACCTGTCCTGGCGAACCGTGTGTATCGGCCCACGTGTTGGTCAGGTGCGCGCCGTCCACTGGAGAGCCGATGTTGACTCGCGGCAGATGGTAAACGATCGTTCCCAAGGAGCCTGGATGAAACTCGCCGGTGATCGCCCCGATCCGCGTGAAGGTGCCGGCTTTCCAGGTGCCGTAGTTGTACTGGACGACCGCGGTCGAACCGCTGCCATTGCTGGTTGCGCGAACGAACCACCAGGTCTGCGCATCCGCGTTCTTGTACTGGAAGAAGACGCTCCATAGCGCGGAGATAATGTTGGGGTTCGCGGCTGTCGGTGGTGCCTCCAGATCTTTGAGACCGAGGGTGACATCGATGGTCGATCCACCGGCGGCTGACTTGAAGGTCCCGCTCCGGATATCGAGGTTGTCAAGGTTTTGCCCCATGCCGCCGGGGTAGTTGTTGGGCGCGTCGTTGATGAAGTCCAGGATCTGCGGGCCCGGGCAGACATTTCCTTGAGGCGGCAGGGGGGGTGGTGCCGGAGCCTTGCAGTCGTTCACCAGCGCCAGGCCCGTCTTCGCACTCGTCCCGGTGCACTGCCGCGTGTAGTAGAGGACGGCACTGCCGTGCGACGCATGGTCGTCGGCGAAGGCGATACCGGCGGCGCCATTTGTCGGGTCGATCGCGACCTGGAAGAAGTCGAGAAGCGTGCGATCGCGGTTGCTGAACGGCGGATTGCAGTTCAGGCCGTCGATGCACACCTGGCTCGTGTGGATGTCATGGTCGCTAGCCTTGAAGGTCGCCCAGGTGGCACCACCGTCCACGGTCTGGGCCATGTATGCGTTCCAGATGTTGTTCGGATCGTCCTGTGGGTTTGGCTGCGCGCCGGATCCGCCGTGCGCGCCATAGAAGACGGCGTCCACGACGCCGGGCGCCCCACCCTGAGACAGCGCATCCGCCCACGGCATGATCGCGGTGTTGTCAGTGCCAAAGTTCGGGATCTGCACGCCGGCAGCACCCGCGACCCAGCCGGCGCCCGTTGAATCCGACTTGGTGAAGATGTGGTTTCCGTCAGACCAGAAGGCATAGACCCGGCCTGTGGAATCGACCGTTGTCACCGGAAAGATGCGGTTGAGGCGGTCGCCCGCCTTGACGACGATCGGGTTGCCGGGACAGCTGTTGGTTGCGTACTGGGTTGCCTGTCCATGGTAGATCTCGTAGTCATTCCACGCGACTGTCGGGACTGCGGTTGTCTCGGTGACCGTCCCGACCGCCTCGTACAAGCGGTTGAAGTTGTTGGTGCTAACGAGTGGATTGCCCTGACAGGCGTTGTCGTTGGCGCTGTCAGGGGTGGCGAAGATCGAATAGAGGGTCAGCTTATGGCTGATCGGGTCCCGCCTGGCGACGATGTTTCCGAGCTCGTTCCCGGCCAGCCCCGCGGTTAATCCTTGCCATTGGCCTTGAGGAATCTCGGCAGGGTTGATGACTTCGGGAACAGCCTGCGTGTAGGTAAAGCCACCATCGATCGAGATGCTGAGCTGGATGTCGGCGATGTGGATGTCGTGGAACGTCATGAAGATCGTGTTGAAGCCGCCGCTGTTGAGTTTCGGGTCGGCGGCCATCCACATCCGGTCATCGCCAACCGTTTGGGTTGATGCAGGATTGGGCGACGAAAACGAGTTCCCGTTATCGCCGGACTTGCCGGTTGTGATGTTGACCAGGTTGTCCAGGCTCGAGAAAGCAAGGTTGTCGTTGGTCGGGGTCGGAAAGCCCGCGAGCGCCGTCGTCTCTTTGGGCCCGATCGCCCAGTCGCAGTCGCCGCCACCGGCGTTGTGGTCGGGCGCACCGATGAACTTTGCGGTGGCGCCGTTGTGGGCGACCCGCATCGCCTGGCACTGCGAGCCGGTTGGGCCGATCACGAAGGACTGCCCGTGACTGTTCGTTCGAATGCTGGGCTCGGCTGCCCCATTGCTGCCAGGCAACAGAAGGTTCGGGTTGAAGGTAGCGGCCGGTGGGGGGGCTGCCAGGCCGGGCGCCGGGCTTACGCTGAGCGCGCCGAGCACCAGCGTCACCGCCGTCAGAGCCGTCGCGCGACGAAAGCTTATCCGCATCGTTTTACCTCCCTACTGGAGCTGGATGCTGCCGCTCAGCAGCGTGCCGTTGACCGAATAGCCGTCACTCAGGGTCAAGTTGTAGGTCCCGACCCCAGCCGCTCCATTGACCGCGACCAGGGTGAAGGTCACCGGGCTGCCGTTGTGCGTCCCGGTACCGAGGATCGTCACGTTCGAGAGCGCATCGTTGTAGATGACCGCCGTCGTTCGGTCGGACTGGAAGTCATCACCCGTCTTGGAATCGTTCTCCTGGATCGATTCAGGGTTGCCATCCTTGCATCCATCCGCGTCGAATCGCATATGCGCTGTGCCGCCGCGACCGTCCGAGACGTCACCCTCACCATCCCCTTCGTGGCAGGGTGGTGGGAACGTATTGGCGACCGAGGCCTGGAAGTTGTAGCAACAGACACCGTCGATCTCCAGGGGCACCGTGTCCGCCTCGGCGGTGGCGTTGTTCTCCATTGCTTCCTGGATCGTCGCGCCGAAGGTGTAGCCGCCCACTTCCTCGAGCAGGCTGCTGGCGCTCGGGCTGCCGATGTCCGCCACCTTGACCCGCACCGTCAACGAGCACGGGTTATCCGCCGACGGTGAGGCGGGACAGATGGTCGTGCCCGTCTCGGCTTTGCCCG
>DATEHI010000158.1:0-2942 GCA_035279665.1 Candidatus Dormiibacterota bacterium | reverse complement strand
GGTTTCAGCGGCGCCAGCAGGTCGATGCCTTGCGCGGCGCCGAGCGCCTCGAGCGCGAGGATGGCCTCGACGTTGGTCGCGACCTGGCGCGCGCGCAGGGCGCTGTGCCAGCCCATGCTGTTGTGGTCTTCCTGGTCGGCCGACGTCGGCAGCGAATGAACACTCGCCGGCGTGGCGAGCAACTGGTTGTCGGTGGCCAGCGCGGCGGCGGTGTACTGCAGCAGCATGTAGCCGGAGTCGAGGCCGGAGTGGCGCGTGAGAAACGGCGGCAGCTCGGAGAGGAACCCGGTCAGCATCCGGAAGAGGCGCCGCTCGGAGATGCTGCCGATCTCGCTCAAGCCGAGGTTGGCAGTGTCGAGCGCGAGCGCCAGCGGCTCGCCGTGGAAGTTGCCCCCGGAGAGGACGGCCTCGTCGTCGGCGAAAACCAACGGGTTGTCGGTGCCGGCATTGAGCTCGACCGCAAGGACCCGACGGAGGTAGTCGATCGCGTCGTGGCAGGCGCCGTGCACCTGGGCGGCGCAGCGCAGTGAGTAGGCGTCCTGAACGCGGTCGCAGAGGACGTGCGATTCGGCGATCGCGCTGCCTTCGGTCAGGGCAAAGATGCGGGCGGCCGACGCGACCTGGCCGGGATGCGGGCGTGCCGCGTGGATGCGGGGATCGAATGCGGTGCGCGAACCACGCAGCGCCTCGACACTGAGCGCCGCCACGACGTCCGCGGTCAGGAGCAGCCGCTGCGCATCGTGCAGCACCAGGCTGGCGGCTCCGCCCATGAAATGGGTGCCGTTGAGGACGCTGAGCGCGTCTTTGGCGTGCAGCTCGACGGGCTCGAGGCCGGCCGCGCGCAGCGCCTGGGCCCCGCTGCGCCGCTCGCCTTTCCAGAGGACGTCTCCCTCCCCGATCAGCACCAGGCCGACGTGCGCCGAGGGGGCGAGATCGCCGCTGGCCCCGAGTGAGCCCTTCTCCGGCACCCAGGGACAGATGTCGTGGTTGAGCAGGTCCAGCAGCCGCTCGGCCACTACCGGGCTGACCCCCGAGGTTCCCTGGCAGAACTGGTTGACCCGGACCAGGATCCCCGCGCGGACGAGCTCCTCGGGTAGAGGCGGGCCGACGCCGACGGCGTGGCTCATGAACAGGTTGCGCTGGAGCTGGCGGGTGTCGGCCGGCGGGATGCGCACGTTCTTGAGCGCGCCCACCCCGGTCGTCAGTCCGTAGACCACTCGATCTTCGGCCACCAGGCGATCGACCAACCGGCGGGCGTGCTGAAGCCGGGATTTCGCCTGGGGCCCGAGGCTGACACGCTCGCCGTGGCGAGCCACCGCCACCACATCGGCAGGGCTCAGCGACTGGCCGTCGAGTGTGACTGGCAAGGGCCTCAGCATAAGGCTGATGCGCCGGGCGGGGACGGCGGTCGTAGAATTGGGTCGCTAATTTTGGCCATGACAATTACCCCGCTCGGGCGAGGAGCGGGGAGATGACGGCCGCACTGCGGAGACGCCTCGCGCTGAGCGCATTGCTCGCCACGACGCTCGGTGCCTGTAGCCTCCCCACACCGGGGGTCGCCAAAGCGTCGCCCTCGACGACGGCGGTGGCGATTGCCAGCCCAACGCCGACCACCATTACGCCCCCCACCAACCTGGTCCGTCCCGGCACCATCACGTTTCTCTCGGACACCACCTATCCGCCGCAGGAATCGATCGACGCCTCCACCCAACAGGCGGTCGGGTTCGACATCGAGATCGCGCAGGCCGTCGCCGCCAGGATGGGGATGACGGCCACCATCCAGACAACGGATACGCCACAACTCGTCGGCGCCCTGCTGGCCAAGAAGGGGGATGCGATCATCTCGGCGTTGCTGATTACGCCGGATGTCCAGCGGCAGGTTGCGCTCGTTGCCTACTTCCGCGCCGGGCAGGCGATCCTGGTGCGAAAAGGCAACCCCTCGGCGATCACCGGCCTCAGTGACCTCTGTGGCAAGAAAGTCTCGGTCCAGGTGCAGAGCCCTGAGGAGACCTCCATCGACGAGGCGAATGGTGGCGTGTGCAAGGACAACAAGATCAGCAAACAGGTGTACCCGACCGACCTTCAGGCGGTGCTGATTCTCAAGCAGCGCGGGGTGGAGGCCGCGCTGGATGACTCGCCGGTGGCGGCGTACTTCGTGAAACAGACCCCCGACCAGCTCGAGCAGGCCGGCGCGCCATTCAAGACGAATCCCGAGGGGATCGCGATCGATCCCAAGAACGGCGAACTCCTCAAGGCGATGCAGCAAGCCATGATGGCCATCTACCAGGACGGGACGTATCGCACCATCCTCACCAGGTGGAATTTGCTGGATGGCGAGATCCCGGCCTCGCAAATCGTAGTCACGCCCAGCCCGAGCAGCTCGTAAACCCTAGCGGCGGCCGACGATGTCGGGCGGCTCGACCTTCCAGTCGGCGTCCTCTTCTTGGACGGGTGGGTTGGCGAGCCGCCGATGATACATCTCGATGCGGATGATGCTCACCGCCGTCAACGCCAGCGCGAGCGCGATACCCACGACAGCCTGATTGCGCGCAGCGGACACCGCGAGGTTCGGGTCGGAGAGCGCGATGCCCTGGAGGAGGTTGAGCACCACGCCGCTGAGCCCGTTCACCGCGATCGAGGCCACCACCGCCGACACAGCCAGACGCGCGAGCAGCGATTCCGTCACGCCGAGCGCGAGCCATCGCTCGCGAGCCATGATGGTGATCGCGCCAAACGCGAGGACAAGAAGCAAGAGCAGGATGACGGCTTCGATCAGTCCGATCCGGTAGACGGCGCTGTCTTGCGGCATGCCGTTTCCATCGTAGCCCGATGCGAGTGGCTTAGCTGGAGAATCGCGCCTGCAGGGCGAGCAGTTCGGCCTGAGCCTGGGCCATCGCCGTTGTCGGGCTGGCGCTGCCGAGCACCAGGTCGTGGAGATGCCG
>DATEHI010000157.1:0-25490 GCA_035279665.1 Candidatus Dormiibacterota bacterium | reverse complement strand
TCGAAACGGTCAGCGTCGCCGAGGCGGTCCGCCGCGGCCGCGTGATCGACGGCAAGCCGATCATCCTTTTAGATACGGCCGACACGACGGGCGGAGGGGCCGCCGGGGATAGCATCGATCTCGTCACAGGCCTCCTCGATGGGGGCCTGACCGAGCCCTCCATGGCGATGGTGGTCGACCCCGAAGGCGCGATGGCCTGCGTACGCCTGGGGGCGGGCTCCACTCTCACGGTCGATCTGGGCCACCGCGTCGATCCGCGCTGGGGGAAACCGCGTCGCCTCACCGGCCGCGTCCTTCGCACGTCCGACGGCCGGTTCACGTACAGCGGAGGCATCTTCGGCGGAACCGTCGGCTCGATGGGACCGTCGTCCGTGCTGCAGATCGGCAGCATCCAGCTGCTCGTGCAAAGTCTGCCGACCTACGACTGGAAGGACGAACAGTACCGCTCGGCTGGCCTGCATCCCGAGACGGCGAAATTCGTTGGCGCGAAGAACATGATGAACTTCCGCAACGCTTACGGGGCCATCATGAAGGGCCAGTTCGTCCTCGACCTGCCCGGGCCGACGGCGCCGGACATGCGCTCGTTGCCCTTTTCCCGCGCGCGCCGTCCGTGGTTCCCGCTGGATGACGATGGGCCGGATCCGGAGTTTCCAACCGCCGTGTCAACCGCGACCGCTGCCTCAACCTAGTGGGCATCGTCGATGCCCACCATCACCTCTGGGACACGGGCCGGCTTCGCTACCCGCTGTTCGATGGCATCCCGGGCCTGAACCGTGCTTTTGCGGCCGGCGACTTCGACCAGGTTGCGGCGGAGGTGGGCGTCGATGCGTCGGTCTGCATCGAAGCCGCATCGGCCGGCGCCGATGGCATGGCCGAGCTGACCTGGCTCCGCGAGCAGGCGGATGGTTCGAGCCGCGTCAAGGCGATCGTGGCCTGGGCTCCCGTGGAGCGGTCCGAGCTCCCGGGCTATCTCGCGCGGATCGCCAGCCTGAACGACCCACGCATCGTCGGCGTGCGACGCTCCTTCGAATTCGAGCCGCCGGACTTTCCCGACCGGCCCGAGGTGGTGGCCGGCGTGCGCCGCCTCGCCGAATTCGGCTTGAGCTTCGACCTCGTGCTCTTTCATCCGTCTCTACCGGCGGCCATCGACCTCGTTCGCCAGTGCCCGGAGGTGAGCTTCATCCTCGACCACCTCGGTAAGCCGCCGATCCGCGCGCGCCACCTCGATCCCTGGAGGACGCAGCTCGTACAGCTGGCCGCGTTTCCGAACGTTGCCTGCAAGATCTCCGGCATGACGACCGAAGCCGACCGCGAGGCGTGGACGGTCGACGATCTCGCGCCCTACTTCCAGCGGGCGGTCGACTGCTTCGGCTGGGACCGCGTCCTGTTCGGGAGCGACTGGCCCGTGTGCAACCTGGCCGGAGGCTATCAGCGGTGGCTGACGACGGTTGACGCGCTGCTCGCGGGGCAGTCGTCGGCACATCGCGAGAAGTTCTTCGCGAGCAACGCCACGCGGATCTACCGGTTACCAACACGCGAAGCCGGGACGCGCGACGTTGGCGCGGGCTCGATACCATAGGTCGTGTGATCACGGCCAGCACGACCCGATTGGTCACCGAATGGCCCGAGCTGCCCTTCGAGGCGTGGAAGCCGACCATGGACACACTGCACATGAAACTGCAGATCATCGGCAAGGTCCGTCTCGCCATGACGCGGCGCGAGCCGCAATGGGCCAACGTGCCCCTCTACCTGACGGCGCGAGGGCTGACGACGTCGCCCATGTGGAGTGGCCGGACCGGCTTCGGAATCGACGTCGATCTCATCAACCATGAGGTCAGCGTTGCCGTCAACGACGGTCGTCTCGAGCGGGTCGCGCTGGACGCGCGGCCGGTCGCTGACTTTTACCAGGAGCTGATGGGGCGCCTCCACGCCCTGGGCATCGACCCCGCGATCACCACCATGCCATCGGAGGTCGAGAACCCCATCCGGTTTTCCGAGGACACGGTTCACGCCACATATGACCCGGAGTCGGCCCATCGCTTCTGGCGTCTGCTGGCACGCATCGACCTGGTCCTCAAAGAGCACCGGGGCCGGTTTCGCGGCCGGAGCAGCCCGGTGTCCTTCTGGTGGGGCACGTTCGATCTTGCGGTGGCGCGGTATTCCGGCCGGCCCGTGCAGCCTGCTGAAGAATGGGGAATCATCCGCCGCGTGGGCGGCGATGCCGAGCAGTGCTGCGTTGGCTTCTGGCCGGGCAATGCCGCGCTGCCCGAGCCGGCTTTCTTCGCCTATGCCTATCCGAAACCGCAGGGCATCGAGAGCACCGCCGTGCGTCCCGCGGCGGCAGGCTGGAGACCGGCGCTTGGCGAATTCATCCTTCCCTATGATGCCGTACGCCGCAGCCCCCATCCACGCCAGGCGATCCTCGATTTTGCCGAGTCCACTTTTATGGCGGGGGCAACCCGCCAGCGCTGGGATCCGGGCCTACTGATCCCCTACGACTCGCAGTAGCCTCCGCCGACCGGCGCTCAGACCGCTGTCAGTCGGAGCGTCGTCGGGAGAATCGAACGCTTGAGCATCTCCCTGGTCTCGTCCGGCCAGCGCTCACCATACTTCTTGCGGAATCCGGCATTGACGGCGCGGATGACAACCGGGTTGTGCTCGGGCTCAACGCGCGCGGTCACCTTGCGGCGCCCGACCCGGATCGTGACGAGCGGGTTCGCGAGCGCCTCCTGGTACCAGCGGCCCTTCCGTCCCTTGTAGGAACGGACGTAGACCCCGTATTCCGTCGGCACGATCCAGATAGTCGTCCCGTGAAGCGGCGACCTGGCATCGCGCCGGGTTCCGATCTGGACCTCGTCGCTTTCCGCCAGTTTCCAGAGGAGGTCTTCTGACGTTTTCGCCATCCTTTCTCATGCTATGCCTGCGGGACGTTAGGCTGTCGGCATGAATTGGCGGGCGTTCGCCGAGGCATTCACCACGCTTGTCGTGATCATGGATCCATTGGGCAGCGCTCCGATTTTCATCAGCCTGACAGCCGGGCATACCCCAGGCGCACGCCGCCGCGCCGCGCTCGTCGCCGCGGGGGCCGCCGGCGGCGTAGTGGTGGTCTTCGCGCTCTTCGGCCGGCTCATCCTGGACTACCTGCACGTCTCGGTGGAGAGCCTCACGATTGCGGGTGGCCTGCTCTTACTGCTCGTCGCCCTGCAGATGTTGCGCGGCGACGAGATGGAGCAACCGGAAACCGCGAACATCGCGCTGGTCCCGCTGGCGACGCCGCTGCTCGCCGGCCCGGGAGCGATCGCCGCGGTGATGGTTCTGACGAGACGATACGAGGACGGGCCCGGAAGGCTGGGCGTGATCCTCGGCATCCTCGCCACGGTCGTCGTGGTGGCCGTCGGCCTCATGCTGGCGGCCCGCATCGCGCGGCTGCTGCATCCCGCGCTGATTCAGCTGCTGACCAGGGTGCTGGGCCTGCTTCTCGCGGCGATCGCGGTGCAGTTCGTCGTCGATGCGGTGAGGATCATCATCGCGGTGCGCTAACGGATCAGGAACCCGAGGCCGATCGGGTCGTCCGCCTCGAGCACGAACTGGTGATGGCCGGTCAGGTGCGCGCTCCCCTCGACCTCGGTGATCACCGCCGGGTAATCGGCGACCCGCGTTTCCCCCACCACGCGCGACGCGAAGCGGCCGCCGATGACGCTCTCGTGCATCAACGTCGCCCCGCGGGCCAGCTCGCCGCGCTGATCGAGAAGGGCGAGCCGCGCCGAAGTCCCGCTGCCGCAGGGTGAGCGATCGACCTCACCGTCCGCAAAGACCGTGACGTTTCGGTTTTTTGCCGTGAACATCACGCCATAGATCCCGGCGAGCTCCGGTTGGAGCGGATGGACGATTTCCCGCTCTGCCTCGATGGCAGCCTTGATCTCGCGGCCGAGCTCGATGAAGCGCGGGACGAACGCCGGCTCGATCGGCAATTCGAAGCGGTCCGCCGCAACAATCGCGTAGAAGGCGCCGCCATAGGCGACGGCAACCTCGATCCTTCGCCCGCCGATGGCCACGGTCAGTGCGTCGAGCAACACAAAGCTCGGGACGTTTTGGAATCGCACGGAGCGAGCTCGTCCATCGTGTACGGTGGCAACCGTTTTCAGGCGACCCGAGGGCACGTCCACCACGACGTCGACCGATGGCCCGACGGCCGGGACGATGGCCGCGTCGATTGCCCAGGTCACCAGCGCGATCGTGCCGTGGCCGCAGGCCGTGCTATACCCCGCGTTATGGAAGAAGACCACCCCAAGCTGGGCGCCCCCGTCTTCCGGCTCCGTAACGAACCCGCCGTACATGTCCGCGTGACCACGTGGCTCGAAGACGAGAAGTTGGCGGATCTCGTCGAAGTGGTCGAGCGCGTAGCGCCGCTTCTCGAGCATGGTGCGTCCGCGCAGGGACGGGACGCCACCGCTGACGATGCGAAAGGGTTCGCCGGCAGTGTGGTAGTCGACGGTACTCACCATCAGGCGGCGGCCGGCCGCCGGTTCGCTCATCGGTTCATGCTGACATAGCCCGACTTTGATTGCGGCGCTGCACGACGTCCCCAGTCTCGGCTACCCTCACATCAGGACGCCACTGATGCAAGACCTCGGCCTGCTTTTGCTCCGGATCGTCGCCGGTGTCACCCTGGCGGCACACGGCTATCCGAAGCTGTTCGGCGGTCCGGGAAAGCAGGCGCATCCTCTACTGGCCAAGGTGATGGGACCCAACTATCCGGCCGCCGTCGAGCGCAGCGGACCCGGGTTTGCGGTGGCCCTCGAAAAGATGGGGGTTCCGAATCCCAAGGCCGCCGCCACCGCCTCCGGTCTGACCGAGTTGGCCGGGGGCCTCGCGCTGGCCGCTGGCCTTTTCACTCGGACCGCGGCTCTGGCGGTCGGGTTCAACATGGGTGTCGCCGGCTACAAGGCGCACTGGAAAAACGGCTTCTATGGCCAGGGCGGCTACGAGTTCCCGCTGCTGCTGGGCACCGTCGCGCTCAGCCTCTGCCTGACCGGCCCGGGCCGCCTGTCCGTCGACCATCTGATGTCGTTGAAGTAACCTGAGCCGGCCAGGATGAAATCGCTCAAGTGGCCGGCTTTGACTGTTGGCTTCGCCTTGCTGATGCTCGGCACCGTTATGGTCTTCATGGCCTTCGATCGCGACTCGCACTCCGCCAGCGACACGATTCGCCCATTCGTTATCACCATGGTTCCGGTCTGGGCCGTGGCAGTCGGGGCCGCCATTGTCCTTCTCCGACCGCCAGATTCTCGCTGACGTCGATCAGTGCCCACCGATCAGCTGGCTCACCACGAGGGCGACCGATAGCAGGGTGATCAGACCGGTCACGACCCAGCCGGCGACGTAGAGCGGGAGACCGCTGCGCAGGCGGCCCAGCAGCCGCCGGTCCCGGCTCATCACCATCACAAAGACCAGGATGAACGGCAAAAGCAACCCGTCAAAGACCTGGCTGAGGTACATGACGGCGATCAGCGGCAGCCCCGGGATCAGGACGAAGAGTGCCGAGAACCCGACAAAGAAGGCCAGTAAGCCGTAAAAGGCGGGCGCCTGCCGCCAGCTTCGGTCGAGACCCTTCTCCCAACCGAAGGCTTCTGTCACCGCATAGGCACTGGTCAGGGGGACCGTTCCCAGACCCAGGAGAGAGGCGGTGAGGAGCCCGAGCGCGAAGAGCAACTCCGCGGAGCGTCCCGCCAACGGGCCGAGGGCGCGCGCGGCGTCGGCGGCACTCGCGATGGTCGTCTGCCCATGCGACCAGAGGGTCGCCGCACACGCCACCACGATGAACCCAGCCACCAGGTTGGTGAGGAAGGCACCCGCGCCAACGTCGATTCGCGATGCGGCCAGATCCCTCGGCCCAAGGTGCTTGTCCGCTGCATAGGACTGGATGAACGCCTGTCCCCACGGTGTGATCGTGGTACCAACCGTCCCCATAACCGCGATCAGGTACAAGGTGGTTACCGAACCATGCGGCACGACGGTGTGTGAGAGCGCCGCACCCCAGTCGGGGTGGGCGAGAATCGCCGAAAGCGCGTACGCGAGTGACGTCCCGATGCCGACCGCGAGGAAGACGAACTGGATCCGACGGAAGTTCGCACGGGACAGGACGAAAATGATGAGCAGCGCCGCCAGCGCGGAGCTCACCGCGATGGGCACGCCGAAGATCGCGAGCGCGGCGCCAATGCCGGCGAATTCGGCTACCGTGTCACCCAGGTTCGCCAGCAGCATGACGCCAATCGCGAACCCAGCGCGACGGATACCATATTGCTGGCGGATCAAGCCGCCGAATCCCTGTCCGGTGGCAAGCCCGAGCCGGGCGCCGACCTCCTGCGTGATGCCGAGCGCGATCATGCTGGCGAGGACGACCCACATCAAGTCATAGCCGAATTGGGCGCCGACGACCGAGTAGGTCGTGATGCCTCCGGCATCGTTGTCGGCGAATCCGCTGATCAGCCCGGGACCGAGGGCGGTGAGAAACGCCAGCCGGGGCAGCCGCGAGCGTAACAACCAGCGCACATACGGACGCAGGCCGCCGGGAGCTCGGCGTCGTCGGGTACGCGGCTTCCTCTTCAACATGGGTCTCTCGGTTTCATCGAGGCGGGCAGGCGCAAACTTGCCAGCCACATTTTCGGGTACAAAGGCAGTGATGTCCGAACCGAGGCCACTGCCCCTCGTTGTCGCCGCCGTCGAGGACGTGACGCCGCACATGCGCCGGATCCAGCTGACCGGCTCATCACTCGAGGCGTTCGATTATTTCCCGGGACAGGACCTGGCACTGCCGGTCGTGCGCGATGACGGCAGTGTTGTTCGACGCCGCTATACGATCCGCCGGTTTGATCCCGAGCGCCGCCTGATCGACCTTGACTTCGTGATGCATGGTGATGGCCCCGGCACGCGGTGGGCGCAGGCGGCACGCCCCGGCCTTGCCATCGAGGCGATCGGCCCGCGCGGAAAGATCGGCCTCGACCCAAACGCGAGATCGCATCTGTTTGCCGGTGACGCGACAGCGGTCCCGGGTTCGTTGACCATGATGGAGTCGCTACCCGCCGGTCTGCTGGCCAGCGCCTACTTGATGGTTGGCGATCCGCGCGAGCGGCAGCCGTTCTCCGCCGAGGCGACCACGATGGTGACCTGGAACTACGACCGCGGCGTGGACGCCCGCGATGGGCTGGTCGCCGCCATCTCGGCGGCTGGGCTCGTACCGGATGACGGCCACGCGTACCTGGCGGGCGAGGTCGCCTTGGTCTCGGCACTCAAGGCCACCCTCCTCGCTCACGGATGGACCGCCGATCAGATCTCCGCCAAGGCCTACTGGAACCGTGGCCGGGCGAATGCCGATCGAGGCGAGCCTGAGGTGAGGGCTTAGCGATATAGTGATAGCGGTAATCTCATATTGCAAAAAAATGCCCCCTCCGGCGGGGAAAAGCGGGGAAAAGGAGGCAACCGATGGCCACTCTCAGCACAAGGCAGAAAGACCGAGTCCCCGCTCAGAACTTCGCCTTTCCAAAGGAACGCAAAGAGCCCCTGACCGACGCCCGTCACGTTCGCAATGCGATCGCCCGATTCGACCAGGTCGAGGGCGTCTCTGACGCGGAGCGGGAAGCTGCCTGGAAGCGGATCAAGGCGGCGGCGAAAAAGTTCGGCGTGGAAGTCAAGGAAAGGAGCTGGCGCGAATTGATGAAGGGTGGAAAGGCCGGCAGCCGTTAGGCCTGGATCTGCGCCTCGCTGACCTGCCAGAGGCGGCTGGCGGCCTCGCGATCCTGAGCTGCTGCCGATGGCGTGGCAAGCTGCTCGTCGACAAAATAGCCACCGCTGGTTTCACCAGCGGCGTCCGAGTCGACGAGCCAGACCAGCGTCTGCGCGCCCTTCGCGGCGCTCCGAGCGAACGGCCGTGAGATCGCCATGCCGATGCGCATCAGAAAGCCGTTGTTGCGATTGAAGCCGGTGGCCACGAATCCCGGGTGGAAGCAGTTGGCGGTCACGCCGCTGCCGGCCAGCCGGCGCGCCAGCTCAACCGTGAAGAGAATATTGGCCAGCTTGGTCTGGCCATACCGCGGAAACCCGAAGCCGCCCCACGAGCCCGCGGCATTCACGTCATCGAACGGGATTCGAGCACCCTCGTGCGCGTCCGAGGAGGTGGTGACGATGCGCGCCGGCGTGCTGGCCTTCAGACGGTCGAGCAGCAACGTGGTCAGCAGGAACGGCGCCAGGTGATTGACGGCCCAGGTGAGTTCGATGCCATCGGGGCTCAGCTGTCGCGTGGAGTAAATCGCGCCCGCGTTGTTGATGAGCACCTGGACGCTGGAATACTTCGCCAGTGCATCGATCGCTAATTGCCGAATGCTGGCCTGTGACGCGAGATCCGCGGTCAGCACGTCCACGCTCGCGCCCCTGGCTGCGGCCCGAATCTGGCGAACCGCGGCCGCAGCCCTCGCCTCGCTCCTGGCGATCAGCGTGAGCAACGCGCCCCGGCACGCGAGCTCGACGGCCGCCGCCAATCCAATCCCGCTTGTCGCGCCGGTGATCAGGACGCGCTTGCCGGCGACGCCGCCCCAGGTCTGCATGCCTGTGCTCCTTCGTCCTTAGAAGTCCCGGCGTCCCTCGAAGGTGGCCGCCGCACCCGGCCGGGTCAGTTCGTAGACCGCGATTCGCTGCCCTCCCGGGGTGCGGAATGAACTGATCGGGCCGTGCGGAATCTCGAACGTCTCCTCTGCTGCCCATCCCTGCCTTGTCAGCCTCGCCAGCGCTTTGGTGAGGCTCGGCACGCGGTAGACCAGGATCGGTGTGCTGCCCTTGACGTGGTCCGCCAGCAGCAGGAGCGGGGGCGAAGGTGCGAGCTCGATGGCAGCGACGCGCGCCCCCATGCCCTCAACGGCAAAGCGAAGGCGACCGCCGAGCACATCCGTGAAATAGGCAACGTCTCGCTTCACGTCGCGGCTCGGGTGGTAGACGAAGTCCAGCGACTTGAAAGCCACGGCGATCAACCCCTGGACTGATCGCTACGGTCCTGCATCTCCCAGGCGTGGTCCAGCGCGTGCCATGCGATGCGCCGCGCGGCGTAGCGCTGCGGCCAACCCTTCTCGACAAGCGCCTTTCCATTCGAGGGTCGCTGGAGGGCGTCGGTGATCGCGGCGCGAAATTCGGTGACGGCGCGCCGGTCGTGCCGGTCCGGCGGTTGGAGGCGGAGGCCGAGCTTCCGGACATAGGCGCCCTCGGCGTCACGCACGTGGTCTGCCATCTTGTCGCGGTCGCGGCCGCCACCGCGGGGACCCTTGCGGAGCACGGCTGGGGCGTCCGCGAGGATTTGGTCATAGAGAGCCCAGGCAGCCTGCACGAGCGATGCCAGCCGCTTGCCCTCGGTCGCAGACAGCGACGCCGTGTCGCGTTTTGCAACCTCTCCCGGGACCCCGAATTCGGTGCTCGCAGATCCTTTCAGCCGCTCGACAACGCGGAACGCGCTTCGCTTCGCATCAAACGCGAGGCGAGCCCGCTTCGCGACCGCGGCATAGCGCGGCGCGTATAGGGCCAGCGCGGCGAGCGCGGAAACCTCGTCCTTGCCCGAGCGGCACCAGCCGGGCCAGTCGTACGCGCAGGCGAAGGTGCGCGTACGGCTGGACTCGACGTAGACGGGCGTCGTCGCCGCGTTAGCGGACGCCGGCAGCCTCTTTGGTGGCGACGGGAGCCTTCTTCTGCAGGAGGCGAATGAACTCGCGCATCCAGCTCGGGTGGTCGGGCCAGGCGCGGGCCGAGACCATCTGACCGTCGACCACCGCGTCGGAATCGACATAGGTGGCGCCGGCGGCGGTCACGTCGGGTTCGAGGGCTGGGTAGGCGGCCGTCCGCCTACCCTTCAGCACGCCGGCGGCGGCGAGCGCCAGCGGCGCGTGACAGAGTTGGGCGACGGGTTTCTCCTGGTCGAAGAAGTGACGGATGATCCGCTGGACGTCGCGGTCGTTGCGGATGTACTCGGGGGCGCGTCCGCCCGGAATCACGACCGCGGCGTAGTCGGCGGGGTTGACGTCCTTGAAGGCCAGGTCGGCGTCCCAGCTGTAACCAGGCTTCTCCGTATAGGTGTCGTAGCCAGGCTCGAAATCATGGACCACGAAGTGGAGCTTTTTCTTGCTGAGCGCGGCGATCTGGACGTCGTATCCCTCTTCCCTGAGCCGCTGATAGGGATACATCACTTCCAGCGACTCACCAGCGTCACCGGTCAGGATCAGAACTTTTGGCGTCGACACAGGTCATCCTCCTCAACTCTGCGGGCGGCCGATGCAACATCTACCTTATACGCCATGGCAGGCGCGGTCACGCCCCGTCGGCGGCGAAGCCGCAGGTCGAGGCTGGTCCGAGTCGTGGCAGCCGTCCTGGTGTTGCTGCTCGCTCTGCTGATCAGCTATGCATTGTGGACGGTCTATGAGAACACGTTGACGCCGGCCGCTCTGGATCAAGGGCCGTCGATCAACGTGACGCCGTCAAACGAGAGTGCGCTTTCACCGACCGCAGCTCGGGCGTTGAAGGCTTACGGCGGTGAGGCGGTGTGGAGAGATGCCGTCACGGTGGAGGGCACGGTAACCGTTGGAGGTCTCCTCTTTCAGCTCAAGGGGATCAACATCCCGCCGCACGCAAAGATCACGGTTGATGTTCAGCGTCCGCACACGGTTATCGATCCCGTCGACCAATCCGGTGACAGCGGCGTCCTGGATGGCTTCAGCGTGATGATCCTGTCGCCAAACGGCACCATCCTCGAGCAGCGCGCTGACGCCCGCGAGCATCTCCAGAATGCCAGCGTCAGCACCAGGTGGGACCGGTTGAATCTCGTGTACTTCCTGGGATATGCGTTCTGGGGTTATTTCTCTCTCCCCCACCAGCTGCTGCGAACGGATATCGCCTGGACCGAGCTGACCGACGGGCTGCTCCAAGCAGACTTTGGAACAAATCTGCCGGTGCACAGCCGAATCCAGCGCTTCTGGTTCGACAAGAAAACCGGGCTCCTCAAGCGTAATGACTACACGCCGGAGGCAGCCAGCCGCGATGCCAGGGCCGCCCACGTCATCTTCGAGCACGGCGTTTCCAACGGTATCCCCTATGCGGCGAAGCGCCGGGTCAAGATGTCGCTTGGGCAATACGGTTGGGTTCTGCCGTTTCCCGATTTCATCACGATCGACGTGGAACATTGGCAGTTGCGGTGAGCTGAAGCCCCGGATCGCGCCCGCGGCACGTCACCGCCGGCATGTCTCGCTAGCTCAGCCAAGCCGCTCCACGATCATCGCCATTCCCTGTCCGCCGCCCACGCACATCGTTTCCAGGCCGATCGTCTTGTTGTCGGTGAGAAGACCATTCAGCAGCGTACAGAGAATCCGGGCCCCGGTCATCCCGAAGGGATGACCGAGCGCGATCGATCCGCCGTGCGGATTCAGCTTGTCGCTGAAGGGATCGATCCCCAGCTCCCGAGCGGAGGGGATGACCTGTGCGGCAAACGCCTCATTGATCTCTACGATGTCGACGTCGTCGATCGACATCCCCGCGCGCTTGAGCGCCTGCCGGGAGGCCTCGATCGGGCCGAGGCCCATGATCTCGGGCTCGAGCGCGGACACGCCGGTGGCGACGATCCGGGCCAGCGGACGAATCCCGAGATCCTTCGCTTTGCGGTCGGAGGTGATGACGACCGCGGCGGCGCCGTCGTTCAGGGGACAGGAATTGCCGGCCGTCACCCGTCCGTTCTCTCGGAACACCGGCTTCAGGGTCCCGAGGACCTCCATCGTGGTATTGGGACGCGGCCCGTCATCGCGGCTCAGCGTGGTGCCGTTTGGCAGCGGCACCGGGATGATCTCGCGGTCGAAGAACCCGCCGTCCCGCGACTGCACGGCACGAGTCTGGCTCTTGACGGCGTAGCGATCCATCTCCTCGCGCGTGATCTGCTTCAGGTCGGCGACGTTTTCCGCGGTCTCGCCCATCGCGATATAGATATCGGGGTACTCCTCGGTATTGCCACGCTTGAGACGCGCGTTCTGGGCATCCGGCTGGTCGGCGAACCCGTTGACGTATCGGGAGACACACTCGACGCCGATCGAGAGGAAGACGTCGCCTTCTCCGGCCTTGATGGCGTGGAAGGCCATGCGGCTGGTTTGCAACGACGAGGCACAGTACCGGTTGACCGTCGTGCCGGGCACATCGAGACGGGTCAGGATGCTGACCACCCGGCCAAGGTTGAATCCCTGCTCGCCGGCCGGCAAGCCGCAACCGCACATCAAGTCGTCGATCGTCGCGCGGGCGAGCTGCGGCACTTTCTGCAGCACCTTGTCGGTGACGTGCGCTGCCAGGTCATCGGGGCGCACCTCGACCAGCGAGCCTTTACCGGCACGTCCGATTGGGGATCGACCGTAGGCGACGACGACAGCTTCCGGCATGGCCAAACCAGTTTAGCCGTGTATCGGCCGGCGGAGACTCAGGAAAGGGCTATTAACGGTTGCGGTCGCGATGCATGTGCAGCCGCACCGTGGTCCCACTCTCAAAAGAGCGCAGCTGCACCAGGTCGCAGAGCTGGTTTGCCAGCCACAGCCCACGGCCGCCTTCCTGGGCGGGAGCGGGTCGGCGCCGGTCGGCCAGCGGGTCATCGCAGTGTCCGCGGTCCAAAACCTCACAGACCAGGACGCCGCCGTCGCGCCAGATGCGAAGAGTCCCTGAGCCGCCGCCGTGCTCGATGCTGTTGGTTGCGACTTCGCCGACGGCCAGCACCAGATCGGCGATCGGTCCGCTGGTGAAGCCGGCCCGGGCGGCTTCGGTCGACACCAGCCGGCGTAGCGGTCTGAGCCCCATTCCGTTGAACGCCAGCGTCGCGCGGATGGCCGGGGGCTCCGGGAGCGGGGTGGTGAATGGGGCGCGGGCAATCGCCTCGTCGGCGTAGAGGCCGCTGGCGATGTACGCGTGATCGTGTGCGACATGCGGATGGCTGCGGTGCGCCTCCTCAACCACGTCCGGCGGAAGCGCCGTCGTGTTGTAGGGGCACAGGAGCCGCCAGGCCGGTCCCTTTTCGAAGGCCACGTTGAGAAGCGCCTCGTGACGCTGGCATTCGATCAGCTCGGCAGCGGACCGCTCCGGGTAGATTGGCTCGCCGATCCCGCGGAACGGACGCCCAGACCCGACATACGACTCGACGAACTCGTGCCAGGCCGGGATGATGCGGGCGGGATTGGCGCCCACGTCGGCCATATTCTTGAACTGCACGCGGCCGGCCTGCGGCCCGAGCCGGGCCGTCAGCGCAGCGATCTTTGGCGCCCCAACCACCACCAGGACTGGCTCGGATGCCGCAAGCCCCTCCCGGATGAATGCGAGGGTGCCGTCCAGGTATTCATCCATGTCCGAGTAGAGCAATGCCTCATGACTGAACCGCTCCGCGGGGACCGTCGCCATCATCCGCTGACTCCGCCGGCGATCGCCAGATTCGGGAGCGGCGCCCAGTCGACGATCTCCAGTGCCCGCTCGAGCTGGCGGGGGATCCCGTGGAGGACGAGGCGGCGGCCGGCATCCAGGGCCTGTGACGCCCGCACGATCACCTGGAGCCCGCCGAGATCGCAGAAGAGCAAACCACTCAGGTCGAGATGCACGTCACCGGCATGTCCGCGGGCCCGCGCGAGTGCCTGGGCCACCGCCGCGACGTTCGAGCGGTCGACGTCGCCCACCAGGGCCAAACCCGGAGGGTTCACCGTGAGGAGGATCTGGAGAATGTTGTCCGAATACAGCGGCCGGTCCCAGAGCCGCCGCGCCGCCGAGACGACAGGCTCGATGGGGGCCCCCAGGAAGGCACGAGCCGGCGTGTCGAAGACTTCCAGCGACTTCTCGTCGATTCGTGGCGTGGCCAGTTCCGGCGTCCGGACCCAGGCCCATACCCACTCCTTGATCAGCTGGCGCAGCGGCTCGGCCGGGAGCCCGACGTCCCGAAAGCGCTCAGTGTTTAGCTCCAGGAAGCGGTCGATGGTGCTCAGAAACCCATTGATCAACTGCTCGAGCTCGGGTTCGCGTGCCGCAGAAGCCGGGCCGGAATGCAGGCGGGCGCGGGCATCGAAGAGTCGCTCCCGGTGCGGCCGGCTGAGCTGGTCAAACTCATCCTGGAGGGCGCGGACGACGTCGAGCTTGGCAGGGCTCACCTGGGCCAGCCACTGCAAGCGCTGCTGCTCGTCACCCAGCGCACAGCGAGGGTAGAAGCGGCCCTTGCTTTCCAGGTCGTTCCCGGTCGCGAGATGCCGGCAGGTCAGCCAGGTGCCAAGTGGCTTGTTGCGGGAATCGGCGGCGATGAAGCTGGTTGCCTGGAACGCCGGGCAGGCATCGAAACCGTCGGGGAAGGGGCGTGGATACACACAGCGGTCAGCGTGCTGGTCAAGCAGAGCCATAATCGCCCATTCGGGCTAGCACATATTATGCTTTCCACTATGGGCCGTCAACATCGCGATACGGTGGTGGCCCAGCCTGTCTAGATCGCGTTCATGGTTTCTGGCGACTCACTCCTACGTTGACCGGCGATCGATAGTCGCTGCGCTTGAGCACACGGCGATATAGTCGGGCAACACACCATTCCATCCGGATTGGTTAGCGTCGCGCCACCCTGGTCCGCGGCTGCCGAGACGCTCCCAACCGCGGTGTTCGATCTCGACTCGCGTGTGATCCACTCCCTGGTGGTTGAAGCGGATCTCGACTTCGGTCGCGTCGGCCCGATCGGTCCGGATGTACCACAGGTAGCAAAGGCGCCGAGGCGGGTCCCACACCGTGATCTCGCCCCATTCCACCTCCCGGCCGGAGGGGGTTCGCTCGAAGATCCTCCCACCCGGACGGCCCTCGAAGACGACCTGGACACTAGGGTCGGCGGTCACTGTGTGGTTCGCCGGCCACCAACTCGCCGGCCGCTGCGTCCAGACGTCGAAGGCGTGCTCAACCGGACACTCGACCTCGAAAGTCATCCGCAGCGGCTCGATCACGGCTTACGCTTCGAGGGCCGGGTATTCTCCGCCAGGAGCTTGAACCGGGTGGCGGCGTCGCCCCAGACCTCCAGCAGGTATGCCTCCACCGCCTCGACACCGCGCGCGTGCAGCTGGTAGATCCGCCGGGTGCCCCGGGGCTCGTCGATGACAAGCCCGGCCTGCTTGAGCAGCCGCAGATGCCGGGATACCGCCGGCCGGCTGATCGGCAGCGCCTCGGCGATCTCACCAACCGTCCGGCCACCCGAGCCGAGCAGCTCGACGATGGCACGGCGGTTGGTATCGCCCAGCGCATCGAACGGGTCGCCGGCGAGCGGAAGAGCGGTCACCAGGGGAGCGTAACAAAAATGCTACCGTTGTCAGTGGGCCGAGGGCTAAATCATTCGACGAGGGAGGACGACGTGAAATTTTACGAAGCGAGCTCGACGATTTCCGCCAAACCCGAGGCCATCTGGTCGATCCTGACCGACGGCGGGGGCTACACGTCCTGGGATTCCGGAGTGGAGCGGGTCGAAGGCCGGATCGCGCCGGGCGAGACGATCAAGGTCTACGTCAAAGTCAATCCGGGCCGCGCGTTCCCGATCAAAGTCACGGAGTTCGTCCCCGAGCAACGGATGGTGTGGTCCGGCGGCCTGCCGCTTGGGCTCTTCAAAGGAGTCCGGACCTACACCCTTACGCCGCTTGGAAACGGCACCACGGCGTTCAAGATGCGCGAAGAGTACACGGGCCCGATGCTGCCGATGATCTGGCGCTCGATCCCCGACCTCGGACCATCGTTCACGCAATTTGCCAACGGTCTCAAGCAGCGGGCCGAGACAGCCGGGCGCTAACCGCCCAATCCCAGCCGGATCGCAACCACGCCCACCGCCCGGACCCCGACGGCGACGACGCCCGCGGTGACGAGCCCGACCGCCACGACCCCGGCTGCGACCAGGCCGAGAGCGACGACGCCGACCGCGGCGAGTCCGAGCGCAACCGGGGCCACCGCGATGACGCCCACCGCCACGATCCCAACGGCCACCACCCCGACCGCGGTGTCGCCCACGGCGATCATCCCGCTGGCGCGTGCCGCGCGATACCGGCCAGCCTCCCGGCGGCCAAAGGCCACGTGCACCAACGGAATCCCTCGCCAGCTCTGCGACGATCGATACTCAAACCCCGGCATCTCAGCTCCTCGGTGATGTGATCGGATGACTGCGGCAACCGTACGTTGCGGCCACCACCCTGGCCATTCACGGAGGTCAGCGCTTTTGGATGACGGCTGTCATCGACGCCAGTCGGAGGGCAAGCACCGGGCAGTCATCGACGGCGCGCCGGGCATGCTCGACCAGGCTTGGCGGAATCGTGCCGGCTTTGATGATCGGGAAGCCCCAATCATCCAGCCTGATCAGCTCGGGGAGCAGCTCGGCGCAAAGCCCGTGACCATCGCAGCGGATGCGATCGATCTGCAGCGTCTCGGCCATCAAGCCACCGCCACGCTCGCCGGCTGCGATGCCGTCAGACAGCGCCGCCGCTGATGCGCGGCAAAATCGTCAGCGAAGACCTGCAGCGCACTCTGTAGCAAGACGACCGCCCCATCGGGGTGGCGGCACGCGCCGCGCCCGGCCAGCTGCCCGCTCCAGCGGACGACGCGCTCGAGATCATCTGCCCGCGGCGACGTCGTGGCCAGCCGCTGGGTGGCGCCGGCAATCGCCGCGAGCCCGAAGACGCAGGGTCCGCACTGTCGCGCGCTCTGGGAGGCGAGGTAGGTCATGATGCGGGCGGTTGCCTCCACCCCGCAGGTCTGCGCGGAGATGAAGTGCACGACCCCGCACCCCAGCGCCAGGCCGCGCGCGCGCATCGAGTGCGGGTCGAGCGGAAGGCTCCATTGCTCCTCGACGCCGGCCCAGCCACCGAAGTAGCCACCGAGAAGCACGGCCCCGACATCGCCTTTCAGGCCGCCCGCGGCGGCAGCCGCGTCCCCCAACGTCGACCCGAACTCGACCTCGTGAACCCCGGCGTGGTTGACGGCGCCCGAAACGGTAACGAGGCCAAGGCCACGTGCCTGACCGTGACCGAGACCCTCATACCAGAGGTGGCCGCGACGCGCGATGAGCGCGGCCAACGCGAGGCTCTCGACGTTCTGCACCAGCGTCGGCCGGCCGCCCACCCCACGTTCGTAGGGCCGCGGCGGTGTCGTGGTCGGGCGGGCATCGCCCGCGTTCACGAAGTGCACCGCTGCGGATTCCTCGCCCGACACGTACCCGGCGGGCGCCATCGCGACGCGGGCGTGCCCGCGCAGGTCCAGCGAGCGCTCAGCCAGGGCCCGTTGCAGCGCCGCTTTGGCCGCCCGGTGCTCGACCCCGACATAAAAGATGATGTTGTCGGCGCCAACCGCGCGCGCGGCGAGCAACGCGCCGTCGATCACGAGATGCGGCCGGCCCGCCAGCAACGACCGATCCTTGAGACTCAACGGCTCGCCCTCGGCGCCGTTCGCGAGCACCACCGCGCCGCCCGAGGAGCGTTCAGCGACCGCTCGCCACTTGCGACCCACCGGGAAGCCGGCGCCGCCGCGTCCGAGGAGCCCGCTCACCTCCAGCTCGGCGATCAGCTGGCCGGACGGCAGCGTCGGGAGCGGCCCCAGGCGCTGACGATGCGCGGCGAGGCTTTCGGCCCCGGACGCAAGCGGGATCAGCTCCATTTCCGGGCCTGTGCTGGTACCGCCGCAACCTGGCGCCACGCGCTATTCGGACGGCTCACGCGGCAGGCGACCACGGCGACGACGACGCCGATACACACCGCCTCGATCGCGAGCATCCATGCGAAACGGGGGTCAGTGCCGGTGCCCATGCCGTGGATGACCGCGACCGGCCACATGAGGTAGGCGAGCCAGTGGACGAGCCGCCAGGTGCGAGGGCCGAAGATCGGGCGAAGCAGGCTCGTCACCGCGATCGCGAGCAGCAAATAGATGGCAACCACACCGAGGCCCAGCCAGAACCGACGGTATGACGAGGAGAACGGGATGAGGGCAGCCTGCCATCCGAGCGCCGTAAATGGGTCGACGACAGCCGTCACGATGTGGAGCGCGAGGAAGATGAGCGTTGCCAGCGCCAGGTTGCGGTGAAAGCCAGTGGTGAGAAAGCGTGGCCACGACGCGGTCTGCCAGCGCATCGCGCTGGCAATCCCCAACACCACGACGCCGGTGAGCAGCACGAGGGTGACGACGCCGGCGCCGCGGGTTGCATACCAGAGGATGGTGTCGTTCACGCCGCCACTCCCGATGGGTCCGGCCAGCGACCGATGTAGTGAATCGTTCCGTCGTTTTCGACCAGCCGAGCCGGCAGGCCCCAGCTCATCAACCAGTCGATGGCCCCCTCGCCTCGAACGATCGCCGCCGTCGAGGCGATGTTGGCGTCAAGACAGGTCACGGCGGCAACCGTCACCGTTCGGAACGGACCGGTCGTGGGCAGGCTGGTCTGGGGGTCGATGATGTGGTGGAGGACCGCAGCACCGCGAGTCCACCGGCGGACGGTGGTGCTCGAGGTGGCAACCCCGCCTGCGGGGAGGCAGATCACCTCGCCCTCGCTATCAGGCGTTTCGCGGCTGTCTTCCGCCACGTGGATTCGCCAACCTTCGGGCGGCGGCGTCCCCGCCGTTGCGATGTCTCCGCCGAGGCTGACCAACACGCCGCCTGCACCGGCGGCCGAGAGGGCTGCCTGTGCGGCGAGGTCGGCCGCCAGCGCTTTTCCGGTCGAGCCCAGGTCGAGCTCCACGCCGGGCGGCAGCAGGACCGTGCGCGAGCGCCGGTCGAAGCGGATCGCCTGCCAGCCCGGGACGCGCCAGGCACGCAGGTTGACCGGACCATCGTGGGCTGCAATCCGGGAGAAATCGTCGTCATACCCTGCGACGCGAATGGCGTGGCCGATGGTGGGATCGACCGCCCCATCCGTCAGGCGCGCCGCGCGCTGTGCCGCGTCGATCGCGGTTGCCAGCAGCGGGCTGACGCGGACCGTGCGCCCCGGGCTCGCGTTCAGGCGGCTCAACTCGCTGTCCTCGCGAAACCGGCTATAGGCGGTGTCGACGTCCTCGAGGACGTCGCCCACCGCGGTGGTGGCACGGCCAAGCCCATCGGCATCGGTCGCGACCACGTGCACCGAGGTGCCCAACGCCGTCCAGCTCTTCAGCGCGGCGGCCATCACGAACCGCCGCTGGTCACGGTGCCGCTACCGCTGCTGCCGCTGGTGGGTGCCTGCGCCGGCTGCAGGCTGCTGCTACTGGTCGTCGAGCTCGAGTTCGTCGTCGTCGTGGCCGGCGTCGTGCCGGTCAACGCTGTACTGGAGACACTCGCCGATGACTTGCCGGCATACGAGGCAGCGGCGATGTAGCTGGCCCCCACCACCGCGACCAGCGCACCCGCCGTCGCGCCGAAGGTCAGTCTCCGCAGGCGCTGGACTCCACGGTCCCGTTGGATCGGTGTTAACGCGTTCATAAGGGCATGGTGCCGCACGGCACCTTGCAAAAGCGTGACGCCTGACGGTCTTCAGGCGTCCAACCGCGCCAGCGGCGGCGTGTCCGCTGCAGCCGCCCGTGTGGCCGACGGGCGAGCCAGCACCCGGGGCCAGGTGACCGCCATGCCGGCGCCGCCTGCCGCCGAGGTCGAGACGTCCCAGCGACCATTGGTCGCGCGCACGACCGCGTCGGCGATCGCCAGGCCGAGTCCCGCACCACCTGGTTGGTCCGTGGCGCGCCGGAACCGGTCGAAGATCGCAACACGCTGGTCCGCCGGAATTCCCGGGCCGGAGTCATCGACGGCGAGCCTGATGCGATTGCCTTCCGCGGTCACCCCCACATCGATCGAGCCCTGCTCCGGCGTGTACTTGCATGCGTTGTCGAGCAGGACACCGACCAGGTGGTCGAGCCATTCCGGTGAGGCAGCAATCACGTGAGAATCCCCACTGACCCGCACGCTCAAGCGCTGGTGGCGGGCCTCGGCGACGGCCCCGAAACGGTCGACGGCCTGCTGGGCCATCACGCCGACATCCACCGGCTCGGCCCGACGGGAGCGGGGCATAGCCTCGAAGCGTGCCAGCCACAGCAGCTCATCGACAAGGTGACGCATCCGCTGGCTCTCCTGGTTGACACGCGTGAAAGCACGCTGGTACCAGTCCCCATCGCGAGACTGCGAGAGAGCCAGCGATGTCTGCGCCTGGATCACGGCAAGCGGGGTACGGAGCTCATGGGAGGCGTTGGCGGTGAAGTCCATCTGCCGTTGGCGGGCCTGCTCGATGGGGGCGGCCACCCGGCGGCCGATGGTCAGCGCGCCCAGGAAGACGACCAGTAACAGCACCGGTCCAATCAGGAGCTCGGCCTGGATCAGGTTGCCTCTCGCCTGGTACACGCTATTCATGGATTGGCCGACGACGGTCCAGTCGTCCGAGGTCAGCCCGCCCATGACGCGGAGGTCGACGCCGGACACGGTAATCGTCTGAGGGTCCTTGATGCGGTTGTACGGCGCCGGCAGGTTGATAGTGGCGGCCTCGGCGCTGCTGTCGGCGTAGTTGCCGTCCGGATGGAACGTCCACCAGAGGACGGGCGCGTCGAAGCGCGGTCCTCCAGCTGGTCCCGGGTAACCCCGTGTCGGCCCTCCGCGCTGTTTGGCCATCGCTGTCAGCCACTGCGAAATGGTCGTATCGACATTGGAGGTGAGGTTGTGGGTCACGATCAGGACCACGGCAACAGCGATCACCAAATAGAGGGCGGCGACGATGCCGGTCGCCGCGAGCGCTACCCGCTGCGCACCGGACCGAGCGAGGTCGACCCGAGGCATACTCAACGTCCTTTCACCCACGCCAGTCTCGCGCCTCGATCCTTTCGATTTGATGACACCATACAAACATGGGGCCGGGACAATCCCGGCCCCATTGTGCTCGTAAACGGTCCGCTAGGGAACGGTCGGGACCTGGCCCGCATTCTCCTGTGCCTCCCGCGCCGCACTTTCTCCGGCCTCGTGCGTCGCGTTTTCGTTCGGTACGAACGTGCCGGAGCCTGCGCTCGGCGTGGCAGCCGTCGTGGCGACATTGGTCGTCGCAGCGCTGGCTGCCAGCGGCCCAGCGATCGTGGCGCCGATGACACCACCCGTCAGCAGTGAGCCCGCTACCGCGGCGCCGACGAGAATCCTTCTGATTGGGTTCATTTCTTTCACCTCCTTCTGTGTTGCAATGGAGCCAGCATGGAGGCGGACGCCTTTCGAGACCGTGACAGAAAAAAACTCGGCGCCCATTGGGCGCCGAGTCGTTAGGAGAACCAGTCGCTTTCGGTCAGGCCGCCCGCCGCAGCGCGACCGGCATCGTGAACCCGAAGTACGCCAGCACCGAGCCGGTCAAAAGGTGGATGACAATGTCGAAGCCGCCGATCGGAATCACACCGAGCGGGTTGCTGAGCACGACGCCCACGAGGCCGAGCGCGACGAGCACAACACCGACTGTCTGGTTGAACACCCGCGCCCGGACAAGGGACGTCGCGGCCGCGAGTCCCGCGATGCCGATCAGCGCGTGGATGACGTTGTGAAGCAGGTTGATCGGCACCAGGCCGAGCAAGTTACTCGACGTCTGGCTTGCCGTTCCGCCGAGGAACGGCAGGAAACCCGCAACGCCGACGGCGAGATAGATGGCCCCGAACACCAGGGCCACCGTTTGTCCGATTGAACGATGATTCATAACAAGCCTCCAAGCTCTTTATTGTTTGGCCGACTGACACGGCCGATGGGCCCTTTTCGACCGGTCTTACCGCCACCCCGAATACTATACAAAACTTGTACAAACCTGCAAGAATGAATTCGGATCTGATCATGAATCCCACGTTTCGCCTCGGACAGCTGACCGAGCTCACTGGTGTTCGCGGCGAGTTGTTGCGGGCGTGGGAAACGCGCTATGGGTTTCCTTCCGCGTCGCGGACGAGCGGCCAGCATCGTCGCTACTCACGTCAGCAGGTCGAAGCCGTCCGACAGGCCGCGATGCTGATCCGCTCCGGGTTCCGCGCGAAAGAGGCCATCGCCATGGTGCAGGCTCAGTCGGCGGGACCAGTCACAAAGCCATCGCCCCCTGTCGCAAGCGACGTCAACGTCCTGACCGATCTGCTCCTGGCCGGGGATGCAACGCGAGCGCTGGGGACCCTACGCGAATCGTGGCTCGCCCTGGGCTTCGAGATCACGCTGGAGCAACGCGTCCTTCCGAGCCTCCGGCGTATCGGCGATGCCTGGGCGGCAGGCCGAGCGTCGGTTGCCCAGGAACATGCCGCCACCGGGATCGTGTTGAGCTGGCTCGGGGCGGTGCGCTCCGAGGTTGCGCTCCCTCACCGGGCGCCGCGTCTGCTGATCGCGACGCCACAGGGCGAGGAACATGCGGTGGGCGTATGGGCCCTCGAGTTACTGCTGGCGCAACGTAACATCCCGGCACTTGCCCTGGGGGCGAACGTGCCCACGCCCGACCTCGTCGCCGAGGCCCGGCGGCGGAGACCCGCCGCTATCGTGCTGGCCATTTCCCGTCAAGGGCTGCGCCCGGCAACCGCAAAGGTTGCGCTCGCCCTCCGCCGCCTGCCACCGACAGGGCGACCCGTCGTTTACGTGGGCGGGGCCGGCGCCCGCATTCCCCTCCCGGACGGTGTGCAACCACTTCCTGGAACGCTCACGGCAGCCGCTGCGCACCTGGCCAGCGCATATCGCACGCCGTCCCCTTCGCGGAAAGGCTGATAGGCTGAAATTGATGGCCGTCGAAGCGCAGCCGCAAACTCTGACCGACTTTCTACGCAGCCTCCGCGCGGTGCGCGACTTCCAGCGAAGGCCGGTGCCGGAAGCGGTCATCCAGGATGTCCTGCAAGTGGCGCGATGGTCGGGCAGCGCGAGTAATCGCCAGTTCGGGCAGATCATCCTCGTCCGCGAACGCGAGACGCTGGAGACCCTCGCCGGTCTTGCGGGTTACGTGGCCCATCTCCGAGGGGCAGCGATCGGGGTGGTGCTCGTGATGCCGGGCGAGTGGTCCGAGGGCGAGACCTTCGATGAAGGGCGTCTCGCGGAGCGCATTATGCTGGCGGCCTGGGCACACGGAGTCGGGTCGTCGATCGGATGGTTTTCACCAGAGGGACGCGAGAAGGCGAAACAGACCCTCGGCGTCCCGGGGAAGCACGTGGTGCGGACGGCGATCTCGCTCGGTTACCCGGCCCGCGCACTGCGGCGCGGCAAGCGCAAGCCGGTCAACGAACTCGTTCACGAGGAGCGCTATCGGGCTTCCTAGCCGAGCCAGGGATGCCGAAGTACGTCCTCTTCTACGAGTCGGCAGATGACGTGCGCTCCAGGGCGCCACAGCACTTTGCCGCGCACGTGGCCCGCTGGAAAGAGTTCCAGGTCGCAGGCACGCTGCTCATGGTCGGCACCTTCGCCAACCCGCAGGACGAAGGCTCGATGGCGATCTTCACCACGCGCGAGGCTGCGGAAGCCTTCGCGAAGGATGACCGGTTCGTGCTGAACGGCGTCGTGCGCCACTGGTCAATCCGCGAGTGGAACGAGGCGATCGCCGCCTCCTGACAGGAGGACGTAACGTGACGGGAGCAATCCGCGCACGCGGCCTGAGCAAGGACTACGGCCGGGGCCGCGGCCTGTTCGACCTTGACCTCGAAGTTGAAGAAGGCGAAGTCCTCGGCTATCTTGGCCCGAACGGCGCGGGTAAGACCACCACGATCCGTCTCCTGATGGGGCTCATCCATCCGACGTCCGGATCGGCGAGCATCTTCGGGCTCGACTGCCAGCGGCAGGCGGTCGAGGTCAAGCGGCACGTCGGCTACGTCCCCGGAGAGCTGCCGCAATTTGGCGGCCTGCGCGGCAGCGAAGTGGTCGCCTACATGGCAGGGCTACGGGGCGGCGTCGATGAGCAGGTCGTGGCGCAGATCTGCAAACGCTTCAGCCTGGATCTGGGCCAGCGGTTCCGCGAGTACTCGCGCGGCAACAAGCAGAAGCTCGCCATCGTGCTCGGTTTCATGCACCGCCCCCGGCTCCTGATTCTCGACGAACCGACCGGTGGCCTCGATCCGCTGAACCAGCAAGAGTTTTACGCGATGTGCCGCGAGTCGCGCGACGCCGGCGCGACAGTGTTTCTCTCGTCGCACATCCTCTCGGAGGTGGAGCATATCAGCGATCGCGTCGGGATCATCCGCGACGGCCGGCTGGTCAGGACAGCGAAACTCGCCGAACTCCACGACATTCGCTTCCGCCAGGTCGAGATTCGGTTCGCCGGGCCTGTCCCCGTTGAGGCCATCAAGAGCGCCTCCGGCGTCGACCATGTCGAGGTGGTGGATCAGCAGGTCCGCCTGACCGTGCGCGGCACGTTCGAGCCGTTGATGAAGGCCCTGTGTGACAGCCAGGTCGTCAGTTTCGCCAGTCACGAGCCCAGCCTCGAGGAAGTCTTCCTGACCTTCTATCGAGGTGACGGCGAATTGAAGGCGGACGATGTCGGGACCTCCGCCCCGAAGGCCTGACTTGATGCGGCTGAGCTGGCGTCTCCAGCGAGTCGGCCTCGTCGGGATGAGCGCCTTCGGCGTTTTCTACGGCCTCGTTCAAGCCGCCGCGTACAACTCGGTCGCCGGTAGCACGGCCGCCAGCCGTCTTGCCTTCGGCCAGCAAATGGAAACGGCCGGCCGTCAGTTCAGCCTCTTCCTCCCCCTACCGCATGGTGTCGAAACGATCGCCGGCTACATCCAGTGGCGGGTGTACGGGGCCCTTCCTCTCCTTTTCGGCTTCTGGGCATTGTTTTCGGCAGCCGGCGCCACCCGCGGCGACGAGGAACGCGGGCTCGTCGAGGAGTGGCTGGCCGCCGGTGTCGGCCGGATCCGCTACGGCGTGACCCGTTTCCTCACCTTTGCCCTCGTCGCCGTGATCGCGATCGCGATCACGTCGGCGGCAATTGACCTCGGCGTCGTCGTCGCCTCCGGGTCATCGCTCCCCGTCGGGCCGTTAGCCCAGGTATCGCTCGCCTTGCTTGGCCTGACCCTCACGGTGTACGCGCTAACGATGACCGTCGCGCAATTCGCTGTCAGCCGCACTGGCGCGGCAGGCCTGGGCGGCCTGGTTGTCGGCGTGATCTTCTTCGTCAACAGTCTCAGCCGCTCGGATAGCAACCTGGTGCCGCTGGCCAAGCTTGTCTCGCCTTTCTACTATTACGACCTCAACCAACCGCTCTCCCCAGGTGGCAGCTTTAACGTGCCGGCCACGATCGGACTCTTTGCGGCATCGGCTCTCCTGCTTGGAGTCGCGTTGTGGCTGACGACCATTCGCGACGTGGGCTCAGCAGTAATCCGCATCCAGACGAGGCAGCGACGGGCAAGCGTCCAGCCGTCGCCAAATCTTCTGCTTCGCATTCCGGTGCTCGCCCTGGTGTACGAGCAACGTCTGGGGATCATCGCCTGGGGGATCGGGTGCGGGTTCTTCGCGTTTTACCTTGCTTCCATCGGCCGCCAGAT
>DATEHI010000156.1:0-3091 GCA_035279665.1 Candidatus Dormiibacterota bacterium | reverse complement strand
CTTGCTGAAGTATGTCGAGGAGAAGATCCTGCCGGTCAACCCGTTCGAGTCCCTCGACACGATCGGCGTGGGCCGGCTGATGAAGATCGCGGTCGATGAAGGCCGCAAGGCGCGCCGCGATATGGAGATCGGCATCTGCGGCGAGCATGGGGGAGACCCGGCGTCGATCAAGTTCTGCCACACGCTGGGCCTCAACTACGTGAGCTGCTCGCCCTACCGTGTGCCCGTTGCCCGGCTGGCAGCGGCGCAGGCGGCGATGGAAACGAAGGAGCGCGACCGCTAGGGCTCTAACTCAACTAATTCCCTTCCCCGTTTACGGGGGAGGGTCAGGGTGGGGGCGACTGCTAGCAGCTGATCAGTTCGGCGGCGAGCGTGGTGTTGGAATAGGGCGCGCCAGCACCGGCCGCGGCGAAGATGGTGCCCGTACCCGACGGGCGGTTGGTCTTCCACATCAACGTTGCCGTATGCGTGGAGCCGGCGGTGATCGGAACGACCGTCTGCACGTAGGCGGCGTTCGGCGATAGCGTCCCGGAATAACCTCCGCTCTCTTTCCAGCCGAGAACATTCCCATCGAGAGCGAGTGCCATGTCCTGGTTGTATCCGGCATTTGCGGTGAAGAGGTCGGCGTTGCCCGAGAGAATCACGCAGTTCGCCGAGCCGGCGGAGAACGACAGCGTCAGTGTGGTGCTATCGATCGCGGTCCAGGTGATGCCGTCGCTCCCGCGGAGTTGATACTGCTGTGTGCTGCTCGCATTCGAGAGGCTGTTGGCGGCGACCGGCACCAGTTGCGCGACCAGGCTCGTCGGTGAGAATTTGCTCCCGATCGGCCCCGCGCCGATATGGATCATCATGCTGCCCGACGGCTTGTTGGTCTTCCAGCGGAGTTTGATCGTGTAGTTCGTCGCAGCGCTCAGATGCACGACCGTCTCGACCAGCGCGGCGTTGGGTGAGTACGTGCCGGCAAAGCCGCCGCTCTCCTTCCACGCGACCAGCTGGTCCGTGCCCCCGTTGGTGCTGACCGAGATGCCGAGGTCCTGGTTCAGGCCCGCGCCGGATGTCCAGAGGTCCGCATTGCCGCTCAGAATCGCGAGCGAATCCTGGGTTGGGGTGATGTTGAGTTTCATCGTCGTGGCGTCGACATCCGTCCAGCTGACGCCGTTGCTACCCCCGAGGCACGGCTGCGCCGTGGTGATGGCCGAGTAGACGCTGCCAGACGCGGGGAAGAGCCGTGCGGTCAGGCGCGTCGGCGAGTAGCCCGTGCTGAGCGGCCCGGCGCCGGCGTAGATCGTGCCACCACGTGAGGGCAGGTTCGTCTTCCACTGCAGCTTTACCGTATAGGTCACGCCATTCGCCACCGGGAACGTTGTGCGGACGGCCGCGGCATTCGGCGAGAACGTCCCGGCATAGCCGCCGCTCTCTTTCCAGGCGACGACGGTGCCCGAGCCGTATGTCCCGCCGCTGACCCAGACGGCGAGGTCCTGGTTCAAGCCAGCGTTCGCCGTCCAGAGATCCGCGTTGCCGGTGACCAGCGCAACGGAGTCCTGCGTCGGCGTCAACGTCAGCGACAGGTTCGCCGTGTCGATGTCGACCCAGGCCTTGCCATCGCTGTTCGGCAACCGGTATTGCTGCTGACTGACCGCGGTGAGGTGTGCGATCGACGACGGCGGCGGGCTATAGAACTGGCCGACGAACACACGCAGGTAGCCGCCGTCGTCGTCGGCATAGCTCGAGGTGTGCGTGTTGCAGGCGTTGCAGCTGCCCAGTGTGTCGGTGGTCGGGGCGCCATTGTTGTTCGTGATCCCGTCTCCCTTGGCGTCGGTGTAGGTCGTCTGTCCCGCGTTACCCCCGCCGAAGAGCACGGCCGTGATCCCGGCGGCCTGGAGGGATGCCGTGTTCGCAATGAAGTACTCGGCACGGTTGTCCTGGTAGTGGCCGTCGGTGTTGTTCATCGTCAGGTAGTACTGGTTACCGACCGGCACCTGCCATTCGATGAGCGGGCGGGCGGTCTTCGCATGCAGCTCGGTCATCCACTGGAGCCAGACTGCAAAGTTCGGCAGCTTGAGGTTCTGCCGGTCCCACCAGTGCGCCCCGCCGTCACCGGCGACCACCTCGAACCATCCCGCGTCGTGGTCGGCGACGTCGTTGAAGACGAGGTCAAAGGTGCTGCCCCAGGGGTTCGAGGCGACCCCGGCGGAGTTGAGGAAGGCCGCCACCTTGTCCGCTTCGGCGCTCGGAATTCGCGACGTGTCCGTGTTGGTCCCGATGTCGACGCCGCTGCCCCAGAGGGAGGCATGCGTGGCCATGATCACGTTGGGCGCGTACTTGTCGCGAAGATGCAGCAGGGCGCCCGCAAATCCCTGGGCCGTGTCGTTGATGCCGGCCACGTCGGGATGTCCCGAGCTCTTCACCATGGCCGTTAGGCCGGCGGCAGATCCGCCCGCCGCCCGCTGTTCGAGATATCCCCACAGGTCAGGCTCGACCTGGACGATCACCTGGCCGCCGAAGGCCGCGGCCTTTTGCATCAACAGCACGAAGTTGGCGTAGTAGGCATTCATCGTGGCTGCGTTGTTGAGGTTGCTGAAGTCGCGGTCGCTCTCATTCGATCCCGCCGACGGGTTGGATTGGAGCAGCTCGTAATAGCTGAACACCGGAATGTAGCCGTTGCTGGCGCTTTCGGTCATGTAATAGGTCGCGTACTGTCCCGCCGGCGTGTTCCAGGTTTCCCACCCGCGGCCGGTGTTGACCCCGGCCGAAAGGTAGGTATAGCGATAGGCCCAGGGCGCGCCGCTCGAGGTCATCCAGGTCACCTCCCCGGGACCATTCGTCAGGCCGAAATTGAAGCCGGCCGGCAGACCCATCGGTGCAATGCGAGGCGCGGCCGCTGAGGCCGAGCGGATGGGTAGGTTGGGGGCCTGCACCAGCAGTGCGCCCAGTAGCGTGGCTCCGAAGATTCGTCCCCTCACGCAATCCAGTTAGCGCCGCCGCGATGAGGAAAGCAATTCCGCGCCTGTAACCGTTTCGGAACTTTTCCCTCGTACGATTTTTACCGTACCCACTTCCTGAAACGCATCACCCGGCCGCTGCGTTGTTT
>DATEHI010000155.1:0-6671 GCA_035279665.1 Candidatus Dormiibacterota bacterium | reverse complement strand
CGCGGAACTGCTCCGCCGCGGTGGCTTCTACTACACGCTGTACAACAGCCAGTTCACGGACGCGCTCGCCCAGGCCAGCTAGCTAGAGGGCCGCGATCTTCGGCGGCGGAACGTAGCGGGTCGACACCACACGATCGCCATCGAAGTCCAGCTCGAGGATCGCCGCCTTGCCGACCTGCTTGTGATACATCTCGCGCTCGGTCTGGGGCCGGCCGTCCAGCAGGATCCAGGCGGCCTGCAACGGGTCCGCGTGGCTGATCAGGAGCGACACTTCGCCCGGGTGCTCGCGGGCGACTCGGTTGGCGACATCCAACACCCGCCGGCCCAGGGTCTCGATCGATTCATCACCGGCCTGGCTTCCGCGGCGGAGTTTGTGCATGAAGAAGCGCGGCCGCCGAATCGGAATTTGCCAGCGCGGCACGCCCTGCAGGTAACGGCCAAACTCGGCTTCGCGGAGCTCGGGCTCCGGGATCAGCGGCACGGGGGCCGGCAGCTGCGTGTTGATGATCTCGGCGGTTTCGCGGGCCCGGTCGAGCGGACTGTGGACGATTCGCCGCACGCCGCTATCTCGCAGCGATTGTCCGACCGCGGCCGCCTGCGCCCGGCCGAGCTGGCTGAGACCAAAGCCTGGAAGGTGGCCATAGATGACCCCCTGCGGATTTTCCACGTCGGCATGCCGCATCAGCAGCACGCGCGTGGGCGGCGCGCTCACCGGTTCGAACGGAAGGGAGAGCGAGTCCTGATTCAGGCGCTCTCGTTGCTGCGAAGCCGCTTCGCCATCGCTGCGATCACCTGCAGCGCCAGCGTGGAATTGCCCTTGATCGCATCCGCGAACTGGCTATGGCTGAGCACAATGGCCTCGACCGGACCGTCCGTAACCACCGTCGCGGTCGCCGGGCCTCGGTCCAGCATGCCGATCTCGCCGAAGAAGTCACCGGGGCCAAGCCGGGCCGCCGGCTTGCCGGCGCGCTTGACCTGCACGTTGCCGCTCTCCAGGATGAAGAAGGACTCGGTCGGCTCTCCCTCGCGGATCAGCGTCTGACCCCCCTTGAGACTGACCTCGTCGACGCGACTCGCGACGAACTCGAGCTCGCGTTTCGAGATGGCGGCGAACAGCGGCACGCGAGCCAGCCGATCGAGCTTTGGATCCGCCACGTCGGAAACTCTATACCCAGCTGTGCCTGTGGGACAATGTCTGGCACCGTCGAGGCTAAAAGGATGGCCCAGGTCAATCTCGACAACGCGCTGGAATCAGGGCGCGATGCAGTTCGCCGGCATGCCTGGCGGGAGGCCTTCGAGTTCCTGACGGCAGCGGACCAGGCCGGGAGCCTGACCGCCGACGACCTCGAAGGACTCGCCGAAGCGGCCTGGTGGAGCGGTCGCGCCGATGCCTGCATCCGTGCCCGGGAACGCGCCTTCCCTCTTCACCTCGAGGCCGGCCGTCCAGGCCGAGCCGCGCTTCTCGCCCTGGCTTTGGCCAAGGGTCAATTCGAACAACGCAACTCGGCGGTCGGCATGGCGTGGCTCAAGCGCGCGGAACAACTGCTCCGTGATCCGCCCATCGGCATTGAGCACGGCCATCTCGCGCGACTCCAGGCGGTGATCGCCCTCGAGGCGGATTTCGATTTCGACCGGGCGCACGAGCTTGCGACGCAGACGCTGGACATCGGGACGCGCTTCGGTGACCCCGACCTCATGGCGCTCGGCCTGCAAGACCAGGGACGCGCCCTTGTCGCGCGCGGTCAAGTTGCGCAAGGAATGGCGTTGCTCGATGAGGCGGCGGTAGCGGCGCTATCCGGTGAGCTGCAAGCCATGACGACTGGCATCATCTATTGCAACCTTATCGGCACCTGCGAGGGGATGGCCGATTACAAGCGCGCTCGCGAATGGACCGATGCCGCCCGTCGGTGGTGCGATCGGCAGTCGATCAGTGCGTTTCCCGGAATGTGCCGCGTCCACCGTGCGGAGGTGATCCGGCTGCAAGGCTCCTGGCAGGAAGCGGAAGTTGAGGCACGCGGCGCCTATGAGGAGCTGCGGGGCTTCATCGCCGAATACGCCGCGGAGGCGCTCTATGTCATCGGGGAGACTCGGCTCGGTCGCGGCGACCTGGCCGAGGCCAGGGACGCATTTCGGCAGGCGCACGAGCTCGGACGTGAACCCAATCCTGGTCTGGCTCTTCTGCGCCTGGCCGAGGGAGATGTTGCGGCAGCCGCAGCGGCCATCAAACGCGGTTTGGCTTCGGCGCGTCAACCATTGCCCCGGGCGCGGCTCCTGCCGGCGCAGGTCACGATCGCGCTGGCGGCGAATGATCTAGCAACGGCCGCAGCCGCCGCCACAGAGCTCGAGTCGATCGCCTCCACGTACGCGACCGCCGCGCTCAAGGCGCGTGCGCTTGCCTCGCGCGCGTCTGTCACGCTGGCTAAAGGCGACGCGGAGAGCGCCGTACGAGATTTCTGCGAGGCGCTGGCATTGTGGCGTCAACTCGAGGCGCCCTATGAGGAAGCCAGGACACGGGTGGCCCTGGCTGGCGCCTATCAGGCGGGCGGCGACTCCGAGGGCGGCGTGTTGGAACTGCGAGCGGCCAACGCGACCTTTGCGCGGCTCGGCGCCGCGCTCGACGAGCGCCAGGTTGCGCAGTTGCTCTCTGAGGCGGGCGATACATCGCTGCAACCGGCGGTCGGCGATTCGATGACCCGCACGTTCATGTTCACCGACATCGTGAAGTCGACCGCGCTCGTCGAGGCGATGGGGGACGAAGCCTGGAACGAGGTGTTGCATTGGCACGACCAGACGCTTCGCGGCTTGATCGCTCGGCACGCTGGCGAGGAGATCAACCACAGCGGAGATGGCGTCTTCGCCAGTTTCGCGCCGCCCGATCGCGCCATCGAGTGTGCTGTGCAGATCCAGCGCACGCTCGCAGATCATCGCCGCACGCATGGCTTCGCGCCCCAGGTTCGCATCGGCCTGCACCAGGCGGCCGCCACTCGGGTGGGACTCGATTACCGCGGCAAGGGCGTCCATGAGGCGGCTCGCATCGCCGCCGAGGCGCGGGCTGGAGAGGTGCTCGCCAGCTGGCATACGGCGCAGCCGTGCAAATTTGCCCTCTCCGAGCCGCGCGAGGTGAGCCTCAAGGGCATCGCCGAGCCGATGCAGGTCGTCACGATCAGTTGGAAGTGAGCGCAAGCTTCGATCGGCAGGTGATGCAACCGACGACTCGCTATGCAGGCAGTGGCAGCATCAGCATCGTGTCAACACGCGGCGGACGATTCGGCGACTACAACACAGCGTCCCGACGGACCGGACGGACCTCAAACCGCATGGCTGACGGACCCCGACGGCTACCGGATTGAGCTGGTGCAATGGACACCGGGACACGCCGACGGAATCACAACTGCTGACTTTGGCTAGATCGTCGTATATGATCCGATGATTTTGGGCTCCGTCGAAAGTCGTATCAGCGTGGGCGAGAGAGCGGATAGGTCCAGACGAGAAAGGTGACATTCGGATGCCGATAACTGACGGCATTAGCGATCGGTCGCTGGTGAACGGCTGCAGACGCTGTGGTCTCGTGCCTGACGTCGAATTGGCGACCAGCCGACGTGGACGCGAAGCAATGGACTTTCTCGGGACCACCCTCAAAAACCGCTGGTCAGCATCCTTGGCGATGTCGGGCGTGGCCTACCCTCTGTTCCAATACACTGCCTCTGAATCCGGTGAATCTCGCTGAACAAGTCGGCTATCCGGAAACCAGGTCATGTTGTCGACCGAGGCCCCGACGATGAACGCGGGCGGCAACCGGCTCTGCGTCTGCGCACTCGTTAGCGCGGTTGCCCTTCTCGGCATGCAGGTTGCTGCCTACGCTAGCCTTGGAACCGGTGTCGGGGCGAGCCCGATCACGCTGGACCATCCCGTTCACCCGGGCAACAGCTATCGGCTCCCCTCCCTATACGTTGTCAATACGGGCACCGAGCCCTCCGACTACGCCGTGCACGTTGCTCGCCTTTCCGAGGGCCCCCAGCGGGACGTGCCCTCTTCATGGGTATCCATCGTTAAACCCCATTTCCATCTGGAGCCGAAGCAGGCGACCATGGTGCCTCTTACCCTGGCTGTTCCACAGGCTGCTGAATCCGGAGACTATCTGACCAATCTCGTCGCGGGCACAGTGCCGCCCGGAGCCAGTGGGGGAGTGGCGCTGGGTGCCGCGGCTGCCGGCAAGCTCACCTTCAGCGTGACGCCCTCGCCAGGCATCGGCATCCCCTGGCCCTGGCCGGCCGGGGTGTACCTGGCGATCGCGCTCACGCTCCTCGGAGCGGGCGGTGCAGCCCTCCTCAGACGCACGCGACTCCAGATCCAGATCCAACGCAAGCGGTAAATCGGGCCGTCGCTTGAACTGAGCGACGGCATCGGGTACTCTTCTGAGCACAGCGTCCAATCCGATCGGGTTGCGCGGGGAGAGGGAACATGCGTAAACGCTCCTGGCTTCGATTCCTGATTGCGTTTGCCGGTGGGCTTGTGGTTGCGGCGCCAGCGTCGGTTTCGGCGACCGCCGTCGATAGCGGCAGTGTCACGCTGACGATCCCGATCGCCGTCTACTCGGTGACCGTAGATCCCGGCGCCGGTACCTTCGCCACCTGCTCCCTGGGACAGGCTTTGACGAACGCGCTGAGCTTCCCCAACGGCCAGTGCCAGGCACCCGGATCGACTGAGGGCGCGAACCCCGGCTACATAACTATCACGAATACGGGAACTGTCGGTAACTTGTACATCCAGTCGACGGGGGTCGCGAAGGTGCCCAATAACGCGAGTGCCCGTGACTGGACGATCTGCACCATGAAGGCGGGTGGCACATGCAACGGTCCGGTCCTCGGGGCGGGTCACCTTCCGGGGCAGGACCAGTTCGAAATGTTGAACATCAGCGCCGGCTTTGGCGGTCCCGACATCACCGCTACGCCCGCGTGTGACATCGTGATCGACCCGGGCAACAAGAAGTGCCAGGCGCTCGCGAATACGCCGTACAGGGAGCAACTTCTCCTGAACGGTCCCACCGTCAGCACGGACTCATCGAGCTCCCGGACGACGTCCGTCACCTGGACTATCGCCCCGTAGGAGGTAGCGGCACAGAGAACGGCAATGAAGAGGCTCGCCTGGGCGCGAGTCGGAGTGGCATCGGCGTTAGCCTGGCTGGTCCTCGTTGCCACGGCCACACAGGACCATGTCCCGCTGTCGGCCCACATCAATGCTGGTGGGCCGCTGGGTATGGTCGCCGAGACTGGCGGCTCTGTAACGCTCACGATCCCGCTAAGCCCGATTGCCGATCACCTGGTGCTTGTTCCGCCGGCAATCGTCGCGGCGGCAACCGGCTTCAGCGCGACCGTGACGGCTGAGGATCATTCGAGCCAGGCGGCCACCGACTACCACGACACCGTTCACTTCTCCAGCAGTGATCCGCTGGCCGTCCTACCCGCCGACTACACATTCGTGCCTGGACCGGCTGGGGATCAGGGCCACCGCCAGTTCGGGTTCACGCTCAAGGGCGGCGGATCGCAGACAATCACCGCCACTGATCGCTCGATGCCCTCGATCGGTGGAACGGCAACGGTCGTCGTAACGCCGATCCCGACGAGTCTGGCTGTAATCGTCTCGACCCCGGTTCAATACAGCGACCGTGCATTGATTGGTGCCAAGATCGCCCCGTCTAGCATGCTTGGCTTGACGCCTACCGGCACCGTGACCTTCCGGCTAGACGGTTCGCCCCTATCCACCGTTCCGCTGAGCAGCGCTGGGGACGCCTACAGCATGCCGGCGATTACGTCGGCACCTGGCGGCCACGTGGTGACCGCTTCGTTCTCCAGCAGCAGTCCAAACTTCCTGGGTAGCGGCGGCAGCGCCACCCTGGCCGTCACGCCGGAAGATGCACGGGTTTCCTACATCGGCCCAACTTTCGTCAATACCCCATGCGCTGGCTGTACGACGGCGACAGTGATGCTAAGCACCGTTGTCAAGGACATCAGCGCCGTGCCCGGTGATCCAGCTTTCGATTCTTCCGCGGGCGATGTTCGCCACGCGACTGTGACCTTCATCAATCGGACCAACGCCGCAGTTCTGTGCTCCGCCCCCGTGGTCCTTATCGACAGCGCGAATTCCCAGGTCGGCACCGCGGAGTGCAACTGGACGGTGAACATTGGAACAAGTCTTTCTCAGACGGCTCAGGTCGGCACGGTGGTCGGCGGCTACTACGTGCGCAACGACACCGAGGACGACCAACTGGTCACCATCTCACAGCCCGTGCCCACGAGCTTCATCGTTGGCGGCGGTTACCTGAGACTCGCCAATCCTGGTGGGTCGTGCCAGGCAGCGATCGGCAGCAAAGCCAACTTCGGCTTTATCGCGCACTACGGCTCGACAGCGACACTTGGTGAGGCGGTTCTCATCCTACACAGCTCAGTATCCTGCACCACAGGGAAGACTGGCCCGAGGGTCTACCTGGTCCGAGGCAGCCACGTCACCTCCCTCGGCGTGAACCAGAATAGGGCCATCCTTTACATCAGGGTTTCAATCGTGGATGTGACGAAGCCGGCAACTCCGATCACGCTGGACAGTTCCGGCACGCTCAAGCTCGACATGGTCGATAACGGCAACCCCGGGACGCTCGATCTGCTTGGTGTGACGGT
>DATEHI010000154.1:0-2646 GCA_035279665.1 Candidatus Dormiibacterota bacterium | reverse complement strand
AATGTCGTGGCCAGATTCAGGTCATCTTCGATCAGCAGCACGTCCTCTGATGATGTGTTCATGCGATGAGCATCAATCACGTTCGACCAAGCCAACATGGTTCGGTTGGCATGGTGCGCGTGGCCATGTGAAAGTACGCGGTTGTGGCCAGCGAAAGTCCGCACCCTCGTGCGTCTGATTTAGCCAACGGGGACGTCCCCCGGACCGGGCATTGTGGGGTTGCTTCAGTCCCACTCACCCGGCCGGAGGACGCACCTATTGAAGACGACGAGGGAGACGTTGAACATCATCGATGCATATCACCAGCTGGGCAGCTACCGGGCGGCGGCGCGCGCCTGTGGCACCACCGACAAGACCGTCAAGCGCGCCGTTGAGCGACACCGGGCCGGCGGACCATGGGCGCGGCGGTCTCGGCCGGTAGCCAAGAACACAGATCCGGTGTTGACGGTAATCGCCAAGAAGGTCGAGGCAACCGACGGGCGCATCTCAGCCAAGCGCCTGATGCCGGTCGCGAGAGCAGCCGGGTACAGCGGCTCGGCGCGCAACCTGCGGCGCGTGGTGGCGAAGATGAAATCGGACTGGCGGCAGAAACGGCGCGTGTACCGGCCGTGGGTTCCGACGCCGGGTCAGCACCTGGTCATCGACTGGACGAAGATCACCACCGGCCTGCACATGTTCTGCGCAGTGCTGGCCTGGAGCCGATATCGGTTCGTGCGCTTCGCCAGCAACGAGACCAGAGAGACAACCCTGAGCTTGCTCGCCGAGTGTTTCGAAGAACTCGGTGCGGTGGCGGCGGTGGTGCTCAGCGACCGCATGGCCTGCCTCAGGAACGGAGTCGTCGCCAACGTCGTGGTGCCGCATCCCGACTACGTCCGCTTCGCTGCCCACTACGGCTTCCGACCCGACTTCTGCGAGGGCGGTGACCCCGAATCGAAGGGCGTGGTCGAGAACCTGGTCGGTTACGCGCAGCGCGATCTTGTCGTGCCCGAAGACAACTTCGGCGGCGACATCGGAGCCGGCAATCGGCAAGCCAAGCCGTGGGGCTTAGAGGTCAACGGCCGCGTGCACAGCGAAACCCAGGCGGTGCCGGCTGCACGACTCGACCAGGAGCGTCAGCTGATGCGACCACTGCCTTCGCTGCGACCAGCGCTCTGCCGCGGTGAGCTGCGCAAGGTGAACAAGACGCAGACGATTCGCTTCGGCTCGGCGCGCTACTCGCTATGGACGGAGTGGGTCGGCAAGGTGGTCGAGGTCTCGGTGGTCGACCACGAGGTCGTGTTGGCCTACGACGGTTGTGAAATCGACCGCCACCCGCTCATGGCACCAGGCGAGGTCTCAATAAAGGACGAGCACTACAAGGGCAGGGCCCGAGTTCCAGCCCGGGCGATTCGCATCCGCACCGGAACCGAACATGCCTTCATCGCGCTGGGGCCAGCGGCCGAGGCGTTCCTGCGCGCGGCCGCAGCCAAGGGCACATCGCGCTTGGCAGCCGAACTCGCCGACATCGTCACGCTGGAGCTGAGCTGGGGTCGCGACCAGCTGCTATTCGCGCTCGAGCGTGCAACCGAGTTCCGTCGGTTCAAGGCAAGGGACGTTCGCGACATTCTCGCCGCCGGTTGGGTCGCGCCCAAGCCCGCGCCTCGCGGCAAGACTCTGCGACTGAATCTGCCCCAGGTCCCTGTCCGACCACTGAGCGCCTACTCGTTGGAACTGGTCAAGTGACGGCGTCCGCTCCTGCTCTCAGTGCCGACCTGGTTGCCGGACTGCGTCGACTCAAGCTCGCCCGCATCCGCGTCATCGCACCCGAGGTCTGCCAAACCGCCAAGACACAGCGCTGGGCACCGGATGAGTTTTTGCGCACGCTCATCGACGCCGAGATTGCCGCTCGCGATGAGTCCAACCTTCGCGGTCGCATCAAGTTGGCCGGCTTCCCCGTGGTCAAAACCCTCGACGATTTCAAGGTCCAGGCGTCATCGGTGCCGCAGGCGACCTTCAACTACATCGCCAGCCTGGAATGGATCCGCGCCAAGGAGAACCTGTGCTTGGTCGGGCCCGCCGGCACCGGCAAGTCGCACCTCCTCGTCGCTGTGGGTCACGCCACGGCACAGGCCGGCCTCCGCGTGCGCTACTTCACCGCCTCCGATCTGGTCGAGACGCTCTACCGCGGTCTGGCCGACAACTCCGTCGGTCGCGTCATCGACAACGTGCTCCGTGCCGACCTGGTCATCCTCGACGAGCTGGGCTTTGCGCCGCTCGACCCGACCGGCAGTCAGCTCTTCTTCCGCTTCATCGCCGCCGCCTACGAGCGGCGCAGCCTGGGCATCGCCAGCCACTGGCCCTTCGACCAGTGGGGCCACTTCCTACCCGACGAGACTACCGCTGTTTCGTTGATCGACCGCCTCCTTCACCACGCCGTCGTGGTGGTCACCGAAGGCGAATCCTTCCGGATGAAAGAGGCCAAGACCAGAGGAGGTGGCGCCCCTAAAAACAAGGGCTGAGGAGCCTGTTGGGTGCGGACTTTCAGTTGGCCAAAACCGCGGACTTTGAGATGGCCATTGACATCAGTTCGGGGTAGCTGCTCGACATCGGCGTCTTCTGAGATCACGAGGCGAGTTGATCCGCGATCAAAGCGCGTCGTCGGGAAAC
>DATEHI010000153.1:0-5537 GCA_035279665.1 Candidatus Dormiibacterota bacterium | reverse complement strand
ATCGCTACCCATCCCGGTGAAGGACGTGCGGCGTGCCCTTCAGGCGCTGGACGATGCCGTGGGCGCGGCTCTCGCCAAGATCGAGGCCGAGGCCGCCGGTGCCGGCTGAGTCAGCTGAACTTCCTGTCCTGGTCGAGCCCGCTCCTCACCCTGGATAAACTGACCGGATGAAGCCTGTGATTTCGGGCGTGCACGCGCTGATCTACAGCCACGACGCCGAGGCGGACCGCGCTTTCTTCAGGGACGTGCTCGGCCTTGACTCGGTGGATTCGGGCGGCGGCTGGCTCATCTTCGCGCTTCCCCCGGCCGAGCTGGCGATCCACCCGACCGAGGACGAGGAGGATCACGAGCTCTACCTGCTGTGCGAAGACATCGAGGCCACGGTAAAGGAGCTGGAACGGAGAAAAGTCCCCATCACCCGGCCATTCGACGAGGAGCGCTGGGGACGCGTCACGCGGATCACGCTGCCCGGCGGCGGACGGATCGGCCTCTACCAACCGAAGCATCCTCTCGCTCACACAAAGACGGCGGCCGCCCAAAGCCGAACTTGACGTTAGACTGACGGCGATCTGGACCTGAAGCCACTCGCCGACCAGCCGGCCGGCACCTTTTCCGTCCTGGCCGGTGACCGCACACTGATTCGGCGTGCCGCCTGCGCGGTCAAGCTGAACGGTGAGTGGTTCGCCAGTACCGCCACCCCCCTGACGCATCCCGATGCTTTCGCCCTCCACTGGCAGGCCGGCTCGGCGCTGGCAACGGCCCGGCTGATCCCACACGAGGGCGGCGTGGTGATCGAGTGCGAGCTCAATAACGGTGGCGAGTCACCGCTGACCTTCAACGGTTGGCGACCCATCGTCATCGAGGGTGGGGGCGCCGCCCTGCATGTGGGAAATGAGCCCTGGCGCGCCAGTGCGCTGATCAATGGTTACCAATCGTGGGATTACGCCGGCATCCATCCGCTCGACGAGGCGATCACGGAGGGCAACCGCAAACCAACCGCCGCGTCCTGGTGGACGGCCGCGATCTGCGACGGCCAGGCGATGTTTGTCAGCCAGGTCCTGAGGGCCAGTCGTTTCGCGACCGTGTTTCGCTGGCACTACCACCGAGACGAGCACGCCGGCGACGCCCTCCCCACCGACATCCCGACTTTTGTCGCGGAACAGCACGGCTCGCCGCTCTCCGAGCCGGAGCAGCGCAGCGGCCTCCCACAGGAACTTCGGCTGATGGTGCCCCCGCAGACCGGGCTCGTCTCCGATCCCATCCTTCTTCTCTATGGCGAGGATGGCACCGCCACGCTGCGCAAGGCGCTGACCGCCGCCGGTCACGCCGCGGGCGCGCGGAGCTTCCCGACGGTCCCGCGCGGTTGGTGCAGCTGGTATCACCTCGGCCTGGCGGTGACGGAGGGCGACGTCGCGCGTCATGCCGCCTTCGTCGCGAAGCGGATGCCGGAGCTGGTCAAGACGTCGGCCAACGGGTACCGGCCCGTGATCCAACTCGACGATGGCTGGATGCCGCGCTGGCAACGCTGGGGCGACTGGGTCGCGAACGAGTTCTTTGCCGAAGGCCTGCATACCCTCGCCACCCGCGTGCACCGGCACCGGCTGGAGGTGGGCATCTGGCTCGCCCCCTTTCACGTCGCGGCCGACTCAAAGCTGGCGCAGGCCCATCCGGATTGGCTGCTCAAGGCGGACAATGGGACGCCCCTCGCCGATCCACGCCTCAGTCGCGCCTACCACATCCTCGACCCGACGCATCCGGATGCGCAACGCTTCCTCGACGATCTCTTCCGAAGCCTGCGCAAGGACGGCTTCAGCTATTTCAAGCTCGACTTTCTCTATGGCGCCGCCTACGAAGCCGGCCGGCACGACCCTGACGTGACCGGGACCCAGGCGCTCCGGTCGGGACTGAAGCGCATCTTCGATGCGGTCAATCCGCCGGGCAAGCCGGAGAAGGCCTTTGTGCTCGCCTGCGGAGCGCCGCTGATGCCGATCGTCGGCCTGGTGCACGGCTCGCGCACCGGTGGCGACGTCGGGTCTCCCCAGCTTGAAGACGGAAAGGCAGGCGCCCCACAGATTGGATTTCCCCTGATCCTCTCCATGGCTCGCAACCAGGCGGCCCGGCTCTTCTTCGACCGCGCCCTGTTCGCCGTCGATGCCGACGTCGCGATGGCGGCAGCGCCACAGCTCACCACAGACGAGGCGCGGGTGATGATCACGGTCGCGGCGCTTTCGGGTGGCGTCTTCATGCTGAGCGACGACCTGGAAACCCTCCCGGCGGAGCGGCTGGCGCTGCTGCGCAACGCCAACGTGCTTGGACTCGTCGGCGGACCCGCGGCCGAGCCGGTGCACCTCTTCAGCGCGCCCGAGCGCGAGGCGCAGGACCACTGGTTCGCGTCCCCCCAGGAATTGCCGCCGCTCTGGATCCGCCCTGACACGGACGGGAGCACGATCGTCGCCGTCTACAACTGGAGCGATTCGGCCCGGCCTTACCGCCTCCACTTCAGCGAGGCCACCGGCGCCGGTGGAACCTTCGCTGTCGCCGATCTATGGTCGGCGCGGCGTGGCGGCCGCGCGCTCGGCGTCAAGACCGATACGCTGCGGCTGACCCTCCCACCGCACAGCGTGCGACTTCTTAAAATGAAACCCGCCGCCGCCCCTCGGCGGCCTTAACGGACGGCTTTTCAAACCACCATGCGCCGTGTGCTTTTCTACCGGCTGTACGATGTCGTCCCTGCCCGGCTTGCCGAGCTGGAGAGAGAGGCCCACGCCTTCTCACGTAGCCGCGCCTGGCGGGGCGATGCCTTCTGGCTCGCGACAGAGAACACGACGGACCTGTTCGCCATGGAGTACTTCCGGCACGCGCGCAACGAGGAAGGCCCCAGCCTGTCCGCGGCCGGCTTTCTGCGTCTGCTCGGCGACGAGACGGACGCCATCGCCACGCTGTATTTCATGAACGACGTCTCCCAGCGCTTCCACGCGCGATCGCTCCTGACGGACGAAGAAAACCCGATCGCGAAGCTGCGCCACCTCGACATCCGCCAGGGACGCCTGCCGTCGGGGATGCCAATCGAAGACGTGCTCGCGGCCCGGCCGGTGATCAAGAAGATGGAGGGCGAACCGATCACGTTCTATCCGCCGACCTACCGCCCCAATCCATACTTCCGGCGCGACAAGCCGGGCATGTGGGGCTTCAGCCTGCGCGGCATCCGCGATTTCGCTCCCTCCTTTCTCGAGGCCGAAGCGGAGGCGATGCGCATCTATCGAGGCTTTCGCCGGCTCAACCCGTGAACGAGTCGACCGCCAGACTCAAGACCGCGGACGGGCTTGATCTGTACGTCCGTCGCTGGCAGTCAGAGACGGTGCCGCACCGCTGGACCTTCGTCGTCGTGCACGGGCTGGGCGAGCATGGCGAGCGCTACCGGCATCTGGCGGAGTGGTTCACACCCCTGGGCGCCACCGTTTATGCCATGGACCAACGCGGCCACGGAAACAGTGGCGGCCCGCGAGGAGACGCACCCAGCCTCAATGCGCTTCTCGACGACATCGACGCTGTCGTGACGCGCGCGCGAGCGGAAAGCGGCGGCCCGCTGGTGCTGATCGGTCACTCGTTTGGGGGGTTGATGGCGATCGCTTACACGCTCGTCCACCCAGATCACATCGACAAGGCCGTCCTCTCGGCCCCGTTGTTGATCCCCAAGGTCAAAGTTCCCGCCTGGAAGCGACCGTTGACGAAAATCCTCCCCCGGCTCGCGCCGCGCGTCGCCGTCTCCAATGAAGTCGACGCCAATCTGTTGAGCCATGATCCCGACGTCGCCCGCCGCTACGCGTCGGATCCGCTCGTACACAACCGCATCACCGGCGGCCTCTACGGAGCCACGATCGCCCGCGGTGAGGAGTTCATCGCCCGAGCCGGCGAGATCCGCGTTCCCTTTCTTCTCATGCAGGGCCGCGACGACGGAATCGTCGACCCGATCGGCAGCCAGCGGTTTTTCGCCGGCGCCAGGGCACCCGAGCGAGCGTTCTGCGTCTACCCCGGTATGTACCACGAGATTTTCAACGAGGTCGAACAGGAGAAAGTCTTTCAGGACGTCGAGAGCTGGTTGAGCGACAGCACCGACGCCCACCGCACCGGCTGGAATCCGCCGCCCTGATGCGTACCGTGGTGCAGCGCGTCTCCAGGGCCTCGGTCCGATGGGATGGGGGAGCGGCGTCGATCGGCCCGGGGTATTGCCTGCTGGTCGGCGTCGCGGACACCGACCAGGAGCGCGACGCCGACTATCTCGCCGACAAGATTCTCAAGCTGCGCGTTTTCAGCGACGACGACGGCAAGTTCAACCTCAGCGCGATCCAGGTCAAAGGGTCCTTTCTGATCGTCTCGCAATTCACGCTCTTCGCCGACGCCCGCGGGCAGAACCGGCCGAGCTTCCTGCACGCCGCCCGCCCTGAGCAAGGCCGGCCGCTACTCGAGCGGTTCGTCGCCCGGTTGCGCCAGAGTGGGCTGGCGGTGGAGACGGGCTCCTTCGGCGCCCAGATGGACGTGGAGCTCATCAACGAAGGGCCGGTGACGATCGTTTTGAGCACCGACGCCTGGGACCCACGGATCGGTTGAGGCTTCATGCGCACCGCGCCGTAGGCGTCTACGGCGGGCAGCGTAGGCGCGTGTGAAGTGCCTGTTCGCAAGCGTTGATGGCGCGCGACGGCCTGGCGGCAGCCGGTGACGTAATACCCGGCTTAATGTCATCACCGCGTGGCGGCGGTAGCCTGAGACCGAGGACATTGCCATGATCATCAAGATGACGAACCGCCTGTTGAGCATCGTCATTGCGATCGCGCTGACCAGTGGGATCGTCGCGCACGCGGCGCAAGCGCCGCAGCGGCCGCTGGCGCCGCTCACGCTTCCCGCCACGCTGCAAACGGCCGCCAGCCACGTCGGCGAAACAGCCACTGGGGCGATCGATCCAAGCGGCGCGATCCGTGCCGCCTACCAGCGGAACCGTGTGGCGCTCGAGCATCTGCGCCAGCAGGCCTCGCCACTGAAAGGGAGTGCGCGTGCCACCTTCGACCAGTTCATCTCCGACCAGGAACTGGCCTTGACCCAAACCGAGCGGGCGGCGCTGGCCACCAGCCGGCCCGCCGTGTCGAGCTCGATCGCGGCGATGGACAAAGTCGTGGCCGACGCCGAAGCTGAACTGAACCGCGAACTCTTAAAGGCTACCCGCGAGAACTCGAATAACCAAGACCGGGGCGGTAACTCGAAGTCGCACGACGAGTCCAGCAAATCCCGCCAGTCGCAGGGCAACACCTCGCAGAACGGCAACGACTGACGCCCCAGATGGGAGGGTAGGGGTGGTGCCCTCCCCCGAGGGGAGGGAAACCGGACAGCCGGGCTGGCTGGTCGGATCGGGACGGGCGGTGTATGCTACCGGCGCTTGAAGCGTCGTGCCCTGGTCCCGCTCCTCATGCTGCCCCTGGTGGCAGCCTGCTCGCCGCCCACCAGCGGCCCCACGGGAAGCTCACCGGTCGCGGCCCACGCCGCCA
>DATEHI010000152.1:0-136071 GCA_035279665.1 Candidatus Dormiibacterota bacterium | reverse complement strand
GGGGGCGCGACCGGCACGCTCCTCGGAGCGGGCGGGGGTTGCGGAGGCGCGGCGGGGGGCTGGACTGCCCGGGCAGGTGGTTTCGGAGGTGTGGGGGGCCCGGGCTCGCCCTGGGACTTTTGAATACGTTCGAGCAGCGACAAGCGGTCCTTACCCCCAGTTCGTTCGAATTCGCGAACTGCGCCCGATGCTACGTAGCGAGCCTTACGAACCAGCCTGCGTGGAGGTAACAGGCCGATGGCACCCCTGCCACAGCTACTGACAGTGGCGGTGACTTCGAATACGCAGGAATAGGACGCGAACTGCGATTTGCAGGAAAGCACCATCTTTCTTTCGGAGGTAGCACATGTCGCTGAAAACGATCCTGTTGATCATCGCCCTCATCTGCTTCGTCGTGGACGCCCTTGGTAGCCGCATGAAGATGCGCGCCCCGTTCGGCCTGCTTCCCGGTGGGCTGGCTTTCCTGACCGCGTACTTCTTGTTCTAGCAGCCGCTAGAGGAAGCCAAGTTCCATCTTGGCGTCGTCGCTCATCATGTCGGCACTCCACGGCGGGGAGTAGACGAGTTCGACCGTACACGCGTTCACGCCCGGGACTTCTTCGACCTTCGTCTTGACCTCGTCGAAGAGGTCCTGGGCCCAGGGGCAGCCGATCGCGGTAAGCGTCATCTTGATCAGGACGTTCCCCTCATCGATGCCCACCTCGTAGACCAGCCCCAATGACATGATGTCGAGGCCGATCTCCGGGTCCCGACAGGTGGCGAGTTGGGCGTCGATCTGCTGGCGCAGATCGCCCGACGCCGGCGCCTCGGTCGTTTCCATGGTGTCCGCCATCCCTTTGATCTTAGTCTCCAAGCTCGACGTAGAGATCGCCGTTTTGGATCGTTACCGGGTAGGTTTTCGCCGGGATGACCGCCGGCAGGCCCGTAACCTGGCCGGTACGGACGTCGAAGCGCGATCCATGTCGCGGGCATTCGACCGACATCTCCCAGAGCTCCCCCTCGCAGAGCGAATACTCCTCGTGGGTGCAGGTGTCCCCGATCGCGTAGAAGTTGTCGTCTTCGGCGTGAATCAGGCAGATCGGCTCGCCCTCCACCTCGACCCGCATCATCGCCTCCCTGGGCAGCTCGCCGACGGAGGCGACCCGCTGCCGGGTCACGCTAGTCAATCCGGGCGGCCAATTCCTGCTCGACCGCATCTCGAACCTCGGCGACCGGAAGCCGATCGAGGACCTCGCCAAGGAACCCCTGGACCAGCATCCGCTCGGCGATGGGGTGCGGAATGCCCCGGCTCTCGAGATAGAAGAGGTGCTCAGGGTCGACCGGACCCACCGTCGCGCCGTGGCTGCAGCGCAGGATGTCGTTGTTGAGGATCTCGAGAATGGGTTCCGAAGTCGCCTTCGCCTTCTCCGAGAGCAGCAGGTTGCGGTTGGCCTGGTTGGAGGAGCTGCCGCGCGCCTCCGGCTCCACACGAACCACGCCGACATAAGTACTCCTCGCCCGATCGCGCAGCGCCCCCTTGAACAGCAGGTCAGAGGTGGTGTGCGGCCCAACGTGATCCTGCAGCGTCCGGAAATCAAACACCTGGTCGCCGGTGCCAAAGAAGAGGCCCTTCAGATCGGCGCTCGAACCGGGCCCTTCCAGAATGGCCTCGACCCGCATCCGCGCCAGCTGGCCGCCGAGCGCGACGTCCACCACCTTCAAGTGGGAGTCGCGGCCGAGCTGGAAGCGTTGATCGGCGAACTGCCAGGTCTTGATGCTCCACTGCTGCAGCGCAACGTACCCGACATCCGCGCCCTCCTCGAGGAAGATCTCGACCGACCCGCTGGCGAGCGCCGTTTCCTGGCGATCCCTACTCAGGAACTCGTCGACGTATTGAAAGCGCGAGCCTTTGCCGCCGATGACCAGCGAGTGGGGCAAGACGGCGGCGCCTGAGCCCGCCGACCAGAACTGGCTGACGAGCGGCTCCTCGATCGTTACCCCGTCGGGGACGTAAAGGAAGCTCCCGCCGCTGAACAGCGCGGCATGCAGCGCGGAGAACTTGTCCCGCTCGGGCTTGACCCCGGTGAAGAGATAGCGCTGCACCAGTTGCGGATGGACGCGTGCGGCCTGGGCGAGCGGCATAAGGATCACACCCTGTCGGGCGAGCTCCGCCGAGAGGGACACGACCGCCGGCGAAGTTCCCCGCTGGCGAAGCGTCGCCCCAACGTTCTCGATGGCGCCGGCTGGCGCCGACCCATTCGGCTGCTGGAACGGCGCGTAGGCGTCCAGGTCGAGACCCTTCAGGTCGACCTGCCGCCAATCCTCCTGGCGCTTGGTGTCCGGCACCGCCAGCCCCTCGTAGATCCCGAAGGAATGCAGCCGGCGGGCGCGCAGCCAGTCTGGTTCACCGTGAAGAGCGCTGAGCTCTTCAACCGCAATCTTCGAAAAGGCCACTAACCGACCGAGCCGATCATCTCGAGCTGGATCAGGCGGTTCAGCTCGACGGCATACTCGATGGGGAGTTCCTTGGTGAACGGCTCGATGAAGCCGTTGACGATCATCGTCTCCGCTTCGGCTTTGGTGATCCCTCGGCTCTGCAGGTAGAAGAGCTGCTCGTCAGAGACCTTGCTGACGGTTGCCTCGTGGCCGATCCGGACCTGGGGCTCGTCGACCTCGGTCGTCGGATAGGTATCCGAGCGCGACTCCTCGTCGAGCAGCAGCGCGTCGCAACGAACGAACGACTTCGAATTCTTCGCGCCGGGGTAGACCTTCACGAGCCCGCGATAGGACGTCCGGCCGCCGTTCTTCGAGATCGACTTCGAGACGATGTTCGAGCTCGTGTTGGGCGCCACGTGGACGGCCTTGCCACCGGCATCCTGGTGCTGGCCCTTGCCGGCGAACGCGACGCTCAGAACATCGCCCTTCGCGCCCGGTTCCATGAGGTAGATGGAGGGGTACTTCATCGTGATCTGCGAGCCCAGGTTGCCGTCGACCCATTCCATGGTCGCGTCGCCGTAGGCGACCGCGCGCTTGGTGACCAGGTTGTAGACGTTGGTCGACCAATTCTGGACGGTGGTGTAGCGGCAGCGGGCCCCGCGCTTGACGATGATCTCGACCACGGCCGAATGCAGCGAGTCGGTGGTGTAGATGGGCGCGGTGCATCCTTCGATGTAGTGGACGAAGCTGTCCTCGTCGCAGATGATCAGGGTCCGCTCGAACTGGCCCATGTTTTCGGCGTTGATCCGGAAGTAGGCCTGCAGCGGGATTTCGACCTTGACGCCCTTGGGGACATAGATGAACGATCCGCCGGACCAGACGGCGCTGTTCAGCGCGGCCATCTTGTTGTCACCAGGCGGGATGATCGTCCCGAAGTACTGCTTGAAGAGGTCGGGATGGTCCCGCAGCGCGCTGTCGGTGTCGGTGAAGATGACGCCTTTCGCCTCGAGCTCTTTGTGGAGCGAGTGGTAGACGACTTCCGACTCGTACTGCGCCGCCACGCCGGCGAGGAACTTGCGCTCGGCCTGGGGTACCCCGAGGCGGTCGAAGGTGTTCTTGATGTCGGCCGGCACGTCGTCCCAGGTCTTGCCCTGTTTCTCGGTCGACTTCAGGTAGTAGTAGATGTTCTGGAAGTCGATCATCGATAGGTCGGCGCCCCAGGTGGGCATTTCCTTCTTGTCCCAGATCTTGAGCGCGCGCAGCCGGAAGGTGGTCATCCACTCAGGTTCGTTCTTCATCCAGGAGATCTCTTTGACGACCTCCGGGCTCAGGCCGCGCTTGGCCTTGAAGACGAACTTCTCCGGATCGAAGAAGCCGTACTTTTCCTTGTAGTTGTCACCGACATCGATCCGCGGGATGACGGTTGCCATTACTTTGCCTCCAGGGTCGCAGGCGCCTTGGCCGGCTCCTTGACCCACTCCGAATAGCCTTTAGCCTCCAACCAGTCGGCGAGCTCCGGGCCGCCGGAGCGGACGAATTCACCATTCACGAGCACGTGGACGTAGTCCGGCTTGATGAACTTGAGAACGCGAGTGTAGTGGGTGATGATCAGCACGCCCAGCTCGGGACCGCGCATCCGGTTGACAGCGTCGCTCACGAACTTGATGGAGTCGATATCGAGTCCGGAGTCGGTCTCATCGAGGATCGCGATCTCCGGCTTCAGCACCGCCATCTGCAGGATCTCGGCGCGCTTCTTCTCGCCGCCCGAAAATCCCTCATTGACGTAGCGAGCGAGGAAGGAGTCGTCCATGCGCAGCACGGACATCTCGTCCTTGAGCAGCGCCCGAAACTCCTTGACATTGATCGCCTTGGATTTGTCCTTGCCATCGTAACCGCGCTTCGCATTGATCGCGGTCCGCAGGAAGTTGGACATCGTGATCCCGGGGACGACCACCGGGTACTGCAGGGCGAGGAACATGCCGAGCTTTGCCCGTTCCTCGGGCTGCAGCGTCAGGATGTTCTTGCCTTTGAACAGCACCTCGCCGCTGATGACTTTGTAGTTCGGGTGCCCCATCAGGGTGTGCGATAGCGTGCTCTTCCCCGAGCCGTTCGGGCCCATCACGGCGTGCACCTCACCCTTGTCGACCGAGAGCGACACGCCTTTGAGAATCTCGCGACCCTCGACGCTGACCCGAAGGTCCTTGATCTCGAAATCAGCCATCGCAGTCGTCAGTTTACCCGTGGATTCCGTATTCAAAGCCAATTCAGTCCTCCTCCTCGTGCGAATCGCCGTTGAGCGCGACCCGGAGGGTGTTGACGGAGAGCGTGGCGCACTTCATCCGGGCTGGGCTGATTGGGATGCCCAGCTCGTCAAGGAGATCCCTCGTGGGGAAGGCCTTGAGCTCCTGGACCGGCTTGCCAACGATCATGTCGGTGAGCATCGACGCCGACGCCTGGCTGATCGCGCAACCCCGGCCGCGAAATCGCACATCCCCCACCAGGCCGTCGTCCAGCTTCAGGTAGAGGGTGATGACGTCGCCGCAGAGCGGGTTGTCGCCCTCCTGGGTGATGTCGGCGTCCTTGATCTCCCCGAAGTGATGCGGGTTCTTGTAGTGCTCGAGGATCTGCTCCCGGTAGAGATCGTCCATTCTTTAGGCGAACACCTTTTGCGCCTTCTGAATTCCGTCGACCAGCTGGTCGACCTCGTCGGCGCGGTTATAGATGTAGAAGCTGGCGCGCGTGGTGGCGGGCACCCCAAGCCGGTCCATCAGCGGCTGGGTGCAGTGGTGACCGGCGCGAACTGCGATCCCTTCCCGGTCGACCAGCGTCGCCAGGTCGTGGGGGTGGATGTTGGGCAGCGTGAAGGAGACGGCGCCACCATGCAGCTCGGGATCGCGCGGCCCGTAAAGCGTGATCCCAGGGATATCCTGCAGCCGTTCCATCGCGTAATCGATGAGGGTTCGCTCGTGGGCACGCACGGCGTCCATCCCGAACCCGCTGAGGTAATCGACGGCCGCCCCCAGACCGATGCCCTCGGCAACGCTTGGGGTGCCAGCCTCGAATTTCCAGGGCAGGTCGTTCCAGCTGGCCTCCTTGAGGCTGACCCGCTTGATCATGTCGCCACCGCCGAGGAAGGGGGGCATGGCCTCGAGCAGCGCCCGGCGGGCCCAGAGCACGCCGATCCCGGTCGGCCCGCACATCTTGTGGCCGCTGAAGGCATAGAAGTCCACGCCCAGGTCCCGGACATCGACCGCCATGTGAGGCACCGCCTGGGCGCCATCGATCAGGACCAGCGCGCCGGCCCGGCGGGCCGCCTCGACGATCGCCTTGATCGGATTGATCGTCCCCAGCGTGTTGGATTGGTGGGTGATCGCCAGCAGCCGGACTCCCTCGAGCTTGCGCTCCAGGTCCTCGAGCTGGAGCAAGCCGTGATCGTCGATGCACAGGAACTCGAGCGTGGCCCCAACCTCCCTGGCGAGGAGCTGCCAGGGGACGAGGTTGCTGTGGTGCTCCATCTCGGTGAGCAGGATCCGGTCGCCGGCGCGAACATTCGCGCGGCCCCAGCTGTAACGGACGAGATTGATCGCCTCCGTCGTGTTGCGGGTGAAGATCACTTCCTTGGGAGAGGCGGCATTGATGAAGGTCGCCACCCGTTGCCGCGCCGACTCGTAGGCCGCCGTCGCCTCCTCACTGATGGTGTAGACGCCCCGATGCGGATTGGCGTTGTAGCGACGGTAGTAGTCACCCATCGCGTCGATTACTGCAGCCGGTTTCTGCGAGGTGGCCGCACTGTCCAGGTAGACCAGGGGCTTGCCGTGGATCCGGCGGGTAAGGATTGGAAAGTCCTCGCGAACTTTCTCGACGTTGAGCGCGCGGGCCTCGATCATGCCGGCTGGGCCTCCTTCATCAGGTCGGCCACGGTGACGGACTCCAGGGTCGAGGTGATCGTTCCCTGCAGCCGCTCCCAGAAAGCATGCGCCGAGCAGGGCGTATCGGCATGCGTACACTCACCGGGCCCACCACCCTCCGCCAGGCAGCTCACCGGGGCGAGCGATCCCTCGAGATTGCGAACGATATCCGCCATCGAGATCGTGGCGGGTCGGCGGGAAAGCGCATAGCCGCCCTTGACGCCCATCCGGCTGGTCACGAGTCCGGCGCGGCGAAGCTGGCCGGCGATCTGCTCCAGGTAGGAGGGCGGCAGACCCTCCAGTTCGGCGAGCTCCGCCAGCGAGATGGGCCCGTGGCCATAGCCGCGCCCCAGGCGCACCATCACGCGGATACCGTATTCGGACCGGGTAGAAAATCTCATGGATCTCCGACTGGAGTAGTCGGACATCTCGAATTATAGACGAGCGGGGGCTCGTGCCGGCGAACGTTCCCGTAACGTATCGGCGTGACCCAGTCGCTGGACAAGGCGTCCTTTCGGCACGCCATGGGCCACTTCGCCAGCGGCGTCACGATCATGACCACGACCGCCGCCGGCCGGATGCACGGCATGACGGTCAGCGCCTTCGCCTCACAGTCGCTGGACCCGCTGCTGATCCTGGTGTCCGTCGAGCGATCGACCGTGATGCATCAGCTCGTGGCGCAGAGCCGCACCTTCGCCATCAACATCCTTGACGAGCACGGCGAGGGCACTGCCCGCTTCTTCGCGGACAACGCCCGGCTCAACGGGCCGGAGTTCAGGGAAGGCACCTATGCGCTGGGCGAAACGGGTTCGCCCATCCTGGACGAGGCGACCGGCTACCTCGAGGCAACCGTGGACCGAACGTTCGACGCGGGCGATCACACGATCATCGTCGGCCGCGTGGTTGCCTTGAAGATCGTGCGCGACACGGCGCCCCTGATCTACTACCGAAGCGGCTACCGCAGTCTCGCCTAATCTTCCAGCAGCTCGGTCAGCTTGCCCTGGAACGCCGCCAGGCGCTGGTGGGCGTCGAGCACTTCGTCGTGGGTCAGCGGGTCGCCGTCGATCTCGTCGGCGTCACGTGGTGAGGGGGCGGCTACGCGGGTGACTTCTTCGACGGCATTGACGATCGACCCCGCGAACTCGACGTGGAGGAAGAACGAGTCACGGCAGCGGCCGCAGGTCACCTGCACGATCAGCTTGTTGTTGTGGTTGCCGATCTTGCGGAGTTGCGACCCTTTATGGTTGCTGCCGCACACCCGGCAGCGATAATTCCGCGCCTGGGACCGCAGGAACTCCAGGATGGGGTCTTCCATCGTCGCCGCGTCCAGTATAGGCGGGTGAAAGGCGCATCATTGATGGCGAAATCGTGGCGAAACCGCTGATCCTGCTCACCAATGACGACGGCATCTATGCCGCGGGAATCCTGGCAGCATGGCAGGAGCTCCGCAAGATCGGCGACGTCGAGGTGGTTGCCCCGGACGCCGAGCGCAGCGCCGTTGGGCACGCGATCACGCTGCTGCTTCCGCTTCGCGCCAAGGAGGTCGTCCGGCGCAATGTGCGCTTCGGCTACGCGGTCAACGGCATGCCGGCCGATTGCGTGAAGATCGCGGTCAAGGCGATCCTGCCACGGCCGCCGGACCTGGTGGTCTCCGGCATCAACCTTGGCGCCAACACCGGTACCAACGTCATCTACTCGGGCACCGTCAGTGCCGCGACCGAGGCGCGCATTCTCGGAATCCCGTCGATCGCGGTGTCGCTCGCCACCTTCACCCACCCCGACTTCGCCTACGCGGCCCGCTTCACCCGCAAGCTCGCGCTCACCGTGATCGCCAAAGGATTGCCCGACAAGACCCTCTTGAATGTGAATGTGCCGAACATTCCCGAGGCCAAGATCAAGGGCGTCGCGATCACCCGGCAGGGCGACTCACGCGTTGAGGAGCGGTTCGAGAAACGCACCGATCCCCGCAACCAGACGTACTACTGGCTGGACGGCACCTTCAAGCTCCAGGAACTAGAGGAGCACGCCGACGCCAAGATGGTGAATGAGGGGTACGTGTCGATCACGCCGGTGCAATACGATCTGACCGCCTACCCCGCGATCGACAGGCTGGAACACTGGAACCTCCAGCCTTAGCGAACCGGATTCCTCAACAGGCCGACCCGCTGGACCTCAGCCTCCATCACGTCGCCCGGCTTGAGGTATTCAGGTGGTTTACGGCCGTCGCCCACACCCTGCGGGGTCCCGGTCGAGATGCAGTCTCCGGGTTCGAGCGTCATCCCTGCCGACAGATCCGCGATGATCCGCGCCACGGAGAAGATCATGTCGCCGGTGTTGCTGTCTTGCTTGGCGACCCCATTGACCGATAGTCGAAGGCGTAAGTGTTGCGGATCGGGAATCTCGTCAGCCGTGACGATCACGGGCCCCATCGGGCAGCTGCCGTCGAGGGACTTGCCCTTGAACCACTGGGATGTCCGGTACTGGAGGTCGCGCGCCGAGACGTCGTTGAAAACGGTGTAGCCAAAGACGTAATCCAGCGCGCGGGCCTCAGGGATGTCAAGACCACCCAGTCCGATGACGACGCCGAGCTCAACCTCCCAGTCCAGCCGTGTGGTCAGCCCGTGCGGGAACGGAACGGCCTCGCCTGGGCCGATGACGGTGGTCGGCGGCTTGGTGAAATAGATCGGCGACGTCGGAGGTGGGTTTCCCGACTCGGCGGCGTGGGCCGCATAGTTTTGGCCAAGGCACAAGACGTCCTTCCGCGGCCGGACGATCGGCGCGTGGCGCTGGACGCGGTCGGCAGCGTAGGCCAGCCCGGCCTCGGCGTCCTGCGCCAGGTCGTGCGTGGAGAGCTCGGCCGTAAAGCGCGTGCACAGCTCACGGGCATGCCGCCACGCGTCCGGACCGGCGTCGATCAGTCCCAGCATGTCGGCCGGCAGCCGGAGACCATCGTGGAGGTGCGAGTAGCGGGCGAGATCCAGCACCGCGCCTCTGCACTCGGCCCCGAGGCGCGGCGCCCCCGAGTCGATGGAGTAGGTGCAGAGCCTCATACAGGTTGTCAGGTTACCGCTCAGCGGTGATTCGCGTCGGCCTGGAAGGGGCCGCGTCAGCGGACGCGACCCCGTACGACCTGGTTAGTGAATCAACTAGCGCCGGTTACCGTCACCTCCACCGCCGTCACCGCCGCCACCGCCGCCACCGCCGCCACCGCCGTTGTTGTCTTCAACGTCGCCGCTCAGGTCGAGTTTGTAAATGCTCCGGCCGTGCGTACCGGCGTACAGCACGCGACCCTGCGTCGAGAGGCTGAGGCTGTAAACCGACACCGGCGGAAGACCGGACGCCGCCTGCCGCCACACCGTCTTGCCGGCATGGAGCTCGAGCACACCGAAGTCGGTCGCGGCATACAGGTTGCCGGTCTTGTTGTCGCGGGCAATCGCGGTGATGGGCTGATCGCCGAGGTTGTAGCTGAGGTCGGTGAAGCTCGCGGTGCCCGTGCCCTGGTTGTAGTGGACATCGAACACGTGGCCGGGCGTCGCCGGCGTAAAGGCGTTGTAGCCCGAGTACGAGATCCAGGCGTGGTTGGCATCCTTCGGATCGACCACGATGTTGCTGACGAACCGGCCAGGCGTCGCGGGAGTGTCGATCCGCGTGTAGAGGACATTTGCCGCCGGCGCCTGTGCATTGGTGCTGACGAAGATGCGGCCCCGGCGGGTCGCGACCCACATCACGTTCCGGTCACTCGCCGCCCGCGCGATCGCGACGACGTAGAACCCGGTGCGGTCGGCGCCGTACGCCGCACCAGTCAGGTCCCCGGCGTCGTCGAACTGAGTTCCGCCGAGAGAGACCCAGTCGCCACATGTGGCGGCCACGCTAGTGGGAATGTTGTTGTTGTAGGCCAGCTCGTTGCAGTTCGCGTCAAGGTAGGCCTGCGGGCCGCCGCTGTCTTGCGTGCGCCACACGTGCTGCATGCCGGCGAACACGGTCCCGCCCACGCTCGGATCCATCTCGAACGACGAGTAGAAGGCGCCGCTTTCAGGGCTGACCAACATTGGGCCGGCGTTGAAGTCCCAGCCGGAGGGCGCCGTCCCGTGGAAGTTGGTATCGGAGGCGGTCCCAGTGAAGCTGTGGATTCGGATGTTCGGATTGGCAACGTCGGTGCCGGAGAGGCCACCGTCACCGCCGACCGATTCGAACCAGCTGTTCGGTGAGCCACTCCAGGCCCAGGTCCCGTTGTCCTGGGTACCGCCCATCACGTCGTTGCGCGGGTTCTGCGGGTTGATGGAAACGTGCTGGTACTGCAGCGTGGCGAGGCCCGCGTTCAAGGTGAAGATCCGCGTCGGGATCGCCTTCAGCCACATCTGGCAGTCGATCAGGTCGGTTCCGGTGTTCTTGCGCTTGGGATCGCTGCAGGTGCTCGACATATCGGCGAATTGCCCGCTGGTGCGCACCACGCCACCGTCCGACCCGAGGAACGCGATGTCGGGATTGGAGGAGGCGAAGACGATCGCATGCTGATCCGGATGCATGCCGAGCGGCGGCGATAGGGTGTCGTTCGTCATGTCGGTGAAGCTCGCACCGCCGTCGACCGAGCGCTGGATGGTGCGTCCGTTGGAAGGACTCGGCGCACCAATGGCGCCCTGGCCGATATCGTCGTATTGCATCTGACCGCCAATCCAGACGGCGTCCGGATTGCCGGGCGGTGACGCGACCGGCATGTCGTAGGAGCACTGCCCGCTGCACCAGTTGAAGGAGGCGAACCCCGGCGTTCCCGGCGCCGGATTGGAAAGATTTTTCCACAGACCACCCGCTCCGGTGCCGACCGCCTTCGAGGCGAGCAGCGCTGCGGCCGGTTGGTCCGCGTTATCAGCCCGCCAGAGGTTGGAGTCGGCGGTGGCCCCGTTTCCGAGTCCCGCGTAGACGCGGGTGTGGCCGTTCTTCACCGTCACAGCGATAGCCGCGCGCTCAACCTGGGTGGCGAACGGCGTGGTTTCATCGTTACCCGACAGGATCTGGTGGAAGGTCGTGTCGCCGTCGATGCTCGGAGCTCGGCGGTAGACGCCGAACACGAAGGTTGCCGCGTAGACCGTCGTCGGGTTGAGCTTGTCGAGCTGAATGTCGGAAATGCCGCCCTTGAAGAAGTCGCCGCCGCTGGTACTGGCGGTCGTGGTGTCCTGCGGCAGGATCAGTACGGCCGTCCAGGTTCGCCCAGCGTTTGACGACTCGTAGATGCCGATCGGGGGCGCGCCAGGTGGTGTATGCCTCCCGCCGTAGACCGCCGAGTGGCCGTGCCGTGCGACCGCGGTACCGATGAGCAGATGCTTTGCGTTGTTCGGATCGACGGCGACGGCGGCGATGCTGCGGTCGCGGCTGACGGCCACGCTCCCCTGCACCAGCCGCCACGACTGCCCGCCGTTGGTCGACTTGTAAAGGCCGATCCCGGCCTCGGAGTCGGTCGAGCCGTTAGGTTCACCCGTTCCGGCGTAAACCGTACGGCCGCTGCGATCCGAGGGGTCGATTGTGATCGATCCGATCGAGTTGGACTGCATTCCTGCTGAGGAGGAGCGCCAGCGAGCCGGGACAGCGAGGGCATCATCGGTGATCCATACGCCGCCGCCGGCTGCGCCGACATACAGGCGGCAGTCGCCCGGGACGCAGGTCGGGGCAATCGCGAGCGACGTCACGCGACCGGAGTCGATGCTCGCCCGGCCAGTGTAGGTGACCGGACCAGGGACGGTCCCCACGGTGGGGCCGATCAGCTGCCAGCCGCCGTTACCGTTCTGGTCGCCGTGCTCGTTCCCCTGGTTCTGGACGTCGCCGAACGACTGCGTCGCTTTCAAGGCCTGATCGATCGAGATCGTCGTGTTGGGGAGCGCACGGTTCAGGTACTGCTCCTCCGCCGCATTGAACGGCGAGTCCTTGAGGACCGCCTTCACCTGGTTGAGGCGCTCCTGCGAGAGGCCAAGGGTCCCTTGCCGGCTTAGCGAGGCCGGCTGGCTGGCGGCGGCGACTGCCCAGACGATAACGACGCCAGTCGCGAGCGCGCCGATACGAGTAAACAGGCGGGCACGTGTGCTTCGTGGATCTACTACCAACTTCTCCTTCCCTCCGGTGAACCTGACTCGACAGAAAACCGGGCCCGCTCGAGCCCGAGCGAGCTGACAATACGCCGCGGGAAGACTCCCGTCAACAGCCTGTGAAGGCGTGTTAAGTAAAGGGCCCGTCAGAGGCTCCGTGAGCGCCCGTTATACATAGCAGATGAGGAAACTGCTCGCGGTGGGCGCCGCGATCATCGCACTTTGCGCCTGCGCCGCTCCGACCTCGAACCCGAAGACCGAAGGACCTGTGGTCGGCGTTTCCAGTGGCGCGCTTACGCGTGAGCCCCCGGCAGCTGGGGATAATGCAGGCACCGCCGAAGGAGGGCAACCTGAGAGCCCGGCGGGCGTCCAAAGCCCGTCAAGCAGAGGCATGCCTGCAGCAGTAGCGCCGGTGCGGGGCGGCGCCGCCCGAGACGTAAGGACGAACTCCGAAGGTCAGCGCAGCTGCCGCCCGCACCAGGAAACGTCCCCGGCCTGCATGTCAAGGTAGCCGGCGCTCTGGCCAGGCCACGAGGAGCCCGCCCCGTCAGGCCGATACGAGCGCTCAAAACTGACAGCGGGGGAGGCTTGACACCCCGTGACTTGACGGTTCACTATGAACCCGTTCGGTTTTACGGGGATTAACCGTTCTTTCGTTTTCCTTGGGAGGGAAATCGCCCAGCGCCCTGGCACGGCGGTTCGAGGCTGTCGGCTTGTGTCGACGTCAACGGCAGCCGCCTCGTGCGGCACATGGCAAACACGGAGGCAAAAGTGAGATACCGATATCTGCGGCTTCTGGCCGCGCTCCCGCTGGCCGGGATGTTGCTATGGCAACCCGCGGCCATGCCCCTGCCGGTGCAGGCTGGCATGTACGCGAAGATGACGGCCCTGCAAAAACGTATTCTCTCCAGCGTTGGAACGCTCGCGCTGACGGGAACGCTGAACCCGCAAGCCCAGCCGGGCGGCAGCGATGCCGGCTCCTCGGAAGAAAGCCTGACAGTCGGCCCGAGCAGTTACTCCTCGAGCAGTGGTCAGGGAGGACGGCCCGCCAACTATTTCCCATCCAGCAGCCAGGGCTGTCCATCAGGCTCGTTCGGTCAGGGAGACGGTGCGCAGGGCAACATCAAGGTCAACCCCGATTGTCAAAACCTGACCGACGCCGACTTGCAGGGACGTGGCCAGGCGCAGAACGAGACGACAATCGCGGCGGACCCCAATAACCCGAACCATCTCGTCGCCTTCTACAACAACTACCAGCGCGGTGACGGCGGCTGCATCGGCGCCTTCAGCCTCGATGGAGGGCACACCTGGGGGTACTCGATCATCCCCAACTCCTTCACCCGTGGCGGTGCGTTTGACGCTGCGCGCCAGTACTGGGAGGCCGGCGGCGACCCATCGGTCGCGTGGGATACGAAGGGCAACGCGTACATGACCTGCCAGGTATTCCAGCGCGGGCCGTCGACCACGGCGGTGACCGATGCGTCAAGTGCCATCTACGTGTATCGATCCACCAAGAACGCCGGCGCCTCGTGGAACTTCCCGGGCCATCCCATCATCGAAACCGCCGACCTGGCCGGAACGAACCCGGTCACGGGTACGGGCGCCCCCAATGGCAAGCCGTTCGAGGACAAGCCGTACATGACCGTTGACAACCATGTCGGGAGCCCCTTCCAGGACCGCGTGTACGTCGCTTACACCGAGTTCACCGCCGCTGGCGCGGGGATCATTTACTCGTCGTTCTCCAACGACTATGGCCAGAACTTCAGCAACCGGGTGGCCGCCGTCACGACATCGAGCCTCTGCCCCGTCTCGGTAGGAGACCCGGGAACCTGCGACGTGCAAAGCTTCGCCAATCCATTCACCGGACCAGATGGTGCCTACTACATCGTCTTCTCCAACTTCAATAACGCCGTGAGAGGCGCCGACAACCGCAACCAGGTGTTGCTGGTGAAGTCGACCGATGGTGGGCAGACCTTCAGTCCACCGGTCAAGGTGTCCGACTATTACGACCTTCCCGACTGCTTCACCTATCAGCACAAAGATGCCGGCCGCGCGTGTGTTCCCGAAAAGGGAGCTACGACCAACTCGTACTTCCGCGCGGGCAGCTACCCCACCGGTAGCGTCAACCCCAACAAGCCAAATGAAATTGCGGTGACCTTCGGCTCGTACATCAACCGCAATTCCAATGAGAGCAACGGCTGCATCCCCGCCGGATTCAGTCCGTTTGGCAACAACCTCTACATCGGCGTCAAGACGCCAGGCGCCTGCAACAATGACATTCTGCTCAGCGTGTCGGAGGACGCCGGCGCCACCTTTACCGGCACGACAACCGATCCGAGGGCACTCCCGAGCGTCACCAATAAGCCGAAGCAGCGCACCACCGACCAGTGGTTTCAATGGCAGGAGTTCACGAAGTCCGGCAAGCTCGCCGTTTCCTACTATGACCGGCAGTACGGGAATGACGAGATGACCGGCTATTCGGACGTGAGCCTGTCGGGGACCTCCGATATCGCGTGCGCCGGCGAGGTCTCGAACACGGACCAGCAGTGCTTCGGAACGATCCGCGCCACGTCGGCATCGATGCCTCCCCCGACGCAGTTCAGCGGGCTCTTCTTCGGCGACTACGCCGGGGTCGCCGCCTTCCAGGAGACGGCCCTCCCGCTGTGGAGTGACACCCGAAACGCCGAGTTGTTCCTCTGCCCGGGCACGGCGACGCCGGCTAACCCGCCGCAGATCTGCACTGGGAGCGCGACGAATGCGCCGCGCGCCAACGATCAGGACGCGTACACCGCCATCCTGCGAATTCCAACCAGCTCGAGGGAGGATGACCGGGACCAGGGTGGTGGCGACTAGGCACAACTGACCCGCGATCAACCAGGAGGGCGCCTGACGGCGCCCTCTTTCGTTCGTTAAGCGGGGTCTACTGGGCGGCGCACGCCGGCAGCAGGCGCTTGCCTGGGGCACCGTTCCTGGTGCCTGCTCCGCTGCTCGCCGGGAATCCGTCAGAGCAACGGTCGCGCCCTATGGCGGACGGCGTCGTGCCGTTCGTCGTCGGCGCCTGCGTCACCGGGACTGTTGCGCCCCTATGAACGGGCGGATTCGGACGGCCCAGGTCGTCGTTGGCGCCGGCAGCGGTGGTGCCCGCATTCGCCCCGGCGGCGACGCGGACGGTACCCGAGCTCGATATCGATTTGACCTGCGAACCCGATATGGTCGCTGTGCCACAGGCGGCTGTGAGAAGGGCGGCCGCGACAAGGAGTGCTCGTAGTTTGTTCATCGCAACAGGTATAACGCAACGCGCCACCGTGACTGACGGTTTGGACGCAGCGTAACCGTGGCCGGTCTGCTACCGACTGGCAACTTGTGCTGTAAGGCGCCCCGCGAGCGGATCGAGCCCGCAGGCATCGCGCAGGGCGCGCTCGATGTAGACCTTGCTCATGCGCTTGCGCCAGTAGTGGCTCAGGTCGGTATTGTCGAGCGGCCGCGACGGCTTGTCGGCGGCCTCCGCGACCTCGGCGATCAGGTCATCGGCCGGGCGCTCGCCCCGAAGCGGTCCGAGGAAGGCGGTGATATCCACCGGATGGGAGCCGACTGCGCCCAACGCCCCACGAGCCTCGCGCACCACGCCGTCGTCCCAGCCGATCGCGACGGCGACACCGAGAATAGGGAAGTCAAAAGCCGGCCGGCGGCGCAGCTTCCAGTAGGCGCTCGTCATCCGCCCACGTACGGCGGGGAGATGCACCGCGGTGATCACCTCATCGGGTCGCTTCGTCGTGTACTCCATCCCGTCGTCCTTATAGAGTGCAGCGGCCGCCATGCGGTGCGTGCCCTGCACACCCTGGAGCGTGACCTCGGCATTCAGGGCGAGCGCCGCCGGCGCACTGTCCGATGACGACACCGCCCAGCAGCGCGGCGAGCTACGCGCCACCAGGCAGATGTCACCGTCCTTCTTCATGCAGAAGCCGACCGCCTTCCGCCATGAATGAGTCTGGTTGTAATAGTTGCAGCGAGGGTCGACCAGGAGGTTGCCCCCCAGCGTGCCCATGTAGCGCACCTGGGGCGTTGAAACCGACCCGCAGGCCTGGGCCAGCGCGCGAAACGCGCCGGCGAGCAGATCGCGATGCGCCACCTCATCGAGCGTCGCGCCGGCGCCGATCGTCACCCCGTTCTTGACATCACCCTCGATTAGACGGCCGTCCGGCAGCGCATTGAGGCTGATCAGCGTCGTGACGTCGAACTGCCGCCGCTTCAGGTTGGGCACCAGGTCGGTGCCGCCGGCGATGAACATCGCGCCCGGGTTCTGAGCCGCCAGCTCCGTCGCCTCCGCGATGGATCGCGGACGGAGGTACTGCAGTCGGGGAAGGCGCAGCATCTATTTCCCTTTCCACTCCTCAGGCACGTCGGCCTTGATGAGTGCCGGGAACTCGAAAGCAGGCGTCGACCTGGGCCCGACACGCTTGCTCTTGTCGCTCATGGCCTTGAGGACCTTGTCCGGCGTGATCGGCACCTCGTCGATGCGGACCCCGAGTGCGTTGTAGATGGCGTTCGCCACCGCCGGGATCACCGGTAGCAGTGGCCCCTGTCCCGCCTCTTTGGCGCCGAAGGGTCCCTCGCGGTCGAGCGTCTCCACCAGGTAGGTGTGCATCACCGGCGCCTCCAGCGCGGTCGGGCTCTTGTACTCGAGCAGCGAGGGGAACTTGTGCAAGCCAAGCCGAAACGTCTGCTCCTCCATCAGCGCCTCGCCCAGGGCCATGTACACACTGCCCTCGACCTGGCCCACGACGAGCACCGGGTTGATGGCACGACCGATATCGTGGGCGACCCAGACCTCGGGCACGCGGACCTCGCCGGTCTTGACGTCGCAGTCGACCTCGACGACGGCCGCGGAGAAGGAGTAGGCCGGGCTGGGGCCGACGCCGGATCCCTTGTAGGGACCGGCCAGCTTGGGCGGGGTGTAGCTGCCGGTGGCGGTGACCACGCCACCGTGTGCCTCGGCGAGCTGGACCGCCTGCGCGAATGGCACACCTTCCTGCGGCCGGTTTCGCCGAAAGACTCGGCGATCGCGCGCGACCAGGTCGTCCGCATCGCACTGCAAGGCCTTCGCCGCCGCTTCGAACAACTGGGCTCGCACCTTCTCGGCCGCGGCTTTCGCGGCGTTCCCCGCCATGAACGTGACGCGCGAGGAGTAGCTGCCCAGATCGATCGGTGTCAGGTCCGTATCGGCGGTCGTGAGCTGGATGTCCTCCAGCCCGACGCCAAGAACCTCGGCCACTATGGCGGCCAGGATGTGGTCGGAACCCTGGCCGATGTCGATCGCGCCGCAGAGCAGGGCCACGCCGCCGTTGCGGTCGAGCTTGAGCTGCACCTCGGAGTGCGGCATGTCGTTCCAGTAGATGGCGGTGCCGGCGCCGCTCAGGTAGGAGCTGACCGCGAAGCCGAGACCGCGGCCGTGCGGCATGGACCTGCGGCGCTCGAGGAATCCGGAGCCCTCGACAACCTTATTAATGCACGCCTCCAACCCGAAGCTCGTGATCCGCAGCCAGTTGACCGTGCGCGAGTCCGGCGAAGGTAGGTTGCGCCGCCGCAGTTCGACCGGATCGAGGCCGAGCTCTTCCGCAACTTTGTCGAAGTGGGTCTCCAGGGCGAATCGCGGCTGCGGTGTGCCATGCCCTCGCTTGGGGCCACAGGGAGGCTTGTTCGTGAACAGTCGGACACCCTCGAATCGATATCGCGGAATGGCATAGGTCAACGCCTGGAGGGCGCCGGTGTAGTAGGTGCTGGCCACGCCATAGCTGCCATAGCCGCCGCCGTCGAGGAAGCTGCGGAATTGCAGGGCCGTGATGCGGCCATCTTTCGTGAGACCGGTCTTGACCTTCATCAGGACGGGATGGCGCCCGCGGTGGGCGTAGAAGACTTCCTCACGCGTCAGGGTGATCTTGACCGGCCGCCCGGTGACGATCGCCAGCTTGGCGGCCACCAGCTCGTGCGAGAAGATGTCGCTCTTGCCGCCAAAGCCGCCCCCGTTGGGGGTGGCGATCACGCGGATGCGGCTCATCGGCAGCTCCAGCACTTTGCCCAGAGCGCGGTGCACGTAATGCGGCGTCTGCGACGAGGTCCACAGCGTGAGCTTGCCGTCCGCCGCATACTGGGCGAGGGCCGCGTGCTGCTCCATGGGCAGGTGCGTGTTGCCCTCGAAGAAGACGACATCCTCCCGAACGTGCGCGGCGGTGCGCATGGCTTCGTCGGTGTCGCCAAACTCGAGGGCCACGGCCTTGTGCACGTTGGAGATGCCGTGGATCGGCTCGCCAGCACCGCTAATGGCCTCGTCGATCGACATGAACTGCGGCAACGCCTGAAACTGCACTTCGATCATCTCGAGCGCCTCATCGGCAATCCACTCGTCGGTGGCCGCCACCGCCGCGATGGGATCGCCGACGTAGCGGACCTTCTCGCGGGCGAGCGCTTCCTCATCCTGGCTGACCGGCAGGATGCCGAACTTGATGGGCAGGTCGTCACCGGTGAGCACCGCGAGCACGCCGGGGAGCGCCCGAGCCCGGCCGGTGTCGACACGCAGGATTCGCGCGTGCGGGTGCGGGCTGCGGAGAATCCGGCCGAAGAGCATGCGCGGCAGCGCGAGGTCGTCGGCGAACTTGGTTTGGCCGCTGACCTTGGCGAACGCGTCGGGCTTGGTCAGCGACTTGCCGACGACGGTGAGTTCCTCAGTCACGGCGCTTCGGTCTCGAAGCGGCCAGTTCCACGGCTTCGAAGATCTTCAGGTAGCCGGTGCAGCGGCAGAGCACGCCGGCGAGCGCTTCCTTGATCGCGTCGCGTGTCGGCTGCGGATCACGATCGAGCAGCGCCATGGCGGTGAGCAGCATGGCCGGTGTGCAGTAGCCACACTGCGCGGCGCCAAGCTCGGCGAAGGCCACCTGGAGCGGATGCGGCTCGCCGCCGTTCGCCATGCCTTCCACGGTGGTGATCTCGCGACCCTCGAGATCGAGCGGCATCGCCAGGCAGGAGAGATACGGCCGGCCGTCGACGAGGACGCCGCAGGTGGAGCATTCGCCCAGCTCGCAGCCGTGCTTGGTGCCGGTCAGTCCCAGGTCTTCGCGCAGGACTTCGAGCAGTGTCTTGTAGGGCGGCACCATGACCGCCATATCTTCACCGTTGACGCGCAGGCGCACGGCGACCCGGTCGGCGATCGTCACGTCCCTACTGTCTCAAATGAGCAGGCGCGGCAGCTGGATGTCGACCCGGCGCGGCCGGGCCGGCTCCGGCGGATCGACCATCGCGGTGCGGACGCACTCCTGCGGCGAGACCTCCGGCTGCAAGCCGCTGAAGATCGGGAAACGCAGCTGGCCGTTTCCATCCCACTCGCTGAACTTGACAGCCACGACGATGCGTGGCTCGATCCAGCAGATCCGATCGTCCGACCAGCGGGCGTCCTCCGGCGGCGACGCGCTGGGCAGGGCATCGAGCGCCTTGCGCATGCGCCTCGAGGCCGCCGCGTCGAAGCCCCCCACGACCCGTCCCGCCGGCTGAAAGTGCCGACCGTCGTAGGTCGCGACGATGAGCGCCTCGAGCATGTGGTCGCCGGCCTGCGGAATGAAGCCGGTGACGGCAAAATCCTGACGGCGCACCGCCTCGATCAGCAGCCAGTCCGGGTGGCGCTGGCCCACTCGGTACGGGCTGTCGAACCGCTTTGCGACAACGCCTCCAAGGCCGTTCTCTTTGGCCGCTTCGAAAAAGGCCAGGCCGTCCTCGGCAACCGGTTCGACGACGTAGATGCGTCCCTTCGAGGCGATCGACTGGTGCACCTTCGGTCGACGCCTGACCAGCGGCTCTTTCATCAACGACTTGCCGCGCATGTAGAGCACGTCGTAGACGACATAGGTGGCCGGATGCGCGGCGGCCGCTCGGGCGATGGCCTCCGGACGCACCGCCTGCTGACGCGCCTCGAGTGCCACACTGTCGGGCCGGCCGTCCTCATCGGTCACGATCAACTCACCGTCGACGATCGTTTCCGGAGGGCCCAACGCCGCGAGCGCCTGGACCTCCGGGTAGCGAGCGGTGAGGTCGCGAAGGTCGCGGCCCCAGAGGCGAACCTGTCCGCCGTCGATGGAGGCCAGCGCTCGCACACCCTCCCAGGCGACCTCGAACGCGTACTCCTGAGAATCGAACGGCCCGGCGGCTGGCATCGGGAGCATCGGACGCAGCCGATCCGGCAACGCGCGTTGGAAAGGCAGGTCGAGCTCAACCGTTGGGGACCGCGCCGGCACTTTAGCGGACTGTACTACGCCGGATCAGGCCGTGCGACGTTTGGCGGCCGGACGGGTCGCCGACGTTTTTGCGGCGACCTTGACCCTGGCCGCGCGACTCGCCGCGGGCTTCTCCGCCGGCTTCTTCTTCCCCTGTTTGGTCGCCTCCACCGAGGCCTTGAGCGCGGCCATCAGGTCCATGACGCGCGGCTCCTGCGCGGCGACCGGGGCCGTCACCTTGAGACCCTTCATCTTTTGATCGACGATCTGCTGGAAGGCAGCCTTGTAATCATCGGTGTAGCGCTCCGGCTGGAACGTGTCCGTCAGATTGTCGATCAGGGAGGTCGCCATCTTGACCTCCTTGTCGCTGATCTTGACGTTCTGGGGAAGGTTCAGCTCTTGCGTTGACCGAATCTCGTCGGGCCAGTTCAGCGTGTTGCAAAGCAGCGTGTTGCCCTCGACCTGGATCAACGACAGATGCTCGCGGTCGCGCAGCGCAATTTTGGCGACGGCGACCTTGTTCGTGTCCTCGAGGGCGCGCTTGAGGAGGTAGAAGGGCTTGACCCCGACGTCTTCGGGCTCCAGATAGTACGCGGATTTGATGTACAGTCCGAGCGGCACCTCGTTGCGCTCGACGAACTCGACGATGTCGATCGTCCTCGTGGTCTTGAGGGGCAGCTTGTCCAGATCTTCCTCGTCGATCAGGACGAACTGGTTCTTTCCGACCTCGTAACCCTTGAGCACCTCGTTGAAGGCGACCACGTGGTCATCGGTCGGACAATGCCGCTGCTGCTTGATGGGGAGCTGGCAATGGGGGCACAACTGGCGGAACGACACGGCGCTGTGTGCCTCGGTGGCGAGGTACATGCGGACCGGGATCGCCACCATCCCGAAGCTGATCGCGCCCCGCCACATGGACCGGGCCATAGCTGAGGTCTCCTTTTCGCTGAGTTGCCCGGATTATACCGCCGCGCCGCCAGGAGATCGAAAAGATGTTCGGACGGCCGCATCCAGCCGCTGCGCGTAGAGCGGACCCAGCGCCTCGTGCTTGAAATAGGCATACACGTCGCGCCCACCCTCCAGGTACCCGGCAATCCGACGCACCCAGGCGGTCATCCGCTGGGGGGAGTAGGTTTCCCGCCGCAACCGAAGGTAGATGAAGGCGCCCCGGCCCAGTAGCCCCGGCTCCTCCTCGCCGTCGCCGTGGACGAGCGACGCCCCGACGCCTTCGAGCAGCGCGGCGACCTCCGGCATGTGCCAGGACCGATGGCGGAACTGAAAGGCGACGCGCCAGTGAGGCGGAAGTAGCGCGAGGATCCGCTCGATCCGGCCCTCATCGAAGGGCGCCGTCGGCGGCAGTTGAAAGAGGACCGGTCCCAGCCGATCGCCGAAGGCGCCCGCCTCCTCGGCCAGGAGCGCAACCGCCTGCTCGAGGTTCGGCATGCGCCGGTTGTGCGTGATGCGCCGGTGTGCCTTCACCGCGAAGCGGAAGGGGGGCGGCACGCTCGACACCCAGCCGGCGATGACGTCTGCCGGCTGCGTCCGGTAGAAGGTGGTGTTGACCTCGACCGTCCCGAGCTGCTGGGCGTAGTAGCCGAGCATGTCGGTCGACTTGATGCGTCGCGGATAGAACCGCCCTCGCCATCCCGAGTAGGAAAATCCCGACGTGCCGACGAAGAACTCGGCCACGTCCCGAGGACTAAATCTTTGGGACGCTTTTGATCAGGCCCATGAACTCGGCGCGCGTCTTTGAGTCCGCCTGGAAGATGCCCAACACGCAGCTGGTGAAGACCCGGCTGTTCTGCTTCTCGACGCCGCGCATCTTCATGCACAGGTGATCGGCTTCGACGACGACGCCCACCCCGACCGGCTCCAGGTATTTCTGCAGGCACTCCGCGATCTGACGCGTCATTCGCTCCTGAACCTGCAGCCGCCGGCTGTACAGCTCGACCAGCCGGGGCAGCTTGCTCAGCCCGACCAGGCGGCCCTTAGGGATGTATCCGATATGCACCTGTCCGAAGAACGGCAGTAAGTGATGCTCGCAGAGCGAGTACATTTCGATGTCCTTGACGACGACCATGTCCTTGTAGGCCTCGGTGAAGGTGGCGCCGCCGAAGACGTCCTCCAGGGTCATGCGATAGCCGCGGGTCAAGAACTCGAGGCTTTCCTTCACCCGTTCGGGCGTATCGCGAAGCCCTTCGCGGGAGGGGTCCTCGCCGAGCAGGAGGAGTTGATGGCGAACGAGCGCCTCCATCGAAACTACGTCACTCGGTTGATCAGCCGCCCGTGCCATGGCTCCATTATGCGGAGCGAGTGGGGCGAACCTAGCTGATGACGTTCATCGGGTCCTGCGGAAACTCGCGCAGGTACGCCTGCATCGCCACCCAGAGGGCCTTGACGGAGATCGTCTGGAAGTCGGGACCGCGGTACCCGGCTAGCGGCGAGGGCGTCTCAGCGTACGTCACGCTGTCCAGCGCCGGATCGTCGTGACTGAAGTCGAAGGCGAAAATCGTGATCATGTGGGTGGCGTTCCAGTGATTCCACCCGGGCATCGTCCTGGTCATCGTTTGCACCATCGCCGGCACACCATGGCCGAAGGTCATGATGGCCTGCTGATCGACGATGTCGCGCTGGATCCTGGCCTTGACCTCGTCGAGGGTGGTCACGTGCTCGGCCTTGTAGCGGGGCTGGCCCAGGGCGGGGAGCACGACCGGGTTGAGAAAGGCATCGATGGCGGTGGTGGCGTTGGCGCCGAATTCACCACTGTTCGGATTTAACTTGGACGCCCTGGCGACGGTCTCGATGTCCGGGACGTCAGTCATCCAGGCGGAAAGGAGGACCTGCGTCGCACCGGCGCCACAATAGTTGCGGTGGGCCCAGTCCGGCGGCTCGTGAAAGCCGCGAACCTGGACGGAGCCCTGGGTCTGGGCGACCTGGCCGACGGTCACGGAGGCCTGCGGCGACGGTGTCTCGGTTGGCGCGGCCGTCGGCTTGGCGAAGTTGTAGGCGAGTGCAACCGGCCCGACGGGCCGGGTATTCACCTGGGCGCCGAAACACGACGGCAGCAGCGCGGCGAATGCCATCGCCAGCGCAATTTTGATCACTCCCTGTGACATTCTTGTCTCATCCTATCAGTGACGGTATCAGCTGGCCAGACCCTGCAGCCGGTTGTTACAACGGCCGAGGCTCCCGCCCGGTTATGGCCCTCCCAGTATGCCGGGTCCAGATCCGCCCGCCCCTAAACATGATATCGTGACTATCACCTTGGTAGCTGCAACGCCCGAGCCGAACCCGGATCCGATCCTCGCCCTGGTCAAACCCGAAGCGCAACCGGCCGGGGAGGTCGCCGACGGCGAAAAGAGATCGGATCTTGCGGCCACTGGCGGCCCGACCGCAGGCCGGACGACCCTCGACGAGGCGAAGCGAAAGGGGCCCGCCGGCATCTTGCAACTGCTCGGCCCGGGCCTGATCACCGGCGCCAGCGACGACGACCCCAGCGGCATCGGGACCTACTCCCAGGTCGGGAGCCAGTTCGGCTACGGCCTCCTCTGGCTGGCGCTCTTCACCTTTCCACTGATGAGCGCAGTCCAGGAGCTGTGCGCTCGAATCGCCCTGCAGACGGGAGTCGGGTTGGGGGCGAGCCTCCAGCGCAAATTCCCCCGGTTGGTGGTGGGCCTCGCCATCATGGGGCTGGTCGCCGCCAACACGTTCAACGTGGGCGCCGACCTCGGGGCGGTGGCGGCAGGAGGGTCGCTGCTCTCGCGCGGTGCACTGCAGGCGGTGTGGCTGGTCGTCCCGGTGGCCCTAGTGATCATCTCCCTCCAGGTCTTCGCCACCTACGCCACCATCTTCAAGATCTTCAAGTGGTTGACGCTGGCGTTGTTCGCCTACGTCATCACCGCCTTCTTCGCCCATCCGCCACTGCTCGACGTGTTCAAGGCGACCGTCATTCCCCACATCGAGCTCTCGAAAGAGTTCATCATGGCGCTGGTGGCCGTTCTCGGCACCACCATCTCGCCGTACCTCTTCTTCTGGCAGGCATCCTCTGAGGTCGACGAACTGGCGGCCGCCGGTGCCACCAACCCCCAGGCCGGCCGTCGGGGGCTGAAGCGCGGCGAGCTCCGCGCCGCGAGAGCCGACGTCATGATCGGCATGGCCTTTTCCAACCTCGTGATGTACTTCATCATCCTCACCTCCGCGGCGGTGCTGCACGCGCATGGCAAGACGGATGTCCAGACGGCAGACCAGGCCGCCGCGGCGCTGGCGCCGATTGCCGGACCGTTCGCCTTCATCGTCTTCTCAGTCGGGCTCATCGGCGCCGGCCTGCTCGCGATTCCGATTCTCACCGGCTCCGCCACCTACGCGATCAAGGAGTTCCTCGGGCTACCCGGGAGCCTGGCCAGCAAGCCACAGCATCGACCAACCTTTTACCTCATCCTCACGCTCGCAACCGCTGCGGGAGTGGTGATGAACTTCATGCACCTCGACCCGATCCGCGCCCTCTTCATCTCGGCCGTCATCAACGGCGTGGTGGCTCCACCGCTGCTGCTCCTGATCGTGCTGCTGGGGGCGGACGCCGCTGTGATGAGGCGCTACGTGAGCGGCAAGCTCAGCCTGGCATTGACCGGGATTGCCACCATCTTCATGGCGGTGGCGGCGATCACCATGTTTGTGACGATGTTCGCCGGCCACTGACGAAATCTTTAGGCTTCTCTTATATCACTCTCATGTGAGCCTGCTTAGATAGTCGAGCATGGCCGAGCAGCCACATGTCCTGGTGGTCGACGATGACGCGAAGATTGCCGCAGCGTTGCGCCGAGCCCTCATCTACGAGGGATACCAGGTCGAGGTTGCTCCGGATGGGCAGATCGCCCTCAACCGCGCCCGCGAACGCATGCCCGACCTCGCCATCCTGGACATCATGATGCCTGGCATCGATGGGCTCGAGGTCACGCGTCGCCTTCGGGCAGAGGGCGATGTCCCCATCCTCCTCCTGACCGCGAAAGATGGGACCGCCGACCGGGTCAAGGGACTCGACAGCGGGGCGGACGACTATCTCGTCAAGCCCTTCGCCTACGAGGAGCTGCTGGCGCGGGTCCGGGCGCTGCTTCGACGCCGCGCGCCGCGCGCCCGGCGAACCTTGCGGTACGCCGATGTCACCATGGACATGGCGACCCGCGAAGTTCGCCGCGCGGACCAGCTCATCTCGACCACGGCCAAGGAATTCGACCTCCTGCAGCACTTCATGCGCAATCCCGGGCAGGTGCTGCGCCGGGAGCAGCTCCTCGATGCGGTCTGGGGCTTCGATTTTGGGGCGAGTAGTAACGTGGTCGACGTGTACGTCGGCTATCTCCGGCAGAAGCTCGAGCAAGGGGGCCGGCCACGCCTGCTGCAGACCGTCCGTGGCGTTGGGTACATATTGAAGGAGGAATGAACCCCTCTCTCGGCGATCGCGCACCGATCACCGAACGCTGGTCCGTTCTCCGACGATCGCCTCGCGCGCTATCCAACTGGCTCCAGGAGCGAACTCGGGCCCGCCAGAAAATCCCCATTCGGGGGCGCATCGCGCTCTTCGGCGCCGGCGTTGTCGCGCTGGCGGTCGTGACCTTCAGCTCACTCGTCTATTTGCTCGTCGAACGGAGCCTCGTATCCGCGCAGGACACTGCTCTGAAGAGTCGAGGCGACGAGGTCTTTCGGCAGTTGGAGTCGCCGCGGGGCTTCCGCCCAAGCCCGTTTTCGCTGACGATCGACATCGCGTCGAGCTCGGAAATCTTCGAGGACATCATTCTTACCGGTCCTGGACAGGTCTACTCACGCGGCAAGGTCCAAGGTGCGGATCCCATTTGGCCGGCCAACCTGCTGCAGTCAGCACCGTTCGACCACGGGAATATCACCAACGCCCGCGCCGATAACGGCCCGTTGACGCGGGTCTATGTCCGCCAGCTCGCCACTCAGGCGGGAGCGGCCGGGTACCTTGTAGTGGGGAAGTCACTATCCGGGATTGAGAGCGAGCTCAGCGGGCTACGCCTCTTCCTCGTTGCGGGTGGATTCTTGACCTTGCTCGCCGCCGGGGCCGCGAGCTGGTGGCTGGCCGGCCGCGCCCTCCGGCAGCTCGACGCGATGGCGAGCACGGCGGAAGACATCGGTCGCACACAGGACCTCAGTCGCCGTTTGCCCGAGAACGCGCCGGACGATGAGGTGGGCCGGCTCCAGCGGAGCTTCAACCAGATGCTGCGTCAGCTCGACGATGCCTACCACCGGCTCCAGTCCGCGCTGGTCGCCCAGCGTCGCTTCGTGGCGGACGCGTCGCATGAGTTGCGCACACCGTTGACAACCATCCGCGGGAATGTTGGCCTGCTGCTGAAACGAGAGGACATTACCGCGGATGACCGCCTCGCCGCCCTCAACGACATTGCCGGCGAGAGCGAGCGCATGAGCCGCATGGTGCAGGACCTGCTGACACTGGCCCGGGCCGACGCCGGCTATCACCTCGACAAGGCGCAGATCGATCTCCTCCCCATCATCCAGGAGGTCACCCGGCAGGCCCAGACGCTCCAGCCCTTGCGGCGCATCGAGCTGCTGGGCGGTACGCCCGTGCCGATCCAGGGCAACGCCGACGCGATTAAACAGCTGCTGTGGATCCTGATCGACAACGCCTTCAAGCACACGCGTGACTCGGGAAGGATTCAGCTGCGGCTAGATAACGGCCAGAAGGCGGCACGCCTCATGGTGCTCGATGACGGCGCGGGTATCCCTTCGGAAGATCTGGAGCGTGTCTTCGAGCGCTTCTACCAGTCGGACGCTTCGCGCGCGGGCGAGGGAACTGGGCTCGGGCTGGCGATCGCGCGCTGGATCGCGCAGGAGCACGGCGGCCGCATCTCTGCGTCCAACAACCCGCAAGGCGGCGCCGCCTTTACGGTCCTGCTCCCGTGCGCGGCCTGAAGTCTTAATAAACTCTTAGGCAACTTTCACGGGCGGCTCATCGCTCGCGCGCAGCATGGGTCTCGAACATGCGGGATCCGTTTGCGCCGGAGTTCATCGAGGGCCCAGCCGCGCCTGAGCCGCCGACGCCCGTCGCGCCGGTGGAGCCCGTTCAACCCGTTCCCTCCTTTCCCCACCGTCCGGCGCGCAGCATGGCAGCCGCCATGCTCGCCGCCGGGCTGGTCGTCGGCAGCATCGCTGGTGGGGCGATCGGCGCGATTCTCACCGCCCACCGCACCCCCACGAGCAACCCCGTGAGCACTGGCGGCACGGTCGCCGCCGGAGTGGCGGCCCCGGCCCCAGTGCCTGGATCCTTCGCCGCCATCTACCAGCAAACCAAGGACGGCGTCGTCACCATCACGACGTCCATCTCCGGTGGGGGTCCCCGCTCGTTCTCGCAGGCGGAGGGCTCGGGCATCGTGGTCGACAAGCAGGGTGACATTCTGACCAACGCTCACGTCGTTGCCGGCGCAACGCAGGTTCGGGTGACCTTCAGCAATGGACAGACGATCAGTGGCCAGGTGAAGGGGGTTGACCAGAGCGCCGACCTGGCGGTCGTCCTGGTCTCGGTCTCCCAGGATCAGCTTCATCCGCTGACCAATGCCAACTCGGACACGCTGCAGGTCGGCGACACCGCCCTCGCGATCGGCGCGCCATTTGGCCTGCAGGGTTCGTTCACCGCCGGTATCATCTCAGGACTGAATCGCGGCACCACGGCGCCGAACGGACGGGCGCTCACGGGCATGATCCAGACCGATGCGCCGATCAACCCAGGGAATTCCGGTGGCGCGCTGCTCGACGGCAAGGGCCAGTTGATCGGCATCAACGATTCGATCCAGAGCCCGGTGGAAGGCAACGTCGGCGTCGGCTTCGCCATCCCGATCAACCGGGCCTCGAGCCTCCTGCCATCGCTCGAAAAGGGCGTGGCCATCCAGCATCCGTGGCTGGGCATCAGCGGTCAGACGCTGACGGCGAGCAGCGCCGGTCAACTCGGTCTGAGCGAGACGTCAGGTGTACTGGTCATCCAGGTCGTGCCGGGTGGGCCTTCCGCGGCGGCCGGGCTGCAGGCGGATGGGCAGCCCTCGGCCAATGACGATGTGATCACCGCCATCGATGGTCATCCGATCACGACGATCGAGCAACTCACCCAGTACCTCGATACCAAGAAAGTCGGCGATCACGTCACCCTCTCGGTGACGCGCAATGGGCAACATATTTCCGTAGGAGTCACGCTGGGGAATTTCCAGGCGCAGCCGTCTGCGACTCCCTAAGGGGCATCCAAATGATCCAGACAACGTCGGTAGGGCCAGTCTGATGCGGCAGGCGCCGACGCTCAAACCGCTGCCGCAGATTCGGCGGGGCTTTTGGCTGTCGGGAACGCGCGCCTGGCTGGCCGGCCTCGGCCTGGTCGCGGTTCTCCTGGTTGGCCTGATCGCCCGCGACACCGTCTTCGCTCAGCCGGCTGCCGTGCCGCTTCGCACCGCGACCGCCGACCGCGGGACGGTCACCAATGTCGTCAGCGGTACCGGCTCGCTGCTGCCGGCCGGCCGGATGAACGTCAGCTTCAAACAAACCGGGATCCTGACGGAAGTCGACGTCAAGGTCGGCGACAAGGTGACGACGGGCCAGGTGCTGGCGCGGATCGACTCGACGACGCAGCAGGCCTCGCTCGCGTCCGCGCAGGCGTCCCTCGCGTCCGCCCAGGCCAATCTGCAGACTACGCAGTCGCCGCTGACCGGTGCGCAGGTCGCACAGCTCCAGCATCAAGTCAGCAATGCGCAGCAGAACTACAACGACACCGTGGCATCAGTGAGTGCCACCAATCAGGCCGACGCCGCGACGGTCGCCAGCGACCAGGCCAAGGTGAACGCGGAATGCCCAAACGGCGCGCAATGCAGCCAGCTGCAAGCCCAGCTGGCCAGCGACAAGACCAAGCAAAACATGGACGCCATCAGCGGCCAGTCGCGCATCAACTCGGCGGCGCAGCAGATCACCTCCGCGCGTGACAACCTGGCGGTTCAGACCCAGGTCAAGCCCAACGCGCTGGCGTCCAGCTCGGCGCAGGTCGCCTCCGCCCAGGCCCAGGTACAGGCTGCCCAGCTGGCCGTGAACCAGACCACCCTCACGGCCCCGACCTCAGGCGTGGTGATCAGTATCAACGGCGTGCCGGGAGAAACCGCGGGAGGCGGGACCGCGCAGTCACCCGGATCTCTCGCGCCGAACCCGTCCTCGGCTGGTTCGGGTGGGTCGTCCGGCTTCATGGTGATCGACGACAACAGCAGTTTCGTCGCCGTGATGCCCTTCGCTGAGACCGATGCCGCCCGGCTGGCCGCCAATCAAAGCGTCGCCTTCACGTTCGACGCTATCCCGGGCCTGACCATCTCGGGCCATGTGTTGACCATCAGTCCGAGCGCGACGGTGGTCTCCAACGTCGTCGACTACTACGTCAGCTTTGTCCTCAACCGCACCGATCCGCGGCTGAGAGAGGGCATGACGGCGAATGCGTCGGTCACCGTCGCCCAGGCGGATAATGCCCTGCGCGTGCCCAATGCGGCCGTGCGCACCACCGGCGGAACGACGATGGTCACCGTTCTCCTAAAAGGCCAGCAGGTACCGACCGAGGTCATCACTGGCGTCGTCGGCGACACCTACACCGAGATCAAGGCCGGCCTCAACGAGGGGGATACCGTGGTGCTGCCAGCCATCCGCACGACGACCGGGACCACCAGCAATGGCGGAAACCTGTTCCGAGGAGGCGGGGGCCTTGGCGGTGGAGGCGTCCGGGGCGGCGGAGGGTGATCACCCTCGAGGGGATCACAAAGCTCTACCTCACCGGCGAAGTGGAGGTCGCCGCCCTCAAGGGCGTCTCGCTACATATCCCCGAGGGCGAGTTCATCGCCATCATGGGCCCCTCGGGTTCGGGCAAGAGCACCTTGATGAACGTGATCGGCTGCCTCGACCAGCCATCCTCCGGCCGCTACATCCTCGACGGCTACGACGTCTCGGCCTTGACCGACGATCAGCTGGCCTGGATTCGTAATCGGAAGATCGGCTTCGTCTTCCAGTCCTACAACCTGATTCCGCGGGCGAGTGCCGTGCACAACGTCGAAATGCCGCTCATCTACGCCGGCGACAACCAGCAGCGCCGCGAACGGGCCCTGGCGGCGCTGGAATCGGTTGGGCTGCTGGAACGCGCCGGCCACTTGCCAAGCGAGCTCTCGGGTGGGCAGCAGCAGCGGGTCGCTATCGCGCGCGCCCTGGTGACGGACCCGGCGATCCTGCTTGCCGACGAGCCGACCGGGAACCTCGACAGCGAATCGAGCCTCGAAATCATGAAGTTGTTGCGCGACCTGAACCAGCAGGGCCGCACCATCGCGCTGATCACGCACGAACCGGACATCGCCGCGTTTGCGCAGCGCGTCGTCCGGTTGCGCGACGGTGTGATCGTCAGCGATGAACGCCCGGCCGTTGTCACGGAGATGGCGCGATGAGCATCCTCGAGGGCCTACGGCTGGCGGTGAATGGGTTGTTGTCGAACCGCCTGCGGTCCGCACTCACGATGCTCGGCATCCTGATCGGCGTGTCGGCCGTCATCCTGCTGGTCGGCGTCGGCAACGGCGCCACCGTGGCCGTCCAACAGCAAATCCAATCGCTCGGCTCCAACTTGCTGACCGTATTTCCGTCGAACGCGAGAGGTGCGGGCGGCGTCCAGCAGGGCTTCGGCACCGGGTCGAGCCTGACACTGGACGATGCCAAGGCCATCGCGAACCGGCAAACATCGCCGGACGTGGTGACGGCCATTCCGAGCGCGGGCGGCCGGGCACAGCTGACCTACGGTAATCAGAACTGGAACAGCAGCCTGACGGGCACGACGCAGGATTTCCCCTCAGTGAGGAATTACGAGGTGGCGCGCGGCACGTTCTTCAGCTCGGGTGAGGTCGACGCCGCCAGCAAGGTGGCGGTCATCGGACCAACGGTTGCCACGAACCTTTTCGGGGGCGCCGATCCGATCGGCCAGGTGATGAAGATCAACCGGCAGAACTTCCGTGTCATCGGCGTCTTCGCTCCCAAGGGGTCGTCGGGCGGCTTCAACAACCAGGACGACGTGGTCGTCGTGCCGATTACCTCGGCATGGAGCTACCTGCTGGGCGGACGCGGTAAAAATGTCCAGCAGATCTACGTCGAGGCCACCAGCGCGCAGGCGACGACGGCGGCCAACACCGAGGTCACGCAGGTCTTGCTGGACCGGCATCACATTTCGGACCCGACCCTCGCCGACTTCCAGATTCTGAGCCAGCAGGACGTGCTCAACAGCGCCTCGCAGACGACGGGTGTGCTCACCCTGATGCTCGGCGCCATCGCCGGCATCTCCCTCGTTGTCGGCGGTATTGGAATCATGAACATCATGCTCGTCACCGTCACAGAGCGGACGCGCGAGATCGGGATCCGAAAGGCGATCGGCGCACGGCGTCAGGACATCCTCTTGCAGTTCCTGATCGAGTCGATGTTCCTCTCCGGCCTGGGCGGCGCGCTCGGGATCTTGATCGGCTTCGGCCTCGCACGGATCCTGCCGCTGCTGGTCTCGACGCTGCCCACACCCGTCATCTCCACACCGTCGGTCTTCATGGCGTTCGGCATTTCCGTCGGTATCGGTCTCTTCTTCGGTCTCTATCCCGCAAACCGAGCGGCAAGGCTGCGTCCGATCGAAGCCTTGCGCTACGAGTGAATCCCCAGGAGGTCATGCAGTGATCAAGCTACCGATCGCCGCCCTCGTCGTCATCGTCGGCTTACTCGGCGGTTTCTATGGCGGCTACAAAGTCGGCGGTGGCGGCGCCACGGCCAACGCCGCGGCGGCCACGACTGGCACGCGGACCGGGGGCACCGGCCTGGGCGGAGGCCGCGGGTTCGCGGCCGCCTGCCCGAGTCCGGGCGCGACGCCGGCCCCGAGCGCCTCCGGTGCGGCGGCCCGGCGGGGTGCAACCGGTACCGTCGCCAATCTCACGGCCAACAGCTTCACGATCCATGACACCCGTTGCAACACGGACGTCAAGGTCACCTTCGATCCCAGTGTGATCGTCCGCAAGACCGTGGTTGGTCAAGCCTCAGACCTGCAGGAGGCCGAGACGATCACCGTGACCGGTACGCGCCAGGCGGACGGCAGCATCAAGGCCAACAGCATCAACATCGTCCCGGCCGGGTCGGGGCTTGGCGGGTTCGGCGGCGGCGCGGCCACCGGTGGCTGACGCGGGCTAACGAATGGAATGGATCGGCTGACCTGGCTGCTGCTCGCGCTGGTCCTGTTGCTGGGCGGGTTGTACCTGCACGTGCATCTCGCGGGTGACTGGCTCGCCTTCCTGGTGGCCGGAGTCGGCGCGGGTATCGGCATCGCCCTCGCGGGCAGCGTCATCCACGACGCCTTCAGCAACCAGCATGAGCAGCCTTGACCCCCTGAACCGACAACATCAGAAGGGAGGCAGCGGCCTCCCCTCTGACGATACGAAGCGCGTCTAGGCCCGGTACGTGACGCGCGAGAAGCGCGACGCGAGGTTCTTGCCGGCGCCGCGACGAAGCGCCGCGATGACGGCGAGTGCGACGAGGACGATCAGCATCAGCATCAGCAGGCCGAACAAGAAGACGAGGCCGCCGGCCGACGCGAAGAAGCTGATCAGGCCGCCAAAGAGCCCAGTGCTGTTCGAGGCCGCCGGCTTTCCAGTATCGGAGGCCCAGGCAAACTGAGCGGTCGACCGCGAGCTTTCGTCCGGCACCGATCCGGACGAACTTGCCAGCGAGGTCTGGCCCCCGTCGGCCGTTTTTCCGGCCGCCGTCGCGCCGGAGCCCGTGCCCTTGCCGGCCCTGCCGGCTGAGCCGGACCCAGCGGATCCGCTGCCGCCCGAACCCGTTGCGTTCGGGTTGGTCGACGTGCAGAACAGTGTGTTCGTCGTCTGCCCGGCGGGGTCGGTCGGATGCGGGTTCATCGTTTGCGGGAAGCACGTCGGCGAGACGCCCGGCGTGTCCGCGAGTGCCGGCGCCGCCGTCTGAACCGCCGCAATCGCCACGATCGGGACCGCCCCCAGGGCGGCGATGGATGCCATCAGCTTGCGCATTACGACACCTCCAAAAGGGAATGGCTCGACACTAGCCGCCTGGGAGGCGCCTTTCGCCCCCCGGGCGCACTGCCGGCGACCCCTGCAATTGGACTGACGGCCCAGGTATCGGCAAGACTACCTAGCAAGGGTTGCAAAAGGGGGTCGTTCTCCTATCAGGCCGTAACGCAAACGGCAAGGCAAAACCCAGCAAACCCATGGTCAGGCACCCCTCCCTTCGGCGTCGGATCGTTCTTCCCTTCGTCGTGCTCGTGGTTTTCGTGGGTGCCGTGGGCATCGCCGTTGTCAGCGCGCAGGTGGGCGGCTCGGCCGAGGGGGCAGTCGACAACAGCCTGGTCCGCAACTCTCTGCGCAGTAATGACCGGCTCGCCGGTGTGGAAAACGACAGGTTGCAGCAACTTCGAGCGGCGACCAACACGGCCGGCATCGATGCGGGGGTGGCGCGCGGCGATGGTGCGGCGGTCGGGCGCTTGCTTGGCCCCATCGTCGGTAATGCGCAGCCCGAACACCTCGTGCTCCGCGTCCTCGACAAGAGCGGGCGCCAACTGGTGGAACTCGGCCGAAACGGCGCGGCCGTGGAGACCCGGTCCGATGGCGCGGCCTACACCTCGCAGGCCGCCGTCCAGCATGCCCTGCGGGGAGACCGAGACGCCCTCGGTGACAAATATGTCTTCGTGGCGAGTGAGACCCCGCCGATGCTCTACTGGGTGGCACCCATCTGGACCGAAACCGCGACGCCGACCGTTGGGGGCGCGGTGCTGCTCGGCCAGCCCTTGACCGAGATCGCGCAGACGATCGCCGGTTCGAGCTCCCTCCCGATCGGGTTTTATGGGTCGTCGGGTATGGTATTGGCCAGCTCCGTCGCCGGCAGCCCGTCGTTGTCCGGCGACGTCAGGCACGAGGTGACGCCCGACACTCCGGTGCGAGTGGCGACCCAGTGGGGTGGCCGGCCGTACCGGCTGTTGGTCAACGACTGGACGATGCGCGGTTCCCAGGTGGGTTATCTCGCGGTAGCCGTGCCTTCGGACGACCTCTCGGGCTCGCTCAACGCCATCCGGCTGGTGCTGGTGGCATTGTTCGGGGCGATAGCGCTGGGGACGATTCTGATCGGTCTCATGCTCGCCGACCGGATCACCCGACCGATCGACCAGCTAGTCGCCTCGATGCGGGTGGTCTCGGCCGGTGACTACAGCCGCCGGGTCCAGGTGGCGTCGCCTGATGAGATCGGCTACCTGGCCACGACCTTCAATGAGATGACGGCGGCCTTGCAGGAGCAGATCCGGGCGCGCGACGAGGCGTACTTTCGCAACCTCGAAGCGCTCGCCCGCGCCATCGACGCCCGCGATCCCTACACCTTCGAGCACTCGGCGCGCGTCGCCGCCATCAGCCTGGAGCTGGCGAAAGGCATGAACCTGGCGGAGGCGGACCTGGTCGTGCTTCGGCGCGCCGGGCTGCTGCACGACGTCGGCAAGATCGGCGTGTCCGACAAGGTCCTGGCCAAGACGGGCCCGCTCAACGACGAAGAATGGGCCTCCATCCGGCGCCATCCGGTGATCGGTTACGAGATGTTGAAGGACGTCCCCTTTCTCCAACCGAGCCTCGACCCCATCCGGCATCACCACGAGCGATGGGACGGTGAAGGCTATCCGGATGGGCTCAAGGGCGCCTCCATTTCACAGCTGGCGCGCATTGTCACGCTCGCCGATGCCTTCGACGCGATGACGTCGGACCGGCCCTATCGCAAGGGATTTTCCTTCGAGTTCGCGGCGCGGACCATGGTCAGCGAGGCCGGTCGCCAGTTCGATCCCGCGGTCGTTGAGGCGTTCAAGGCAAGGAAGGGCGCCATCTTCGCCCGCCTGGAAGAGATGGGCAAGAAGCCGACGCCGCACGCGTCCGATATTCGGCTCGATTCCGTCGCATGAAACGAACCCTTCGCTGGGGGCAGTGGATGGTGGTCGCAACGGCCGTCCTGCTGCTCCTTTGGGTTGCCGCCAGCGTGGGGGGCTGGTCACCGGATGTTCGCCGCCTTACGAGCAGCGTCCATGGGCCACTGCTTGGCGACTACCGTGCGGAGAGTCTTCAGACGCTCGCCCCGCTTTCACCGGCGATCATAAACGATGCATCGCAGGACCAGGCCAGCGCCGGCCACCCGCGGCCCCAGCCCGGGGCGACGCCGTCCGGTGGGCCCACCCCCGGCACCTCGGGCCCCAGCCTGACGCCCACCGAGACAGGCATCTTCCCGACGCTGCCGGTCCCGACGCCGACGCTCCCGGTGACGCCGACGGTCCCGGTGACGCCGACGTTACCGACGCCTACGCCGCCGGTGCCCACGCCGCCGCCCCTGCCGTAGCCCGCCGTCTCAGCCGCAGAGGGCGAGCCGCCCACTCCTCAGAGATCTCCTGCAGGATGGTGCCGGAGAGCCGCAGGAGCGCTTGCGGGTGGGGGAAGATCCCGACCAACTGACAGGATTGCCGCAGCTCACTCTGCAACGAGGCGAGCCCGCTCACCGAGGTGACGAGGCGGCGATGCGCCCGCGGGACCTGATAGGCGGCAACGTCCTCGGCGACCGTTGCCGCCAGTGCCGCGACCAGCTCAGGGTGCTCGGCCCCGAAGCGACTGCGAACGCGCGCGAGGGCCGCGATCGCACTCGAGGCATCCGGCTGGGCGAATGCCGCGCGGAGGCTGGCCTCAAGGGCGGGCCGGTCGTCCCTCGGCACGGTGTGGACCGCTTCGGCGATGACGCTCTCACGGCAGCGCTGCCATGGCACGCCCGGGAACACGGCGGAGAGCGAGGGCAGCAGGCCAGGCAGCCGGTCGGAGGTCACCAAGCGCAGGCCGGTGAGCCCACGGTCTTCCAGATCGCGCAGGAAGATCTCCCAAAACGTCGTGAGTGACTCGGACGGCCGGATCGCAAAGCCGATCACGTCGCGATTCCCGGATTCGTCGATGCCGATGGCGACGACGATCTGGCAGGTCTGCACTTGACCGGCTTCACGCACCAGCGCCGGGGTTTCGACCAGCGTCAGGTACGGATAGGCCTCCCGGAGCTTTCGATGACGAAAGGTCTCGACGCGAACGTCCCAGTCGCCCGCCTGGGACTCGACCACGGCCGGGTCGGTCCCGGGGACGCCCACATTCTCCGCCAGGGCATCGATCGTGCGCGTGCTGGCGCCCGTCAGGTACATCTGCTGGATCACCGAGAGCAGCGCGTGTTCAACCGGGCGGCGCGGTGCGAGCAGCCGGCGTAGATAGCTGCCGCGGTAGGCGACGGGCAGAAGGGCGATGGGCGGCACCGGTCGCCGGGTCGGGTGCAGACGTGGCGACGGCGGCCCGTCGGCCTGGTTGGTCGACGTCAAGAGACGGAGCGTCGGTGGCGAGCCCGAGCGGCGACGGGCCTGTACTGGAGAGAGCAGCACGGATGCGGCAAGCGTTGAGAACCTGGGCGACACTTGATTTCCTCCAGAACCGGGAATTTGTCAGCGGCGGACGGCACGCGCATGGGACTGGTTCGGTCGGGCGCCACGGCGAGGATCGCTGGCGACGACCAGCGGCCGGCCGGCCGGGGTCGTACGGCTTTGCGGGGGCGGGAGCGTGCCCGAAGTCATCATGGCCACAGCGTACGGAGGCCCAGGCGCGATGTCGCGATGCAGCGGTGGCGCCCTCCGTACCTGCAGCTGCAGGTGCCTCCCTTGCGTCGGGCAGTTCTCGGGGCCGCTAGGCGGCGTCGAGCAGGGCGTAGCGGGCGGCGCAGGCAAGCGCTTCCAGCTTGGAGTGAGCGTCCAGCTTTTCCAGGATGTTCTGGACGTGACCGCGAACCGTGGTGAAGGCGATCCCGAGATCCGCCGCAATCGCGCGGTTGTCGAGGCCCTCCGCCATCAAGGCGAGGACCTCCTTCTCGCGGAGGGTGAGGGCGTCGCGCAGGCGGCGACGTTCCTGCTCGTCACGGGCCATCTCGTGCGATCGGGCCAGCAGTCTCGCCAGTTGTCCCGCGGGGATCAGCATTTCCCCTTGCGCGGCGCGGCGAACGGCCTCGACGACGTCGGCGGTGGCACGGGACTTGGGCAGGTAGGCGCAGGCCCCCGCCCGAACGGCGGCAATCATGGCCGCCTCGCTCTCGTCGGCGCTGAGGAAGACGATCGCCACCTGCGGTTGCTGTTCACGAATGCGATCCGCGATGTCCGCGCCAGCGCCGTCCGGCAGGTGGGAGTCCATGACGACGACGGCGGGCTGCTCCCCGGCTGCCAACCGGACGGCGTCCGCCGCGGTCGTGGCAGTGCCCACCACCCGGATGTCGCCGGTTCCGTTGAGCATGGCCGCGAGCCCCTCCGCAACCAGGACGTGGTCCTCGACGAGCAGCACGCTGATCGTTGCGTCGTCAGGCTGCACGCGACACACCATCCTTGTTGTCCGGGATCCAGAACTCGACGATGCAGCCCTTGCCCTCGGATGACGCGACACGAAACCATCCGCCCGCAATCTCAGCACGCTCGCGCATGGAGACCATGCCCAGGTGACCGGTTGCCGAGCGGCTGCGCTCCTCTTCGAAGCCCACGCCGTCGTCCGCGATCCGGGTCAAGATGCCATCGTCGACGGCTGACACTGCACATGCGACGCGGCTGGCGCGGGCATGCTTGCGGACATTGGCCAGCGCTTCCTGGGCGATGCGGTAGGCGATCACCTGGGTCTCGGAGGCCGGGCTGCGCTCCAGTGTGGTCTCCAGCTCGACGTCGATGGCGTCCTCGCTTTTCATCACATCCAGGTACTCGCGCAGCGCTGCGGGAAGCCCCCCTTCATCGAGCGCCGCCGGCCGCAGCTCGAAGAGCAGGTGGCGGAGCCGTTCCGTGGACGCCTGGACGCTCTGCTCCAGAAGGTGTAGCTGCTCGACCTGGATGGCATCGCGCAGCGTGTTCCGAAGCGTCGACAAGCGGAGGCTGACGGCAAACATGGACTGGATCGTGTCGTCATGGATGTCGCGTGCGATCGCTCGCCGTTCCTTCTCCTGGGCATCGACGAGCCGGCGGAGCAGGGCTTGCCGATTCTGGTCGACCTGTTTCAGCGTCTCGACGGTCTGGCGCAGCCTCTCCTCCATGAGCCGGCGCTCGGTCACATCGACGGCGACCACGATGGCTCCCGCCGTGTTTCCGGCGGTATCGCGAAAGGGCCCGAGACTGACGGAAAACGACCGTTCGGCCTGGATCAGCTCTGCCTGTCCATCGATCCCCGAGAGCGCACGGCGGATGCCCTCGACCACCCCCGGGTGGTCTCTGAAGAGATCGGACGCCGGCCAGCCCAGCGCCTCGCCCGGCTTCTTGCCCAGGGGATCAGGACCAACGCCGGCCGAAAAGGTAATCGCCCCCTCCCGGTCGATCGCAAACAGCACGATCGGCGCGCTGTCGATGATGGCCCGCAAGCGAGCCTCGCTCTCGCGGAGGTGGCTTTGCACCTGGAGCCGCTGCTCCAGCTCGTCACGGAACATCGCCTGCTTGCGGGCTAGTTCGACGTTGGCCGCCGCGGCGCCTCGGGCGCGCACGCGGTTCATGCACCAGGCCGCCGCCGCCATCAGCGCCACCGACGCCAGGGCGAGCGGCAGCTCGAAGCCCTGAGGAGAACGGTGGCCCATAAGCCAGGGCAGCCCGAGGAGCAGCGCAAGCAGGCCCACCAGTCCGGCGACGCCTGGCGCCGAGAACAGCCGGCGAATGATGGCGTCGACGGCCCCGGCTCCCATCCGGGTATAACGCGCCGCCATGGTCGGCCGGGTGGCGGCGGCGTCACGGCCGGGTTACGGCCGGCGGTGGTGAGGCAGCGCGCGAGGTTGTGGAGGGGGGACTTTGCTTCCTCGACTTATCGCCACGACCTTCACCATCCGCCGACCAGGTACTTGCTCCGGGCTGCTTGCGTCCCCTGCTTGGATTCGACACTGCCCGATGGAACGTCCGCGCAGTTGTCGGCGGAGAGGTCAACCCGAGCGGTTTGCAGGACGAGGATATCGCCGGCGGGACGCGACGTCATCCGGCACTCGGAGGAGGGCCAAATCCATCAGTTGTAGGGCGCGGGGCACCAGAATAGCGTCGTGAGCCGCATCGGGGTGTTCTGCGGATCGAGCGTGGGCAATCAACCCGCCTTCCGCCAGGCGGCCGTGGACCTGGCTCGGGCGCTCGCGCGCCGTGGATTCGGCCTCGTCTATGGCGGCGCCCGGGTCGGACTGATGGGCGTGCTCGCCGATGCGATGCTGCAGCACCACGGCGAGGTCATCGGCGTCATCCCGCAGGCGCTCCTCGAGCGCGAGATCGCGCATGCCGGGCTCAGCGACCTGCGGGTGGTGGGGTCGATGCACGAACGCAAGGCGCTGATGGTCGAACTGGCGGATGGTTTTATCGGGTTGCCGGGTGGCTATGGCACGCTCGAGGAATTCTGCGAAGTCGTTACCTGGGCACAGCTTGGGCTACACCACAAGCCCTGCGGATTGCTCGACGTGGACGAATACTTCAACCCGCTGCTGGCGCTGTTCGACGGCGCCGTATCCGCAGGATTCCTCCGGCCGGAAAATCGCGCGCTGGTACTGACGGCGAACGACCCCGAGGCTCTCCTCGACCGGTTCGCCTCTTACAAGCCGGTCAACGTGCCGAAGTGGATCACGCCCGCGCAAGCCTGAAGCGCTACTGGCTTCGCCGGTGTCGCCCGAGACCAAAGCCCACGCCGACGCCGAGCACGGCGGCCGTCAGCGCCAGCAGGGGCCAGGGATCGGTCCCCGGCTGAGCGGGCGCGGTTGTGATCGCCGCCGCCGGCTGGCTCCGTGCCAGCGGCACCGTCGACTTGCCATCGCCGACAATCACGACCGCGTTCATGCCGTAGTGCAAAGGGCAGCTGTACGCGTAGATTCCCGCCGTCGCGAAGCGATGGGCTGTGGTTGCCCCCGCCGCGAGGTTGGTTGGACTGCCCCAGCTGCCGAAGGAGCCGGCGACGACGTGGGGCATGCCGTCCTGGTTGCGCCAGGTGACGGTATCGCCCGGCTGGACGTACAGGATGCTCGGGGTGAAGCACATGGCGATGAGCTCGACGGTCGTGCCGGCGGCCTGCGTATCCGGCCCGTGGCAACCGCCGCCGGCGAGCGCGGGCCTGGCGCCGACAACCAGCAAAACGCCCGCAATGATCGGTAGAGCCAGGGCGATGAGCGGACGTCGCATGAGGCGCCTCCTTTGACGGCGGCCATGAGGGGGTGCCGTCCGTGCACCCTCAATACCGCGCCGGTGGCGGCCTGGTTCCCTCCCCGGCGATTCAGGCGGGGCTGCCGGCTCCTGTCGCGCGCTCACCCTCGCTGGCCGGCTCGCGCACGGGATCGAGCCGGTAGCCGGCGCCGCGCACGGTGACGATCTCGAAACCCAGCTTCCCGAAACGCCCTAGCTTCTCCCGCAGCCAGCGGATATGGACGTCGACCGTCTTGCGGTCGCCGAGGTAGTTGTAGCCCCAGACCTGCTCGAGCAGGATTTCACGCGTAAAGACGCGGCCCGGGCGGCGCACCAGGTAGGCGAGCAATTCCCACTCCTTGGGCGTCAGCTTCAGCTCGTTGTCGTCGACCATTGCCCGCCGTCCTGCCCGGTCGATGCGCAGCCGGCCGAGCCGGTCCTCCTCGACCTCGGGACGAACGTCGCGCTGCTCGCTGCGGCGCAGCACCGCGGTCATCCGGGCAAACAGCTCACGTAGCGAGAACGGCTTCGTGATGTAGTCGTCGGCGCCCAGCTGCAACCCGATCACCTTGTCGACTTCGCTCTCCTTGGCGGTCAGCATGATGATCGGTACATTGCCCTCCTGACGGAGGATGCGGCACACTTCGAGCCCGTTCAGCTCGGGCAGCATCAGGTCCAGCAGGATGAGGTCCGGGCGCGAGCTACGGGCCTTGGCCACCCCGTCCGCGCCGTCCTGCGCGACGGTCACAGCGTAGCCCTCTTTCTTGAGGTTGAAGGTCAGCGTGTCCCGGATGGTCGCGTCATCCTCGACGACAAGGATGCGCTTGGGCATGCTCAGCTGAGCTCCACGATCCGTCCCGTGTGCAGGAAGACGACGTCTTCGGCGATGTTGGTCACCCGGTCGGCGATCCGCTCCAAGTCCTTCGCGAGGAAGAGCAAGATGGCCGCGCGTTGCACGTTGGCCGGATCCTCGACCATGAAGCCGACCAACTCGTCCCAGATCTTGTGATAGAGCGCGTCGACCTCGTCGTCGCGCTCGGCGATGAGGCGTGCCCGATCCTGGTCGGCCTCGATGACGGCGCCCAGGATGTCGTGCACCTGCGACTCCGTGAGCTCGGCCATCTTCGGCAGGTCGATGTAGGGCTTGAGCTGCGGCATGTCGTTGAGGCGGAGAGCCGCTCGTGCGATGCCGACGGCATGGTCACCCATCCGCTCCAGCTCGAGCACCATGTGCTGAAAGCTGACGATCAGGCGCAGGTCGCGGGCCACCGGCTGCTGGGTGGCCATGATCATGAAGGCCCGCTCCCGCAGTTGCCGATGGAGCTCGTTGACCTCCTGGTCGCGGGCGATCACCTCGCGGGCGAGCGCATTGTTGCGATCGACCAGGGCGCGCATCGACTCAGCGATCGCCTGCTCGACCATGCTGCCCATGCGGACGACGCCCGACTTCAGCTCGGCAAGCTCGTGATCGAAAAGAGTCCGGGTGGTGGCCACGATGCTGGTCCTTACCCGAAGCGGCCGGTAATGTAATCCTCGGTGCGGCCGTCCTTGGGGCGGTTGAAGATATCGTCAGTCGGCCCGAACTCGATCACCTCTCCCGCCCGTTTCGGGTTCATCAGCATGAACGCCGTGAAATCGGAGACGCGAGAAGCCTGCTGCATGTTGTGCGTCACGATCACGATCGTATACCGCTTCTTGAGTTCTTGCATGAGTTCTTCGATACGAAGTGTCGCGATCGGATCCAGCGCCGAGGCGGGCTCGTCCATCAGGATCACCTCGGGCTTGACCGCCAGCGCGCGCGCCAGGCAAAGCCGCTGTTGCTGGCCGCCCGAGAGGTTGAGGGCGGACCGGCGTAGCCGGTCCTTGACCTCGTCCCACAGCCCGGTGTCCTTCAAGCTCTCCTCGACGATCTGGTTGGTCTGCTGTTTCGACCAGCCGAGGATGTGTGGGCCGTAGGCGACGTTGTCGTAGATCGACTTCGGGAAGGGGTTCGCACGCTGGAAGAGCATGCCCACCTGGCGACGCAGGTTGATGACGTCGGTCTCCGGCGAGAGCACGTTGTGGCCATCAAGAAGTACCTCTCCGGTGGCCCGGGCGCCGGGGACCAGGTCATGCATGCGGTTGAAGACGCGCAGGAAGGTCGTCTTGCCGCAACCGGAGGGGCCGATCAGCGCCGTGATCTTGCGCGCCTGGACCGCCAGCGACGCCTGATCGAGCGCCTGGAAATCGCCATACCAGAAGTTGACGTGGCGGGCGTCGAGCTTGATCTCGGCGTCGCTATCCTGCACAGGGGGCGGCGCGACTTCAGTTTGCATGGTTGCGGCTGCGATCATTCTCCCAACTGGCGGGCCTCAGCGCTGAATCCGGCGGACGTAGATCCGGGCCAGGATGTTGGTGGCGGCGACGAGAGCGACGAGAAGCAGCGCGGCACCCCAGGCCTGCTGCTGCAGGTTGGGGTAGGGGACGAGCGCATTCCTGAAGATGGTGAGCGACAGCGCGCCCATCGGCTGCAGGGGGTTCGTCTGGATGATGTCGTTGCCGAACGCCGTGAAGAGGAGTGGCGCGGTCTCTCCGGCGGCGCGCGCCATCGCCAGCAGGGCTCCGGTGACGATCCCACCAAGGGCTGCCGGCACGACGATCTCGAGGGTCACCCGCCAGCGGGGCGCTCCGAGAGCCAGGCCCGCCTCGCGGAGGGAATTAGGGACGAGCACAAGGGCAGTCTCCGTGGCCCGAAGGATCACCGGCAACATGAGCACCGCCAGCGCGATCGACGCCGACAGCGCCGAAAAATGATGGGTGGTCAGCACGACGACCGTGTAGCCGAAGATCCCGAAGGCAATCGACGGCAGCCCGGTGAAGACGTCGCTGATGAAACGGACGGTATTCCCGGCGCGGTTGCGCCCGTACTCGGAGAGGAAGATACCGATCAGGGCGCCGACGGGGACTGCCAGCAGCGAGCCGATCCCGACGATCTCGAGGGTGCCGATGATGGCATTGGCGACCCCGCCACCAGGAACGCCCTGCGGGTAGGGCGGATCGGTGAAGAAGCCGGGTGTCAGCAGCCCCGGTAGACCGTTGATCAGGACGAAAAGAAACAGGACCAGGGCTGGGATGGCGGCTACGCTGACGCATAGCACCACGAGTCCGCCGACAAGCCGATCGACCAGGGTACGGATCAACGGATGGCTCATGGCGCGGTGGTCTCCGACCCGGCGAACCGCCAGACCAACAATCGGGCCACCACGTTGACGGCGATCGTGATCAGGACCAGGACTACGCCGAGATAAAAGAGTGACCCGAGATACACATCGCCAACCGCTTCCGTGAATTCGTTGGCAATTACGCTCGGCAGGGTGTACCCCGAGGCGAACAGGGAGGTACTGATCTGGGGCCGGTTGCCGATCACCATGGTGACCGCGATGGTTTCACCGAGGGCACGACCCAGGGACAGTAGGACCGCCCCGGTGATCCCCACCCGCGCGTACGGCAGGATCACCGCCCAGATCGTTTCGGCGTTGGTCGCGCCCAGGGCCAGGCTGGCCTCCCGGAGCCCCCGCGGGACGGCCCGGATGACGTCGCGGGAGAGCGCGATCATGATCGGGAGCACCATGATGGCGAGCACAACGCCGGCCGTGAGGAACCCGTAGCCGCTGGCAGTACCCTGGAAAAACGGGAGAAAGCCGAGCGTGTGGTTGAGAAATGGATCCACGTTGTCACGCATCAACGGCGTGAGAACGAAGAACGCCCACAAGCCGATGACAACGCTGGGGATGCCCGCCAGCAGCTCGATCGCGAAGGACAGCGGGCCGCGGAGGAAGCGCAGACGGGCGTCCTCGGCCAGAAAGAGCGCGGCGCCCAGACCGATCGGGAAGGCGATCACCAACGCGATCGCCGAGGTGACCAGCGTGCCATAGATCGCGGGCAGGGCGCCGAACTGGGTTCGCACCGGATCCCAGGTTCGGCTGATAAAGAAGGCGAGCCCGAATTTGGTGATGGCCGGGAGAGCGGGGATGAAGAGGGAAATGACGAAAACGACGGCGATGAGCAGGATGAGGCCAGCCGCGCCGTAGGCAATCACCTCGAAGACGCGGTCGCCGGAAATGAACCGCCGCCGGCGGCTCGTGCCGACCAGCGGCGGTGGGGCGACCCGCTCGGCGGTCCCCGTGCTCATTCGGTCGTTAGGAAGAAACGCTGAGGAGGGCGCTTCCTCCCGACGTGACGGTCTTCAGCGCCGAAGTATCGAACGACACCATATCGCTGGGCAGGGCGGCGTAGTGCAGATTGACGGCGTACTGCTGGCCCTCGGGTGTGACCAGCCAGTAGAGGAAGTCCACCAGGGCCGTGCCCTTGGTCTTGTCCGCCTGGTCTTTATAGACGATGATCCAGCTGTAGCCGCTGATCGGGGCGCTGTCTTTGCCGGCGGCGTTGACGATGGAAAAATTGGTCGGCGTCGATCCGGCAAATGCCTTGGCCGCGGCAGTCGCGCCGGCGGCGCTCGGGATGACGAAGTTCCCATCCCGGTTCTTCAGGGCCGCTTGCTTCATCTTGGTCTGCAGGACGTAGGCGAGCTCGACGTAGCCGATGGCGCCGGGAGTCTGCGTGATCCTGGTAGCGACGCCCGCGTTCCCCTGCGCGCCGTCGCCGACGGGCCAGCTGATGGATTTCCCGGGACCGCCCGTCTTGGCCTTCCAATCCGCGCTGACATTGGAGAGGTAGTCGGTGAAGATGTAGGTCGTGCCGCTGCCATCGGACCGATGGACGACGCGGATGTCCTGGTTCGGCAGACTGACGCCGCTGTTGTCGGCCGCGAGCGCCGGGTCATTCCATTTCGTGATCTTGCCCAGGAAGATCCCGGCAATGGTGTCGGGCGTGAGCTTGAGCTGGCCGTCCGCGACGCCATCCAGATTGTATGCGAGCGATTCCGTTCCGAGCGTGCTGGCGATCTGGACAACCTTATCGCTGCCGCCCATGGCCGCCGCCTCCGACGCTTTCAGCGGGACGTCGCTGGCACCGAAGTCCACAACCTTCTTCGTCAGCTGCGAGATGCCGGCGCCCGAACCGCCGCCACCGTAGTTGACCGTGACCTGGCTGAACTTCTTGTTGTAGGCAAAGCGAGCCGCATCGTAGAACGGCTGCGGGAACGTGGCGCCGGCACCCGTCAACTGGGCGGCGGGCGGCGTCGGCATTCCGGCCCCGCCAGTCGACGGATTGGTGCCGGTGGGGGTACCTCCGCATGCGGCAAACAATAGGAGGGCGCCCGCTACAGCACCGAGTGGAGCGCGTCTCATCTTTGTGTTTTTCCTCCTTGACGAGCAGGTCACATGACCCGTTGGACTCATCAACGAGGCTAGCCCTCGCTCTTTATGGGCGGGAGCGCCGATGGTTAAGGCGAGATTAACGCTCGAGGAAGGCGCACCCGAACCTCCGTTCCGGCGCCAGGGTTGCTCTCAGCCACGATCGTGCCCCCCTGGAGCTCAACCAGATGACGGGCAATCGACAGGCCCAGGCCGCTGCCCGGCAGGCCGCCTCTCGAACGGTCGACTTTGTAGAAGCGCTCGAAGATGCGGGAAAGATCGCGAGGAGGAATCCCGGGGCCGGTGTCCCGTATGGCGATCTCCACCCGGTCGTGCGCTAAGCCGGCCGTCAGGACCACCTCTCCCGCGCGGGTGAACTTGAGCGCATTGTCGACGATATTTTGTAGCGCCTGGTCCACCTTCGCCCGGTCGCCGAGCGCCGTGAGACTATCGGCCGAGGTCTCGACACGCAGAACCAGGCCGCCAGCCGATGCCCTTGCCTGGTATCGATCAATGAGCGATCTGAGCAGGGCATCCACCGCGAACGGGGTTTGTTCCACGGAGATCTCCTCCGCGTCGAGTGCGGCGAGCTGATTCAAGTTGAAAAGGATGTCGGCAAGGCGCTGCGCCTCCTGGCTGATGCGGTCGATAAAGAGCCGGGTGTCTCCCTCCGCGGGCAGCTGGGCGGAGAGCGTTTGGGCCGCGAGGTCGAGGCCGGCAAGGGGCGTCCTGATCTCGTGTGAGAGATTCGCCACGAACTGCTGCCGAACCGTCTCCAGGTATCGGAGTCGTGTGATATCCCGCGCAAGGAGGCCGATGTCTCCGTCCGCAAGGGGAACCGCGCGGACCTGCAACATCCGGCCCGACGCCGGCAGCTCAACCTCGGCCGCCTGTTCAAGTCCCGACTCGTGGGCTCGAAGTGCCAGCGCGTCGATTCGATGGTCTCGGACAACCTCCACCAGCGGACGGCCGACCGGGTGCTCATGGGCGGCGAACATCATCCGCGCCGCTGGATTGAGCCAGCGGACCTGAGTCCCGCTCAGCAGAAGAAGGGCCTCCTCAACATGGTCGACGATTTCGGTCAGCATTGGGCGCCCCGGGGCGCTATCGGTCGGCGTGACGGGAACAGGCCTTGGGGAGTGCTCGCCGCTTGTGGGTCGCCGTCGCCAGAACCGGGGCATTCCGGCCGAATCTAGCAGACGATCGAACCGCGCTCGACAAGCAAAAGCCGCTCCGGCAGGGGGAGAGCCTCGGAGCGGCGGTGGGACTACGTTAGCGGTCCCTACAGCCTGCGCCGCAAAGGTAAACGTTCGGCACGCGGAAGGTTAACGATCGGGGGTCGTGGGTCTGTCCTTTAAGGTTGTCAGGGGGCGTCCACAGTACCGGAGGTGCGGTCATGAGGTTGAGCCTGGTACCCCAGGAGCGGCGGTTTTACGCCCTGTTTAAAAAACAGGGAGAGCTTGTCAATGAGTCTCTGGAGCAGCTTCGCAACGGTTTGCTGGAGGGTCAGACCAGGCACCCGCGCCTACGCGAGCTCGAACACGAATGCGATGACGTGACCCACGAGATCTATAACCTGATTAACCAGACGTTCGTAACGCCGTTCGAACGCGAAGATATCTACTCGCTCGCGTCATCGTTGGACGAGGTCGTCGACCTCGCCGAGGAGATCTCAGACAAGATCGACCTCTACCGGGTGAAGGAGATCACCCCGTCCGCCCGCCGAATGGGCGAGGTGCTGGCCAAGGCGGGAAAAGAGCTGGAGCAGGCGGTGACTGGCCTCGAGGGCTTCAAGAATTTGGGGCCGCATCGACTCGCCATCCATACCCTCGAGAACGAGGGTGACCGCATCACCCGGGAGGCGCTCGCCCAACTCTTCACGGACGGCGCAAGCCCCACCGACCTCGTCAAATGGAAGGATCTCTACGACCTCCTCGAGACCACGATGGACCAGTGCGAACACGTGGCCAATGTCCTCGAAGCGACCTCGATCAAGAATGCCTGAGGCCCTGCTGCTCGTCACGATCCTGATTGCCCTCGGCTTCGACTTCACGAACGGCTTTCACGATACGGCGAACGCGATTGCGACCTCAGTATCGACGCGCGCGGTGTCGCCCCGGTTGGCAGTACTGATATCGGCGGTCCTCAACCTGGCCGGCGCTGTAATCACGGTCGTCTTTTTTCAGGCCAAGGTGTCCAACACGATCGCCAAGATCGTGGCCTTCAAGGCCGGCCTCGTCGTCATCATCGCGGCCCTCCTCGGTGCGATCATCTGGAACCTCATTACCTGGTATCTGGGGCTCCCGAGCAGCTCGACCCACGCGCTGGTGGGGGCGCTGGGCGGGGCGGCGATTGCCGCCGTGCACGGTCTCGGCGGAGTCCGGGCCTCCGAGTTCTGGAAGACGGTGCTCTCCCTGGTGATCTCGCCGCCGGCAGGCTTTATCCTGGCCGCGGTCGTCATGACAGTCTTGCTCGTGCTGGTGCACCGCGCCCGGCCGGTCCCATTGAACCGCACCTTTCGCAACCTTCAGATACTCACCGCCGCATTAGTTTCGTATTCGCATGGGGCCAACGATGCCCAGAAGACAATGGCCGTGATCACGCTCGCATTGGTCGCCAGCGGTCACCTGCAGAAATTCCAGGTCCCGGTTTGGGTCGTTCTCCTGTCGGCGTCGGCGATCGCGTTCGGCACCTACGCGGGTGGGTGGCGGATCATCAAGACTCTCGGCTGGCGCATCTACAAGCTCGATCCCGCGACCGGCTTTGCGGCTCAGTTGACCGGGGCCGCCGTCATCCAGTTCGCTACCCAATTTGGGCTTCCCGTATCTACCACACACGTCGTGACGGGCTCTGTCATGGGGGCGGGGGCCTCGCAGCGACTTTCGGCCTTGCGATGGGGCGTGGGGGCCAACATCGTGCTTGCCTGGGTGCTGACAATCCCGGCGGCTGGCCTGATCGCCTGGGTGGTCTACGCGATCCTCAACACCGCCGGGCTGCGCGGATAGCCCGTGGCGATCACGGCGCAGCGAGGTAGCGCGCACCAGTGATCTTGCCGTCCTTCTCGTCGAGCACCCAGGTCGACGCCTTTTCCATGTTCGCGCGCGCTCGCTGAACCAGCCCTTGCGCGATGAGGCGCTCGAGTAGCTCCTCGACAACGTCGCCGTGGGTGCAAAGGACGAGATGACGCCCGCGGGACTTCTCCACGATCCGTAACACACCCTCCGCGCCGGCTCCCTCCTCCAGTTCCTTGCCCGCCTCGACCGGCAGCTTGCGACGGCGAGCGAGGGGGTCCAGCGTCTCCATGCAGCGGACGTAGCCACTCGAGAGAATCCTGTCGATCGGTATACCCTCGAACCTCTTGGCCAGGGCTTCCGCCTGCTGTTTGCCCGACTTCGTCAGGGGTCGCAGTCGGTCATCGCCGCTCCACTCCAATCGGTCGCCCGCCTTGGCATGGCGAACGACGTAGACCGCCACTGTGGTGGGGTTCTAACCGGTCGCTTCGAGGTCGAGAGCGCGCAAGAGGGCTCGATCACGGCGGTAGCTGAGCAGGCCGACCGCCTCGTCCACCGTGACCCAACGGACTTCGTCGACCTCGGTTCCGGTTCGAAGGCGACCGCCGACCACCTCCATCAGCCAGTAGCAGGCGACTTTGTCGCGGCCCTTGTGGTCGGCGTACGCGGTACAGCCGAGCGGCGCCACGAGCTTGCACCGAAGGCCCGTCTCTTCCTCGACTTCGCGCAGGGCAGTCTCCTCAAGCGTCTCGCCGCGATCGACCTTACCCTTGGGGAACGACCAATCGTCATAACCGGGGCGATGGACGATGGCGACCCGCATCGCGCCCCGCGACCCGTTCCGGCGAATCACGCCTCCCGCAGCCCTGACCAGCTTGGCCTCATCGACACTCAAGATCTTTGCCGCCATGGACACCCCTTGTGCAATGTGTTGCTGCGACGATGGCTTAGTCGACGCGGCTCTGTCTATATCATCCACCTTCTGAGCCGCTTGCGGTCAAGCTTTTTCCAGACATTGTGCCACGCGGCGCGGTCGTGTGCCGCGGTCTCGCGCTCCAATGCCGTGAGCTCACCCGCCACAAAGGCCCGCGAGCCCCTGCCTGCCTCGCGCAACCATTGCTGCAGGGTCACGCTGTCCTGGTGGTCGCCGAGCACATCCTGGAGCGCAGCCGCGGCCTCGGCGGTACGAGTGGCCATCTTCCCGACGATCGGTTCCGCGCCTTCCGCCCCATAGCGCAACCGTTTCGCCAGGATGCGAATGCGATGCAACTCGGCATCGGCCGGTTGATCGGCGAGTGCGGCGACGCCTTTTTGCAACTGCTTCCAGTCGCGCCGGGCCAACGCCGGGATCACAACCGCGGCGCCTTGCTGCGCCTCGGGGGTCAGGGCCGGTGCGCGGGAGGCCTCGACCAGCCGCTCGATCAGGTCGATGTAGCGGTCGGACCGCATGTCGAGCACCAAGCGGGCGCGTGCCTCCTCGCTCTCCGCCTGGAGCTCGGCCGCGAGGTCGGCCACCGTCGGGGCGTCGTCCTCAGCGAGCGAGATTGTTCGGGTGCGAACCCGTTGAGCCATGACCTGCCGGTCGCGCACGCTGCCAAGGCCACCACCAAGCCAGCGAAGGTCTTCGCGCAGCGCGTTGGCCCATTCGGTGTCGAGCAGAGAGCGGAAGGTGCGCAGCTGCGAACGCAACCGTCGAGTGGCGACGCGCGCTCGGTGGACGTCCTCCAGGTCATCTCCCAGGCGCACGCCCGGGTCATGGCGCATCAGGCTCGCGACCGATACCGCGATGCTGTGGCGTACCAGCTCCCCGGCAGTCGACGCCGATGTCAGCGCCAGCGGGTCCACTTCCGGAACGGCGGTGGCGCGCGCCCCAAGCGCCCGCACCAGCTTGGAGGCCTGGTCTTCGTCGGCCGCGCCGGCACCGCGCAGGCGGGCCAGGATCGGGTCGAGCAGCCGCTCGCCCGACTGGTCTTTCAGCTCGACTTCCACCTCGCGGAAGCGGCTCTGCACGCGCAGGCCCTGGATGACCGAGACGTCGTCATCGACCACCTCGGCCAGCAAGGTCCCCTCGCGATTCTTGAGCTGCACGCGCCGGCGCAGCGTCGAGAGGCTGGCCACAGGCACGAGGGTCGCGCGCCGTACGTAGGCGATGACGAGCGCGACGGCGGCCTCAGGCGGCCGGCTGGCATCGCCGGGAAACTCGAGCTCCCGGCGGGTAAGGGCGGGCCCCTCGCGCGTCGACGGCAGCTTCAGCGTCCAGCCCTCGCCCTGCCGGATCCGCAGATTTGCGCCCCAGCGGGCCAGCCGGAGGTCCGGCGTGTCGTAGTAGACGGTTTCCAGGCGTCGCTCATCGATCGGACTTGTCTCTACGGCGGCGGCGAGGTCCTCGAGGTCCGGAAGCGCAAAGGCCGGCGGTACCGCGAGCTTGACCTCGCGCTCAAGCATCCGACGCGGATCCGTTGGTCGAGGCCGCGCGTGCTTCGGCCAGCTGCTCGAAGACCTGCTGGGCATTGACGCCTCTGTCGGTCGGGTGCTTCGACCAGGAACCGTCGGCGTGGAGTCTCCAGGCGAGCACATCGTCCTCGAGCTCGACATCGAGGATCTGGGCGAGCCGATCCTGCAACGCCGGATCGAGGACAGGCACCATCGCCTCCACCCGCCGATCGAGGTTCCGCGGCATCAGGTCTGACGAACCGAGGTAGAACTCGGCCGCGTCCCCGTCGGGACCGAACCGAAAGATCCGCGAGTGTTCGAGGAATCGCCCCACCAGTGAGCGGACACGGATTCGCTCGGAAAGACCGGGCACGCCGGGACGCAGGCTGCAGAGACCGCGGACGATTAGGTCGATCTCCGTGCCGGATTGTGATGCGGCATAGAGCGCTTCGACGATCTCCGGATCGACCAGGCTGTTGACCTTGAGAACGATGCGACCGCCGCCGTGCCGGTCCCCTTCTCGACGGATGAAGCGAATGATGTTCGAGCGCAGTCCGACCGGTGCGACGAGCAACCGTCCGAACCGCCGCTGGCGGCTGTAGCCCGTCAGGAAGTTGAACAGCTCCGAGACATCGGCCCCCAGCTCGGGATCCGCCGAAAGCAGGCCCACGTCTTCGTAGATCTGCGCGGTCTTGGGGTTGTAGTTGCCGGTGCCAACGTGGACGTAACGCCGGATCTGGTCCGCTTCTCGGCGGACGACCAGCGCGACCTTAGCGTGGGTCTTGAGCCCGACAACGCCGTAAACGACGTGCACGCCAACCTGCTCCAGCGCCTGGGCCCAGGCGATGTTCGCCTGTTCGTCGCCGCGCGCCTTGAGCTCGACCAGCGCCACGACCTGCTTACCGCTCTCGGCCGCCCGGATCAGCGCGCGGACGATGGGGCTCACCGGACCGGAAGTCCGGTAGAGCGTTTGCTTGATCGCGAGGACATCGGGATCCTTGGCCGCCTGGTCGATGAAGGCCTCAGCCGAGGTCGCAAACGAGTCGTAGGGATGATGGACGAGGATGTCGCCGCCCTTGAGGGCTTCGAAGATGTCGGCCTGCTCGACGCCCTGGCCCTGCAGACGCCGCTGTGTGACGGGTGTCCAGGGCTCGTCCTTGAGGTCCGGACGGTCCAGCGCGTAAATCGCCCAAAGGCTGCTCAGGTCGAGCAGGCCGTCGGCGCGGTAGACGTCGGTCGGCTCCAGCTCGAGCTCGCGGACGAGGAGATCGAGGACTTCGCCGGACATCGCCGCGTCGACCTCGAGTCGTACCACCTGCGCTCGGCGCTGCTGACGGCGTAACTCGCTCTGGATGGCTGCCAGCAGGTCGGCGGCCTCTTCGTCGACGAGGTCGAGGTCCGCGTCGCGTGTGACGCGAAACGGGTGCTGGCTCACGATCTCCATTCCCGGGAAGAGCACGTCCAGGTGCGCGGCAATCACCTGCTCGAGCGGGACGAAACGCGCGCCATCGGGCAGCGGGATGAAGCGAGGCAGCAGTGGTGGGACCTTGACGCGGGCGAAGCGCATCTGGTGACGCACCGGGTCACGGACCATCACCGCCAGGTTGAGGGAGAGGTGCGAGATGTAGGGGAAGGGATGTGCCGGATCAACCGCCAGCGGCGTCAGCACGGGGAAGATGCGGGCGTGAAATTCGGCGGCGAGGAAATCGCGATCGGCCTGGTCCAGCTCCGTCACCGTGGCGATGGAGACGCCATGCTGGTCGAGGGCGGGCGCCACCCGGTGCATGAAGAGATTGGTGCTACGCTCCAGCAGGCTCCCGGCTCGCTGGTGGATCGCGCGCAGCTGCTCGCCGGTGGTCATGCCGTCTGGCGAGGTCTGCGGCAGGGCGGCATGCACCTGCTCCTTCAGGCCGGCTACCCGGACCTGGAAGAACTGGTCGACATTCTCACCCAGGATCGCGAGGAAGCGCACCCGCTCGAGCAGGGGGAGTGACTCGTCCCCCGCGATGGCAAGCACCCGCTCGTCGAAATCGAGCTGGGACAGCTCGCGGTTGATGTAATGCGATTGCGCGGGCGACTGCATCGAGGCAGCCCGACCGGGCTGCTCCTCAAAGATGCCTGTTTCTTGGACTATGGGTGGCGGAGCAGATGGAATCTGCCCGGACAGTGATGTCGGAAGGGCCTGACCAGTCGAGGATGCTGGAGATTGGACCGGTGCATCCCCCACGAGACAAGTATAGGGAGGGCAGATTAAGGGACGGGTAACCTCCCAGACCGAGCCGGCGGCCTCGGGTTGTCATGCGCCAGGAGCCAGTCCATGGCCACCTCGCCGGCGCTGAGGACGGAGATATGTCCGTCCTCCGGGCGCAGCCAGAGTTCTGCCGAGGGAATGCGATCCGCGAGCAATTTGCCGTGCGAACTGGGCGCGATCCGATCCTGACCCCCCTGCACGATCAGCGCGGGCACGCGTACTTGCGCGGGGTCAAAGGCCCACGGGGCGACATACGCCAGGTCGTCGTCGACCATGCCGCCCAGGCCGCCCTCCAGGGCGCGCCCGCTGATGACGCCTAGCCAGTGCCAGGCGCCCTTCAGAGCGGCATGGTCTGCCGGTGTGAACAGGTCCGAATCGAACTCACTGGACGTCAGGTAGGCCATGAGCGCCGTGCGTCCGGCTGCGGCCGCGCGTAGTTCCGCCGCACCGGCGGGCGCCATACCCGCGAACCAATCGAGCCCTTGCGCACCGTATGGCGCCAGTCCGGAGACGGAGACCGCGCCGATGACGCGTTCGGATAGCAGTGCGCCGCATGCCAGCGCGTGCGCCCCGCCGCCGGAATGACCCATGACTGCGAATCGCCCGATGCCCAATGCATCGGCGATGGCCGTGACGTCGGCGGCAGCCGACGCCACATCACGGCCTGGATGAGCGGTTGACCCGCCGTATCCGGGCCGGTCATAGGACACCCAGCGGATGCCGCGTTGCGCGGCGGCGGGCAGCAGCGGCTCGGGCGGCTCGCCAAGGTTCGGCGTGCCGTGGTGCCAGAAGATGGTGAGCCTGGCGTCGGCATCATCCGGGCGAGTGTCATAAACATGTAGCCGGCGCCCGTCGCGCAGCTCGAGATCACGTTCGTTCAAAGGGGATTGCAGTGTTGGAGCGGGAAACGAGTCCCTTGATCTTACCGCTCGTCAGTTGGCCCGCTCCGGCCCCAGCGGGTCACGCACGCCCTCGCCTACAAGAAGAGTCAGGACAAGCTGCTGAGGAATCTGCCCGCGCGCCTACGACGGGATAAGTCGGGACGGATCGTCATCGACGAGCGCATCGCCAGCGCATCCGGCCGGCTTCCACCGGGACGCAGCTGGCGACCAATCGTAGCGGTCACTCACCATCAAAAGATCGCGGCAGGGCCAGATGGGACTTTATTTAGCGAGTGCAATGTTCGAACCGCGCCGCATTCTGCGCCCGCCATGCCCTGCGTGGCGCTCACGGGATCAAGACATTACCGTCATCGTCCACATATCCCTGTAGCCCGCTGCACTTTGTGGCCACGAGATACATGCGTCCCGAGCCGTTCACGGATGCCATTTGAGAGAGACCGTTACATTTGTAGACGAACAGGCCCTGAGGGGCGAATCTATCGTGGCTTTGGACTGTGACTTGGACGACGGTCTCGCTTACGGTCACCGTGTAGGTAACCGGATCACCCTCGGGGGTGACATTGACCATGATGGCCCTCGCATACTGGTGTCGCGTGTAAGCCTGCCAGAGACACGTTGAGGGCTGAGCATTGTAATGCAGCACGTTGACGACCTGCCCACACGAAATATCATCTCGAGCTTTCGGAGTGGCGCCATTCTTAAGAAGATAAAGTCCACCGATGGCCGTGGTCGCCAGAACCGCAATCGCAACCAGCGTTGCAATACCATGCGGTTTCCTGATCCAGCTTGCCATGGGCGTAAAAGTCCAGCGAAGGCTAACGGCGCGCGGACACACCCTATGTCGCCAAAGCACCGTGAATCTTGCGAGTGCCACAAGCCTCAGGTGAGCGCACCAGTATGAGGAACAACCCTAAGGGCAAGGACCACGCCGCAGTCGTCCACGACTTGATTCCACCAATTGCGCTGGTCTTCAACATCGGGCAGGCAGCGTGTCCTGGCGAGGCTGGGCATCCTCGGATGTTGGGCAGATGCAAGCAGGATGGGGTGCAGCCGTGATCCTCCCGAAAGACCGCGACCCTCGCTTCATCACCATCCGCCGCGGGGGGACGCTCACAGACTCCGACCATCAGCTGCTCGCCCTGTGGGCCGCAACCTGTGCGGAACATGTCCTGCACCTGTTCGAGTCGGCGCAACCTTTAGACCCGCGGCCTCGCCAAGCTATCGCGCAGGCTCGGGCATGGGTGCGTGGTGAGATAAGGATGTCCCAGGCGCGCGAGGCGGCCGGCCATGCCAATGCGGCGGCTCGAGATTTGAAGGGCGCCGCACGCCACGCCGGACATGCCGCCGGCCAGGCCGCGGCGGTGGCGCACGTCGCCGCGCACGAGCTCGGAGCGGCGGCCTACGCGATCAAGGCAGCGCGTGTAGCCGCTCCTGAAGACGAGGGTGAGAACTCCGGACGACTCCAGTGTCAATGGCAGCGGGAACAGCTGCCTCATGCGATCCGCGAACTGGTCATGGATGATCAGCGGTTGAGGAACGACATCTGCTGGTCGGCGTTCGACTGCTGATAGCCTCGAGTGTATGTCGCTAGTACCCGGCCCAACGGCAAAGCATGGCACGCGAAGGCCAAGGACAATGATGGCAATCAATTCGACGGCTGGATTCGCGAAAGCGACAGCTACCCGCTCAAGTACGAGATCATCCAGCGGGGCGATGCGCTAGTCTTGAGTTTCCATAAGTACAACACGGGCGCTTCGATCACGGCACCGCCCGCCTCGCAGGTTGTGCAGGGCTAACCTGCCGCTTCTGGGGTGCTCGCTTCTCCTCTTCGTGGTCGCGGCCGTAACCGCCGCGTGCGACACGCCGAGGCCGACGGGTCCACCAAGCGCCAAGGAGATCCTGGCAAAGCCGCAGCAATCCGACCTCAAGGATGCGCATTTCCTGGTGAGCGGCGAGATCTTCAACAGCAACCCAACCTTAGATCTGTTCGGCGACGGTGTCCTCGTCTACAAACCGAAGCCGGCTGGCCGCATCAAGTCCGAGACGACCCGCGGCGGGAAGACGGTGACGCTCATTCAAACGATCTCGCTCGACGGGACGAACTACCTCCGGGACGAGGGTTCGCCCAAGTGGCATGCGGTGAAGACCCCCTTGGGCGTCGATCCAACCTTCTTCGCCGGGTCGAATCTCCAGAAATACGTCGGCGAGGAGAACCTGCCGCAGGGAAAGGCGTGGCACGTGACAGCTTTGGACAAGGGGGGCGACGCGTTCGACGCCTACATCCGGGAGAGCGATGGCTACCCGATAAAGTACGTCGAGACCCAGGGTGGTCAGCCCCTCACGCTGACCTTCGACCGGTATAACACCGGCGAGAAGATCACGGCCCCTGCCCCCGACCAGATCCAGGCCGGCTAGCGTCCCACTCAGCTGGTAGAAAAGGAAGCTGAACGGGTGAGCGTCGTGACCGTTCCACGGCCCGCCCGGAAACCGTTCTTTGAACGAGTGGTGTCCAACCGCACAGGGGCGGGATCTGAGCGGGAGACGAGACTCGAACTCGCGACATCGACCTTGGGAAGGTCGCGCTCTACCAGCTGAGCTACTCCCGCTCGGCAAGCCGGATTTTAGCATCGCCCTTCCGCAGCTCCTGGCACATCGGCCAGATGACCGCGATCAGCTCCGCCATCCGCGACGCCGTCCGCTTGATCTGAGCGGCGTCGAAGACCTCGATCGCGTAGGTTTCGTACAGCCGCGCCCAGCCGCGATCCCAGGGCTCCAGGTCGAGCTGCTGGCCCAACCGGGCCTTGATCATCAGCAGCTGCCGCGCCAGCCCGTTCGCGATGCGGTCGTTGATGGCCGGCTCGGCCTCCAGGTGAAGCCCCAACTCGAGCCGGCCGTTGTTCGCGTGCCACCAGGCCTCGAAGTGCAGTCGCGGGTCATCGAAAAACCACTGTGCCTGGCTCGAACGGGCGCGATGGCGGACTCCCTTCATCTGGACGGGGAGCGCCGCCTCGACGCGTGGGGGCAGCGCTCGGAAAAATCCGGCCGTCCGAACGAATCGCCGCTCGCGCCGGGCGGACTGGCGACGAACCGTCGGCGGAGCCGGCACCGTTCCCTAGCGAGCCGCCGCCGGACTGCCCGAGTCACCGCCTCCGACGGCGGTCTTGACCAGGGCGCTGTACCGGTCCGCCAGCGCTCGCGCCTTCTCGGAATCCTCCATGCTGACGATGATGTGGTAGCGGGGCATGTCGGGATCCGGCAGGACGAGCACCCATCCGCCGTCGACGAAGACCTTGATGCCATCGGCCAGGTCAACTGGCTCGTCTCGGTGCAGCTCCACCATGGTCCGCATCACCCGGCCTTTCGCATCCCAGGGCACCGTTTCGAGGCGGTGCTCGTAGGCCGCACGCGGGATCTCCTGCCGGATGGCCGAAACCGGCCGCCGATCTGTGGCCAGCAGTTCCAGCAGCTTGACGAGCGTGAAGATCGCGTCGAATCCCAACAGATGGTCCGGGAAGGCATACCCGCCGTTCGCGTCGGAGGCGAGCCGCGCCTGATGCTGTTGTGCCGCCCGCAGCAGCGCCGAGGGCTCACCCTTACCCGGTACGAAGTGTGAACCCGCCAGCTGACGTACCAGTGCCGAAATGGTTTGAGGGACGGTCGCGGGGGCCACGAGAACGCCCGGCTTGGCTTTCAGCACAAGCATGGCGAGCACACCCAGCGCCTCGTGATGGTCGATCAGGCCGCCCTGCTCATCGACCAGGAAGATGCGCTCCGACCCGTAGTCGATGTAGGCACCAAGATTGCAGCCGAGCGTCCGGGTGATCAGCGCCGACTGCCGGCGCGCCTCGTCGAATGCCTCGTTGGTCTTGGACTGATAGGTCTCATCGAACCCGGCGTTGAGCGGAATCGCCTCGATATTCAACTCCTTGAATAGGCGGGGCAGCACCAGCGACGCACTCCCGTGGTCGAAGTCGACCAGCACTTTGAAGTGCCCCTGCCGAACCACCTCGACATCGACCAATCCGATCAAGCCGTCGATGTATGAATCGATCGCGTCCTGCGGGTAGGTGATGTCGCCCATCTCGTAGAAATGCACCCGCCGGATATCCTCGCGGAAGAACACGTTCTCCAGCTTGCGCTCGGCTTTCTTGTCGAGCACCACGCCGTTGGCGTCGAACATCCGGATGTCGGCCGACCGGCTGTCGAGGGGCGACATCTGGATATGGACGGCTCCGGCGATCCGATGGTCGCGCGCGTAGTACTGGATCACCGGGATGGGCAGCTCGCTCAGGTCGATGATCGAGGCGCCCGACGATATCATGCCGGCGACCATGGCGCGCTTGATCATGCGTGAGGGGCGCTGGCCGTCACGGGCGGCGGCGATCGAGGCGCCCTTGGGAAAGAGGGCGGCGAAGGACGCCCCCAGGCGGGCACAGTACTCAGGAGTGAGCTCGATGTTGACCAGTCCGACTAGCCCGTAGGAGCTGAAGAGTCCGCGCTTGTAGTGGCCGGCCCAGATGATGCTCTCGTGCACGGTCGAGCCCGGCTCGATCTCCTTGTCGGGCCAGATCTTGACCCCGGCATCGATCGTCGAGCCCTCGCCGACGACGACGTCGTCACCGATGACGGCTCCTTCCTCGAGGAGGCAACTGTTCTTGATGGTGACGTGCCGGCAGACAATCGCCTGGCGCAACCGCGAGTTCTCACCGATGTAGGAATAGGTCCAGATGACCGAGTTGCTGATCTTGGTGTTCTCGTCGATCACCGAGAAATTCCCGACGCAGACCGGCCCATTGATGAAGACGCCTGCTTTGAGCTTGCAGTCGTTGCCGATGTACGCCGGGCCGTTGATCCTGACGTCGTAGCCGATTTCGACGTTCTCACCGATCCAGACGTTGCCGTAGCGGCGCTCGCCGGGGATTTCGACGTCCACCCGTGCCTCGAGGGCATCCCAGTTCGCCTGGTAATACGTCTGGATGTTGCCGATGTCACACCAGTAGCCGGGCGCAAGGAAGCCGTAGAGCGGCATGGCGTTGGCCAGCATCCTGGGGAAGACGTCGCTGCTCCAGTCGACGACTGTCGCCGGCGGCAGCAGGTCGAGCACCTTGGGCTCGATCACGTAGATCCCGGTGTTGACCTGGTCGGAGAAGACCTCGCCCCACGAAGGTTTCTCGAGGAAGCGCTTGATTGTCCCGTCGGGGTTGGTGATCACCACGCCAAACTCCAGCGGGTTCGCCACGGAGGTCAACACGATGGTCGCCGCCGCGCCCTTTTCCTTGTGGTAACGCATCACCTCACCCAGGTCGATGTCGGTCAGCGCATCGCCGCTGATCACGATGAACGGCTCATCGAGAAATTCCTGCGCATTCTTGACGCTGCCAGCAGTCCCCAGTGGACTGTCTTCCACGACATAGGTGATGTCGACGCCGAAGTCTGAGCCATCTCCGAAGTAATCGCGGATCGCGGACCCGAGATATTGCAGGGTGACCACCACGTCGCTGATGCCGTGGGTGCGCAACAGCCGCAGGATGTGCTCCATCACCGGCTTGCCGACCACCGGCACCAGCGGCTTGGGGATCCCGCTGGTCAACGGCCGCAGCCGCGAGCCCTCGCCGCCGGCCATCACCACCGCCTTCACGACGAATGCCTCAAACGCTCGCCTGGCACTGAGGCGCCGCTCGCATCGGCCGACGGGCCGGCGATCTGAGCGATGCGATCCCGTAAGAACACCGCCGATTCCTCGGGCTTGACGACGTTGATCCACATCCCCGTGCCCAGCTCGAAGCCGGCCGCGGTGCTGAGTTTGGGGATCAACTCGAGGTGCCAGTGATAGAGGTTCGAGGCATCGGCCTTGAACGGAGCACTATGGATGAAGTAGTTGAAGGGCGGGTCATTGAGGCCCTCCTGCAGGGCCTTGAGGGTCAGCTGCAGCGCCTCCGCGAAGGCCGGCTTCTCCGTTTTCAGGTCGAGGTCGCCGAATGATGCCGCGTGCCGGAGCGGGATGATCCAGGTCTCGAAGGGCGTCCGTGCCGCGTAGGGCGCAAAGACGACGAAGGCCTCGTTCTCGAAGACGACGCGCGCCCCGGCACGTCGCTCGTCATCGAGGGAGCGGCAGAACACGCACGCGGCGTTCGCCTCATGGAAGCGGCGGGCGCCTTCCAGTTCGACGTCGACGCTGGGCGGCTGCAGCCCGATCGCGTAGAGCTGTGAGTGCGGGTGCTCGAGCGAGGCGCCCGCCGGACGGCCGTGGTTGTAGAGGATCAGGGCGTGCTCGAGCCCTGGGTTGCGCGCGTGCTCCTGGTAGCGGTCGACGTACGACTGGACGATCTCCTCGACCTGCCGCCGCGGCAGCATCGGGGTAGGCGCGCGGTGATCGGGGCTGCTGATCAGCACCTCGCAGGCGCCAATGGCATCGCGCTGCCAGAAGCGACCCTCGCGGTGCTCCTGTCCGTCCGCTTCGGGCCGGAAAGCGGCGTAGAGGTTTGGCACCACCCGAACCGACCAGCCCTCGCCGTTGGCCGGCAAGCCCGCAGCGCGATAGGCGAGGACCTCAGGCGGCGTCATCGACTCGTGTCCCGGACAGAAGGGGCAGACGTCACGGGCGGCGACCGATTCCCTGGCTGCCTGCGTGAACGAATCCGGGCGGCGGGCACGTTCCGTCGCCACCGCCACCCACCGCCCTGTGATCAAGTCCTGCCGTATTTGGGGCAACCCGCACGCTCCTGAGGGAGACAACGCCGACCAGACAAGAGAGTTTTCATTATCGATGGTCCCTACGCGACCCGCTCGCCACCCTTGAAGACGGCCCACACCCGCCAGAGCGCGCGCGGATCGCTGAGGGGATCGCCATGCACCAGGACGAGGTCGGCGGGATCACCAGGCCGGACCCGGCCCGCATGATCGACACCCAGCAGCTCGCCGCCTCGCCAGGTCACCGCGGCCAATGCCTCATGCGGCTCGAGCCCCGCCTCGACCAGCTGCTCGACCTCCCAGGCAAGGTGGCCCGCGCGCACGGAGCCGCCGCCAAAATCCGAGCCGGCCGCGATGCGGACCCCGGCGCGGTGCGCGGCCTTGATGGCCGCAAAGGCCCCTTCCCGCCTTGCGGCGAGCCGGCGCTTGCCCTCATCGCCGGTGAAGCGCTCGATACGGGTCGTCCGCGCGAAGGTGGCCCAGCTCGCCAGCACCGAGAGCGTGGAAACGAGGGCGACGTTCTTCGCTCGCATGGTGGCCGCGATCGCATCATCGAGCTCCATACCGTGCTCGATCGAATCCACGCCGGCCTCGGCGCCGATGCGCGCGCCGTCGAGGATGGTGGCGTGGGCGGTGATCTTCCGCCCTCGAACGTGCACGGCCTCGCATGCTTTGCGAACGTCATCGACCGTGAATGGACAGTGGTCGGAGCGGTCCGGGGGGTCGAGCATGATCTTGACGAAGTCGGTTCCGGAATCCAACTGGGCCAGTGCCGCCGCCCGCAGCCCGTCGCCGTCCTTGACGGGCACCGTCATCGGCAGATAGCCGTCGGTGGCGATCCACGTCCCGGCGACCCGGATATACGGCGTGCCGGCCTGCCCCGCCATCTCCTGGCGAACCTGCAGGCTGACCGCCCGGCCGTCGGGACCGGCCGGCGAGCCGACGTCGCGGGCCCACAGGATGCCGGCCTGCACCAGCCGATCCGCGTTCCGGCGCGCCACCTCGCGCAACTGGTCGGGCAGGTCCGAGCCGCGCTCGATCCAATGACTGCCCCCAGGCATCGTCAGGTGACTGTGGGCATCCACGAAGGCCGGCACGATCGTGGCGCCGCCGCCGTCGAGCACCTCGGCATCGCCGGGACCCGCCTCCTCGGGCGACAGCCACGCAATCCGGCCGTTCTCGATCAGGAGGCTGACGCCAACCTGCAGGGTGGCCGAGTGGCCATCGGCCAGGCACGCGTCACGAATCAGCAGGCGTCCAGTCATGCCGTCACCGGCGCCGGCTGCTCCTTGAGCCGGATCACCGGGCCAAGGAAGATCCAGAGCGCGGCCAACAGCGAGACGATGCCGCCGAGCACGATCGTCGGCACGAGGCCGATCGAGGTTCCCAGGATCCCGCCCACGAACGCCCCGATCGGGATCGTGCCCCAGACGATGGTTCGCATGGTGGCGTTCATCCGCCCCTGGACCCGGTCCGGGGTGATCGCCTGTCGCAGGCTCACCTGGCTGATGTTGTAGATGGGGCCGGTCAGACCTTCGAGAAAGCCAAGCGCCCCGAGCACCGGCACCGGCGGGGCGAGGAGAGCGACCGGGGTCGCCAGGAAGGCGAGTCCGCCGACAGCGATCGACACTCCCAGGGTCGGCCCGATGCCCAGCCTGCGAGCGACCCAGGCGGCCAGCAGCGCACCGACCAGGCCCCCCACGCTGCCCACGGCGAAGATGATGCCGACCTCGCCGGCCGACAGGTGCAGCCGGCGATAGGCGAATACCAGGAATACGGCGCCGAAGATGATGTTCGATCCGAGGTTTGTCGTCGCAGTACAAGCGGCGATCCGCCACAGGAGCGGGTTCTTGAACACCACCTCGAGCCCCTCCTTCATTTCGGGAATGAAGCCGGTCGCCCCACTCACCGTGCTCGGCTTCGGCTGGGGTTCTGGCGTCTTGATCGCGCTCAGCGCCAACGCGGAAAGGAGAAACGACAGCGCATCGACGGCAACCGCCTTCGCACCCCCGATCCATTGGATGAGGAAACCGGCGACGGCCGGCCCCGCGACCTGCGCGGTGGAGCGGCTGATCTCGAGCTTCGTGTTGCCCTCGAGCAGGTTCGGGCGGTCCACCAGCACCGGCAGATAAGACTGATAGGAGACGTCGAAAAAGACCGTGCAGACGCCGGTCACGAGCGCGACGATGTAGAGCTGTTCAAGGGTCAGGAGGTTGAGCAGGTAGGCAACTGGGACCGAGCCAATGGCCAGCATGCGGCCGAGGTCACAGGCGATCATGATCGGGCGGCGCCGCAGGCGATCGGCGTAGACGCCGGCGACCAGGCCCAGTGTGGGAAAAGCCAGGAACTCGAGCGCCGACAGTACCCCAACCTGGAAGGGACCCGCGTGCAGGATCAGGATCGCCACGGTGGGAACGGCCAGAAACGTCACCTGGCTTCCGAACTGGCTGACCGTTTCGCCGGTCCAGAGTTTGAGGAAGTCCCGGTGCCGCCAGAGTTTACCCTTCAGCATCGGTTGATTATCGCGGTGACACGGTTGCGCCGGCTCCCGTACCCCCGCCCGGCCGGGAGGCGTCCCGAACCCGCCCAGATGACGGTTTGTCACTGGGGCTGATAAACTCGGATCGATCTCAGGGTGTCCCCTTCTATTGACGCCTCCCCATTAAGCCAGCACTCGCCCGATCAAAGAGCCGCTTCGCTGCGCAGCCATGAAGCCGCTCCGCGCCGGGGACAGGGGCGCGCCCATGGCTGACCTGCTTCGCGTCCTCAATCTCGAAACCCACTTCCGCACTCGGGACGGGATCGTGCGCGCGGTCGACGGCATCTCGTTTTCCATTCCACAGGGGACGACCATGGGGCTCGTCGGCGAGTCGGGCTGCGGCAAGAGCGTGACGGCCCTGAGCATCATGCGACTGCTCGACTACCCGGGCGAGATCGCGGGCGGGCGCGTCATCTTCGAGGGCAAGGACTTGACCGAGCTGGAGATGGACGACATGCGGAAGATCCGCGGCTCCGACATCGCGATGATCTTCCAGGAGCCCATGACTTCGCTCAACCCCGTCTACACCGTGGGCGACCAGATCGCGGAGGCTGTGCAGCTGCACATGAAGCTCTCCCGCGCTGACGCCTGGAAGCGTGCGATCGAGATGCTCGACCTGGTGCGCATCCCTTCCCCCGAGCGCCGAGTCAAAGACTACCCGCACCACATGTCGGGCGGCATGCGCCAACGCGTCATGATCGCCATGGCGCTCTCTTGTGATCCCAAGCTGCTGATCGCGGACGAACCCACGACAGCACTCGACGTCACCATCCAGGCGCAGATCCTCGACCTCATGAGAGATCTACAGTCCCGCCTCAAGACCTCGATTCTGCTCATCACCCACGACCTGGGCGTCGTGGCTGAGATGTGCAAGGAAGTGGCCGTCATGTACGCGGGTCAGATCGTCGAGCAGACCAACGTGCGGACGCTGTTCGAGTCGCCGCAGATGCCCTACACCGAGGGGCTGATGAAATCCATCCCGCGGCTGGGAATGAGCCAGGACGCCAAGCTCGCCGTGATTCGCGGGACCGTTCCCAATCCGCTGCGCTGGCCGGCCGGTTGCCGCTTCGCCCCGCGCTGCGACTACCGCTTCGACAAGTGCGCCCAGCAGCCGCCGCTTTTCGAATTGGGTGACCAAAAGGTGGCCTGCTGGCTGGTCGAGTCGGGCCGGCGAAAAGTCTCAACCATGATCCAGCCCATCGCAACCAAGTCGTCTGCGCCCCGGTCCGATGCGGGCCGGGCCAGCGGGTCGACGGCCGAGGCCTGATTCGCTTATGGACGCTGCCGGCGCCCCGATCCTGAAGCCAGGCGAGACCACCGTCCGTCCGGTGCTGGTACCTGGGGGCGCCCCGCCCTTGCTGCGGGTGCGCGGCGTGCGCACCTACTTTCCGGTCCGTCGCGGCTTGCTGCAGCGCACCATCGGCTACATCAAGGCGGTCGACGGCGTCGACCTGGATGTCAAGCAGGGCGAGACGCTGGGGTTGGTGGGCGAGTCCGGGTGCGGCAAGTCCACCCTGGGCCGGACCATTCTGCGGCTGATCGAACCCACCGCCGGGACGATCGAGTTCGAAGACAAAGACATCACGAAGATCTCGAAGGGCCGGATGAAGAAGGTGCGAGCGGACCTGCAGATGATCTTCCAGGACCCGATCGGCTCGCTCAACCCCAGGATGTCGATCGGCGACATCGTCGGTGAAGGCCTGCTGGTCCATGGGGTTCGCCGGCGTCGACGCCGCGAGAACATCGTCCGTGAGGTGCTGATGAAGGTCGGGCTCCGGCCCGAGTACCTGAACCGTTACCCGCATGAATTCTCGGGCGGCCAGCGGCAGCGGATCGGCATCGCGCGAGCCCTGGCCCTCAACCCCAAAATGATCGTCGCCGACGAACCGGTCTCGGCCCTCGACGTCTCGATCCAGTCGCAGGTCCTCAACCTGATGGTCGAGCTGCGACACGAGTTCAACCTGACCTACATCTTTGTTGCCCACAACCTGGCGGTCGTCGCCTACATCAGCGATCGGATCGCGGTCATGTACCTCGGCAAGATCGTGGAACTGGCGGCCTCCCAGGAACTCTACGATCGACCACTGCACCCTTACACGCAGTCGCTGCTTTCGGCCATTCCGAACCCGGATCCGGGCAACCGGCGCGAACGGATCAAGCTCACCGGGGATGTGCCAAGCCCCTTTAACCCACCCTCGGGCTGCCACTTTCGCACCCGCTGCCCGCTGGCTCGCGCCAAGGGGACGCAGAACGGAATCTGCGCCGAGGAGGAGCCTCCGCTCAAGGAATGGCGGACCGGGCACTTCGCGGCCTGCCACTTCGCGGGCGAAACCGCCTAGACCACCGCTCCGGACCGGAGCGACGCTGCACCCGTGCTAGCGGATGATCTTCGGGTCGAGCGCGTCGCGCAGGCCGTCGCCGATGAAGTTGATGCAGAGCACCGTGGCGACGACCGCCAGGCCGGGGAACGTGATCCACCACCAGTTGCCCTGCACCAGCACGCCCTGCGCGCCGGCCAGGGTCGAGCCCCAGGAGTAGTTGGGCGGCTGGATACCAAACCCGAGGAAGCTGACGAACGCCTCGAGCACGATGTTATTGGCGATCCCCAGGGTGAAGGCCACCACGATCGGCCCAACCGCGTTGGGAAGGAGATGACGGAAGATGATCCGTGCGTTCGGGACACCCAGGGCCCGCGCCGCCTCAGCGAACTGCATCTCTCGCAACGAGAGAAACATGCTGCGCACGATGCGCGAGATCGAGGGCCAGCTCAGCAGTCCGAAGATCAGCGCGATCTTCCAGGGTGAGGCTTCCCCGAAGACCCGGGCGGCCAGCGGCACGAGCAGGAGGGCGGGGACCGTCAGGAAGACATCGGTGATGCGCATCAGGACGGCGTCCAGGGCATGGCCAAAGTACCCGGCCGTCGCCCCCCAGGCGACTCCAATGATCACGGCCACCACCATCGACCCGATACCAATGAAGATCGAAAAGCGGCCGCCGTAGAGCACCAGGCTGAAGATGTCGTGGCCGTTGTAGGAATCCGTTCCCATCAGGTGCTTGAGCGAGGGGCCGGTGCCGGCGTCGAGCAACGAGAACTGGTCGGGTGCCTGGATGTAGTTCGGAAACAATAAATGCCAGAGCGGCGCACCATAGCAGGCCACGACCAGGACGCCCAGCGCGAGGAGGGCCCACTTCGCGGTGGGATGGTTCATGAACCGCCGGGCGGTGAGCTCCCGGAAACTGAACTGCCTGACGCCGACCGAGTCGACGTCTTCGACGCCTGCGCCTACCGGGATCAGCGTCTCGCCGGCGAGCTGCCGGCTGTCAAGCATAGGAAATCCTCGGGTCGATGTACGCGTAGGCGATGTCGGCGAGCAGGTTGAACAGAACGATCAGGATGGCCGAGACCGAGAGGATGCCCATCAAGAGCGGGTAGTCGAAGGCCTCCAGTGCCTGGAAGAACAACTGCCCCATCCCGGGCCAGCTGAAAATCGCCTCGGTGACGACCGCGCCCGAGAAGAGCAGGGGTAGCTCAATCCCGATGTTCGTGATCACCGGGAGCAACGCGTTGCGCAGCGCGTGTTTGAGAACCACGACGCGCTCGCTCAACCCTTTGGCCCGAGCCGTCCGGACATAGTCCTGGTGGATCGCGTCGAGCATCGAGGAGCGCATGAAGCGCGAGTCCCCGGCGATGCCGACGATCGCGATCGTTGTGGCGGGCAGAATGATGTGCGACAAAATGTCCAGGATGCCGGCGATCGGATGCTGGCCGAACCAGGCGTTGTAATCAGCCGTCAGGAAGGGCGCCCCCGCGAGGCGGATGTCGATGATGCCGGCGACCGGCAGGATGGGAATGAAGACGGCGAAGATCAGCAGCAGCATGAGCCCGAGCCAGAAGGTGGGCATCGAGTAACCGACGTAGGAGAAGAAGGTCACCGCCTGGTCGAAGAACGAGTAGCGCCGCAACGCCGCGATGATCCCGGCGGGCAGCGCGATCAACTGCTGGATGAGGTAGGCGGTCACCATCAGGATGAGGGTGGCGGGCAGCCGCTGGAAGATCACCTCGCGTACGGAGCGGTGCATGAAGAACGAGAACTGCCAATTGCCGGTCAGCATCGACTTCACCCACTGCACGTACTGAACGTAGACGGGTTGGTCGAGGCCCCACTGGTGGATGATGGCCTGCCGGGCGGCGTTGCTCATTCCGGGACGGAAGGCGAAGGCCGACAGCGGGCCGCCCGGCACCGCCTGCATCCCGAAGAAGAGGAGCAACGAGATCAGGATGAGGGTCGGGATCGACTGAAGGACGCGGCGCCCGATAAACCCAATCATGTGGCCTGGATCCTACCCTTGCTGGATTCTACTCTCGCCGGCGGCGCCTAGGAAATGAACGGGTTGAGAGCGGCCCGCTGGCCGCTCTCAACCTTCGGGTCGAAGTCAGTCGTTTAGGACGCCCCCTTCCGGAACCAGTCTGGGGCGTTGCAGGTCGAAACGCAGGTATTCGCCGTCGGGAAGAAGTTGCCGAAGTTGTTGCCAACTCCGAACACGTCAGGCCGCTCGTAGAGCCCGAAGTAGCCCACGTAATCGGCCCACTCGGTTTGCGCTTGCTTGTAGAGCGAGACGCGCGCGTTGACGTCGATCGTGTTCTCACCCTGGGTCAGGAGGTCGGTCAGCTTGGGATCGTTCATCCGGTCCCAGTTCGCGCCAGAGGGGTTCGCGGCGGTTGGAATCTGACCCGGAAGGGCGAGGGACGCCCAGGAGTCCGGATCCGGCGCGAAGCTGTTGGCGTAGAGCGACATGTCGTACTGGCCGGTGGCGTTGACCCCGCCGCCCGTGAAGCTGTCGAAGAATTGGCCAGCGGGCCAGTTCTTGGTCGTCACGGTGGCGCCGATGTCCTTCCAGTTGCTGATCAGGAGCTCTTCCTCGGCCGCCCGCTGCGGGTTGCCGGAGGTGGTGCTCAGCGTCCAGGCCAGCTTGACGCCGCCCTTGCTGCGGGTGCCGTCAGCCGCCTTGGTCCACCCATCCTGGTCGAGGAGCGAGTTCGCCTTGCTCACGTTGCGGGTGAAGGCCGGAACGCTCGTGTCGTAGAACGGTGACAGCGTCGACGGAAGGAAGGTGTTCATGGGCTTGCCAATTCCGCCCACCAACTGCGTGTTCATCGACGTCAGGTCGGAGGAGAGCCAGATCGCCTGGCGAACCAGCTTGTCATCCTTCCACGGGGTCGCCTTGCCGCAGCTTGCGGCGTACTGTTGCGCCTTGCAGCCGGTTTCGTTGTTCCCGAGGTTGAAGTAGATCCCCTCGTTGAGCAACCCGTTCGCGTAAACCGACTTGCCGCCGGTCCACCCCTGCAGCGAGGGGAGGTCCTTGGCGATCAGGTCGAGGCCAAGGTCGGTGTCACCCGCTTTGATCCCCGCGATCTGCGAGGACTTGTCGCCGTAGATTTTGTAAGTCAGCTTGTTCAGATAGGGCGCGTGGCCGAAGAACTTGGCCCCACTCCGTCCCGCCGCGTAGTTCGGGTTCGGAACCAGCGTGACGATCGCCGCGGGACCTGGCGCAAAGTCCTGGACCATGTAGGGACCGCTGGTCGGGTTCGGCTTCTTCGTGAAGTAGTCGGAGGTCGCCCAGTTCTTGGGCTGGATGCTCGACAGCGCCGCCTGGGGCACGATATACGTTGTCGCGAAGGTGGCGATGTACGGCGAGTAGATGCCGCTCGTCAGGTCAGACGACAGCCCGCAGGTACCACTCTTGTTGGGGCCGAGGTGCCAGATGAGCGTCGTGGTGTCCTTGACCTCCTGCGACGCGATGTGGTCGTAGCCGAGCTGGCTCGACGCCCCGACATCCGGATTGCAGTACGCGTCGGTGGTGAACTTGACGTCGGCGCTCGTTAGTGGCGAGCCGTCGGACCACTTCAAGCCGGACTTCAGCTTGATCGTGATGTCCATGTGGGTCGCGTCGATCTTCTTGACCATGCCGTTGTCGGTGGTCGGCACGTCAGTGACCAGGTCGGGGATCGGCTTGTTCTGCGAATCGAACCCCCACAACATCGACCAGATGGGTCCGGCGGCCACCTGCAGCGTGGTCTGGGCCGAGCTCGAGATCAGGTTCAGGTCCTGGACGGGCTCCCAATCCGAGAAGATCAGCTGCCCTCCCTTGGCGCCGTTGACGGGGTTGTAGCTCGACGCCAGTGTCTCCTTCGTCTGAGTCCCACTGGTCGAGCTACCGCAGGCGGAAACAAGAACAGCGACCCCAGCGATGAGCGTCGAAGCGCGCAACCATCGCAACTTGCCGATAGATTGATCCATATACGCGATTACCTCCCTTCCAGGCAAAGATGAGTGGTCCAGCGTTGCTTTCTAGCGCCGAATCGCCGTAATCATGCATCAACCGGTGTCAGTTCGTAAAGAAAAGGCCCCAAATATTAACCTCTATTAGACCAACAGCCTTTTTCTGGGCCGTCGGAGCCCCGTTCTTACCAGCTGTTGGGGTCGGCGGCAGCCGCGGAATACTCCCGTGAATCAGCGTGATTTCCCATCGCCGCCCGGTAGAGACCCACGTATTTTTCCGCGGAGTTGGCCCAGCTGACGTCAGTCGACATCGCATTGGCTTGCAGCCGCCGCCAGAGCGACCGCTGACGGAAGGTTTCCAGCGCCCGGACGACCTGGGCGAACAGGTCCCAGTGGTCGTAGGCGGTGAAGACGAAGCCATTGCCCGTCTGCCCCACCGGGTCCCAGTCGTCGATGGTGTCGGCCAGGCCGCCGGTGGCCCGCACGATGGGGATGGTTCCGTAGCGAAGGCTGATCAGCTGGCCGAGGCCGCACGGCTCGAACCGCGACGGCATCAGGAACATATCCGAGCCGGCGTAGATATGCTGTGCCAGCACCGGTTTGAACCCGATGGTGGCGGAGACCTTCCGCGGGTTGTCGCGCGCGTTGGCCCGGAACATTTCCTCGTATCGGGCATCGCCGGCACCAAGCACCACGAGCTGCAGGTTGAGCCGCATCAGCCCCCACATGATGTTGGCGATCAGGTCGAGGCCTTTCTGGTCGTACAGCCGAGAGATCAGGCCGATCACCGGGATCCCCGGGTCCTGCGGGAGTCCGACTTCCTCCTGCAGCGCAAGTTTGTTCTCCACCTTCTTTTCGATGCTGCCGATGTCGTATAGGGTGGCCAGCGAGGCGTCGGTCGAGGGGTTGAAGACGTCGTAGTCGATGCCATTGATGATCCCGTGCAGCTTGTTGCGAAAGACGCTCAGCAGCGGGTCCATCTTCTCGCCGTACTCGGGCGTCAGGATCTCTTGCGCATAACGATGGCTGACGGTGTTGACGACGTCGGCGAAATAGAGCCCACGGCCGAGGAGGTTGACGATGTCGTCGAGTCCGGGCATCCCGGGCTTGATCAGGCCCCATTGCTCCAGGTCCGCCAGGTGCAGTGCGCCGTAACCGAAGACGCCCTGGAAGGCGAGGTTGTGAATGGTGAGCACCGTGGCGATGTCGGCGTAGAAGGGATCAGCGCTGTAGAGCCGAGCCAGCATGTTGGGAAGCACCGCTGTGTGCCAGTCATTGACATGGATCACGTCGGGGCGAAAGTCCAGCGGCCGCAGCATCTCGAGCGCGGCCCGGCTGAAATAAATGAAACGCGCGTCGTCGTCCCAGAAGCCGTACATGCCGTCGCGACCAAAGAATTGATGGTTCTCGATGAAGTAGATCGGCACCTCGCCGGCGATCCGTCCCTCCATGACGTCCGCATTGACCGGTTGGTGCGCCAGCGGGACCCCGAGATTGCTGACGATGCGTCGCAATCCGTACTTCTCGACCTCGATGCTGCCGTAGCGAGGCATGACGACGCGGACGTCGTGACCCATCGCCTTGAGCGCCTTGGGCAGCGCGCCGGCCACATCGGCCAGGCCGCCCACCTTGGCGAAGGGCGCGACCTCGGCCGCGACCAGCAAGATCTTCAGCGGTTGCTGGTGGCGTCCAGAAAAGACGTCGCCCGGCACCCGCACCGGGATCGAGCCGGTGGGAGGGAGCTGTTCGACGGCTTTGCCCCCCTCGTGGGCGACCGCCACCATTTCGACCGTCTCGCCCGGGTCGTGCCCGAGCGCGTCGAAGGGCACGGCAAAGGCGACCGCCTCACCGCCCATGGCTCGGCCGGCCCAGCGCGGCTGTCCGAGGAGCGCATCAGCCGCCACCCCGCGCAACTCCAACTCGAGGTCTGAACCGCTGGGCCGCGCCGTCAAGCGCAACGCAGGATCAAAACCGAAGTTGCCGTCGCTCCGCTTCGTCGGGCTGCCGGAAAAGAAGATCTCGAGCTCGACCGCTCGCGGCCGATCGGCGGGGAGCAAATCGAATCGCAAGTAGAGGTTGTGATCGTCGTGACCGAACCAGATCCGCCGCACGGCCCCCCTGGGGGGATGCATCGCGCCGAAGAGCGCGCTGACATCCACGTATCCGCCCGCCTCCCACTCTGCCTCATCCGCCTGGCCGTTGAGCTTGGGCGTGATCTTGCGATCGGGCCGCTTCGAGGCCGATCCCGCGGCTTCCCTGGCGATCGGCTTATAGAGGCTGGCCGGGGGCGGCCGCCGCAGCGACATATAGATGTTGCGAAGATGGAGCCTGAAGAGGCTATCCCAGATCTGGTCCATCCCCGAGTCGTGCGATCGGCCAAACCACCAGAACCAGTCGCTTCCCTCGGCGATGAGCGCTTCGCGGCGCGCCGACGCGAGCGACTCGGGCTCATCCGCCTCTCGCTCACGCGCGCTGAGAAAATCCCGCGCCTCGGCCAGCAGGTCCCAGGCCACGTTGTGCGCCTCGTCGCCGACCCAGGTATCGAAGTTCGCGTTGATCCAGGAGCCGGGATGAATGCGGGACAGCGAGCCATCGGCGGGAAAGGTCCCGAGAAATTCCGAAACCGTCACCGCTTTCAGCTGCGGCTCATGCATCAGCCGGCGGTAAAGCGACTGGAGGAAGGGGTTGCCGTTGGCCTCATACGAATCCCAGCAGTTTTCGCCGTCCAGGGCGATCACGGCCAGGAAGGGCGTGTCCTCCTGCTGCTGCTGAATGGCGCGAAGCCGGTCGACGAGGTCCGTGGCTGCCTGATCGGCCGGCAAGTTCTGGCACTCGAAGCCAATCGCGTTCGAGAGCCGGGCGTCGCGGAAGAGGAGATGAATCGGCGGGCCGTTGCCCTGCACGCGGTAGGGCTGGTAGAGCAAGCCGGCCTGCATCACCTGCCCCTGCGCATCCCGCGTGATCGGACTCGGGAGTGATCGAGAGAGGACGCCCTCGTCACTGAGCATCCATTCGAGTGCATGATCGGCCGCCAACCGCACGGCGTCATCGGAGATGGCGGCCTCGGGTGGCCAGAGCCCGCGCGGGCGGCGGCCGAAGTACCGTGTATGCGTCTCGATGCCGAGGCGTAGCTGCTCGGCCGCGTCGTCGAGATGCTTGAACGGCCGCCGCGGCATCGCCAGGTCGGGTCGTGCTACGCGCGCAATGCCAAGGTCCGCGATCAGCGGCAGGATGGGATGGTAGGAGGGGCTGGTGATCAGCTCCGCCTGCCCGCGCTCCTGCAGCTCACGGTATTTGGGCAGCACATTGCGGAGCAACGCCAACTGGACCCGCAGCACCGGCTCGATGTCGGCGTCAGAAAAGAGCCGGCCCTTGCGGACCAGTTCGGCAATCTCGGGGTCGCGCTCCATCACCTCGGGGCCGATCCATGAGAGGTTGAACCACACGAGCAGATCGCGCAGCTCCTCGTCGGAGAAGAGCGTCGCCATGCCGTCGTTGGACGCGCGCGACCAGGCCTGCTCCCGCTTTCGCACGAGTTCCAGGTAGCGCGGATACTGGCGGACGCGCCGGATCTGGCTCGACTCGCTCATCCAGCGCGCGATAAAGGCACGCTCGTCACCGCTGAGCGTCGAGACCGGACGGCGGGCGAGGTCCAGGTAGACGTCCTGGAAACCGCCGTCGACGTAGTCCTGGATCTGCGTCACCAGTGCAGGCACCAGGTTGAAGGTCTGCTTGATGGCCGGGTAATCGTCGAGCAGGGCCGGCATCTTGTAGTAGTCCTTGGCGGCGCGCAACCGAACCCATGGCAGCAGGAAACTTTTGGTCAGGTCATCCTTGTAATAGGGCTGGTGCATGTGCCAGACGAAGGCCACATGCAGGGGGCGCGTCACGGGGAAAGAGTCTAGCTAACCGACCGCTTTTTTCAGCGGCTCCGGCATGACCATGTGGTAGACATAGCGCAGGTGGGGGGAGTATTCGATGGTGAGGCGGTCACCCGGCCGCAGCTCATCGAAGGCCGACCGGTTGACGCGGAACGCTTCGGCCCAGAGTCTTTTGGTCAGCACACGGTCGCCGCCTTGAAGGGCGATGCGGTAGGTCCGACCGAAGAGGCCGACGTCGCGGCGCATGCCCACCACCACCCCGACCATGGAGGATCGCCGGGCGGCCAGGTCGAGGCCGCTGCGGACGAGCACGATGACGCCGATCGGCACGACCGTGCCGGATGCCCCCAGGGTGAATAGCATCAGGTACACGAGCCAGCGGGCCCCCGGGTGGATGATCGCCTCCGCCAGCTCCGGCCCGACAAAATAAAGCGCCAGCAACCCGAGCACGATGGAGACAAAACCGAGCGCCGCCGTCATCAAGGGCGGCTCGCCACGACAGATGCTCCACAGGTGCCATTTGACACGCGGCCGCATCGGGCGGCCGTCCGGGCCGACGGCGATCATCAATTGGCCCCAGGGCATGGACCCGCCGACGAGCCGCAGCAGGAGCAGCACGCCAATGGCCACGGCGACCACGGCCGGAAACGGCGGCACGGGCAAGGAAGGCACCCCTGCGGTATAACCCGGGCGCGCCGGTCGACCTTGCAGCCGCTGAATACGGATCGTATTCGCACCCTGGTGAGGGGAGGGTAAGGCTAGAGCGTGGGAGGTCCTGAACGGGCGCTCGTGTATTGACGGACCTTGGCCCGCAGCTTTGGCAAGGGATCGGTCTTCAGGAAGTACTCGTCACAGCCGGCCTTTTTGGCCTCCTCGGGCGTCGCCATCCCGGCGGTGTAGACGATGACCTTGATGTCGAGGGAGTAGCGGCTCTCACGGATCCGCCGGCAGAGTTGTAGCCCGTCGATCCCCGGCATCTGGATGTCGGCCACGACGACCGCCGGCTGGCTCTCGACGCACAGCCGCCAGGCCTCATCGCCGTCCTTGGCTTCCATGACGTCGTGGCCATCGAGCTCGAGCAACGTCCGGAGCATCGTGCGAACGTCCTTGTCGTCATCGGCGACAAGGACGGGTGGTTCGTCGTTTGCCGGAATTGAAGCCGGGACGCCACTCACAGCAGTCCCCTCACTTCCATTCCTTTCGAATTCTAGAGTGGCTGAGTATCAGCCGTAAAGGACTCGCCGTATCCGGGTTTTGCGTGGGTCCCGATGTGCGCTAGCCGGTAACCACGGGCGGCTGTTTCGCCTCACACATACTCGTCCATCGCCCGCAGGAAGTTGACGTAGACCCGCTGCTGTTCGCGAAGGATGCCCAGACCGCCGAGCTCCCACCATTCGTCCGGGGTGAAGTAGGCGGAGACCTCCGCCTGCGCGCCGGCCTTGGAAAACCATTGGATCAGGTGAAGGTTGTCGGACTGCAGCAACCACATGGCGATGTCGATCAGGTGCGGGTGCTTGGTCAGCTTCGCCTTGTTGTAGATGTGGTGCATCAGCCGGAAGATGCCCTGTTGCGCCTCGTTACCCAGGAAGAAGTCCATGCCGCCATCTCCGGCCCAGGTGCATCCGTACTCCGGCAGTGGCATCTCGTGGGCGTCCTTGAAGGTGGCAATCGCCTCCGACGGCGACAGGTAGCGCATCTTGTTCTTGGCGAAGTCGGCATGGAGCGCGTGCATGAAGGGGAAGATGCCCGAGTCGGCCCGATGGTGCTCGCCGAAGGTCTCAAAGTCCCAGGCGAGAAAGACGAACTCGCCCATCGCCTGCCGGATCCAGGTCGCGTAGGTATCGGCCATCAGCGGCCAGCCATTCCACTCGCGGTTGCTGAAGCGGTAGCCAACATCGTCGCTCAGCTCGTAATGGCGGGTGAAGAGCCGCATCTCCTCGTTGGGATAGCGGTAAAGGTGCGTCGGCTCGCGCCAGCCCATTACCCAGGGCCGGCCGTCCATCAGGGCGCCCTTGAAACCGCTGAGCTGCAACTGGAAGTAGACATCGTTCGACATGAACATCTCGGTGGTGTCGGTGACGGTGATCGTTTTCTGGAAGGTGTCCTCGAGCTGGTGTTTGCCCCATGCCATCCGCTCGGCAAAGGCGCCGATATCGAGATAAAAGATGAAGGAGTGATAGGGCTCGACCGCGACCAGCTCGACGTTCTCGTGGCTGACGAGCTTCTGGAAGCCGGCCAGCACGTCCGGGCCATAGCGGCGCATTTGCAGCAGAAACGACACGGAGAAGCCCAGGGAGATCTTCATCCCCTTGTCCACCAGCGACTGGAAGAGTTCGGTGGCGGGCCGGTAGCAGTATTTCGCCACCTTGTCGAAGTAGCGCCGGTCCATCTGATCGTCGAAGATCAGCGCGTCCATCTTCTCGGGCGCGGTGCCCCGCGGGATCAGCTGCGCGGGCAGCCGGATCCGGCGTGGCTGGTGCGCGACCATGTAGATGACCAGCGAGTTAGGCATCGCCTTCTATCCTCTCAGACGGGATGTTCAGCCCCTGCTTCAGGGCGACGAATTCGAGGCGTTGCAAGAAGATGTCGATGACGCGCTGCCAGGTGTAGTCTCGCGCCGTCCGCTGGGCAGCGATCCGCAGGTTGCGCGCCGTCTCCGGACGCGCCGCCAGGTGGTTGACATAGGCGACGATCTCGGCCGCGTCCTCCGTCTCGATGACGATCGCGTTCTTGAACGGTTCGGCGTATTCCTCACCGGTGGCGCCGACGAAGGCGACGCCGCCGGAGGCCATCGCCTCCAGGCCCACCAGGCCGAACGGCTCGTGCCCGCTGTTCGCCAGGGTCGCGGTCGCCGAGGCGTAGAGCACCGGCAACAGGTCGTCCGGCAGGAACGCGGTCACGTTCCAGACGTCGGCGTCCTGGTGGTCCTTGAGCGTCTTTGCCAGGCCGGCGACATCGTCGATGCGGGTGGACAACGGCGCCACCCGCAGTCCCCGCTGTTCCGCAAAATCGAGCACCTCACCGCCGAAGGGTTCGAGGCCGCCGCGCATCAGCAGGCGGGTCGTGACCCCCCGTTCCTTCAGTTGGGCGACGGCGGCGATCGCCTGGTGCCACCGTTTATCCGGGCTGAACCGGCCGATTTTGAAGAGGAACGCTTGCGCATTCACGGCGGCGCGCACCGCCCGCACCTGCGCCTGGCTCACCCGGGCGATCATCGACCCGGGGATGCCGTTCGGCACCACGATCGGGTTGACGCCCCAGCGCCACATGACGTGCTTCATGTAGCGGCTCACCGTCATCAGCGTGCAGACGAAGGAGAGCTGGCCCCAGTTGATGCGATGGAAGGAGAAGTGGTTGTTCGCATTCCAGAGGAGGAGGCAGCGGTCTCGCAGCCCGGCGAAGTAGAGCCCATCCGAGATCAGGCTCATCGCATGCGCGATGTGCCATTCCTCACCAACCACCACCACCGTCTTTCCTCGCCCAATCGCCGGCTTGATGTAATCCTTCACAAGCGCGTCCGGGAGGCTGCGGTTGAGATCGGCGACCTTGTCATCCTCGCCGTCGTAGACGCCCACCGGGTGGAAGCGGCTGATCCACTGGCTCCAGCGATGCAGCCACAGCCGCCCGTCGAGCGCGCTCTCATCCGATGGCAGATTGGGATCGCCGACGAAAAACAGGTGCGTCTCGAAGCCTCGCTCGGCCAGCGCCCGCGACAGCTCCTTAACCCGCACGCCCAGGCCACCGGCCTGCGAGTACTCGTCGGGACCCTCGAAGGAGAGCAGGATGAAGGTGGTCTGCTCCGGCTCCAGCATCAGCGAACCCGGGCCCCCAACACCTCGAGCGCGTACGCGTGAATCTGCGGGGACAGCGACGCCAGCAGCGTGGTGCGCGTGTCCAATCGGACGGAGACCGACTCGATCGACCCGCCTTGATAGTCGGTCGCGATCCCGCCGGCCTCCCGGAGGATGAGGACGGGGCCCGCCAGGTCGAAGGACCGCACCGGCGCGGGCGTCACCTGGAGCGCGACCCCACCAGAGGCGGTGTGGCAGAGGTTGAGCGCCGCCGAGCCGAGCTGGCGCACCTTCTCCGCCAGGGCGAAGATCGGCGCGGCTCGCTCGCGCGGTTCCACCCCGGACGGCGCGTCGAACTGGACCAGCGCAATCGAGCGGCCGTCAAATGCTGGGGGTGTCGGCCGAAGCGGCTCACCCCGGTGAAACGCTCCGGCTCCGGAAATCGCGTGGTACTCGTCACCGGTCACCAGGTTCTGGACATAACCGAGCCGCACGTCCGAAAACCGGTCACCCTCAGTGACGGCCAGCACGACCGCATAGTATGGCAGCCCCATCTTGGCGTTGTAGCTTCCGTCCAGCGGGTCGGCCAGCACCAGCAGCTCGCCGCCAAAGTCGCGCTCGCCGAGTTCCTCCGAGATCAGCCGGAAGCGCAGGCCGCTGCGATAGGCTTGCTCCAGGTGGCGGACCACGATCTCTTCGGCAAGCTGGTCGAGATAAATGGTCCGGTCGCCGCCGGCGCCGAGGCCGACCTCCTCGCGTCCCCGGGGCGTGCCGGCGAGCGGCGGGATCGTGGCGCGGATCTCCGCGGCGATGGCGCGGAAGATGGGAAGCCAGGCTGGTGAGGTCACTCAGTGAGGTGGCCGGCAGGCCGTCGAGTCGCTATGGTACGCCAACGCCAACGATCGCTGGGCTTCCGGCGGACCGGCTGCGCCCCTGGTTGAGCCTGCTCGCGCTCGCGCTGCTGGTCAAGGCGGTGCTCGTCACCCTCACCCTGATCGAGTTTGGCGCCTCCCCCGACCCGCTGACCGCGCTCGGCCAGGCGTGGGACCGGTGGGATGCCCGGCATTACGTCTACCTCGCCACTCACGGTTACGCAGAGGTGGGCGATGCCCGTAACCTGATCGCCTTCTTCCCGCTCTATCCGGCCCTGATCAGCGCGGTGTCGGCCCTCGGGCTCCCGGCTCGAACCTCCGCGTTGCTGATCAGCAACATCGCGGGCGTGGTCGCCGCCATTCTCCTTTACGAGGTGGCCCGCGTGGATGGCCACGAGAAGGCGGCCTGGCGCGCGGCGGCGTTCTTCACCGTCTTCCCCACCGCCTACTTCTTGCTGGTCGGATACACCGAGGCGCTCTTCTGCGCGCTCACCTTCGGCTCCGTCCTGGCGGCCCGCCGCCAGCGCTGGCTGTGGGCCGGCCTGCTGGGCGGCCTCGCCGCGGCATCGCGGCTCACCGGGCTGGCGCTCCTTCCCTTGCTGGTAATCGAGCTGTTTGCGGCGCGGCGCGTCCTGCGCAGCCTCTGGCAGCTGATCGTCCCACCGCTGCTCGTCGTATTCGGCTTCGGCACCTACCTCCTGACAAATCTGCTCGTCCTCGGCGATCCGCTCGCCTTCGTCGCGGTGCAGCGCGACCACTGGGCGCATTCGCTCGCGGCCCCCTGGCGCGGGCTGGCCGGCGCGGTGAATGGCATCACCTGGCGCGTCCCCTGGGAAAAGCTCACGGTGGGCGGTGGAGAGATCGCCGGCGGGATCGCCGCCTACCTAGCGACGGCGCTGAGCTGGTTGCGGTTGCGGCCCGCCGACGCCGCCTACGCGACGGTCGTCACGGTGATGGTCACCTTTCTGCCCTTCTGGCTGAGCATCCCCCGATATCTCCTGGGCATGTATCCCCTCTTCCTGCTGGCCGGCCGCATCACCCGCCGCTGGCTCTACCTCCCGCTGGTGGGATTGTCCTTCGTCGCGCTGGTGGTCTTCGGGCTGGCTTTCGGTCGCGGCTACTGGGCGTTCTAGAGAAGGCGCGTGAGCACGAAGCTGGCCACCGCGTAGATCAGGTAGCCGATCAGGATCTGGCCGAAGCTCAGCGCGATGTGCAGGTTCATGATGCCGTTCAGGACGGCGAAGGACAGGGCGAACAGCAGCGCATTGAGGACGATGACAAACAGCCCCAGGGTCAGGAGCGTGATCGGCAGGGTGAGGATCAGGAGAACCGGCCGGATGATCGCGTTGACCAGCGCCAGGATCAGGGCCAGGACGACTGCCGCCCACAGGTTTGACCCCCGAATGCCCCAAACGATATAGAAGACGAAGAGCAGAGCGACGATGTGGATCAGGAAGCGCGTCAACACGCCTGCATTCTAACGGCCCCTTCAGTGCACCGCGTAGATTTCAGTGCACCGCATAGATGTCGTAGTTCGGCGTGTGCAGCAGCAGCCGGAACTGCGCGTTGAAATAATCGACGTTGGGTTGGTAGGCGCCGCGTTCATGCGGCCCGATCACGATGTAGTCGGCGTGGTAACGGCTGAGCAAGCCGAGCGTTTGGGGGCCCCCCTGGTAGATACGGGCGATGTCCGCCTCCCGCTGGGAATAGTTGATCCCGTAGCTCCAGAGCCAGCCAGGGTAGCTCATCAGCACCGGACGCCCGGCCAGGTCGGCGATCGCATTGGTTGGTTCCTCGGCGGTTACGAACACCGCATGCGGGGCGGTCTGCCGGCGCACATCTGCGGCAAGTTGCACCTCTTCGCTCGTGAACCAGACGTACGCCGGTCCCTGCCCGGGCAGGAATTGCACCAGCGAGAAGACGCCAGAGGCGACCAGGCTCAGCCAGATCGCGCCCGCAAGAACGCCGCCCAGCAGGTGCGCCCGAGCGAGGCGGACGAACAACGCGCCTACCGCCACCGCGCTGGCCATGTACCAGAACACCAGGAGCTTACTGTTGTCCCAATCCCAGGGCTGGAACTTCACGAGGTTGGCGGCCAGGAACACCGCGCTGAAGGGCGCGATCAGCAGCCGGGCGCGTCCGCGCAGCGCCAGCGGGCTCAGCAGAGCCAGCAGGAGCAGCGGCAAGAAGAGGCCCGTGTTCTTGATCCAGAACCAGGGCGGGAAGTCCGTGCCCGACATCCAACCGATCAACCATCGAGGGTACTGGTGCTCCGGGGGAGCACCTGGGTCGCCCGGCACCGCCATCAGCAGGCGCGGCACGGCGAGCAGCAGTGTTACCGCGAAGAATCCGAGCCACGCCGGCCGTGGGAAGAGGAGGGCCCAGCAGGCGGTCACGATGCCGAGCACCAGCAGACTGTGCACGTGAAAGAGGGGCAGGACGCCGGTCAATCCGCCGGCGACGAGGAAGGCCACCGCCTCGCTCTTCAACGTCCATCGCCGCCAGGACGAACGGATCGTGGTCAGGGTTTCACGCCAACGGAGGAGCGGCGTGGACATCAGCGGGGGGGTCAACAGCAGCAGGACCGCGATGACCATCGCGGCACCGAAGACGAAGGATCGCTGCGGGAGATAGTAGGAAAGGATCGGGTTGTACCACTGGATGTTGAGCGTCGGGTCGAGGCATCTCGGGTCCGGGCAGGAGCGGTCGTAATCGCGCGCGATGTGTATCAGGGCGTTGATCAGCCCGAGCCGCGCCGCGTCACCGAAGAAGAACAGGAACCCAACACCGCCGCCCACCAGCGTGAGCGTGACCGCGACGACGCCCGCGCCGATCCCACCGGTGACCCGCCGCGCCCAGAGGATCAGCCCGCTGAGCGCGAGGACCGTCATCGCCCAACTCGGCCAGATGAGCGCCGCCGGGATGCTCCAGCCGCCGCCGAGTAGCAGCGCGCTGGCAAAGTCGGGCGCGAACGGATAGCGGAACGGTGTCCCGGCGAAGATCGGATTCTGGGGCGGCAGGTTGTGGCCGTAGACGAATGCGGTGGCGTAGCTGGCGTGGAAGGCCCAGTCCGACCAGGTCGCGTTGTAGTGCGCCAGCCAGGCGTCGGGCGTGATCTCCACCACGCGCGCGAAGAGGAAGCCCATGACCAGCGCTACTGCGACGATGGCGGCCGGTAGTCCGAATGGGGCCCCGCTCCAGCGTGGAAAAGCGGGGAGACGATTTGGGGCCCCGCTCCAGCGTGGAAAAGCGGGGAGACGATTTGGGGCCTCGCTCCAGCGTGGAAAAGCGGGGAGACGATTTGGGGCCCCGCTCCAGCGTGGAAAAGCGGGGAGACGATACCGGGCGCGGTGACGCCAGAGCAGCCAGCCACCCGCCAGAAGTCCGGCCACAGCCAGGAGCAGATCGAGGCCGGCCGTGACGCCGACGGCCAGCGCCGCGACATAGCCCAGCATCGTGAGCGCGACCACTGCCAGGACGAGGCCGATGACGGCCCGCTCGGCCGCCGTCAACCATGGCGGCCCGCCCGCAGCCAGGCCCAGACCGAGGACCAGGCAGCCCGCAACCAGCGCTAGCCCGGGGAGGTCCAGTAGCAGAGACACCAGTTGGGGAGCGGTTTGACGAGGGCGAACCAGACGTGGCTGTTCAAAGCGTCCCCGGTGAGGGGTAATCCCGTCCAGAGCGGATAGAAGTAGAGGAAGAAGCCGATCACCATCAGCAGGTAGGCGTAGGCCGGCACCACGCCGTTGATGCGGACCGCCAGGCCCGGAAGCAGGCCGCGCAGCGAGCGGAGGTAGGTTAGCGCCAGCGCGAGCACGAGGAACATCGCCGGCAATCCGCCGAGCATGTGGTAGAGGAAGAGGCCGCGCGGCACCCGGGAGAATGGGAGCCAGGCGGCCAGGAAGGCGAGGAGGATGAAGAGCGAGAGGTAGAGCCGCTGGTCCGCCGGCCCGGCTCCATCGCGCAACGTCATCTCGGTCGACTCCAGCGCATGCCGCGAACGGTAGTCCCGGATCAGGGCCGGCAGCCCGACCGCGATCCCGATCAAGGAAAAGGTGGCGGCCCACCAGATCAACGGGTTGCCGAGGTTGAAGATCTCCGCCACCAGCGTCGAGCCGCTCGTCTGGTCGACACCCAGCCCCTGGCCCGTGTAGTAATAGACGACCGGGCGGAAGTCGAGCGGCCAGGACCACCAGGGACTGTAGAAGATGTGGGGCGCGGTCAGCGTCAAGTGGTAGTGCCAGGTCTGCCAGTGCCATTCACGGAGCTCGGTCCAGGCCGAGCCCGGGTTGAAATGAAAGGGCGCGAAGGACAGCGCGGGCTGCGGAAGATTCGTGATGCCGTGGGTGATCGTCAGGTAGCGGACGAAGCTCAGGCCGTAGAAGATGGCCGGCAACAGCGCGATGCTGAGCAACGCAATGCCACCGGTGGCGCTGTCGTAGCGCGTCCAGCGAAGGATGAGCCGGAGCGCCAGGATCACGATGATGGTGCCGTAGGCCGCCAGCGTGGTCCACTTCGCGCCGAGCGCCAGCCCCAGCGTAATGCCGGTGAGGACGATCATCCATCGTCGCCGCACGACGCTGTCGGCATTGAGGTGGAGGTGGAAGAGAAGGTAGGCCAGCACCACCAGCGTGATGGGGATGATGTCGATCACCGCGGTGCGGGACTCGACGAAGGTCATCCCGTCGAAGGCCGTCAGTATGCCGGCAGCGACGGCAAAGAATCGCACCGTCAGCAGCTGGCGGGCCAGCAGGTACATCAGTGGGATGAGCGCCGTGCCGAAGAGCGCCGGCATGAAGCGCCAGCCGAACGAGTTGAAGCCGAAGAGCTTGATGCCCAGGGCGATGATCAGCTTGGCGAGCGGTGGCTCCGGGTCGAAATAGTCGCGACCGAGGATGTCATTGTGAGCGTCGTTGGCGAAGTAGAGCTCGTCGAAGATGAAGGGCGAGTTGGGCGCGATGTCGTTCGGTTTGCCCAGGCCAGGAAGGGAGGGGTCCTGGTAGTTGTGCCCGATGCCCCAGGCGCTGATTGGTGCCGACGATCCGGGGTGGGCGAACACATCGAGGAAGATTGGACTGCCGAAGCGAAGGATCCCCGCCGTCAACGTGAGCGCGATCAGCCAGTACAGGTCGCGCCGGTCGAGGCGCCACCAGGCGGCGCGCGTTTGTCTCAACTCGATTGACCGCGCACCCGGCTCTTCATTTGCGCGACGAACTCGTCCACGCGTGCGATCGGAACGACGATGTCGGCCCCGGCGACCAGCCGCGGGCCGAGTTGCCGTTCGGCGGACTCGACCAGGTCCGGCTGGCGCCGATCGAGCCGTATATAGACGGCGGGTTCACGGCCCAGCCGCCTTACGAAGCGGTTCACGAAGCGGCGACGCTCGGCCGGCTGAAACGCCACCTCGAGCGGCTGGCGTCGCACGCGAGCCAGCGCGCTATAAGGAAGCTCCAGCTTACGAAGCAGGTAACGAACCCGAAGCCCGTCACCGGTGATCTCAACGTAGGAGATCTTTTGCATCGCCCAGAACGCCAGGAGGATCGCGCCGCAGAGGACGGTCACCGGGATGAGGGAAATGATCGACAGCTTGCGGTACAGGTTGTAGCCGATGAGCGCCAGCCCAATGATGAACAGCGCCCCGTAAAACCATTTGCCGTCGCTCCACCGCTGGGTCGCGTAGCGGATCGGGTAGCGACGGCTTCCGTTCGCGCTCATCGAGCCACGCGGACGGTGCCGGTACGCTCCATCAGATGGTCGGCACCCTCATAGTGGGTATCGAGATTGGGCTGCGCCAGGAGCCACAGCCAGTACTCGCGGGCCATCGCCTCGAGCCCGCTCTGCGCCTCCCATCCGGCTGCCTTCATCCGGCTAACGTCGGGCACCGAGTGCCGCGCATCACCGACCCGATAGCGACCTGGCGTTTCCGGCATCACGTCCCGCTCGGCGACGCGCAGGAGGATCCGCGCCAGGTCCATCACCGTATGCGCCCGACCGCTCGCGACGTTGTAGGCGCCCGGGGCCAGACCGGTGAGCGCGGCGACGTTGGCGCGCGCCACGTCGTCGACGTCGATGAAGTCGCGCAGCTGATGCCCGTCTTCGAGCAGCTGCGGGGTCTGGTCATGGGCGAGCCGCAGCGCAAAGATGCGCAAGGCGCCGTAGTAGGCGTTTTGAAATGGCTGCGCCCGCCCCTGGACGGCGCCGTATCGAAGGATGATCCACTCGATCCCGTGCCGCTCGCCGAGGAGCCGGACCATCTCCTCTTGCGCCAGCTTGCTCAATCCGTAGGCGCTCGTCGGTCGTGCGACCGACTCGTCGGTGACCATGGGCGTGATCGCACCGCCACAAATCGGGCATGCTGGATCCCAGATGCCGCGCTCGAGTGCGTCGAGGCTGCGCGGTTGCGGATAGACATCGCCGTCCTTGCCACAACGATATTTCCCCTCACCGTAGACGGCCATCGAGGAGCCAAGCACCACCCGCCGCACCGACGTCTTTCCCTCGAGCAGTAGCTCGAAGAGAATCGCCGTGCCGACCGCATTGACGTGGAAGAGTTTGCTGAAGGACGGCAGGTAATCGTGGTGATCCGCGAGGTGCAACACGACCTCGTTCTCCTTGAGCGCCTTGACCCAATCCTCGCGCTTACGGACGTCGCCCTCGACCAGCTCCATCCCCGCCGGGAGCGCCGGTGGGCCATCGTGCGCCGGCGGCGAGAGATTGTCGAGGACGGTGGGCTGGTGCCCGTGCTTTAGCAGAAGCTCCCCGGTGCGCTGACCAATGAAGCCGGCCCCGCCGGTGATCAGCACCTTCATTGCTGGGGACTATAGCTGACGCTCGATCGAGGTCCGATCCTGTCCTGTGACAGCGCCGTTACTGCCTCTTCACTGCTCCTTAACACCCCCACATTTATCGTGATCCCCGCTTCCCCTTCCTTGAAGGCCGAGACCCCAATCTCGGCCTTTCTTCTTTTTCCGGTTCACATCCGTGCGCCCTGCAGCGACTGTTGACAGTCGCAACTCGGGCTAGCCGGGACCATCGGGATCAGGGCGGCCAGCAGGTCGCGGACCCGCGAGATGTTCGCGGCGAGCACCCGCAACACCTCCTGGGCCTGCACCGCCGCGACGTGGGGCGCTCCCTCGACGCCGGCGTCGTAGTCCGTGACGAGCGAGAGATTGAGGTAACACATCTCCAGCTCGCGCGCGAGGATGACCTCCGGGTATTGGGTCATACCGACGATGTCCCAACCCATGCGCGAGTACCAGCGGCTCTCGGCGCGCGTGGAGAAGCGCGGGCCCTGCACCACGACGATGGTTCCGGCTGGACGAAAGCGAAGCGACTGCTCGCCCGCGACGCGCGCCGCAAGCGCACGCAGCTCCGGGCAGTAGGGATCGGCGGCGCTGATGTGCACGACCTCAGGTCCGGGATAGTAGGTGTCCGACCGGCCGGTCGTGCGGTCGATGAACTGGTCGCAGATCACCAGGTCGCCCGGATGAAGCTCCGCTTGCAAGCTGCCGACCGCTGACGGCCCGATGATGCGGCGCACGCCCAGCTCACGCATCGCCCACATGTTGGCGCGGTAGTTGACGAAGGGTGCGGGGATGGTGTGCTTTTGGCCATGGCGCGGAAGGAAGGCGACGCGACGACCGCCGACCTCCGCAACTGCGATCGGCGCGCTGGGCGGGCCGTAGGGCGTGTCGAGCGTGACCTGATCAGCACCGGCAAACCATTCATAGAAACCGGAGCCGCCTATGACACCGATCTCGGCCGGCGCGGACATCAAACGAGGACGTGACCGCGGGGTGAGACCTGCTCCTCGTAGCGGGCGAGGTCGGTGATGCGCGCCCGCGATGAGCAGACCGGACAATCGGGGTCGCGTGGAAACCTGGTCGTTCGCGTCTCGCCGAGAAGGCCGTCGTGCTGGAAGATCCGCCCGCTCAGCGAATTTCCCACGCCGAGCACGACCTTCAGAGTTTCCTCGGCCTGCACGCTGCCGACGACGCCCGTCGCTGCCCCGATGATGCCGGCCTCTTCGCAGGTCTGTACGTCGCCTGGCTCGGGAGGCTCGCGAAAGAGGCAGCGCAGGCATGGTGCGTCTGGCAGGATCGTCGTCACCTGGCCGCCCCAGCGGAGCACCGCCCCGTGCACCAGCGGTTTGCGCAGCAGGACGGACGCGTCGTTGAGAAGGAACTTCGTCTCGAACACGTCGGTGGCGTCGACCACCAGGTCGTACTCCGCAAACAGCTCGGCCACGTTGGAGGCGCGGATGTTCTCGCGGCGGGGATCGACCTGGAGTGCTGCATCGAGCTGGAGCAACCGGCCGGCGGCCGCCTCGACCTTCGGCCGGCCGACGTCACACTCGTCGAAGATGATCTGACGGTTCAGATTGGACAGTTCGACGTCCTGGTCGTCGACCAGCCCGAGACGGCCGACGCCGGCTGCGGCGAGGTAGAGCGCGACCGGTGCGCCGAGGCCGCCGACACCGACGATCGCCACGGCGGCGCCCTCGAGCCGGCGCTGCCCGGCTTCGCCCACCTCGGTGAGGATTCGTTGACGGTGATGGCGGGCGTCGGTCACGAGTGGGCCTCCACGCCGATGAACGCGGCGTAATCGACGAGACGCCGCACCGTGGGCCGATCGCCGCAAACCGGGCAGGCGCGGTTGCGTCGGTAGCGAACTTCGCGGAAGGTCATGGCCATGGTGTCGTGCAGCAGCACGCGGTTGATCAGCCCGTCACCGACGCCGGTGATCAGCTTGATCGTCTCGGCTGCCTGGATGGTGCCGATGATCCCCGGGAGCACAGCGAAGACGCCAACATCCTCGGATTCTTCGATGGCTCCCGCCGGTGGTGGCTCCGGGTAGAGGCAGCGATAGCAGCCGCGACCCGGGACGAACACCGTGACCTGGCCTTCGATGCGAAAGATGCTGCCGTGGACCAGCGGTTTGCGAAGCAAGTAGGCCGCGTCGCTCAGCAGGTAGCGCGCGCGAAAGGAGTCCGTCCCGTCGACGATGACGTCGAAGCGTGCGAGCAGTTCCATCGCGTTGCGTTCATCGACGGTCTCCTCGACCGTCTCCACCTGGATATCCGGGTTCAGCGCGCTCACCATCCGCGCCGCGCCGGCGACCTTCGAGCGGTTCAATCCCTCCATCGAATGGATGATCTGTCGCTGAAGGTTCGAGAGCCGGACGTGGTCATGGTCCGCCAGCCCGATCGTGCCGACGCCGGACGCCGCCAGGTAGAGCGCGACTGGGGAGCCCAGCGCGCCGACGCCGACGATCAGCACACGCGCGCGCAGCAAACGCTGCTGGCCTTCTTTACCGACCTCCGCGAGGGCGAGGTGGCGCGCGTAGCGCTCGCGCTGCTCGGGCGTGAGGGACCGCTGAGCCATCAGGCGCCCTTCGGCTTGGCCGTCACCGCGTGGAAGATGCCATGGAAGACGCGCGGCTCGACCCGGCGCAGGCGAAGGCAGTCGGCCAGCGTGTGCGAGGCGAACACCTCGCGCGCCGCCTGCTCGGCTTGTTGCGTCACGACGCCCAGCACCCGGCTGTCGCCGCTCTGCTCGCCGTCGGGCTGGCGGCTCTTTAAGCCATTCCCCTCCAGGCAGTCGATCACCTGATCGAGACGAATCTCCTCTGGCGGTCTGGCCAGTTCGTGCCCGCCACGCGGCCCGCGCATTGACGTGATGAAGCCGCCACGCCGGAGGATCATCAGCACCTGGTCGAGAAACGGACCGGGGATTCCCTGCAGCCGAGCGATCTCGCTACTCTGGAGCGCACCCCGGCCGGCATGGCTGGCCAGCTCCAGGACGGCGCGCACGCCGTACTCGGTTTTCATCGAAAAGCGCATTCGCACGGCACTTGACCTTCTCCCCGCGTTTTCACACCGGAGCGGGGCCCCTTAAAAGTTGATCTGCCCGGTCAAGTATATCGCACCATGCCGGCGGCGCGGTCAAACAGGAAGGCGCAGCGCGATCGCGAGGAAGAGCGTGCCCAGGACCACCAGTGGGACCGTGGTGGCGATCAGGCTGAGGCTGCGCAGCCCGATGGCGCGCCGGTCCTCGTTCGACGAGCGGACTCGGCCCCGCAGGACGAAGCCTTCAACCGCCAGTAGCAATGACGCCCCACCCAGGCCGAGCGCCACCATCACGATCGCCCAGTTCGTGCTCGGCGTCCCCTCTTGCTGCGCGAAGGCGTTGAAACTGGCGGCCAGCACCCCAACCAGCGCGACCAGCACACCAAGCGGGACCAGCGTCAGGTTGATGGCACGCATGATGCGGCCCGGTTCCAGCCGGCGCGAGAACTGCCAGGCCGAGGCGAGCACGAAGGCCATATAGGCCGCGATCACGACATAGAAAAAGACGGGCGTCAAGAACTGGCCAAACGTTGTTGCCGCCAGGGCCACGTGCACAATTTAGTCTTAGCGGCCTTCCCGCCGCCGCCGCACGTGCGCTGTTACGTCAAGATTCTGTAGAGGTTGTTGACCACGGCAAACGTGGTGATCCAGGCGGCGACCAGGTAGGCATTCCAGATCCCGGCCCGGCGGCGCCCGAACATCAGCAGGAAGGCGACGAGCCCCGCGACCAGCGACAATTTGAGGGCATAGACCGCCAGCTCCCCATTGTTCTGGATGATCCAGGCGGCGACACCGTTCAGCTCCTGCCGACCCTGCGAGAGGCCGATGTGGGTGGTCGTGACGTCGAGGAGCTGGGCGGTGCAAAACCCGATGAGGATGAAGGCCTTCTTCCCGGTAGAGACGTCCCTGTTCCCGATGGCCCTGACCCGGCGTACGACGGATGCTCCCGCTTCCGCAATCATTGGACCGACTCTACACAGCCGCTATCAGAAAAGCAACGTCCACGTTGACGCTTTCTGAGTTCGGCGGCTTCCCTCCTATGAAAGACTGCCCGGATTATATGGGTAGGGTGCGGCTCCGTCCAGAGCCAAGTTTCGCGACTTTCGTCAGGAGGCTTTCTTGCTGTTGCCGAGGATCTCGCGCCGCCGTTGGAACAGGTATGGAACGCCGATGAGAATACTGCCGGCGACCGCGGCCCCCACGCCATAGCGCAGGTACAGCGTCCAGTCGGATGGCGGGTCGAGGGCCGGATCGTAGACCGTCCGCGCCGTCAGCTTGAAGCTGAGCGCCCCGACGGTGCCGGTGATGCTCCAGGTGCCAACCGTGGCCTCGGCGTGGTTCCATTGCTGGTCTTCATTGACCGGGGGAAGGCTCGCACAGGGCCATACCCCCGCGGCCGGCAGATGAACCGGGATCGGGGGCCGGGGGGTGGCGGCCTTGGGCTGGGCGGCGAAGCGGAATGGCTTGGGCGGCTTGCTCATGTCCAGCAGGATCACGTCCTGGCCGGTCTGGTTTTGCAGCAGGAGGTCGCACCCACCGGTCGTTCCCTGGATCGTGAGGCCCGCCGTCTTTGGCACGATGCCGTCGACGACGGTCTTGAACGGCTGGTCATCCGCCACCGCCGTCAGGGGAAGGATCAGCGTGGCGACTACTGGCGCGAGCACCAGGGCGAGCCGTTTCACGAGGTTATAACGTCAATCCGGCCGTCGGCTGGCGCGGTGCCCGGGCGGCTGGCTAGACTTGGCCGGCAGGGAGGGAGTGATGCCGTACGAATTCGTCCTCACCGAGGTGGATGGCGCGGTCGGCGTCGTCACCATCCACCGGCCCCAGGTCCGCAACGCGCTCAACCATCAGACCATTGCCGAGCTGGTGGACGCGCTGGAGAGCTTCGACCGCGACGACGCGATCCGCTGCATGGTGCTCACCGGCGATGAGCGCGCCTTCGCGGCTGGTGCCGACATCGGACAGATGGCCGGGGCAAGCGCGATCGACGCCCTGCGAGATGACAATTTCGCGCGCTGGGCACGCTTTCGGGCGATCCATAAACCGGTGATCGCCGCAGTCGGTGGCTACGCACTCGGCGGTGGCTGCGAGCTGGCGCTGATGTGCGACCTGGTGGTGGCCTCAGAGATGGCCCAGTTCGGCCAGCCCGAGGTGAAGATCGGGATCATTCCCGGAGCCGGGGGTACGCAACGGTGGGCCCGAACCGCGGGCAAGGTCCGCGCCATGGAGGCGGTGCTCACCGGCGACCCGGTCCGCGCGGTCGACGCCGAGCGGATGGGCCTGGTAAATCGCGTCGTGCCGGCCGGCGCACAGCTCGAAGAAGCCAAGCGCCTGGCACAGCTGATCGCTACCCGCCCGCCGCTGGCGGTTCGCCTCGGGAAGGAGGCCGTCAATCACGCGATGGAGGTCGGACTTACACCGGGGCTCGAGTTCGAGCGCAAGCTCTTCTACCTCTTGTTTGCGTCGGAGGACAAACGCGAGGGGATGAAGGCGTTTCTCGAAAAGCGCCCGGGCCAGTTCACCGGGCGATGAGCGACGTTCTTCTCAGCTCCCGTGACGACGCCGTGCTGAGTCTGACCATCAACCGGCCGGAGGCGCTCAACGCGCTCAACCGTGAGACGACCCAGGCGCTGCGCACCGCCATCGATGCCGCCGGGCGTGACGCTGAGGTGGGGGCCATCGTTCTCACGGGAGCCGGGCGGGCCTTTTGCGCGGGCGCCGACCTCAAGGAGGTGAGCGCGCGATACGAGGCCGGCGACAGCGATCTGGGCGCCGACCTCCGAACGAATTACGCGCCGATGATCCGCGCTATCCGCGCCTGTCCGAAACCGGTGATTGCCGCCCTGAACGGCACCGCCGCCGGCGCGGGCTTGAGCCTGGCGCTGGCCTGCGACCTACGGCTGGCCGCCAGCGGCACGCAGTTGATCGTGGTGTTCGTCCGGGTCGGCCTCGTGCCTGACGCCGGCAGCCTCTTCTTCCTGACGCGGATGCTCGGCTTGAGCAAGGCCACCGAGCTGGCGATCACGGGTGATCCCATGAGCGCCGACGAAGCCCACCGTCTGGGACTCGTGGCGGCCGTTGTGCCACCCGACCAGCTGATGGCCGCCGCGATGGAACGAGCCCACAAACTCGCGGCGGGCCCGCGCCAGACGTACGCGTTGATAAAGCGAGGCATGGAACGGGCGATCCAGCTCGACCTGGAACAGACGCTGGAGCTCGAGTCGCAGCTACAGGCCCTGGCCGCAAAGACACCAGACGCGAGCGAGGCGATCCGCGCCTTCCTCGAGAAGCGGAAACCGGTCTTCGGCCGATAGTCCAAAAAAGAAAGAGCGGCGGTGTTACCCGCCGCTCTCACTTAAATCAACTAATGCCATGGGCACCACCTCCCATTACTTAGGCGGCCATTGTATCAATTCCCGGCGCGCACGCGGTCCTCGATCAGCTCCCGGGAGATGAGGATCTGCTTCGCCCCCTCGATGGTGCGGAGCTGGCGCAACAACTCGGCGGTCGTCCTGTTGGAGGGCAGCCCGATGTCGAGCTCGACCCGGTCCTCGCTTTCGTTGAGCTCGTGAATCCGGATCGACATCGGGAACGCCCCGATCACCGCCAGCGCCGCCCGCACCTTCTCGATCTCACCCTCGCCGCGCTGAATCATCAGGCTGACCAGGGCCTCGTTGGGCCGCTTGAAGAAGCGTCTCTCGATCGGCTTCAACACCATCAGGACGGCAAGAATCAGGAGCGTGGTGAAAAAGGCGGTCAGGTACTGCGCCGTCCCGGCCGCCATGCCGATCGCGGCTACCGCCCAAATCGTGGCTGCGGTCGTCAGCCCGCGGACCAGGTCCTTGCGAAGGAAGATCGTGCCGGCCCCGAGGAAGCCGATACCGGTCACGATCTGGGCGGCCACCCGTGATGGGTCCGTCTGGCTGAACCCATAGGCGCCCACGATTGTAAAGAGAGCCGATCCCAGCGACACCATGGTCACCGTCCGGAGCCCGGCCGCCCGCTCCTGCCGCTCGCGTTCCAGCCCGACGATGGCGCCCAGAACCAGCGCCACCAGCAGGCGCAGCATGAGATCGAACTCATTTGGCACGGCGCTATGGTACCGCCGCGCCGGGGTCGCCGTGACGAAAAGTGGTTACGCGGCGGTAAAGAGCCCGCCGTCGAAGGTCTCGGCCTCCGGCTCGACGGGAGTCCCGTTGCGCTCGCTGAAGAGCACCTCTTCCACCGCGAACAGGGCGTCCATCAGCTTGGTGATCCCCACTTTGACCTTGATGTTGGCCACCTGGTCCGGCATCGAAGCGATCGGGCTGACCAGGGTCAGGATCTCCTCTAGCCGCAGCTCGTAGGACGTGGGGACGCGCTTCATCCCCTTGAGGTTCATCTCTTCGAGCTCCTGGAGCAGCCGGTCGATCAGCAGGATGGGACGGCGAACCTGATCCTGGCGCGCCTTGAGATCACGGTACTGCTGCTCGGCGTCACGGATATAGGCGTTGGTCTGAGCGAGCAATCCTGGCATCAACGAACCCTCATTTCATTGCGGTGGAAATGCCGTACACGCTCGCAAACCGAATCGGTCCCGGGTTTATTCCCACAAATTGGACCAGTTTTATAGCCGCCCCCGGTGTGGAAAGGGCGGCGAGATATCCCTTGCCGATGTCTGCCAACTCAGCCGTAGACTTTCCGTGACATGCCACTGCTGCGCGTCGACCGGCTCAAACTGATGTATGGGGCCACCGAGGTGCTGAGCGATCTGACCTTTCAGGTCGAGCCACGGCAGCGCCTTGGGATCGTGGGCGCCAACGGCAGCGGGAAGTCCAGCTTGCTGAAAGCGATCTCCGGCGACCTCCTTTTCTCGGCCGGATCGTTGACCCTGACACCCCGAGCCCGGACGGCCTATCTGGCGCAGGAGCTGGAAGCCGGTCCGCATGAGAGTGTGTACGCCGACGCGCTACACAGCCGGCCCGACATCCTCAACCTGCGCGCACGGCTGGAGGGGCTGGAAGCCGCCATGGCAGGAGCGAGCGGAGCGGAGCAGGCGGTCCTCGTCGAGGACTACGGCGAGGTCCAACACGAGTACGAGCGGCTCGACGGCTATGCCTACGACAACCGGGTCGCCGAAGTCCTCCACGGTGTCGGGCTGACCGAAGCCGACCAGGAACTCGCCCCCAGCGCGCTCAGCGGCGGACAGCGCCGCCGACTGGCGCTCGCCAAGCTCCTTCTGCAGGACGCCGACCTGCTGCTGCTCGACGAGCCCACCAATCACCTCGACCTGGAAGCGATCGAGTGGTTGGAGGGTTTTCTTCGGCTCTCCCGGGCCGGCATGCTGATCGTCTCCCATGACCGGCGGTTCCTCGAACACACCGCCGACGACATCCTGGAGCTCCAGGCCGGCTCGGGCGAGTGGTACCCCGGGAATTACCGCCAGTACGTCCGGTTGCGCCGCGAGCGCCGCGCCCTGCGACAGAAAGAATTCGAGGCCCAGCAGGAATACATCGCCCGCACCGAGGAGTTCATCCGCCGTTACAAAGCCGGGCAGCGCGCGCGCGAGGCGCGCGGCCGGCAGACCAGGCTCGACCGCCTGGCCAGGGTCGCGCCTCCCGCCGACGATCAGCAGATCCGGATCCGGCTGAAGGCCTCGGTGACAAGCGACCTCATCTTTCAAAGCGACGGGCTCCGGCTCGGATACGGCAAGCGCGAGTTGCTGACCATGCCGGCTTTTACCATCAACGCCGGCGAACGGGTTGCGATCGTCGGCCCGAACGGCTCCGGAAAGACGAGCCTGCTGAAGGCGCTCCTGGGCGAGCTTCGCCCGCTTTCAGGCCGCGTCAAGATGGGCCCGCGCGTTGCCATGCGCTACTACGACCAGCACCTCGCCGATCTCGATCCCAACAAAACGGTGCTGACCGAGCTGCAGGATGCCTTCGGTCTGCCGGAGGAAACATTGCGTACGTTTCTCGGCCGCTTGCTCTTCCACGGCGATGACGCCTTCAAGACGATTCGGTCGCTGAGCGGCGGGGAGAAGAGCCGCGTGGCGCTGGCGAAATTGATGCTCGACGACGCCGGCTTGTTGCTCCTCGATGAACCCACCAACCACCTCGACATCCCGGCCCAGGAGATGCTCGAGGAGGCCCTACAGAACTTCGAAGGGACCATCGTCTTCGTCTCGCACGACCGCTACTTCATCGATGCGATCGCGACGCGGCTCTGGACGGTCGAGGACGGCGCGGTGACCATGCACCTCGGCAACTACGGCGACCTCGACCGCCGCCGGCAGCGGGCGTCGCGCCCGGTCGTCGCGCCCGAGCCGCGCAAATCCGGTCGTGCGATCACACCCGGCACGGCCCGCGCGACAGCGAACTCCGGCGCTGCCGTCGACCCGGTCGAGGACCGCATCGACGAGCTCGAAACTGAGGTTCGCCGCATCGAGGAGCAGCTGGCTGACCATTCGACGTATGACGACTCGGCGCGGGTTGCGGAGCTGGCAGCGGCACATGAGGACGCGTCCCGCCGCCTGCGAGCGCTCTACCAGGAGTGGGAGCAGGCCGCCGGCGAATAAGCCGGCATCCGAGCCGGTCGGCCCCCCGGCTCGGCCCGGTGGCGAGCCAGGACCACCCCTACCTCGTGCCGGTGGTGTCGGTGACGTACGCCATCATCATCGGCGCCGCACTACTCGCGAGCGACCAGCTGGCGGAATACCTGCCGGGCGCATGGTTGGAGGTTCTCGGGGCCGCCGTGCTGCTTGCCTGCGCCATCACGATCGTCGTGCTGCTTCGCGCCGGCCTCCGCCGGCATCGAGAAGGCTTGGAGCGCCGCGCGCTGCTGTGGGCCGGCGGCGCGCTAGTCCCAGCGGTGCTGGCCACGCTGGCCATTTTCAGCCTGGTCGAGAGCGCCCAAAATGCCTCCCTGCTCAGCGGGGCGGACACCCATCTCACCCGCCCGGTCATCGATGGCCTTCCACGCCCTCCCAGCGCCAAGCTGGTCGACGAGCGGCCGGGACTGGCGGACACCGAAACCATCTACCAGGACTTCACGGCCACGAACCTGAGCAGCATCGTGCCCTTTTACGAGGCTCAGCTCACCAAAGGCGGCTGGGCCGAGGACAAAACGCCGGCCACGGGGTCTATCGTCCGCTTTGGGAAAGGCGAATACATCCTGGCCCTCGAGCTCAACCCGCCATCGGCGTACACGGTGACGGTTGACCACGTCAACCCGAACCTGCTGCAATCGCCCTCTCCCAGTCCGACCTGAGGTTGGCGTAACCGCCCGAAGCGCCCGCGGGTCTATTGGGCGCTCTGCACAAAAAGGGCCCCCGCAACTCGTCTCTTCGGCCCGATGACGCAGGCGACCGGCGCCCCTAGGATCGACTCAGTCAGGATCACCACGTTCAATCGGAGGGAATTTGTCTATGGCGATCGATCAGGGTGTGCGTTCGAAGAAGGAAACAAAGACGGATGCCCAGTCCGTCATCGACCTCGCCCACAAGCAGGGCCTCAAGATCGTCGATCTGAAGTTCATCGACTTGATCGGGACCTGGCAGCACTTTTCCATCCCGGTCCAGGAGTTGACCAGGGGCCTCTTCAGCGAGGGCATCGGCTTCGATGGCTCGAGCATCCGCGGATTCCAGCACATCCATGAGAGCGACATGCTGCTGATTCCGGACGCGTCGACGGCGATCGTCGACCCGGTGCTGCGCGTGCCGACCCTGAGTATCAACTGCGACGTCATCGACCCGATCACGCGGGAGCCGTACTCTCGCGATCCGCGGTACGTGGGCAAGAAGGCGGAGGCCTATCTGCTGACAACCGGCCTCGCGGACACCAGTTTCTTCGGCCCGGAGTGCGAGTTCTACATCTTCAACAGCATGCGGTTCGATCAGAACCAGTTCTCAGGCATGTACGAGATCGACTCGATCGAAGGCGTATGGAACTCCGGCAAGAACTCGGAGCCGAACACCGCCTACCGTCCGCGTTACAAGGAAGGATATTTCCCGGTGCCGCCGACCGACAAGCTGCAGGACCTTCGCTCGCAGATCGTCCTCAAGCTGATCGAGGCGGGCGTCGATATCGAGGTCCATCATCACGAGGTCGGCACCGCCGGCCAGACCGAGATCGACATGCGGTTCGACACGCTGGTGAACATGGCCGACAAAGTGATGATGTACAAGTACGTCGTCAAGAACGTCTGTGCCCAGAATGGCTTCGTCGCGACGTTCATGCCCAAGCCGCTCTTCATGGACAACGGGTCCGGGATGCACACCCACCAGAGCTTGTGGAAGAACGGCGTCCCGCTCTTCTACGACAAGGCCGGCTACGCGGGCATTAGCGAGATGTGCCGCTGGTACATCGGCGGGCTGCTGAAGCACGCGCCGTCACTGCTCGCCTTCGCCGCGCCGACCACCAACTCGTATCGCCGGCTGGTGCCAGGATACGAGGCGCCCATCAACTTGATCTATTCGAAGCGCAACCGCAGTGCCTGCGTGCGAATCCCGATGTACTTCGACGATCCCAAGGCAAAGCGGCTCGAGTTCCGCACGCCTGACCCGTCCTGCAACCCGTACCTCTCCTTCGCGGCCTGCCTGATGGCCGGTCTGGACGGCGTCATCAACAAGATCGAGCCGCCCAAGCCGATCGATGAGGACCTCTACGAGCTCGACCCCGAGATGAAGCGCCAGGTGAAGAGCACGCCGGGCTCCCTGACGGAAGTCCTGGACGCGCTCGAGATCGACAACGACTACCTGACCCGCGGCGGCGTCTTCACCACGGACCTGATCGAGACCTGGATCGACTACAAGCGCGCCCGCGAGGTCGACCAGGTGGCGCTCCGGCCGCATCCCTGGGAGTTCTACCTCTATCACGACATCTAGTTCGCCCTAGTCGGTTGGTTCGCGCGTTCGCCGTTGAGGCGGCTGTCACTCGCCCTGACAGCCGCCTTTGGATCTCGGAAGAGGAGCAAACGTCATGGAGGATAATTCCGTACAGCGCGACAAACCCTGGCGACCCGGCGACTACCCGCGACTCGGCCCGTCGTGGGACGAGCTGGAAACCGGAGAGGACTCGCGGCCTAAAGGTGTGCCCGACGGCGAAGACTGAGGCGGCGGCAGGCCGCGCGACCGCGCAGACCGTCGAGCGGACAATGGAGCGGCTCTCCGAACGCTCCATCCGCTTCCTGGACCTGCGATTCGTCGACGTGCTCGGCACGGTGAAGAGCATCACGATCCCGGCTCAGCGACTGCCGCACGCGGTGCGCAACGGCGAATGGTTCGACGGTTCGTCGGTAGAGGGCTTTGCGCGGGTCTTCGAAAGCGACATGTTCCTTCGCCCGGACCTCGACACCCTGACGATCGGCGAGGCAGACGGCGTGCCGGGCGCCCAGGTGATCTGCGATCTGATGACCCCGGAGGGCGAGCGGTTCGCCGGCGATCCTCGCGGCGTGCTGGCACGGGCGCTGGCCGAGGCCGCCTCGCTTGGCTTCGACTACTCGGTCGCGATGGAACTGGAGTTCTTCCTCCTCAACACGGACACCGCCACCGGCGGCGTGCGACCGGGGCAGCATGATCGCGCCAGCTACTTCGACCATCCGGTCGACGTCGGCAGCGACGTTCGCCAGGAAATCGTGGGGGCGCTCGATCGCCTGGGGATCACCGTCGAGGCCAGCCATCACGAGGTCGCCGCCGGTCAATACGAACTCGACCTGGCCCTGAGCAACGCCCTCAAGAGCGCGGACCAGCTCGTCACGCTCAAGCATGCCGTCAAGGCGGTTGCGCAGCGGCGGGGCTTGCTGGCGACGTTCATGCCCAAGCCGATCTTCGGTGCGGCGGGATCCGGGATGCACACCCACCAGGTCCTGACCGAGGCCGGCAAGGACACCAATGCGTTTTACGACCGCGCCGACCAGTACCAGCTGTCTCCCGTCGCCAAGCACTTTATCGCCGGTCAGCTGGCCCACGCCCGCGCACTGTGTGCACTGGTTGCCCCACTGGTGAACTCCTACAAGCGCTTCGTCGCCGGCTTCGAAGCACCGGTCGCCGTCAGCTGGGCCCAGATGAACCGTTCGGCCTTGATCCGCGTGCCGCGTGCCGGCAGCGGCGATCGCGCGTCCGTCCGGATCGAGTTCCGGGCGCCGGACCCGTCGTGCAATCCCTACCTCGCATTCGCGGCCATGCTGCACGCCGGCCTCTCCGGGATCCGTCAAAAGCTGCCCTTGCCGCCACCGGTGGAAGAGAACCTCTATGCCTTCGATCCCGAGCGCCTCGCCCGTCACCAGCTGGGCCACCTCCCCGCCTCACTCGCCGAGGCCCTCAAGGACCTCCGCCAGGACGAGGTGATGCGCGATGCGCTGGGTGTCCACCTCCTCGAACGTTTCATCGAGGCGAAGGAGATGGAGTGGCAGAGCTATGAGAAGCAGGTCACCCCGTGGGAGCTCGACGCTTACCTCGAGGCTTACTAGCTGGCTTCACGGCCCCCTGCTGATCGCGCTCGTCGCCGTCCTCGTCGTCCTGGCAGGCTTCTATGTCATCGAGGCGTTTATCGCCACCAGCCCGTTGCTCCGCATTGTGCTTCGCAGCGTACCGGTGCTCCCGGTCGCGATCTGGACCCTGTGGTTCGATCGGTCCCGTCCGTTCGAACGGCAAGCGCCTGCCATCCGGTGGGCCGGTCGCGTCTCGCTCCTCCTGGTGGTGATGGCCTTTGCCGTCGCCCTGCTGGGGATCGGCTTGAACTGGCTATACGATCCACACCGATTTGTCTAGCCTAGAATGGGCGCCTGATTCCGCCAGCGTTAGAGAAGGAGGTCGGCTATGGCTCACCATCTGAAAGATCTGACGATCGAACTGGACGAGAAGGTCGGTAGCGTGGCGGCCGCGGCTGAGGCGCTGGGCAAGGCCGGCGTCAACATCGAGGGGATCTGTGGGTTCGTCGTGGCCGGCAAGGGCGTTGGCCACGTGCTCGTCAGCGATCCCGCGAAGGCGCGTCAAGCGCTCCAGACTGCGGGCACTCGAGTCACCGGCGAGCAGGACGCGCTGGTGCTGGATATCGAGGACAAGCCCGGCGCGCTGGGAAAGCTGACGCGGAAGATCGCCGATGCGGGCGTCAGCCTGACCGCGGTCTACCTGGCGACCAAGACGCGGGTCGTGATCGGGGCGAAAGACATCGACAAGGCGCGCGCGGCCGCCGGCGAAGGCGCCGCCAGTCATCGATGAGGTAGACGGGTTCACCGGCGTCGAGGGTGCTTTCGTGATCAGGTTTCGGCACGCCGTGCCCACCATGCCAGGACACCGCTAACCGCCCAGCCGGCGAGCCAGTTGACTGCCAGACCGACGCGGTCCGGGAACCAGGAGATGTAGACCGAGCGTTGATTGCGGGCAACCGCCAGGGCGATCCGCCGCGCGACTTTCTCGGCTGACACGGGTGGCAGCACCTGGTGGGCCTGGCGACCCCGTGTGCCCAGGCGGTTCTCGCCGAAGCTGGAATGCGTCGTCCCCGGGAAGACATTCATCACCCTGATGCCGCGATGCGACTCCTCCATCCGCAGCGCATCCCCAATCGCGCCCAGCGCGAACTTGCTCGCTGAGTAGTAGCCGATGCGCGGAATGACGACGCGGCCGGCCATCGACGAGATGTTGATGATCATGCCCGAGCTTTGCGCTCGCATGATCGGGATCACGGCGCGGATGGCGGCCGCGGCGGCCAGAACGTTCAGCTTGAACAGCGTCTCCACGTCGGCGCCTGACGCATCGCCGATGCTGGCGCTCATTCCCTGGCCCGCGTTGTTCACCAGGATGTCGATGCCGCCAAGCTCGCGGATCGCCTCATCCGTCATGTGCTCGAGAGCGCCTTCCGCCGTCACATCCGTCGGAATCACGACCGCCGAGCCGCCCGCCGCTGCGATCATCGCGGCCACCTCATCCAGCGCAGGACGATTGCGCGACGCGAGCGCGACCCGTGCGCCGCGCCGCGCGAATTCGAGCGCGATGGCGCGGCCGATCCCACTCGACGCGCCGGTGACGATGACGCGCGCGTTCTTCAGCCGCACACGCTAATGCTGGCAGCCCCGACAGAAATCGGTCGCCTCACCGCGAGCCGTCAGCTCCGAGATCCGATGTCCGCAGCGCGGGCACTTTCCCTTCGCCTTGCCGTGCACCGCCATAAACCTCCGATCCTGCTTGTGTGGCTCGTAGCCCGGTTGCGCCTTGATCGATTCGATGGCCGAGCTCAGCACCGTGTGGGTCGCCGCGTAGAGCCGCGACAGCTCGTCGGGCTTGAGCGTCGTCCGCTTACGGAGAGGCAGGAGTTGGGCTTCATGAAGGATCTCATCGGAGTAGGCGTTGCCAACTCCGGAGATGAACGCCTGGTTGCGCAGTAAATTCTTTAGTTCGCCGGGGTGACGGCGGATGCGCTGGGAGAATTCGGAGAAGGTCGCGGTCAAGGCGTCGGGGCCGAGCTCCGCCCATCCCGGGATCGTCGGCAGGGCGCCGGGCACCACCCAGTAAACGCGCCCCATCTTCACGGTGTCCAGAAAACGCAGCTCGTCGCCACCTTCGAGCGTGATGCGAAAGACGGTCGAGGCTGCGACTTTCTCGGAAGCCTTCGTCCACTGGAGCCGGCCGCCCAACATCGGGTTGATGACAAGGTGCTGCCCGCTGATATCGAAGATCAGAAACTTGCCGCGGCGCCAGACCCGCTCGAAGGTCCCGCCCACCAGCTGCCGGGCGTACTCGTCCGGCGGCGTCCGAAGCAGGAAGCTCAGCTTGGGCGAGGTCCAGACCTGGGCAATCTTCCTCCCCTCGAGTCGTGGGCCGAGGTATTCGCGCAGAACTTCGAGTTCCGGGAGTTCAGGCACTGGCGGTCAGGCTACCGCATCAATAGCGTGGAAATCTGTTACTTGACAAGACTGGACGTCCAGTCTAGTCTCGTGACAAGCGAATATGCCTACGTCCGGGCCACCCAGGGAGCGGATCATGAGCGAGGCGACGCGGCTGCTGTCCAAAGACCGGCAGGCGTCGGTGGACGAGATCGCGGCGGCGGCGGGCGTGTCGCGAACCACGTTCTACCGGGCCTTTCCATCACGCGCCCAACTGCTGCACGCGCTCGAAGTGCAACCGGGTCCGGATACGCGACAGCGCGTCCTCGATGCATCGATCCGCATGCTCCACACCCAAACTCTCAACGACCTCTCTATGGATGCGCTCGCATCCGAAGCCGGCGTCTCGCGCGCGAATCTCTATCGCCTCTTCCCGGGGAAGTCGGCGCTGTTCAAGGCCATCCTGCTTGCGTACTCTCCGTTCGAGCCGGTCATGGCGGTCTTCGCCCGCGCCGGTGACCGCCCGCCCGAAAAGGTCATCCCCGAGGTCGTTGTGACCGCGTATCGAACCGTCGCGGGACACACTGGCATCGTGCGGACCCTGCTGCTCGAAGTCACGTCGATGACGCCGGAGTCCGCGCAGGCCTTTGCTGAAACCGGTTTGCGCGCCTTCGGGACGTTCGCTCAATATCTAACCGGCCAGATGGCGGCTGGGCGCCTCCGGCGCATGCATCCAATGATTGCGGTGCAGAGCCTCGTTGGCGGCGTCATGTTTCACATGCTGGCGGCGCCGGTGATGAGCCAGGCGACGGTCGACGTTCCCGCCGGTGAAGACGTCGTGCTCGCGTTCGCCGATGTGTGGCTGCGCGGCATGCGACCGGAGGCGAGCAATCATGGCAACTGAGGCCTATGCCGTCGACGTTGACGGTGTCGTCAAGCGGTTCGGCAAAGAGACGGCCCTCGATGGCATCACCTTGCGGGTCCGGCGCGGCGAGGTCTATGGCCTCCTCGGCCCGAACGGGGCCGGCAAGACGACGCTGATTCGCAGCCTCGTTGGGCTGGTCGCCCCAGAGAAGGGCACCGTCATGGTGCTCGGCCGCCGCATGCCCCAACTCGCGGTGCTGGCGCACGTCGGCTACATGACGCAGCAAGCCGCGCTCTACCCCGATCTCTCGGCCGAGGAGAACGTCCACTTCTTCGGCGCGATCAACGGGCGTATCGACGGCGTACGCGAGGCGCTCGAGTTCGTCGACCTCTGGGATCGTCGGCAATCGGTTGTGAGCACGCTCAGCGGCGGGATGCGGACGCGATGCTCGCTCGCCTGCGCGCTCGTCCACAAACCGGATCTGCTGCTCCTCGACGAGCCAACGGTCGGCGTTGATCCGCAGTTGCGAGTTCAGCTCTGGGATGGCTTTCGCAAGATGGCGGCCGGTGGCACCTCCATCGTCGTCTCCAGTCACGTAATGGACGAGGCGGAGCGATGCGACCGTCTGGGCTTGATCCGCTTCGGCAAGCTGCTGGCTGAGGGGACCGTCCCCGAAATCAAGATGAAGGCTGGGGTCGATCGCCTGGAGGATGCCTTCCTCAAGCTGTCCGAGGCACAGAGATGAGCGGCGCCCGCGTCCGAGCCATCACGCGACGGCTGCTGCAGCAGTTCCGGCGTGACCATCGTACGCTGGCCCTGCTCTTTGGAGCCCCGCTCGTCATCCTCGCACTCCTTGGTTACCTGCTTCGCGGCGGCGGCGAGGTTCCAAAGATGGGCGTCGTCAACCTCGATGGTGGTGCGCTGGGCAGCATCGTCGCATCCACGCTCGAGAACACGAAGACCGTCTCGGCCTCGAGTATGTCGCCGGCGGACGCCGAAGCCAAACTGCGGTCGGGTGACATTGCCGGGTACGTTGCGTTGCCGTCCGACTTCTCGGTGCAAGCGCAGCAGCATCGGCTCATCGCTCCACAGGTGCACCTCGAGGGAAGCCAGCCGGGACTCTCGCAGAGCGTCGTACAAGCCGTCAGTCAGTCGTTTGTCGCCCTCGCCGGCCAGGCCGGCGGCATTCAGTTCGCACCGCGGATCACCTTCCTCTACGGTGGGCCCAACTTCGACACGCTCGACTATTTCGGCGCCGCCTTCATCGGCCTGGTGGTCTTCTTCCTGGTCTTCGTGATCACTGCGGTGGCGTTCCTGCGCGAGCGCGGCCAGGGAACGCTGGAACGATTGATGGCAAGCCCGCTGCGGCGGGCCGAGATCGTGCTCGGGTACATGCTGGGCTTCACCGTGCTGGCGCTGGTGCAGTCAGCCGAGGTGCTGGCCTTCAGTCTGCTCGTGCTCCATGTCCACAACGCGGGCAATATCGCCCTGATCTTCCTGCTCGAGGCGTTGATGGCGATCGCCGCCGTCAATCTCGGCATCTTCCTCAGCATGTTTGCCCGCACGGAGTTCCAGGCGGTGCAGTTCATCCCCCTCGTCATCGTCCCGCAGATGCTGCTGGCCGGCATCATCTTCCCTGTCAGCACTGAACCGGGGCCGCTGCAGGCTCTATCGCACGTCCTACCGCTGACCTACGCCGTCGAGGGATTGCGGAACATCATGATCAAGGGCGCCGATCTGACCTGGTCATCGCTGCAGCTCGACGTCGGTGTGGTGCTGGGCTTCTGTGTGCTGGTCATCCTCGCCGGCGCGGCGACGCTCCGCCGGCGCATCGCCTGAGAAAGAAAGGCGATGTGCCGCCGACGCGCGTTTTCTAGTGGTCCCAAGCTATCGGTAGTTCCGTGACGTAGGGAACACGTCCTCCTCGGGCAGCGAGGGCGCGGCCTCGACGTGGTCGACGAGCACGCTCAGCACGCCGTCCTGTTTCTGCAGCCGCCCGTCCATGATCAGGATCGGCTCCAGGTTCGCCACCTGCCGGTACCGTTGATAGATCGGCGGCCGCAGGATGACGTCGACGTGGCCGAACTCATCAGCCAGCGTGAAGAACTTGAACTCCTTGCCGGTCGATGGCGATTGCCGCGTGATCACCAGGCCGCCAACCCGGACCTTCGCTCCGTCTCGAACACTCGATCGGATCGTCTTCGAGTCGATCACGTGCAAGGCATCGAACTGCGGCCGGTAGAAATGAATCAGGTGGTCGGTCGTCGTTAGCGAGAGCAGCCGGTAGTCGGTCGCGACCCGCTCGCGGTGGGTCATCGGTGCCAGGCTCACTGACTCTGACGGCTCGGCCAGCATCGGCGTGTGCTGCCAATCGTCGGCGTGCTCGTTGAAGCGCCAGACCGCCTCTCGCCGGTTCGGTTCCAGCGCGTCGAAGGCGCCGGCCAGCACCAGGTTCTGCACCTGCGCCCGGGTCAGGCCGTTCCGAGATTGCGTCGTCAGGCGAATGCGGCGGCAGAACTCTTCGAGCGAGGTGACCGGACCTTTGAGCTGCGCCTCCTCGAGGACCTCGAGGGCCTTGTCGCCGACGCCATGCACGTAGTTGAAGCCGAGTCGCAATGCGCCACCTTCGACGGTGCAGCGCACATAGCTCTTGTTGATGTCGACCGCCAGGATCTTGACGTCGTGGTGCTTGGCGTCCTCGACGAGCACGTGCGGGTGATAGAAGCCCATCGGCTGGTGGTTGAGCAGCCCAGCGTAGAGTGCGGGCGCGTGATGCAGCTTGAGCCAGGCGGTCTCGTAACAGGTTCGGGCGAAGGCGGCCGCGTGTGACTTTGTGAAGCCGAACTCGGCGAAGGCGGACAGCTTGGTGAAGATCTCCTCGGCAATCGGTTGCGGGATCTCGTTGTGAGCGCAACCGCTGAGGAAGCGCTCGCGGATCGCCGCCATCAAGTCGTGCGACCGATGGCTGCTCATCGCCCGCCGGAACCGGTCGGCTTCGGCGCTCGAGAAGCTGGCGCATTCCATCGAGATCTTCAGGATCTGCTCCTGGTAGAGGACGACGCCGAGCGTCTCCTCGAGGATCGGTTTCAAGCGTGGGTGGATGTACATCACCGGCTCTCTGCCCTGCTTGCGCCTGAGGTACGGATGCACCGCATCGCCCTGGATCGGGCCAGGGCGGATGATCGCGACCTCCACGACGAGATCGTTGAAGGTCTCGGGTCGCGAGCGCGGCAGCGTTTGCATCTGCGCCCGGCTCTCGATCTGGAACACCCCGATCGTGTCGGCCTGCGTGCAGAGTTCGTAGACGGCCGGGTCTTTCAGGTCGAGCGCGTCGAGGTCGGGGCGTACGCCGGTGTCGGCCTCGATCAGGTCGAGCGCTTCGGCGACCACCGAGAGCATGCGCAGGCCGAGCATGTCCATCTTGATCAAGCCCAGCTCCTCGACGTCGTCCTTGTTGAACTGCACCACCATGCGGCCCGGCATGGTGGCGCGCTCGACCGGCACGATGTCGATCAGCGGCTCGCCGGTGACCAGCATCCCGCCGACATGGATCGAGAGATGACGCGGGAAATCGAGGATCTGGGTGGCAAGGTCGAACAATTGCTGCCAGGGCTTCGCGGCGTTTGCCGTCGGATAGCCGGCCGCCTGCGCGATCGTCTCCGGGCTTTCCGGGTGCCAGGCTGATGCCGACTTCGCCAGGTGATCAATCGTCTCCTCCTTGAATCCCAGCGCCTTGCCGACTTCGCGGATCGCGGACCGCTGGCGGTAGGTCACGACGTTGCAGACCATCCCGGTGCGCTCCGGGCCGTACTTTTCGTAGACGTACTGGATCACCTGCTCGCGGTGCGCGGTGGAGAAGTCGATGTCGATGTCGGGTGTCGTCGTCATCTCTTCGTGCAGGAAGCGCTCGAAGAGCAGGTTGTGCTCGATCGGATCGACCCGCGTGATCCCGAGCAGGTAGGCGACGATGCTGTCGGCCGCCGAACCGCGGCCCTGGCCCGGGATCCCGCGTAAGCGCGCGAACCGCATCAGGTCCCAGTTGATCAAGAAGAACTCGCTGAAGCCCGTCTTGTTGATGACGTCGAGCTCTTTCTGCAGACGGGCCGCCACCTCGGAAGTGACCGGACGATATTTCTCGCGGACGGCATCCTGGCAGAGCCGGTACAGGAAGGAGTACGGCGTCTCCCCCGCCGGGACCGGAAAGCCGGGAAAGCGCGCGCTCACCAGGTCGAAGCTGAAGAGGCAGCGCCCCGCAATTTCCGCGGCGTGCGCCAGGCCGTCGTCGACGACCTTCCGCGGGTACCGGCCGAAGACCTGGCGAAGCTCGACCCCCGACTTGAGGTAGTGCTCGGCGTTCGGATGCAGATAGCGCTGCGCCTCGTCGAGCGTGGTGCGATGACGGATCGCAGTGAGGACGTCGTGGAGCCTGTGCCGGTCGGGCGTCGCATAAAAGACCTCGTTGGTGATGACCAGCGGCGCCGCATACTGCCCGGCCAGGTCGAGCAGCCGCTGGTTGCGCGAGCGGTCGTCCGGAGCCAGGTGGTCGTGCAGCTCGATGAAGACCCGTTCGCGGCCGAAGATCTCCTGGTAGAAGGGCAGCCGCTCTTTGGGATCGGCGACCAGCGCGATCAGATGGTTGCTCAACCCTGCAAGTTTGTCTGGAGCTAAGCGTGCCATGCCTTTCGCGTTGGGCATCTGCGCCATGCTGATCAAGCGGCAGAGGCTCGTGTAACCGAGCTTGTCTTCAACGAGCAGCAGCAACCGATCCCCCCAGCGGTCGTAATCCACCCGGTCTTTCGGCGGCGTGGTCCCGTCGTCGATCGTCAGCTCGGTGCCGATGATCGGCTGGATGCCTGCTCGCTGCGCCGCGCCGAAGAACTTGACCGCGCCGTAGAAGCCGTTGCGGTCGGTGATGGCGAGCGCCGGCATCTCGAGGTCGCGGGCGCGCGCCAGCAGCTCGTCAGGATGCGATGCGCCCTCAAGGAAGGAATAGTTGGAGTGGCAGTGCAACTCGGCGTAGGCGCTAGTCATAGACGCGCTCGACAAACCATTCCGCACTGGCCCGGTTGCAATAGCACTCGAGCGCGAGGTCATCGTCGATCAGCAGCCGCCAGTACTCGCGCGAGACCGGGCTGCGCCACCAGTCGCAGTCGATTCGCCAGCGGTTGAGCACACGGGTCACCGGCTGCCACCCGGCCGCCGACTCGAGGTGCGTCGGCACGCCATCCGCATCGACACGCACCCGGACCGGCCGTGCCGGCGCCAGCAGTTCCGTCACGCGGGTTTCCACAGGATCCGGTGGTCCGGGAGTGGCGCAGCATCGCTGCGGACCTCGGCACGCTGGACCAGGGACGGCCCGTACTCCTCCTGTAGGCGCGCGACCGCATCGGCGATCCCTTCCGTGAAGGGATCGCGTCGGATCAGCAGCCCGGGTTGGCGAACATAGGCCGCTTCCAGCCGGCCGGCGCGCAGCGTGATCCGTTCCAGCGGCGCGATGATCGACGCGCGCAGCAATCGCGGGCGAATCCCATCGAACAGCTCGCCCGCGGTCGTCATCGGGTAGGCAAAGCGCGCCTCGATCACCAGCGCCGGTGCCGACTCCTGGTTGAGGGTGATACGGACCGCGCGTGTCCCAAGCCCTTGCGAAAGCAGTGAGGCGCTCACCCGCTCGGCCAGCGCGCGGGCGATGAATTGTAGCGCCTGGGTGTTGTCGACCGGCGGCTCGAGTGGCTCGCTTTCCTCGATCCGGACGGCCGGCCGCCAGGGCCGTAAGCGACGCCGGTCATCGCCGAACGCCAGGTCATAGACGACGAGGGCTTTCTGGCCGAACTGGCGGCGAAACGCGGGTCGAGAGATCGCCTGCAGACGGCCGATCGTCTTGATCCCGAGGAGCTCGAGGTATTCACGCAGGTCGTCATCGAGCGGCAGGACATCGATCGGGTAGCGAGCGAGAAAGGCTCGCGTGTTCTCTTGCTCGACGATCACCGGGGCCGCAGCCGTGGCATGGGCAGCCGCAACCGCACTGACGAACATCGACGACGCCACGCCAATCGCCGGCCTGACGCGGATGGCGGCCTCGATCGCACGGCCGATGGCGGCCAGCAATTGCGAACGGTCGGGCCAGCGCAAGGCCAGCCGGTCGAGACGGAGGAAGGCACAGCCAGGATCCTCGCCGGCAGCCACGTCGGGGGTGAAGTGGTGCAGGATCAGGAGCAGGGACTGGCGGACCCTGGCTGTGGCCTCCTCGTCGACCGGTTGAAAGATGGCGTCGGGCGCAAATTGTTGAGCCTGGTTGAGGCTCATCCCCTCGACCACGCCCTGCGCCCGCGCTTCGGCCGATGCCGTCGTCACCGAAGCGCGCTCGTGCGCGAACCCGCCGAGGATCAGTAGACGGCCGCGCAACGCCGGCGCCGTCAGCCAGGCGGCGATCAGCGATGGGTGGGGCGTGCGAACGCAGCAGATCATGGGATCGGGTATGGAACGATCCATCGGGCGGTGCGGCCCGGTGGCGCCAGCCGGTTCTTGACGACGGCGGCATCGACCTGCAAGCCTTCCAGATCGCCGTCGCGGCGAAAGACCCAGGCGCTGCGCTGGAAGCTCAGGATCAGGCTGGCGTAATAGCGGATCGCGTCCTCGGCGTCAGCGTCATGGATCAGCAAGAGCGTGCACTCGGCTTCAGCGGCGCGGTGCAACAAGTGCGGCAGCTCGGCATCGAGCCCCGAGGATCGCGTGCGCGGCAGATCGATGGCGATGTAGTCGACGCCGGCACGCGCCAGCACCCGTACACTGGCCATCGCTTCTTTGATGGATTTCGGTCGCACGACCAGCAGGTGGTCGAGCCGCGCATCGAAGTGGCTCAGAAATTCTGGATCGAGACGGCCAGGAATGTCGACGTAGGCAACCGGTCCCTCCCGGCTGGCGGCGGCGACGCTGCGCTGCGCCAGTGTTCGTTTGCCCGAACCCCTCGGTCCCGCCAGCAAGCTCAGCCGGCCCACCGGCCACCCGCCGATCCCAGTCAACGCATCGAGCTCGGGGATCCCGGAGGATCGTGCCGGACACGGAGGTGCCGACGGGCGCGGCGCGGCGCTCCCGAAGCGGGTCTGGAGCACCGTAATGGCTTGTTGCAGCCGATCTGGCATTTGAGCACGTCCCTAAGGAGAGATGGCGAGAACCGCGGTGACATCAGGCCTCCCCGGGGACGCAAGACCAGACGCTGAGGCTGGCTAGATCTTATCGAACAAATGTTCGCTCGTCAAGCCGGCGACGGCCACGCGTCCGGCTAGCGCGCTTCCTGCAGTCCGACGCTGAACATCGCCTCGAGGTCGTGCTTCGAGTAGACCTTGAAGGCGACGTGCGTGTGGGTCTTGACGATCCCCGGCACCTGCGACAGCCGTGAGGTCACGACGTCGGCGATCTCTTCGTGATTCTTGACCCTGACGATCACCACGAAATCGAATTCTCCGGTGACGGAGTACGCCTCGGCGACACCTGGCACGTCGGCGAGCGCAGGCCCGAGCTTGGCGATCGCAGACCTTTCCGCCTCGATGAGGACGACGGCAGTGACCACGAAGGGGATTCTCTCACCTCGTTTGGCAGACCTCAAAGCCTCTTGACACTACGAACATATGTTCGTATAATGTGCTCGTGAAGATGGGGGTGGGGGGAGTGTCGGCGAGGCCCAGCTACCGGTTCGAGGATTTGGCCGTAGCCCTTGACGAGCACATCCGCCGTACCAACCAGCGGATTGACGACGAGCTTGCCAGGGTCGGCCGGCTCCGTCGTGCGCGGCGCCAGCTGGAGCTTCGGATGTGGAAGACGTCGCCGCTCTTTTGCAAGACCTGATGAGCATCGTCGCTACTCCGAGCCGCGACTCGCTTGACGTGCCGCTCCGTCGCGACGTCGATGAGTTCTTGGACTTGATTGTTTGCGACCTGCCCCAGGGCGATATCTCCGGCAGGCTGAAGCGGCTCAGCTACGTGCGCGATCGTCTCAGTCTCGCCTTCTCGAAGGAAGCGGCGCGCCTGTCGGCACAGTTTCGTGAGGAGGAAACAGCGGACCGGCTCGATGCCCCAACCGCCGGCGAGTGGATCCGGCATAACTGCAAGATGAAGAGCGGCGCGGCCTATGACTGCATCAATGTCGGCGAGCAGCTACCCCGGATTGTGAAATGCGCGCAGGCGATGGTCGGTGGTGAGATCGGTTTCGCCCACCTATCGGTTATTGCCCGCACGGCGACCGCGCTTTCGAATACCGCCCCGGAGTCCGTGTTCCACGAAGATGACGTCCTCGAACGCGCCCGGGAATCGTCAGCGGGACGGCTCTGGCATTACTGCGAACGCCTGCGCCATGCGCTCGACCCGGAAGGTGTGGAGCGAGATCATCGCGTTGCTGTCGAGGAGCGAGGCCTGAAGCTGAGCGTGTGGGAAGACGGGTCGCTCCACATCAGTGGACAGCTGGACCCCGTTGGCGGCGCTGCCTTCCGCACTGCTCTCGAGCCGCTGGCGCAACCGATGGGCCAGGGTGACGAACGCTGCCTCGAGCGGCGCCAGGGCGATGCGCTCGTCGAGCTGTCGCTTCATTCGCTCGATGCCGGGCTGGTGCCTCAGCACGCGAGCCAGCGCCCGCATCTCCAGGTCACGACCACACTCGAAACGCTGCAAGGATTGCCCGGATCGCCGGCGGCGGATATGGAGTTCTCGACGCCGATCTCGTCAACAACCGTGCAGCGACTGGCATGCGATGGCAACATTGCGCGCGTCGTGTTCGGCCCGGACTCGGTCGTGGTCGACGTCGGCCGAGCGGCGCGAGTCGTCTCCGGCGCGACCCGCCGCGCGCTGAATGCTCGCGACCAGCACTGCCAGTGGCCCGGGTGCGAACGCACGGCGTCACGGAGTGCCGCGCACCACCTCGTTCACTGGGTTCAGGGCGGCGTCACCGACCTATCCAATTTAATCCTGCTGTGCCACCGCCATCATTGGATGGTGCACGAAGGCGGATGGAAATTGGCTCGCGCGGATGACGGACGGCTGCTGGCGATCCCACCTGTCTACGATTACTACTCGGCGCGCGCGCCCGATACTGCCCCCGCAGCCTGACCTCAGCGCGCTTTTGCAGAATGGTCATCGATGGCGGGCGATATCCGAATCGGCTGTTCGGGCTGGTCCTATCCACACTGGCGCAAGCTCTTCTATCCGGACAAGATGCCGGCGCGAGAGCACTTCGCCTTCTATGCGCAGCACTTCAACACGGTCGAGCTCAACAACTCCTTCTATCGACAGCCGCCGCGGGAGCAATTCGAGGCCTGGAGAGAGCAGGCGCCACCAGGCTTCCTGTTTGCGGTCAAAGGCAGCCGCTACGTCACTCACATCAAGCGACTCGCGGTCGAAAAGACGTCGATCGACCTGGTCGTCGATGCGGCGGTCGGGCTGGGCGACAAGCTGGGACCCATCCTCTTCCAGCTGCAGGCTAACTTCCACCTCGACCTGCAGCGTTTAGGGCACTTCGTTGCCATGCTGCCGGCGGGCGTGCGCTTCACGCTCGAGTTCCGCCACGACTCATGGCTCGTGCCGGCGGTCTTCGACCTGCTACGCGCTCACCGGATCGCTCTCTGCATCCCAGACCACCCGAAGATGCCCAAGTCGCTGGAGATCACCAGCGACTTCACATATATAAGGATGCATCTGCCCCCTCGAGGCCTCGCTTATGGCCGCAGCGCGCTGGAGCCGTGGGCCAATCGCGTCGGCGACTGGCGCCGCGGTGGGCTCGATGTCTTCGTGTATTTCAATAACGACATGGAAGGACATGCGGTCAGCGATGCGCAGGCGCTGGTCTCGCTGGTCGGTGTTAAATAACCTACCTGGTGAGTAGGAACGCACCGAACATCGCGCCGTTCTATGGCGGATGGCAATTCGTTCAGGAACGCCTGGTCCAGAGGATCGCCGCCCTTTCTCTCGAGCAACTCCAGCTGCGGCCGTCGCCTGACCTCTGGCCGATCTGGGCCATCACCGCGCACACCGCCGGGGCCCGCGTGTACTGGCTGTGCCATATCTTCAAGGAACCCGGAGCCGAACGCAATCGTTTTGTCAGTCCCACCGGAGAGGGCTGGGAAGACGACCCGACCCATCCCCGGCGGGCGAGCGAGCTCGTCTCGGCACTCGAATCATCCTGGAGCGTCATTCAGGATTGTCTCGATCGATGGACGCCCGAGATGCTTCAGGAGAAATTCCCTCGAGAGAGCCGCGGCGCGATCCAGATCCACACTCGCCAGGCCGTGCTCATGCGCCTTATCACGCACGACGCTTACCACAGTGGCGAGATCTCCGCGACGCTCGGAATGAATCGACTCGACGAGCTGGACATCTGGCCGACCTGACCGGCATCACCGCCGGTCAACGCACAACGGCCAAGCGGACCAGCAGAAATGGTGCAGAGCCGTCTAGGCACGTGGCTGAGTGCGCGCTAGCCTTGACCCACCGCTGAGGCAGATGCCATCGTAACCAGACGATCGAAGCCAGCGTTTGTGGCTCAGGATCATGCAAAACAGGGGGTGGGGTGGCAAGGATTGCCTCGTAACTAGGCGTCGACACATTACGGTCGCGGCGTAGAAGGACGCCGCGAGAAGGAAAGAGACATTGATCAAGCGAGTTCTCACCGTCGGCGGTGTTTTCGGGCTGATCTCGATCGCGCTGGCCGCTACAGCGATCGCTGGCGGCGGGGGTGGTGGCTGTGGCCCGGGTAAGTGCACCTTCTCCGATTGGACGGCCACTGCGAACTTCACGCCCGCCGCCGGTGGCGAATACAGCAACGTGAGCGTGTACGTGGATCGCGGCAAGCAGACGTTCCGGCCAAAGAAAGGGACCGGAACGCCCTTCACGCAGGAAGGCACGATCCTGCAGGTCAACGAATCTAAAGCCGATGGCACGTTTGCCTTTGGTTGTTGGATGCTCAAGGACTCCTCCAAGTTTGTCGTAGCTTCAGACCTGTCGAGCGCCTCGATCACGTACTCGGCGACCGCCGATGAAGTGTGCGGCGGCATTCCCGTCGGCAAAGCGGCGGGCGCACGGCCAGGCCTCCAGAGCGTGATCGCGATGGGCGGTCCTGGCCCGGGCCCCGGCACTCAGCTGACCACCGTCAGCGTCAGTGTGACCTGGACCGGCAATGGCGCCCTGTGGCAGAACAGCAACTCGGGGAGCAGCCGCTGTGAGTCGTACCACGCGACGTTCAAAGGAACCTTCGACTACGAATACGCGCCGGCGACAGGCACGGTCGACGACCTGACCGGCACCTCGGATCCATATTCCCAGATTGGGCACAACACCCAGGTGAATACCTCAAACGGGATTCCGAGCGGCGCCTGCAATCCTCCAGGCTTCTAGAGACGATGCTGGGGGCGGCCACGTGGCCGCCCTCTCGCGTTCCCAAGCAATGCAGAGGGTGACGTGTAATGGCGGGAAGGCCGGGATTCGAACCCGGGGAGCGGAAACACCCGCTCAAGCGCTTAGCAGGCGCTCGCATTCGACCACTCTGCCACCTCCCCGCGGAGGCGGTAGCCAGTTTACCCTGTTTCTATGAAACCTTCCGTCGATGAGCAATGGGCCCGTTACGGGCGCGCCCTGATCGGTTCGATGAGCGAGGTGCTGGGCGAAACGCCAGATGATATCCATGCCAACCTGCTCGAAACCGCCGACTACTGGCTCTCAGTCGGCCTCGTGCTCGGACTGCGGGAGCCCGACCAGGCGCAACAGCTCCTCCAGGTGATCGAAGCCTACGAGGCGGAGCGCGGCGAGCTGGCACGAGATGCGAAAAGTCTCATCGACCAGGTCTTCGAATGAGGCGTCGAGGCCTCGTGTCGCAGCTGTACGCCGCCGCTCGGCTGGCGAACGATGTCTCGACGCTGGCCTCGGGCAATCCGCAGCGGATCACGCGACGGGCTAAGAACAAGATCGTGGGGCGGGCGCTCGGCCGCGCCGGCCTCTGGCGATTGCTCTGGCGTTAGCGAAGAAACTCGGTTAGCCGCCTCAAGTCGTGAATGAAGGCGCGCATCTCGAGTTCACGGGTCTCGTCGTCGGGCGCGCGCAGAATCGACGAGGGGTGCACGGTCGCCATGACCGGCGGCAGACCCAGCCGCTCGATGAGCCGACCGCGTTGCAGGCTCACCCGGAAATCGCGACCCAATAGCGCCTGGGCGGCGGTCGCCCCGAGGAGCACCAGGAGGTGCGGCATCACGGCCGCCATCTCAGCATCCAACCACCGACGACAGGCGGTGATCTCGGCCGCGTTCGGCTTCTGGTGCAGGCGACGCTTCCCCTGCGGCTTCCACTTGAAGTGCTTGACGGCGTTGGTGACGTAGACACGGCGGCGATCGATACCCGCCTCCTTGAGCGCCTCGTCGAGCACACGTCCGGCCGGGCCGACAAACGGCTTGCCCTCCATGTCCTCACAGTCGCCGGGCTGCTCCCCAACGAACATGACCTGGGCGTGTTCCGGGCCCTCGCCGAACACGGTCTGGGTGCCGGTCTTGTAGAGGTCACAGGCACGACAGCCGGCTGCCGCCTCGCGCAGCGCCGTTAGGGTCAGGGGCTTACTTGCTGGCGGGCTCAACCGGGAGACTCAGCACGAACTCGCTCCCCTCACCGAGTTTCGAGACGCACACGATTTCACCCTTGTGCAGACGGGCCAGCTCTCTCGCCAGGTAGAGGCCCAGCCCGGTGCCGGGCACGTCGTTGAGGGTCGCCAGCCGGCTGAAGCGCACGAACAGCCGCTCCATGTCCTGAGCGGCGATCCCGATGCCCTGGTCTCGGACGCTGAGCACGGCGATGTCGCCCGAGGTCGAGAGTTCGGCTGTGACATCGCCGCCCTTCGGCGAGTACTTGATGGCATTGTCGAGCAGGTTAGCGACGATGATTTCCAGCCGCAAGACGTCACCCAGTACCCAGAGCTCGCGGCTGGCGCGATCCTCAAAACGGATCCGGTGCTGCGGTGTGGCCGTCGTTTCCGCTGCCCCGACACTGCGACGGACCACCTGCCGCAGATCGACCCGCTTGCGCTTCAGCTGCACGCGCCCATCTTCGAGCCGCGCCGCCTCCACCATCTCGTTGGCGAGGAGGTTGATCTGCGCGGCTTTTGCTTTCAACATCGGCAACACGGGACGCAACCCCTGCGGGACCGGCCCCAACGATTCGTCTTCGATCATCGAGAGGTAACCGCCGAGCATGGCCGCGGGTCCTCGGAGCTCGTGTGACGCCAGTCGTAAGAATTCCGACTTCGCCTTTTCCAAACCCGCTAGCTGGTCCGCCTTCTTGCGCAAGCGGTTGGCCTCGAGTTGCTGGCGCTGGCGCGCTTCCAGCTTCTCCTGCGTCTGTTCGACCAGGACCAGCACATGGCTCACGCGGCCGAGCTTGAGCATTGGGTAGGCATCGATATTCAAGATGCGGTTCGTCTCTGCGCCCTGTCCGCCCTCGGCTGCAAAGCAGCTCTGTGGTTCGCGGCTGACACGGACGAGCTGGAAGAGGTCGATGACTGCGTCGTGCTCCTCCCGGCGGAAGACTTCACCGACGAGCTGCCCGTCATCGGGCAATCGGTCGAGGGAAAGGATCCGAGCGAACACCTGGTTGCCGTAGCGGAACCGGAACCCGTCGACGTCGAGCTCGAACAGCGCCACCGCGAGGGGCAACGCTTCGAGCAGACGGGGTAGCAACTCGGCCGCCTGGCGTTTCGCACGGCTGGCGGGCGTCCGCTCCGCTGTCCCCGCGTCCTGGTCAATCACCGTATTCAATACCTGATATCCGCAATCCCATATTCTCATATAGTCCCGTACTCATGTCGTCGCACGAGGAAGGCCGATCGCTAACCCAGCCTGGCAGACGATGTGACATCAATCATATAAGATTCCGCAAAAAATAGCCGAAGCGCCGGAATACGAGCGCCGGTACACTGTCGTGAATGACCGACGCGTCCGCTCCGCAGCGGCTTGCTCCCACCACTGACGGCGGCCCGGTCGGGCCGGTCATGGTCATCGGCGGCGCCGAGGACAAACTGGGCGAGCGGGTCATCCTGTCGCGCTTCGCCCAGCTTGCCGGTGGCGATCATGCCCGCATCGCCGTGATCAGCACCGCCTCTTCCCTCGGCGATGCGGCGACGGACCTGTACGGTCAGATCTTCGCTCGGGTCGGCGTGAGCAAGGTCACCGGACTCCGTCCGGAAACTCGCGAAGAGGCCAACGATCCGCTTATGGTCGAGGCGCTCAAGGACATCACCGGCATCTTCATGACCGGCGGTAATCAGCTGCGATTATCCTCCGTGATCGGCGGAACCAAGCTCGGCGCCGCCATGCTCGACGCCCACGGCCGCGGGGTCGTCGTGGCGGGGACATCCGCGGGCGCGAGCGCGGTTGCGACCCACATGATGGCGTTCGGCAGCTCGGGTGCCACGCCGAAGCACCGGATGGCGAACGTCTCGGTCGGTCTGGGGCTGCTCGTCGACGTCGTGGTCGATCAGCACTTCGAGCAGCGCACCCGGCTCGGCCGACTGCTCGCGGTGGTCGCGCAGTCGCCCTCGCTGATCGGGCTGGGCCTCGATGAGGATACCGCCGCCATCATCGATGCCAATGATGTCCTCGAAGTGATCGGCCGGGGCTCGGTGACGATCGTCGACGGCACCGATGTGATCACCGACGCTTTCCAGACGACCGGTCACAAGCCGATGATGGTGTCGAACGCGCGCCTCCACTCCCTCCCATCCGGTTACCGATTCGACTTGCGCGCGCGCCGCGTGCTGCCGCGGGTCCTCGCCAAGGACGAGCATCTCGCCCAGATGGCGCAGGGCCGCGTTCGAAAGATGGTGCGCCGTCTCGAGGATCGAAAGGCCTCGGAGTGAGCGAGTCGCGCATGGAGACGCGAGTCGAGCGCGACGAGGATGCCAAGCACGAGCCCGTCGAGAACAAACCGCCGCTAAAGCCGAACCTCAAGATCCTGGAAAGCCAGGTGCTGCGTGGACCCAACTTCTGGTCCTACGACCCGGCGATTCGCCTGCTCGTCGACCTCGGCTCGCTCGAGCACTGGCCCTCGAACACGATCCCCGCCTTCAACGAGGCGCTGATCGACCTGCTGCCCGGCCTGCAGGATCACGGCTGCTCGCTCCACCGCCCGGGCGGCTTCATCGAGCGTCTCCGCGACGGGACGTGGATGGGCCACGTCGCCGAGCACGTTGCGCTCGAGCTCCAGCGCGAAACCGGCGCGAGCACGACGCGAGGCAAGACGCGGCGGGCGGGTACGCCCGGCTATTACAACGTGGTCTACGGCTACAACGAGGAACAGGTCGGACTGGCGGCCGGGAAGCTTGCCGTCCGGCTGCTCAATCACCTGGTGGAACCCAACCCGACCTTCGACTTCGTCGCCGAGCTGGAGAGCCTGGTGCTGCTGGCCGACCAGGCCGCGTTCGGCCCCTCGACCCAGGCGATTCTCGACGAAGCCGCACGCCGCGACATCCCCTACATCCGGCTGAACGAGCAGTCCTTTGTCCAGCTCGGACAGGGCAAATACCAGCAGCGCATCCGCGCCACCATGACGTCCCGCACCTCGGCGCTGGGTGTGGACATCGCGGGTGACAAGAAGCTGACCACGTCCTTGCTCGCCTCAGCGGGGCTGCCGGTGCCCCGCAGCGATACCGTCCGATCCGCGGACGAGGCCGCGGCAATCGCCGCGCGCATCGGTTATCCGGTGGTGTTGAAGCCGCTCGACGGCAACCATGGACGCGGCGTGAGTCTCGACCTGCGCACCGAGGAAGACGTCCGTCGGGCCTTTGAGCGAGCCATCCGCCAGACGCGCAGCGGTGTGGTCGTGGTGGAGAGTTTTATCAAGGGCAACGACTATCGGGTGCTCGTCATCGACGGCCACATGGTTGCGGTCGCCGAGCGGGTTCCCGCGCACGTCATCGGCGACGGGGAACACACGGTGCGCGAGCTGGTCGACATCACTAACCGCGATCCCAGGCGCGGCATCGGCCACGAAAAGGTGCTGACCCGGATCAAGATCGATGACGCCGCCGACGCGCTGGTCAAACGGCAGGGATTCGGCCTCGACGAGATTGCGCCAAAGGATGCGGTCGTCAAGCTGGCGGCGACCGCCAACATGTCGACCGGAGGCATCTCGATCGACCGCACCATGGAGGCGGATCACGACAACGTCGAGATCGCCGAAGAGGCGGCGCGCGTGGTCGGTCTCGACGTGGCAGGCATCGACTTCCTGACGCCTGACATCTGCCAGCCGGTGCGCGAAACTGGAGGGGCGATCGTCGAGGTGAACGCCGCCCCCGGCTTTCGGATGCACACCCACCCTACCGAGGGCGAGCCGCAGTATGTGGCGAAGGCCGTCATCGATCTGCTGTTCCCGCAAGGTACGCCCTCGCGCATCCCGATCGTCGCCGTCACCGGCTCGAACGGCAAGACGACCACGGCGCGCATGATCGCCCACATCGTCAGAGGCCTCGGCCACAAGGTCGGGATGACGACCACCGACGGCATCTATATCGACGGCCGGCTGGTCAAGCCGGCCGACGCGAGCGGCCCGCGCTCCGCCCGCATGGTGCTCCAGAATCCTCGCGTCGACTTTGCCGTCTTCGAGGTCGCTCGCGGTGGGATCCTTCGGGAGGGCCTTGGTTACAGCGCGAACGACGTCGCGGTCGTGCTGAACGTCACCGGCGACCACATCGGCCTCAAAGAGGTGAACTCGTTGCGCCAGCTGGCCGCCATCAAGCGGGTCATTGTCGAGGCCGTTCCCCGCAGCGGCACCGCCGTCCTCAACGCCGATGACGAGCTGGTCGCCGAGATGCGGACCCACTGCAGCGGGTCGGTCATCCTTTTCTCGATGCGCGACGACAACGAGTTGGTGGGTCGCTGGGTGCGTCGCGGCCGCAAAGCCTTCGTCATCGAGACGCAGCCGGGCGGCCGCGAGATGATGGTGCTGCGCGAGGGCCGGCGCAGCACGCAGATCGCCTGGATCCACCTGATCCCGGCCACCTTCGAGGGTCGGGCGCGGGCGAACGTCCAGAATGCGCTGGCCGCAGCGGCGGCGGCCCACGCCGCCGGCGCCCACCTGCACGACATCCGGCAGGGGCTGCGCAGCTTCCATCCATCGTTCCACGAAGCGCCCGGACGCCTCAACATGTTCGAGCTGCACGGCGTGAAGGTGATCGTCGACTACGCCCATAACCCGCATGGCCTCGCGCTGGCCGGAGACTTCGTGGAGCGCCTCACGGCGCCAGGGGTCAACGGACCCGAGCCGGGGCGCCGCATCGCCGTGATCGCAACCCCTGGTGATCGCCGGAACGAGGACATGCGCGAGCTCGGGCGGGTGGCGGCGCGCGTCTTCGACATCCTGATCGTGCGCGAAGACGCGAACCCTCGCGGTCGGCAGCGTGGCGAGATCGCCGGCCACGTGATGGAGGGCATCAAGGCCGCCGCCGAGAGCCGCGTGCAGAGCGCCGAGATCATCATCGACGAGGGACCGGCCATCGACGCCGCCCTCGGCCGCGCCAGCGCCGGCGATGTGGTCCTCCTCTGCGTCGACAAGCCCGCCGACACCTGGCGCAACCTCGAGGCGCGCCGGGCGTTGCCCGTCTCGCCCGGGACTTAGGTCCGCGCGCGCCGCACCAGTTCCCGGATGCGGAGCGGGGCGACCGGTGCTCCGCCCCGGTCGCGCAGGTACTGGAAGATCTGGGGGCGCTGCCCCAGCGCAGTGATTGCGATCACATCGTTGGGTGCCGACGCCGCCAACATCCATTCGAGCGCCTCGAGCTCGTTGGGAAACACAGGAGACTTCGGCTTCCCGCCGTCCGTAAGCCCCGCCTGCAGCCGGTGGACCAGGTCCTGGGGATCGCGGCCGCGCAGGTACCGATGCAGCTCGGCGATCGCGACCCGGTCCGGACCACGCGCCGCCGTGTATCCCAGCCGGTGGAGGATGGCGTTGGTCCGGTCGCCGGCCGAGCCAAACGCCAGAACGATGCCGGCGCCCGGTGCTCGCAGCCCCTGGCAGATCTCGATCAAGCCGCGCATGCCGTCTTCGTTATGGGCGTAATCGATGACCACCACGCGGCGATCGACTTCGAAAATATTGGCCCGGCCAGGATTGCGCTCCGGGTCCAACACGAAGGAGCGAAGCCCCTCGATGACGGCCTCCTCTGGGATCCCCGCACCAAGGGCGGCCGCCGCCGCCGCCATCGCGTTGCTCACGTTATGGCTGGAAATGCCCGCCAGCGTAACCGGCACATCCTCGATCGGGACGAGTCGGTGACCCTGACGGCCGGAGGTGATAAGGACGAGGGCGCCATCGAGAACCGAGATCGCGCGCCCACCCTCGGCCAGCGTCGTGCGAATCGCCGGGTGGTCCGCGTCCAGCGAGAAGAGCCAGGGGCGGCCCGCCGCCAACCGTCGCATCGCCAGCACTCGTGGATCGTCGGCATTGAGCACGTCCCAGCCGTCCGGCCTCGTGATCTTGGTGATCGCCGCTTTGACTTCCGCCAGCTGGTCGAGGGTGCGGATCCCGTATTGATCAAGGTGGTCCTCGGTCACATTGGTCACCACCGCCACGTCGTTATGGTCGGTGCCCATCCCTCGGAGCAGGATCCCGCCGCGTGCCGTCTCCAGCACCGCGAGGTCGATGCCGGGCTGCGCCAGCGCCTTGGCCGCCCCGCTGAACCCGGAGTAGTCGCCCGCCTCGACCAGCTCGTCGTCGCGATAGACCCCGTCGGTCGTCGTGAAGGCGACGGTGTGCCCGGCCATACGCGCCAGCTGCGCGATCAACCGCACGGTGGTGGTCTTGCCGTTGGTCCCCGTCACCGCGATGATGGGAATGGTGGGGCGCAGCACCGTCGGCGCCGGCCCGGGCTCCATGCTGCCCAGGCGATCCGCCGCTTCCGCGATGGCCCGTTCGAGCGATCGGCGCCCGTCGAGGCATAACTCCAGCAGCGGGGCGAGCTCGCGCGCGAACGCTTCCGCGGCCCGCTGCCGGCGCCACACGAACGCCACCACGATCTGCTCGGCGTCCGGACCAGGCCGGCCGCGAATCGCGAGGTGCGTCGCGGTTGCGTCAGCCAGCAGACGCGCGATGTGCACCGCGAAGCGGGCGACATAGCGGCGGCGCTGGTCGCTCCTGGGCGCGCCCGCGGTCGCCGCCGGTGTGAAGCCGGCCCGCCTGGCGAGGCGTTGCGCCCGCTCGTCTGGGAGGGCCAGCCAGGGAGCCACCTCGAGCGTCAGCTTGATGGCGGGCCGCGTGAAGTAGAGGTTGGGCCCGTCGAGCACGCGCAACTCGACGACGGTCACGGGTTCAGCAGTTAGCCGTGTTTTTCCCCGGGTCCGCTGACGTGCTCGCGCGCCTCCGACACGCGCGTGTGGAGGCCCTCGAGCAAGAGGCGATACTCCGCAATCAGGTGGCGGGTCCGTTGCCGCACGCGGCGGTAGTCGCCGATGTCGGGCCGCGCTGCCGGTGTTTGCTCGGTGAATGGCTGAAGCAAGGAACCGAGATCCCGAGTTTTCTGCGCCATGATCTGGAGGATCTGCTTCGTCAGCTCGGGGGACAAGCCCTCCATGATGTCGGCATATCCCTGCAGCAGCGACAGCTGGGTGCGGACCGTGATGGCCATCCGCGACGCCGACTCGTCAGCCGCTAGGGCCGCCGCGGCCGGCGGGCGTTGGGGCCGAAGTTGCAGGACATTGTTTCGCTGCGGCATTGAGGTGCTCACGCGGTGAAGACCAGCCCGTAGCCGCGGCGTGGCTCGCTCACCAGTCGGGCCGGGACCCCTGTGGTCGCCAGATGGCGTCGCAGCCGGACGACATAGGTGCGAAGTTGCTCGGCGGAAAGCTCGGGCGCGGCCCAGGCAAGGCTGACCAACTGCGCCGCCGAGAAGAACTGGCCGGGCCGCCGGGCGAGGAAGGACAGCAATTCCGCTTCGCGACGGGTCAGGGTCAGCCGCCGCCCCGCATAGGTGAGCACGCGCCGCCGAATGTCGAGGTCGAGACCGGCGAGGTCCCACAGGCGGCGCTCCCAGAAGTCGAGCCGCGACTGCAGGCGCCGTAGGTGCCCTTCCATCCCACGCTCGTCCGCATCACTGGCCGCCGCGTGGTCTCTGTCCGTGTTGTTGCCGGCGCCTCGTCGCAACCGGCTCAGGGTTCGCTCGGCGAAGGTGACGAGCTCGCGGTAGATCGTGACCCACTGGCGTGCATCGTCGAGGTCTCTCGTGTCGGGCTCCTCGCCCTGGATCAGGTAGAGCTCACTCATTGGCTGGCCGGGGGCACTGACGCGGGCCACGTCCCGATACTACGCTACCCCACACGGCTGCACCTAATACACGCGGCATCGATGCGGGGGTAGCATGGGCCCAAGGAGGGGCACGTTGGTCCAGCAAACACCGCCCTCAGCCGAGCCTGACGATCTCGATCCGCCCAAACCCGCCCAGCGGTTTCCGCTGACGGCCTACGACGTGGTCGCCCTGGCCTCGTCGGCGGGTGGCATCGCGGCGATCGGGCACATCCTGGAGAGCCTCCCGGCCGGCTTCCCGGCGGCGATTGTCGTGGTCCAACATCTGGATCCGCGCCACCGCAGCCTGATGGCCGAGATCCTTCGCCGGCGGACCCCGCTCGAGGTCGTCCAGGCCGCGGAGGGTGATCACATCCGGCCGGGAACGGTGCACATCGCGCCGCCCGACCGTCATCTCCTGGTCAATCGGGACGGGAGCCTGTCGCTGACGCAATCCGAGCTGGTCCATTTCGTCCGGCCGAGCGCCGACCTGCTCTTCGAATCGGTAGCGGCAAGCTACAAGGACCGCGCGATTGCGGTGGTCCTCACCGGAACCGGAAGCGATGGATCGCTCGGCATCGGGGCGATCAAGAAGATGGGTGGTACCGTGATCGCCCAGGCTCAGGAGTCGGCGGAGTTTTTCGGTATGCCCGGGGCGGCGATCAAGTCGGGCCATGCCGATTTCATTCTTCGGCTCGAGGAGATCCCGCCGGCCCTTACGACCCTGGTCGCACAAGGGGTGGTTCGGTGAAGGGCGAGGCGACAGGCCCCGACTTCGAGCGGCTTCTGGAGTACATTCGGGAGAGCCGCGGCTTCGACTTTGGCGACTACAAGCGGACGACCTTGGTGCGCCGGGTCGCCAAACGGATGACGGCCGTCGGTGTCAAGGACCATGCCGCCTATCTCGAGTATCTGGAGGCGCAGCCGGGCGAGTTCGCTGCCCTGTTCAACACGATCCTCATCAATGTGACCAGCTACTTTCGAGATGCTCCGGCATGGGAGTATCTGCGGCAGGAGATCCTGCCCAAGATCATCGCGACCAAGGAACGCTACGAGCCGATCCGCGTATGGAGCGCCGGCGTGGCATCGGGCGAAGAGGCCTACAGCATCGCGATGCTCCTCTGCGAGGCACTCGGCACCACGGAGTATCGACAACGGGCCAAGATCTACGCCACCGACGTCGACGACGACGCGCTGACGCGGGCGCGCCAGGGAAGAGCCGAGGAGAAGGAACTGGAAGAGGTATCCCCCGGCCTTCGAGAGAAATACTTCGAGGCCGAGGGGAACCATTACCTGCTTCGTGGCGATCTCCGACGCTCGCTCATCTTTGGGCGGCACGATCTCTTACAGGATGCGCCGATCTCACGCATCGATCTGCTGATTTGCCGGAATACGCTGATGTACTTCGAATCGGAGGCGCAGGCGAGGATCCTTGCCCGTCTGCACTATGCACTGACCGAGAAGGGCTACCTGTTCCTGGGCAAGGCGGAAATGCTGTTGCGGCGAAGTGACCTCTTTGCGCAAGTCGAGGCCACCCAGCACGTCTTCGGCAAAGTCGCGAAAGAGACGCTCCGCGAGCGCCTGGTCATCCTCGCCCAGGCGGGCAATCCCGAGGCAGCCAACCAGGTGACCCGCCAGGGGCGCGTCCGCGAGTTGGCGGCCGACGCGCTGCCGATCGCGCACGTGGTTGTCGACACGGCCGGGTTCATCATCTCGATCAATGAGCGGGCGCGCGGGAGCCTTGGCCTTGCCCCTGCCGACGTGGGTCGGCCACTGCAAGATCTCGAGATTTCCTATCGTCCGCTGGATCTGCGCTCGATGATCGACGAGGCCTACCGGAACCGCCTGCCGGTAGTCACCCACGACGTCGAGCGTCGGGCGCCGAACGGCGACCCCCAGTATTTCGACATAGAGGTCGTGCCATTGCTCGACAAAGGGGCGACCCCGCTCGGCGCCGGCATCTCGTTTACCGACGTCAGCGGATACAACGGGATCTACCGGGACCTCGAGCGGTCCAAGCATGATCTCGAAACCACGTCCGAGGAATTGCAGTCGACCAACGAAGAGCTGGAGACCACCAACGAGGAACTGCAGTCGACCGTCGAAGAGTTGGAAACCACTAACGAGGAGCTCCAATCGAGCAACGAGGAGCTCGAGACGATGAATGAGGAGCTCGAGTCGACGAACACCGAGTTGCAGACGATCAATACCGAGTTGCAGGAACGCAGCATCCAGCTGGACCGCGTGAACACCTTCATGGAACAGATCATGGCCAACCTTCAGCTGGGTGTGGCCGTGCTCGACAAGGACCTTCGGGTCCAGCTCTGGAACAAGCGAGCCGTCGACCTGTGGGGCGTCCAGGCCCACGAAACCATCGGCCAGCCACTGCTCGGACTCGATATCGGCCTGCCGCTAGCGGAGCTGGCGAACCCGATCGAGAAATGCCTCAACGGCGGCGACGGGTTCCAGGAGTTGACGGTGCAGGCGACCAACCGGCGCGGGAAGAACTTCACCTGCCGTGTGCAGTGCACCGCCATGGGCGTGCTCGGCGGCGCCCCCAGTGTGATCCTGCTGATGGAGGCCGTCGAGTAACTCAGATCAACGGTTTGGAGCGGCTCTGGAGCTCCCTGCACGTGGAGGTGGATTCAGTCCTGCCCGCGGACCCGGAGGCGCCCTCCAGACGCCGCGGCGATCATACGCCGAGTGTGCTCGGGTGAGCTGCCGCAGCAGCCGCCGATGACTCGCGCACCGGCCTCGACGAATCGCCGGGCATAGTCGGCCATCTCGTCCGGCCCGGTGTCGTAGCGGGCGACATCACCAACCATCCGCGGCAGGCCGGCGTTCGGCTTGATCCACAGGGGAATCCCGGCATGGAGACCGGCCAATTCCGCGACGACGCGTTCCATGTCGGCGAGCGACCGGCCGCAGTTGGCGCCGATCGCGGCCACGCCGAGTGGGCGGATGGCCTCGACCATCCTCGTCGGACTGAGGCCCATCATCGTCCGCGTCCCCTGGTCGAAGCTGAAAGACACGACCAGCGGCAATGCGCTGGCCTGTCGGATTCCCTGGACGGCCGCCAGCGCCTCTTCGAGCGCAAAGAAGGTTTCCAGGAGGAGAAGGTCGACACCGGCGCCGCTCAGGGCTGCCGCCTGCTCGGCGTAGGCCTCGGCGGCGGCCGCGGCCGTGAGGTCACCCAGGGGTTCCATCAGGATCCCGGTCGGCCCCATCGAGCCGGCCACCAGCACGCCCTCGCGCGATCCAACCGCCGACCGGGCCAGCTCGGCGGCTCGGCGGTTGAGCTCGGTCGCACGGCCGGCATATCGCGATTCCCGCAGGCGCAGCGAGGTTCCGCCAAAGGTATCCGTGAGGATGATGTCGGCACCGGCGTCGATGAATGCGCAGTGAAGGTCGCGAACCGCGTTGGGCTGATCGAACACCCATTCCTCGGGAGCAACGCCGATCCCCATTCCCATCTCCTGGTAGTTGGTCGCGGTGGCGCCATCCGCGAAGAGGACGTCGCCCGCGTTCAACCGTTCGACGAATCCGCGAGTCATCGACGGCCTACGGCAGCGCTTTACGGTTCAACGTGGCGTGCAGGTGCACGGGCACCGCATGCGCCAGTGACTGCGCCGCGTGGCAGGCACGCTCGGCATGCGTCACCAGTTTTCGAACGCTGGCGCTCGGCGCGCTGCTGATTACGGCGAGCTCGACCGTCACCTCTTCGAAGTAGGCGGGGGCGTCGTCGACATCGTATTTCTCGGTGTTGTGGAAGGTGGCTCGCACGTCAGCCGAGGCGTCCTCGATCGGGACCTCGTAGAGCGGCGCGAACCGCGCCAGCTGGGTGAGCAGTCAAAAGGCGGTCCCCATCATCACGTACTGCAGCGGCGACGGACCCTTCTCGGTGCCGCCGCGTGCCAGCGGCTCGTCGGACTCGACCACGAACTTCCCCATCCGTCCTTCCAGGTGGACGTCCTCGAGGAGTCGCGCGACCGCCCGCGTGGTGATCCGCCGCTGCTCCGGGGTCCTGGCGCTCATTTCTCGGCGCAAGCGGGTAATCTCTTCCATCTGCTTGCGCAGGTCGACGCGGCTCGGTCTCGGATTTACGTCCGTCATGACAAGGCGGTTAAGACTACATCCTCCAGCCACCAGGCGCGCATGATGATGCGGCGACGATCCAGGCCGCGGCAGCCGAGACCCTGCTCGGCGATGCGGCGACGTGGCCCCCGCCAACCGAATGACGGACTACGGAATCGTGACGTCCTGCAACGTGACGGGGTTGTGGAGGAGGTAGTCGAGCTCGTTTGACTGCAGCACGCCCACCGGCGTGAGCACGTCCATCGCTTTCGGCACCTTGTTGGGATCGAAGGTGCAAGGCGGGTCGGCGCTCGCCGTGGCGCACACGCCGAACTGGTAGCCCTGCGGCGTCGGGGCGAAGCTGCGCGCCTGGTCCGGGCTGAAGCCGTCCTGGCCGGTGAGGACGACCGTGAATCCCCAGCCCGACGCGGGCGCTCCGCCCAGGCTGGCGGTCGGCACGCTGAAGGTGATGAAGCGTGAGATCGCGTTGGCACTGATGGTCACGGTTCCCCTGGTCGTGCCTTGCGCATCGATATAGCGCTGGCCGAAGCCCTGCACCTCGACCAGGCGGCTCCAGGCCCCGGGGGCCGCGATGGCGTAATTGCGCTGAGGGAACGACGCCGCCGTCGACGTGTTCGGCGCCGCGGCGGCCGGGTCGTGCACGTAGACGTCGACCAGCTGCGCGCCGAGCGGGCTGCCAAACGTTGGGGACAGGTCGCGCACCTTCAACTTGAAGGTGGTGGTCGCGCCGTCCGGACTCTCGATGACGCGGAACTCCTGGATGTCGAACGCGCCCGCATGGAAGTCCCCGGCCGTCGGATACGCATAGTTCCCGGGCCCGTTGTCGTCGCCACTCGGGTCGGTGACGTCCAGGAGGACCGTTCCCGGCGTGAAGTCAAACACGATGCTCCGCTGCACGTGCGCGGTCGCGCCGGTGGGGCTCACGGCCACGATGTTCACCACCGTCGTGCCTCCGCCGACCGGTACCAACAGGCTGAAGCTGCCGTCGGGCTGAACCGCGGTCGTCCCCGTCGTGGTCTGGCTGTTGTTATCGGTGTTCGTCGCCGCGACGGAGATCGTGTTGCCCGGCAGCGACGTGCCGGCTACCGTGACCGGGGACCCGGCGACCGCGCTGTTGTCGGCCGGCTGGGTGACGGTCAGGCTGGTCTGTCCCTGCTGATGCGCGACATACCGGTTGGCCACAATGGCCGGCTGCTCGAGCACCTTGCCGGCACTCAGATCGCGCATCAGGCGAACGTACTGCGCGTCCGACCATGTCAGCGGCGATGCCGACCCCGCCGGCCCGCCGTTGTGGAACCCGATCGAGGCGACGGTCGGATCCGTCCCGAACGGTGAGGCGGCGAGGTCGGGCAGCTCCCAGACCTGCTCCGGGATCAACCCGGGACCCGAGGCGCCGCCCAGCATCGCGATCAGACGTTGCCATCCGGCGGCGGCATTGCCGGTCGCGAGCTCGTACTCGCCCCGCTCACCCGCCAGCGCCGGCCACAGATGGCCGGTGCCTTTGCCCGACGGCGCCCATGGGTGCCCATCGCCGGCACCGTCGCCATAGCCGTCACCGTTGTAGCGATGGAAGCCGGCGCCGGTCGACGTGTCGGCCTTGATGGTGGCGTCGACGACCGGGAGCGACTGCGCGATGGTCGGATCCGAGGCCGGCGTCAGGCCGAGGCGCACCATCTCCAGGAACCCCTGGTCGATGATCGCGCGCTGGTCCAGCGTCGGGCCGCCATTGCCGACGTTGTACGAGATGGCCGCGTTGGGATCGCCCGACTTCGAAAGACGGATGTAGTACGGATGGCTCGCGAGCGGCCCGTTGGTCGTGACGGCCCAGCCGGGAAGGCTCCGCTGCCAGTCGTCGGCGACGGCGCGCGCCACATTCGCCGTTGCGGTATCGCCGTTGGCCTCGGCAATCGTCGCGCCTGCCACGAGCCCGGCGACTTCGGCCGCGATCGTGGAGGGTGAGAAGCCGCCCTGCTCTTCCCAGCGCTCAGGACCGAAGGACGGGCCGTGCGCGATCAAGAAATCGATCGCCGATCGGATGTGGTTCTGATACAGGACGGAGTCGGTCATGCCGAGCTGGTAGGCCATCACGATCGGGTAGCTCACTTCGTCCAGCTGGGTGTTGAAGGAGTCGGGCGCCACCTTGCCGTTGAGCAGGCTGTTGCGCGGCATGGATCCATCCGGGAGCTGCTGCCGCTCCAGGAGGAACCGCGCCGCAGCACGCGCGGTCTGCACGTCGCCATCCACCATGAGTGCGGTCCAGGCCTCGTAGAGATCGCGCGCAAAGACCTCCCGGTACGAGCCGAAGTAGAGATTGTTGGGGTCGCCGGCCGAGATCGCCTGGCCCCAGGGCGACGCGAGGCTGGCTACGATCGCGCCGGGAAACGTCTTGTCCTCGCTGGCTTTGACGACGTTGGCGCTCAAGTAGTAGCCGTTCACCAGCTGGCGCCACTGGCTTCGCGTCACGCCGGCCACGTGGGCTGGCGGCTTGATCAGCGAGGCGTCGTACGCGTGCCAGCCGGCCTGGAAGGAGCCCCGCACGTCATCGAATTCGCCGTGCAGCGAGCCGGCGGCGGCGGCGACAGCCTGCGCCTGGGTGGTGCCGAAGCCGAGCGCCAGAGTCAGCTCACCCTCCTCGGCGAAGTCGAGCTGCGCGGTCTGGACGAGGTTGCCGTTGCTGGCGGTGTCGTTGGTGGAGGTCATCGCGTGAGACGCATCAAGCTGGGTGAGACCATCGCTGGCGGCGCCCTTGAAGCCGTTGCTAACCTGGCGGAAGGGCCGCGAGGCATCGAGCGCGCTGAAGACCGGGACCGCGTAAGTGCGGTTGACCGCCTGGCTCGTGGTCGTGGTGTCGAAGGCGACGGGAACTGCGTGCCCAGTCGAGGTATCGATGAGGCCGGAGTCACCACCCCCGTTGCCCGAACCGCCCCCGCCATTGCCATTGATGCTCGGGTCGTACCGAAGATAGACGTGATAGTTCGCGTTGTCGCCCTCCTGCGGCTCGAACGCGATGCGCATCAGCAGCGTGTTCCGCGCGGGATCGGTGAGATAGTCGGTCGTGATCCGGTACCGTCCGCTTTTTGCCGTGCTGGTCACCTGGCATTCGAGTGACCGCGCATCCGGCGCCCTCACCGTGTAGGTCATGTCGCGCGTCTGCAGGTCCGTGAAGGTGCGCCCGTCCGTCACGACGAGTTGGAGGGTTTCGACATTCGTGTTGTCCGCGGTCGGGAAATAGACGTCGCTCAGGACACCGTTGGCGACCGTGAACCAGACTTTCGACGTGGTGTTCCGGGCGGTGCCCAGGCAATCCTTCCGCGCCAGGTCGAAGTGCGACAGATTTCCCGGCCCGTCCGATGCCGCGTGGGATGCCCATCCACTGATTGGCGAAAGCCCGACCGGCAGGAGTGCGAGCGCCAGGCCGACCGTGAGACTCAACCTGCGAAGTCGCGATGCACGCTGTCGAATCACGGCCTGTCCCCTCCCTGGTGCCTGCCGGAAACCCGCATAGACTAGCAGGCGGGGCGACCGTCATCAATGGGCATCATCCACAGGCCGTTGTCGATTTGGCTGGTCGCCATTCGACGTCCAGGTAGAGACCATCACCAAGGAGGACACAACGATGCGATTCATGATCCTGATCAAGGCCAGCCAGCAGTCGGAGGCGGGCGTGCTTCCCAGTGAGCAGCTCCTGACCGAGATGGGCCAGTTCAATGAGGAGCTGATGAAGGCCGGCGTGATGCTCGCCGGCGAGGGGCTCCAGCCGAGCTCGAAAGGCGCGCGCGTCAAGTTCGCCGGCACCAAGCGGACGGTCGTCGATGGGCCATTCGCCGAGACGAAGGAGTTGATCGCCGGCTTCTGGCTGTGGCAGGTGAAATCGTTGGACGAGGCGCTCGAATGGGTCAGGCGCATCCCCAACCCCACCGGCGAGGAGGGCGAGGTCGAGATTCGTCAGGTCTACGAGGCCGACGACTTCGGTGCCAACCTGACGCCAGAGGCCAGGAAGCGGGAGGAGCGCCTGCGTTCGCAGGCGGCCGCCAGGCAGTAGAGACGACGGCGACCGACACGCGTCGCGCGATTGACGCTGTCTGGAGGATCGAGTCTGCCCGGCTGATTGCCGGCCTCGCGCGCATCGTGCACGAAGTCGGCCTCGCGGAGGAGCTCGCGCAGGACGCGTTGGTTGCGGCGCTCGAACAATGGCCGCGATCGGGGATTCCCGACAGACCGGGCGCCTGGCTCATGGGCACCGCAAAACATCGCGCGATCGATCTCCTTCGCCGAAGGAAACGCCTCGAGCTGAAGTACGAGGAAATGGGACACGAATTGCTGGGGGTCGAGCATGAGATATCCGAGCGGGAATTCGAGGCCGTCACTGACGATGACTTCGGGGACGACCTCCTTCGTCTCATCTTCACTGCCTGTCACCCGGTGCTCTCGACCGAGGCGAGGGTCGCGCTGACCCTTCGCCTCCTCGGCGGCCTGACGACCGAAGAGATCGCGCGAGCGTTTCTCGTTGCTGAACCAGCCATCGCCCAACGAATCGTGCGGGCCAAGCGGGCGCTTCACGAAGCACGAGTTCCTTTCGGGGTGCCGCAGGGAGCCGCGCGTGCGGCCAGACTGTCATCGGTCCTCGAGGTGATCTACCTCATCTTCAATGAGGGCTACGCGGCCACGGCGGGTGATGATTGGCTGCGCCCCGCGCTCTGCGAGGACGCGCTTCGTCTCGGCCGGATCCTCGCCGAGCTCACCCCCAGGGAGCCGGAGGTGCACGGTCTCGTCGCGCTGATGGAGATCCAGGCTTCACGCACGCGCGCCCGAATCGGTCGAAGCGGAGACCCGGTTCTCTTGCTCGACCAGGACCGTGGACGCTGGGATCAACTGTTGATCCGCCGTGGAGTCGTCTCGCTGGAGCGTGCCGAGCAACTCGGCGGTGGGCTCGGACCCTACGCGCTACAGGCCGCGATTGCCGCCTGCCACGCCCGGGCTCGGACGGCGGCCGAAACGGACTGGGCGCGGATCGCGGCGCTCTACGACGCCCTCGCCCACCTCGCGCCATCACCTGTGGTGGAGTTGAATCGGGCGGTCGCCCATGGCATGGCATTCGGCCCGGCGGCGGGGCTCGGGCTCGTCGATGCGCTCACCGCCGAGCCGTCGCTGGCGAGCTATCAGTATTTGCCGAGCGTGCGGGGTGACCTCCTCGCCAAGCTCGCACGCTTCGATGAAGCCCGCGTGGAGTTCGAGCGTGCGGCGAGTTTGACTCTCAATGCTCGCCAGCGCGAACAGCTGCTCGAGCGGGCCGCTCAGTGCGACGTGTCGAGCACCCGCTTGACCTGAACCAGCTTGCGCGGATCCACGACGGCGTAGATGCGCACGATCAGGTGGTCCCTGACGGTGAGAGCCAGAACGGCGGCGACGGCCCCCTCGCGCAAGGCGACGATGCCGGCCTCACCATTGATTTCTCGGGCGGTCAGGGTCGTGGCCGGGTCGCCGAAGAATTTCATCACTTGCTGGGCGACCGTCTCGCGGCCGACATTCGGCTGGCTGACGACGGCCAGCGTCCCGCCGACATCGGCCCATCCGACAACTGAAGGATCCAGTAGCGGAAGCAGCGCCTCGAGGTCCCCACCCGCGCAGGCCGCGATGAACGCATCGACGACCCGGCGCTGCTCCTGGGGATCGATCGCGAACCGAGGTAAGGCCGCCTCTTCGTTGATGCGCCGGCGCGCTCGACTGGCGAGTTGCCGGCATGCGGCCGGCGACTTCTTCACCATGGGCGCGACTTTTTCAAATGGAAAGTCGAAGACGTCGTGGAGCACAAACACGACGCGCTCGGCAGGCGACATTCGTTCCAGGACGATCAGCAGCGCCATCCGAACGCTCTCGTCCATGGTCACGATGTCGGCCGGGTCGGACATCGTGTCCGAGTGGATCAGCGGCTCGGGGAACCACGGCCCCACGTAGGCTTCGCGGCGGACCCTGGCCGATCGCAGCTGGTCGAGGCAGAGCCGGCTGACGACGACGACGAGCCAGGCCCGCATGTCGTCGATCGGGTCGAGGTCGGTGCGGAGGAGCTTGGTGAAGGCTTCCTGCACGGTGTCCTCCGCTTCGCTGTAACTGCCCAGCAGTCGGTAGGCGACGTCCAGCAAGAAGCCGTGGTGATCCGACCACGCCTGTGTGACCCACGCATCGTTTTCCATCATCGGCCGTCGCCTCGCCTTAAGCATGCGATATGCATCGAGATAAGGACGGGACAGGGCTCAGGAATGTGACATCGGCCGCCGACGTCACGTTCTAGCGTGCTTCGCCGTCCTAGTGGCACGAGTCATGACTCATTCGCCTTTGGAGGTTCAGAAATGACCATTGCACACACGGCGATCCACACGACCTCTCTCGGACCGCGTACTCGGCGCGTGGTCCGGTCCGTTGCCCGCTTCGTGAATCCCGTCATCCTGCGGATCGCCGGACGGCGATGGATCCCCATCCTGGGCATCCTGCACCACCGTGGCCGGCGCACCGGCCGATCCTATGCCACGCCCCTCGGGATGCGCCCGCTGGGCAACAACTTCATCATGCCGCGGACCTTCGGTGAGGACGCGGCATGGTACCGGAATGTGCTGGCCGCCGGCGGATGCGTGGTCACCTATCGCGGCAAGGATTACACCCTGGTCGAGCCCGACGTCATCGACTACGCCACGGCCGCGCCGGCGTTTCCCCGCTATGAGCGGCTGCAGTTCCGCCTCATCGGCATCAACGAATACCTGCGGCTTCGGGTCGCATAGGAGAAAAACAGAATGACGACAGCTCCGCGTCCCCGTAATCTCGGCCTCGCCCTCGCCGTCATCGCCGTGGCGCAGTTGATGGTGGTGCTCGATGTCGCGATCGTCAACGTCGCATTGCCGTCGATCCAACGATCGCTGCACTTTACCGCCACCAACCTCGAGTGGGTGGTCAACGCCTATGCCATCGCCTTCGGCGGGCTGCTCCTGCTCGGCGGTCGCGCCGGCGACCTGTTTGGACGGCGCCGCATGTTCATTACCGGCACGCTCCTCTTTACCGTCGGATCCCTGGCCGGAGGGCTTGCCGCCACCTCGACATTGCTCATCGTCGCTCGGGTCGCGCAGGGAGTCGGTGGCGCGATCGTGGCCCCGACCGCCCTCTCCTTGCTCGCCGACACGTTTACGGAGGGAAAGGCCCGCAACCGCGCGCTCGGTGTCTATTCCGCGGTCTCCGCGGGCGGAGGCGCCCTCGGACTCCTTCTGGGGGGCTTCATCACCAACTACTTCTCGTGGCGATGGATCCTGTTCGTCAACGTGCCGGTCGGCATTGCGCTGGCGCTTGTGGCACCCCGTGTCTTGCTGGCCACCCCGGGACGGCGCGGGCGCCTCGACCTGCCCGGCGCGATCTCGGTGACGGCGGGCGCCACGCTGCTGGTGTACAGCCTGTCGCGGGCGGCAACGCACGGTTGGCGTGACGCCGCGACGGTTGCGACCCTCGCGATCGCGCTCGGGCTGCTCGTGGTCTTTGTCGCGATCGAGGCACTCAGCCGCCAGCCATTGATGCCGCTTCGGATCTTCGCTAATCGGAATCGGTCGGCTGCCTACGTGCTGTCGCTGGCAATCGGCGCGACGCTGTCCGGGATGTTGTTCCTGCTGACGCTGTTCCTGCAGAACGTGCTTCGCTTCAGTCCGTTAGAAGCCGGCGTCGCGTTCCTTCCCACCGCCCTTGGTGTCGGCCTCGGCGCCGGTATCACCTCACGCCTCATCGGGCGGATCGGCCCCCGTGCGCCGATGACCCTGGGAGCGCTGTTGGTCGCCATCGGGCTCTTCTGGCTCTCGGGCGTCACCATCTCCTCCGGCTACGGATCGCACGTCCTCGGTCCGCTCGTGGTCCTTGCCGTCGGACTCGGAATGGTGTTCGTGTCGACCAGCGTGGTCGCGATCTCGGGAGTCACATCCGATGAATCGGGTTTGGCGTCCGCCCTGCTGAACGTTGGCCGGCAGCTGGGGGGATCCCTGGGCATCGCCATCCTTGGCACCGTGGCGGCCACAGTCACGACCAGTCACCTGGCCAATGGCCCGCTGACAAGGGCCGCCGTCAGTACCGCGGTGACGAGCGGCTATGCCACGGCATTCGAAATTGCTTCCCTTATCGCGTTCGCCGGTTTCCTCGTCGCGCTGACGACCATCCGTGGCCCCCGGGTGGCCCTCAGCCCAAAAACGAGCGAGATCGCGGCTTGACATCGGTTGTTCGTCCGCCCGTCACGTACTGCTGAGCTTGCTCCTCACGCAGCCGCTTTGTTATATCAGTTGTATCAGGCAATGGCACCACGCGTCGTGGTGCCAGTTGTCCTGAACCCTCAAGAGCAGGAGGAACATCGTGAATCGACATCTGGGCCCCCGTCCCGTCCGATCACTGATCGCGCTCGGCGCCGCGCTTCTCGCCGTCGGGTTGACCGCATCCGCATCCTTCGGTAACACCCCAAATCTCCCGGTGGTCAACGGGAAGCACGTCTTCTGGGGGCTGGGCGCAGCGAGTGCGCCGTCTCCCAACAACCTGATCTATCACGGCGGCCTGGTCGAGGCCACACCCTCCACTTACGTCGTCTTCTGGGGACCGGCCTGGCAGAACGGATTCTCCTTCTCGGCGCAGGGTTTTACCTACACGCAGGCCACGTCCATGACCTACGTCAAGGACCTGCTGAACCAGGTCGGCGGCACACCCTACGCGGGCATCCAGACCCAGTACTGTCAGAACATCGCGTCCGGGCTCGACTCGTGCGCCGGCCTGCCGGCCGCACAGTACGTCACGAACCCCGCGGGCCAGTTGAAGGGGACCTGGATCGATCCCTCGCCGGTGCCGGCGGCGATCGGGACGACGAGCCTGCTGACGAATTCCGTCGACGATCCTGTCGCGGCTGAGGCGGTCAAGGCCTCGCAGCACTTCGGATATGACGTCAACGCCACCTACCTCGTCTTCACCGAGCCCGGCCACGTGGCCACCGCGTACGGCTCGGTCTACTGCGCCTATCACTCCGAGACCGCCCATACCTCGGCCCGCGGTGTGCGTTATTCGTTCATGCCGTACGTCCCCGAGCAGGGCGCTGGCTGCGGCCAGAACTATGTCAATAAGTCGAATGACGCCTACGGGCACGGCTACTACGACGGCTACAGCGTGGTCACGATGCACGAGGTCGAGGAGGCCGTCACCGACCCGGACAATGACAATGGCGTGCAGGACGGCTGGAACGACGCCTCGGGCAGCGAGAACGGCGATAAGTGCGCCTGGACCGGCCTGACGAACGTCACGCTCGGC
>DATEHI010000151.1:0-39279 GCA_035279665.1 Candidatus Dormiibacterota bacterium | reverse complement strand
CTATGCCAGCGACGCGGGGTTCTCCGGCGTCGAGATCCTGCCCATCGAGCATGATTTCTGGCGCTTCTACCGCCTGCTCCCGTAGCCCTGCCGACCACACCCCCGGGTTTCTCAACGCCTCATGGCTGCGGGGGAAAGGGGTCTTAGCTCCCACACTCGAAGATGGAAGGGGGCGCTTAAACCTAGAGCGGTTGCACCCGACCATCGTGCAAACAGTCTGTACCGGGATGGCTAGAGAAAGGGCTTCGACACCGGTCCCAAGGAGCTTGGCTGCCGAAACCGCAACAACCGAGCCATGGCTATCTAGAAGCGGACCCCCGCTGTTGCCTGGGCTTATCGCTGCGGAGAACTGAATGTAGTCGGCACCTTCCAGGCTGCGAAATCCAGAAACTAACCCAAGCGAGACACTGCCGCCCAAGCCCAGGGGCGAGCCGACAGCCATCACTGTATCGCCGATCTGTGGCCGCACAATCGCGACCTGAAGCGCTGGAAACCGTTCGGCAATGTGGACGATGGCAAGGTCATCGCTTGGCTGCACCTGCGTGATGGTGCCCTCGACCGTCAGGTCACCTTGCCGCAAGTGGACCGCTGCGTCGCCAGCGTTGAAGGCCTCGGCGACAACATGGAAGTTGGTGACAACCTCCGACCCCCCCACACCTTCCCGAGCCACCCATCCCGAGCCCAGCCCATGCTCAGTCGCTACCGTGAAGATCGACGGCTGAACCGCTCGCGCGATGGCGCTCCAGTCGGCTTGTGCGCCCACCTGCGCCTCCAGGGAGAGGACGCGGGCTTGTAGCTCGGAGATCGAGCGACGGTCCGTGGATGATCTTGCGGCTTCTACGTGAAGTTCTCGCACGGCTAAGCCAATGCTCGTTAGGGGCGCACTAAGGAGCAGCAGGCCGGCCAGGCTCAGAAGGAAAACCATCCTCAAACGGCGCGGCGCCGAGCCGTGAGCATCCGGGTGGAGCACGCGCCTCACCCGGATGCTCGCTCTGTGCGCCTGATCCCGAATCGCATTCTGCACGCGGCAACTAGCTCGAAGCGGTCCCAAGACCGGCCTCGGCCTTGCCGATCGTGAGGAAGGCCGCGTCCAGCTTATGAGCGCCGTCTTTAACTTTGTTGACGTCGTCGTTGTCCGCCCCGGTGATGACTTCCTGGAGCGCTGCGATTGCTGCGCTCAGCCCGTCGCGCAACTCGCCATCGGCATTCGACAGGGCTGGCGGCACGGTTGTTGCGGCTCGCTGAGTTTGGAACGCCTGTAGGTCGGTCAGGGTTTGCTGGGCGGCGGTTCGGCATGGGCCGAACGAGGTGCAGGCTGCCATGGTTTCGTAATCGGTCAGAGCCCGGCCGCCACTAACGGTGACGAAGCTAACGTAGTCAGACGTCACCTTCCGCGTCGCGGCGTCCGCACGTGCGGCGGCGAGCTGGTCGCCGGTGGCGGTGAGGGTCGCCCGAGTCAAAGCAAGCTGATGCCTGGCTGTGTCACGCTGACCAATCGTCGACCACAGGGAGCCGCCAAGCGTGGCGGAGACGATCAGAGCGGCCGCTCCGATGGCCACGGGCAGAACCCAGCCGCGCTTACGGTGCGCGCGAATCGGCTTCTCGGAAAGAGCGATGCCGGCAGCGCCTTCTGGCGGTGCCGTCGGCGTCACCACCTGGACGGGTTCCGGCGGTGCGGCTTCGGCTCCATTCGGCTCGGGTCGGAGTGCGACGATTCCTTCGGTCTGCGCGTTGATCGCCATCGCTTTACCTCCTTGAACGAGAACTGTTAGCAGCGAGTCCACCCTAGGTGCCTTGGCTGGCCGCGTCGTCAGCAGAACTACTGACCGTTAAGGACCGCCTGCGCGAACGTCACTGAGGGTTTAGCATTGCCGGGGGAGGGAGGGCATGCCCCAGGCACAAATCTGGGAGCGCGACGGGACACTCCGGGCGATCGAGAGCCTGCTGTCCGAGGCCCGCGAGGGTCGAGGACGAAGCCTGTTCATCGTCGGGGAAGCGGGCCTCGGGAAGACGACGATGGTGGAGCGCGCGTCTGCTGCGGGTCGCGATCAGTTCCGAATCAGCATCGGACGCGGCGACGCCGCCGAATCCAGCCTGCCCTTTGGCGTCATCGACCAGGCGCTGCGGGGACTTGGCTTCCGCAGTCCCACCCACAGCAAAACCACCAGACAATCTCCCCCGCAAGCCCGCTCGGCGCGGTTGTACGCTGCGCTGCAGTTTCTCGATGAGCTGCCTTTGCCGGCACTGTTGTTGCTCGACGACCTCCACTGGGCCGACGATGACTCCCTGGCGCTGCTCTCCTTCCTCTGCCGGAGGCTCGGCAATCTGCCAGTTGCCCTGATCGGGACGCTCCGGCCATGGCCGGACCACGCACTCGACGCGGTCGGGCCGCTGACCCATGACGGCGATGCGCTGGTAGAACACCTCCAGCCCCTCAGCGAAACGAGCGCGGCGGAAATGCTGAACGATCGGGCGGGCGGAATCTCGAAGTCGTCCGCCCACCGGGCGGCCAGACTCGTCGCCGGGAATCCACTTCTGCTTGAGTTGGAGGCCACGAGTTTGCGGCGCGGCCGGGCCATCCCGGAATCCGATGGCGATGTCGCGAGCACGAAGGCCCGGCTGCTGCGTGACCGCTTCATCGGCGTATCGGTTGAAGAGATGCGGTATGCGCAGGCGGCGAGCGTGCTCGGAAACCGCTTCCGGCCCGTGATCGCCTCGAGGATGGCTGACCTCTCAGCGGTGGAGGGCGATCGGGCGCTCGAGGGGCTCTCACGCGGAGGCGTGTTCGGCTCGGACGCGCCGGGCTGGGCGCAGTTCGTGCATGCCTTGCTCCGGCAAGTTGTCTACGACGAGATTCCTGCGCCGGCGCGGGGTCGGTGGCACGCCACGGCTTTCCGCCTGCTCGTCGCGGCGGCCGCTGACCCTGCAGAGGCGGCCGAACACGCGGCTCGCGCGGGTCTAATCGGGGACCCTGATGCCGTGGCGGTCCTGACGCAGGTCGGTCGGACAGCGATGGGGGAGGGTGCGATCGCCCGTGCCAAGCAACGTCTGGCTGCGGCCGTTGAGGTGGCTGGTTCGCGTGCGGCCGCTGACCTGTTGATCGATCTCGGTGAGGTCCTTCTCGATAGCGGCGACGGGCGTGCCGCCATCGCCACGTTCCGGCGTGTCCTTGCCATCCCGGAATTGACTGACCAGCTGCGCAGCGGCGCCCAGCGCATGCTCGGACGAGCACTCTTCATCCGCGGCGCCGTTCCGGAAGCTGGCGAGGCCTTCCGAACTGCGGTCGCCTGCGCGCTGCCATCGGACAGATCTGAAGCGGTCAGGGCGCTGCTCGACCAGGCGTTCATCTCATGGCCCAGTGGAGGTCCCGCCATGGCCACGCCCTTGCTGGAACAGGCACGTAAGCTTGCGGTGGGTAGCTCGCCGAGGCTCGGGGTCCGTACCAATACCGCCTGGGCCTTCAGCACATTTGTCGGCGGGGACGCCGCCGGAATCACGGTGATTGACGGTTCGGTGGCGGAAGCGTTGGCTAATCCCGAGGCCGATACGACCGACTTCGCCTGGAGTTGGGGAACGCTGGGAACTTACGGAAACATGGCGAAGTGGACAGAGCGGTTCGGAGAAGCCACCCGCGCGTACGAGATCGGCATGCACGCGGCGGAGCGCATCGGGCTCCCGGTGGCAATCGCGACAGTGGCCGTCATGCACGGAGACACATGCCTTCGAACGGGCAAGCTGCAGGAGGCGCTTCTACTCGCCGACCGGGCCACACTGCTGGCAGATCTCGCGCCAGAGCGGGCCTTCTGGGCCGCCATCATCCACGCCTACACACTGAACGACACAGGCCAGCTGGAGGAGTGCGCGGAATGGTGCCGAAGGGCGTCTTCGCTTGCCGACCCGAACGAAAACTGGGCAGGCCGCGTGTGGCTTCTCCACATGGAGGCCGTTCTAGCCATGCATGCTAGGCGGACAGCGGACGCCTGTGCCCTTTTCGATCGCCTGCGGGACCTGGCCAGTCAATTACAAATCCTGGAGCCGTGTGTCGTTCCATGGTCGGGCGATGCCATCACCGCCTACCTCTATGGAGGGCGGATCGACGACGCGCGGGCGATCATCGCGTCCCTCGACTCGATGGCCGAACGGCTCCCGTGCCGTTTCCCGCGCATCGTGGCGCTTGGGGCCCGGGCCGCTTTGACGCAAGCCGAGGATGAGCAGAAGCGGCTGCTCGACGAGGCGATTGTGCTCGCCACCGAAAGCGGAATGCCGGTCCTCGAGGCCCGGTTCCGACACCGGCTCGGCGCGCTCCTGCGTCGATCCGGCCATGATCGCGCGGCTCGACCGCTCCTGCGGCGGGCGGTCGAATTGGCCGAGGCGTGCGGCGCCGAGGGCCTGGCGACGAAAGCGCGCGAGGAGCTGAAGCTGGCGCATGGACGGCAGCATCGCCAACATGTTGATCCAGACGCGTTGACGGCCGCCGAACTCCGGGTCCGCAACCTTGCGGAGCGAGGGGTCAAACCCAGGCAGATCGCGGACCAGCTCTTCGTGAGCCCAAAAACCATCGAGACGCACCTTCAACGTATTTATCGCAAGCTGGGGATCAACTCACAGCGAGAGCTGATCGCGCTCGCACGCCATACGGAACCACCGCCACCTCCGAACGGAGGCGGCGAACCGCGCGGTAGATGAGGAGCTTCACGGCCGCTTCGGACTTTCCCATTACCGCGGCTGCCTCGCGGGCGCTGAGATCGTCCCGAAACCTGAGCGTCATGGCGACACGCTGCTGGGGAGGCAGATCCTCGACCAGGCGCCAGACGGCCTGGACCTCGAGGTGACGAATCGCCGTCGCCTCAACCTGGGTGGCGGTATCGGCAAGCTCCTCCGACAGCTCCGCAGTCGACGCCTCGTGGCGGTAATGATCGGCCACGGCGTTGACGGCGATCCTGTAGAGCCAGCAGGAAAAGGGACGACCGCGGTCCTGGTAGCGGGAAATGCCCCGAAGGGCGTCGACGAAGACCTCGGCCGTTACATCTTCGGCTGCCGCGGCGTTACTGAGACGTGCACGGACGAAACGGTAGATCCCATCGACATGACGGTCATAGAGGAGGCCGAAGGCGTCGGCGTCAGACTTCGCCCGCTCGACAAGAAACCGCTCATTCTGGTCCACGTCCGCAGCCTATGGCGGAACTCGGCCAGCATCATCATGGAATTTACTGATTGTGAAGGAGGGTGGTCGTCGTGGTAAGGGCTAGGGAGCTGGCAAGGACGGAGATGGCGGCGGCAAGAGAGTTGATGCGAGACCGGGGATCAATTCCCGCAACCCGGCGTTTCGAATGGGTCGTGGTCGGCCTGTGTACCTGGTTGATGGGGGGTGCCTACCTTGACTCCTGGGCTCATCGGCACCTGGCGAGGCTCGAGACCTTCTTTACGCCCTGGCACGCTCTGTTGTATTCAGGGATGTTCGCCATCCTGAGCTTCCTCGCCGTGACCGCGCTCCGAAACCAGGCGCACGGACATCGCCCTGGTCAGGTGCTGCCGGCAGGCTACGGCCTCTCGTTGCTGGGCTGCTGCCTGTTTGGCATCGGCGGCGTGATCGACATGTTCTGGCATCTTCGTTTCGGTATCGAGGTCAGCCTCGCAGCCCTTATCAGCCCGCCTCACCTTCTCTTGATGCTGGCCCTTGGACTGATCGTCACCGGGCCACTGCGGGCAGCCTGGCGGCGGCCGGGAACCCAAGCTCCCGCGACGGCAGTCATCTCGGCCAGCCTCCTGCTCTCGATGTTCACCTTTTTCGACCAGTTCGATCAACCGCTGGTCAACGCCTGGGCGGTCGCCCAGCCTGCAATCCCCTCCACGACTCGTTACGTACAGGAACTTGGCATCCTGGGGATCATGGTGCAGACCGCCCTGCTGACCGGCGTGGTGCTCTACCTGCTCAGTCGTTTCACGCTGCCGTTCGGCAGCATCACTCTCCTTGTCGGCCTGAATGGCGCCATGTTGGGATCGCTGGAGCAGCACTTCGACCTCATCCCGGTCGCGATCATCGGCGGCCTGCTTGCTGACCTGGTGATGTTATGGCTCAGGCCGGGTCCTCAGCGGGTGACGGCCCTGCGGGTCGCTTCATTCCTCGGCCCGGTCAGTGTGAGCTCCCTCTACCTTCTTTTCCTTGAGCTCACCCGCGGAGTGAGCTGGCCGATCACGCTCTGGCTCGGATCGATCGTCGTGTCAGGAGCGATTGGCGTCCTGCTCAGTTACCTCGCGGTCCATCCGCCGACGCCACGCATCGCGGGCTAGTAGGTGTCCAGCTCCTCGATCGGGTCGCCGGTGTAGCTGTCGATCTTGCGATTGACGGCGCCGGGGGCCTCTTTGACGACGTGCATGGCAGCCTCTTCGGCGCTGGGATACCCGCCTTCGTCACCGAACTCGGAGCGCAATTCACCGCCACCAGCGTCCGGCTCGCCACCATCGTCTGACTCATCGTCCAGGAGCCGCACTTCTTCAACGTCCGCGGTGACCCGGTCAGGAACTTCCTCACGGAGCCGCTCGTCGAGCGTGTCCTGATGAAAATAGTCGTCGGGCGCCTGCTTGTAGTCGCGCGGCGGGACCTCGCCTTCCTGGGCATCGCCGCTGATCTCCTTCGAGTGGAGGGCGCCCATCAGGTCGGGTTGACCCTCGGAATCGAGGTCTTCGTCTTCCTCAAGCGGCGAGCTTCGTGCACGGCCCCGTGGGCCCGGCGCCGCGTCGAGATCGGGGATACCCTGCGTATCGAGGTCGTCGTTGGGATCTTGATCTTGCTCAGCCATAGTTTCCTTATACGCCTTCTGACCCACTGGTCGGCGCATTCAATAGCCGCTAGAATTGCGCCATTCGTCATAGCAGACGTCGCAGCCACCCAGCCAGTGTGAGAACCCGGCGAAAGCGCATCGCGCGCCCGAAGCGCTCCACCTCGCGGCAGCGCTTTCGAATTAAGGCACCTCGCCTGCCGAAGCTCAAGGTTCCCGAGTCCCAGCAGCGCGAGCTTGCCGGGATCGGCTTCCTCCTGCTCGCCTGCCTGCTGGTGCTGGCGGTCGCGCTGCAGGCCGGCGGCTCGGCCATGCACCTGCTGCGGGGCGGGCTGGTGGGCCTGTTCGGATGGGGCGTGGTGTTCGTGATCCTCGCGGCCCTGGTCGCGGCCGCCGAGCTGCTCATGCCCTGGATCGAGACCATGACCTGGGGCCGTGGCCTCGGCATCGCCCTGCTCCTAGCCGCGTCCCTCGGACTCCTTCACTTATCAGCCGGCGGCTCCGGGGGGTCGGTTGGCCGTGCCGAGGGAGAGGCGCTTCGCGGTCTCGCCGGAACCGCGGGTAGCATCCTCATCCTGGCCGCGGTCTTTCTCGGTGGGCTGGTCCTCGCCTTCGACATCTCGTTTCGCGAAACGATCGGGGCCCTGCGGGAGCACTACGTTGCGAACCGGCCCGAGCCCAGGCCGGTGCTGAAAGGGAAGAAGGCGGCCGAGGTCTGGAATGCACGCAACCAGGTGGTTCGCACCGAGACGTCCGAACCCGTGCTCGTTCCGATCAACGGCGTGGCCTCGCCCACCCGGCCCCCTGTCGCGCCGGCGCCATCTCCATCTCCCGACCTCGAATCCGCGGTGGCGGCCCTGCAAGAGCCGATCGAAGAAGAGCCAGCGCCCACACCTCGCCGGAAGACCGCCGCTGTTGCTGAGCCGGTGTTGACGGTCGTCCCCGGCGGCGATGAGGCGGCGTCGACCCTTACGGAAGATGAGATCCAGCGGGTCTGGATCAAGCCCGATCTGACTTTGCTGGATACCGTAACGGTCCGCAAGGAACGGCTGCACGACGAGATCAAGGCGAACATCAAGCTGATCGAGTCGACCCTCGCGAGCTTCGACGTCGAGGCGACCGTCATCGGGGTCAACTCCGGCCCCTCGGTTACGCAGTACGAGCTGCAACCCGGCCACGGCGTCCCTGTCCGGAAGATCACCGCGCTGCAGAATGACCTGGCGCTCGCGCTCTCCGCCGCCATCCGCATCCAGGCGCCGATCCCGGGTAAGCCGGCGCTCGGCATCGAGGTCCCCAACAAGGCAACCAGCCTGGTGACGCTCCGCGAGATCATCCAGACGCCGACCTTCCAGAACGACCAGACCCTGTTGTCGCTGGCAATTGGCACCGATGTCTCGGGGAATACCGTGGTCGGCGACCTCACCCGCATGCCGCACCTCCTGATCGCTGGTGCGACCGGCTCGGGCAAGAGTGTCTGCATCAACGCGCTGATCGCCGGCATGTTGTTCCAGGCGACACCCGAGGAACTGAAGTACATCCTGATCGACCCCAAACGCGTCGAGTTCTCCATGTTCCAGGACATGCCCCACCTGCTCGTGCCGGTCGTGACGGAATCGGATCACGCGACCTCCGCCTTACGGTGGGCAGTCGCCGAGATGGAGACGCGCTACAAGCTGTTTGCCAGCCACACCGTGCGCAACATCGCGGACTTCAATGGCCGAGCCCCAGAAATGGGACTGAATCCGCTGCCCTACATCGTGATCGTCATCGACGAGCTCGCGGACTTGATGATGGTGGCCGCGGGCGAGATCGAAGAGCTGATCTGCCGGATCGCCCAGCTGGCGCGCGCCGTCGGCATCCACCTGCTGGTCGCGACCCAGCGGCCATCCGCCGATATCATCACCGGCTTGATCAAGGCCAACATCCCCTCGCGGATCGCCTTCGCGGTGAGCTCAAGTATCGACTCGCGTGTCATCCTTGATGAGACCGGCGCCGAGAAGCTGCTCGGCCGCGGCGACATGCTCTACCTGCCGGTCGAGGCCGGCCGGGCCACCCGGCTGCAGGGGGTCTTCGTCTCGGACCGGGAGATGAAGGCGATCATCGACTTCTGGAAGGCACAGGGAAAGCCGCAGTACCAGGAGGAGATCTTCAACGTGGAGGCGACGGTCTCCTGGGTGAAGGAAGGCATGAAGCGCGATCCGCTCTTCGCCAAGGGCGCGCACGTGGTCGCCACAGAAGGCCGCGCCTCGGTGTCCCTCCTCCAGCGGAAGCTGAATGTCGGATACACGCGCGCAGCCCGCATCGTCGATCAGCTGGCCGACCAGCGGGTGATCGGTCCCTACGAGGGAAGCAAGTCACGCGAGGTGCTGATGAACCTGCTCGAAGTGGATGAGCTGGTCAGGGACCTCGACGATGCCAACTCGTGACCGTTGTCAGCTCAACTGAAATCCCGACAGACAGCTGTCAAATGGCCGGGTTAGCATAGGCCCCAAGTAATGGCTCAGGACTTTTCCTTCGACGTGGTCTCGCAGTTCGACCGGCAGGAGCTGGTCAACGCGGTAAATCAGGCGCAGCGGGAGATCGTGACCCGCTACGACTTCAAGGACACCGGCGCGTCGATCGACCTGGGTGAGAACGAGATCACGCTGAACGGCCCCAGCGAATTCAAGCTGAAGGCCATGATCGATGTGCTGCAGAGCAAGCTGGTCAAGCGTCAGCTCTCACTGAAGATCCTCAAGGCCGGCCCGATCGAGACAGCCGCCAAAGGTAACGTGCGGCAGACGCTCGAGCTGCAGCAGGGCATCGACGATGAGCTGGCGCGCAGCCTGGTCAAGCAGATCAAGCAGGTCTCACCCAAGGTGCAGCCGCGCATCCAGGGCGACACCATCCGGGTGTCGAGCCGCGAGAAAGACCTGCTGCAACAGGTGATCGCGGCCCTCAAAGCGAGCGAGACGCAAGTCCCGCTGCAATTCATCAATTACCGTTGACCCGTGCCACCCGATCCCGAGATCTTCGCGCTGGCACACCAGGTAGGGGAGAGGCTTCGCCGGCTCCGCAAGTCGATTGCGGTGGCGGAGTCCTGCACCGGCGGCCTGCTGGGCGCGGCCTTGACGGACGCGCCGGGCAGCTCCGCGTACTTCCTGGGTGGGGTGATCAGCTACGCCGACCGGGTGAAGCGCGAGCAACTGGGCGTGTCCGACGCGACGTTGCGCCGCTACGGCGCCGTCAGCGAGGAGACGGCCGCGGCCATGGCGAGCGGCGTTCGGCAGCGACTGCGGGCCGACATCGGCGTTTCGATCACCGGGGTGGCGGGCCCGGATGCGGAGGGTGCCAAACCGGTCGGTCTGACCTTTATCGGGATCGCCGCCGCGGTCGCCACGACGACGCGTTTTCAATGGGCCGGCGACCGCTGGGACAACCGGCGTCGCTCGGTGATCGCCGCCCTGGAGCTGCTGGTCCGGGCTCCCGAGCTTTAGCGTTGACAGTTACACAAATCCGTATTAGAGTGGAGCGGACGGGCCAGTCCGACCACGAAGCAAGGGGAGTCTAGATGTCAGAAAAAGACCGGGCATTAACGGCGGCGCTCAGCCAGATCGAGCGCAGCTATGGGAAGGGCGCGATCATGAAGTTGGGGGAGGCGGCGGCCCAGCGCAACATCGACGTGATCCCGACCGGATCGCTCACCCTCGATATGGCACTGGGCGTCGGCGGGATCCCGCGCGGAAGAGTGGTGGAGATCTACGGCCCGGAGTCGTCGGGTAAGACGACGCTGGCGCTCCACGTCATCGCGCAATCCCAGAAGCTCGGGGGCGTCGCCGCCTTCATCGATGCCGAACACGCCCTGGACCCGGTTTACGCCGGGCACATCGGCGTCAAGACCGAAGACCTGCTGATTTCTCAACCAGACACCGGCGAACAGGCGCTCGAGATCGTCGACGTCCTGGTGCGCTCGGGCGCGGTGGACGTGATCGTCGTCGACTCGGTCGCGGCGCTCGTGCCGAAGGCGGAGATCGACGGCGAGATGGGAGACAGCCATGTGGCGCTACAGGCGCGCTTGATGTCGCAGGCCCTGCGCAAGCTGACCGGCGCCATCTCCAAGTCCAGCACCTCGGTGATCTTCATCAACCAGTTGCGCGAGAAGGTCGGCATCATGTTTGGCAACCCCGAGGTGACCACCGGCGGCCGGGCGCTGAAGTTCTACGCCTCGGTCCGGCTTGATATCCGCAAGGTCGACTCGATCAAGAACGGGCTGGACGTCACCGGCAACCGGGTGAAGGTCAAGGTGGTCAAAAACAAGGTCGCCCCGCCCTTCAGGTCGGCCGAGTTCGACATCCTTTATAACGAGGGGATCTCCTACTGGGGAAGCGTGCTCGATGCGGCGGTCGACGCCACCCTCGTGGAAAAGGCCGGCTCCTGGTTCTCTTGCAATGGCCAGCGCCTCGGCCAGGGTCGTGAGCAGACCGTTGGCTTCCTCAAGGCCAATCCGAAGCTGGGCGAAGAGCTGATCGCGCAGCTGAAGGGGAAGGCCGCGGAGAAGATCCTCCAGCCGGTGTGAGATCCGGCGGCCGGCGCGCGAGGCCCAGCGCGCGCGAGCCGGAGAGCGCGCAGGTTGCCTACACCGAGGCGGTAAAACGGCTGGCCCGCCAGCCACAATCGCGAGCGGCGCTGCGCCAGCGCCTGCTCCGGTTGGGCTATGTCGAGGCGGCCGTGGACGCCGCGCTCGATCGGGCCGAGGGGGACGGCTACCTCAACGACCGCGAGTACGCCGACGCGCTGGTGCGACGCCGGACCAGGGGCCGGGGGCACGCGCTGATCGCCCAGGAATTGCGCGCCAAGGGGGTCGATGAGGCGACGGTCGGGCCGGCCCTTGAGACGGTCGACGCCGACGTCGAGGCGGAGCAGGCGCTCGCCCTGGGACGCAGCCTGGTCTCCAGCCGCCGACTCGCCGATGCTCAGGCTCTGGTGGCCTACCTCGGCCCCCGCCTTGCCCGGCGCGGCTTCAGCGGTGGTCTGGTCTACCGGGTCTGCCACCTCCTGAGCGACGAGTGGCAGGCCTCCGGCCGGTTTGACAGTCCCCAGATTCGCGACTAAAATAGTCAAGATTTTGTCGCTCTTTAACGACTAGTCCCGCCGCGTTCACACGCGGTGCGAAGAACCTTCACAAGTCCATAAGCGAGGTGTAACTATGCCCAGTCCATTACTCCTGGTCGCAGGTGTCGTGGTGGGTGCGCTTGTGGGAGCCCTTGTCGCCTACCTCTGGGTTGGCAATCAGAACCGGCAGCGCGATCTCGTTTCCAATGCGGAACGGGAAAAGCTCTTGTCGGATGCCGAGACCCAGATGAAGGAGATGGTCCTCGAGGCCAAAGAGGAAGCCCACCGCATCCGCCTGAGCCTGGAACAGGAGGTACGCGACGCACGTGCTGAGCTCCAGCGTTCGGAACGCCGGGTCCAGCAGAAAGAAGAATCGATCGATCGGAAGCTCGAAGATCTCGACCGGAAGGAACAGGGAATTACCGCGAAAGAGTTGGAGATCGGGAGGACCAGGGAACGCGTCAATGACGCTCTTGCTGAGCAGGTCAAAGAACTCGAGCGGATTTCGGGAATGACGCGGGCCGAAGCGAGGACGACGATCCTCACCAACCTTGAAAAGGAACTCAACCAGGAGATCGCGCAGAAGATTCGCGAAGGCGAGGAGATCGTCAAAGAGGAAAGCGAAAAGCGCGCTCGCAACATCCTGGTAACCGCCATGCAGCGGGTTGCCGCCGAGCAGACCGCGGAGACCTCGGTGTCGGTGGTGGCTATCCCCAGCGACGAGATGAAGGGCCGCATCATCGGTCGCGAGGGCCGCAACATTCGGGCCCTCGAACATGCGACCGGCGTCGACCTGATCATCGACGACACACCGGAAGCGGTCATCCTGAGTGGTTTCGACCCGGTCCGCCGCGAGGTGGCGCGGGTCGCGCTCAACCATCTGCTCGTCGACGGCCGGATCCATCCGGCCCGCATCGAAGAGATGGTCACCAAGGCTCGCAACGATGTCCAGAACCGGATTCGGGAAGAAGGCGAGCAGGCGATGTTCGAGACCGGCGTGACGGGCCTGCATCCGGAGTTGGTCAAACTGTTGGGCACGCTGGCGTTTCGGACCAGCTACGGCCAGAACGTCCTGACCCACAGCAAGGAAGTCTCCTTCCTCTGCGCGATGGCGGCGGCCGAGATCGGCGCCGACGTGGCGCTCGCCCGCGAAGCCGGCCTGCTGCACGACATCGGCAAGGCGATCGACCATGAGGTCGAGGGGTCGCACGCCATCATCGGCGGAGAGCTCCTCAAGCGGCTCGGCCGGCCGGAAACGCTGGTCAACGCCGTCGCCGCCCACCACATGGACGTCGAGCCAACCAGCCTGGAGGCGATTCTGACGGTCGCCTGCGACGCCGTCTCGGCAGCCCGTCCCGGCGCTCGCCGGGAGACGTTGACCACCTACATCAAGCGGCTCGAGAAGCTGGAAAGCATCGCCAACTCATTCGAAGGCGTCGAGAAATCGTTCGCCATCCAGGCCGGGCGCGAGATCCGCATCATCGTCAAGCCCGACACCATCGATGACAGTCGGGCCCAGATCCTAGCCCGCGATATCGCCAAGCGCATCGAAGGCGAGCTCAGCTATCCAGGTCAGATCAAAGTCACCGTCATCCGCGAAACCCGCATCATCGAATTCGCCAAGTAAGGCAACTAGAAGAGGCGTCCCCCATCGGGCCGCCTCTTTTGTTTTGCCGCGAGTCGGGGTCATTGAGCGAGGATTTCGCGCATCCCGCCTCGGAACGCGGTTGCGCCGGATTGCGCGGGATGGCGCACGTACTGCGCCTCGGGAAGCGCCGCGCACGCGATGCGGCCAACGCCAATCAGGACGCGCGGATGCACGAGGTCGACCAGGCGCTCCACGAAGACGCGACCATCGCTAACCTCGTCACGCGTCGGCCGGCGGTTTGACAGCAGCTTCCCTTCCACATGTGGATGGGTCGGGACGGTATTCCACAGGATCACCCGGCGCTCGGCGCCGAGTTCTTCGAGGACGCCGTGGACGATCGTCCCGGAGGGCTCTTTCCACGGTCGGGGGCGGCGGCTCGACCGCCGATAGGGATCGCCCCAGCGGAGTAGGTCGAACTCGCTCGTGAAGGCGATGCCCGACCAGCGCATGCCCTGGTAACCGGCCGCCTCTCCGACGGCGACCACATCGGCCTCACGCCGTTCCTCGAGGTAGTGCCGCAGATTGCCGAGCCGGATCGCGGGCGCGTCCGGGAGGTCGTCCGGGCCGGCATCCCGAAACTGGTTGAAGGTGGTGCCAATCGTCAAGCTCGGGAGCTCATGGAGGAGTGCCTCGATCGCGGTCGCCTTGCTACGATCGGCCAATGGTTGTGACCGTGCTGGCGATCGGCGACATCGTCGGCCGCCCCGGACGCGAGGCGGTAGCCAAATTGGTGCCGCAGCTACGCCGAGAGTTTTCCATCGACCTGGTGGTCGCCAACGGTGAGAACGCGGCGGGTGGCTTCGGGCTGACGCCCAAGATCGCCGATGACCTCTTCAGCCTGGGGATCGACGTGCTCACCTCCGGCAATCACATCTGGGACCAGCGCGAGATGATGACCGGCTTCGATGACCATCGTCCGATTCTCCGCCCGCACAACTACCCCTCGGGTGCGCCGGGACGCGGCTGGTTCTGTCACGACCTGGGCGAAAAGGGCCAGGTGTTGATCGGCAACGTGCAGGGCCAGCTCTTCATGCCGCCCATCGATTCGGCCTTCAAGGCGGCCGACGAGGTGCTGCGCCAGGGGCCGACGACCAAGCTCCGCCTGATGGATATCCACGCGGAGGCGACCTCCGAGAAAATTGCCCTGGGCTGGTACCTGGACGGCCGGGCCAGCTTCGTGTTCGGGACCCACACGCATGTTCCCACCGCCGATACCCGGGTTTTTCCAGGGGGCACCGCCTTCGTCAGTGACCTGGGGATGGTCGGCCCCCGGGATTCCGTGATCGGAATGGACAAGGAAGCCAGTCTCCAGCGCTTCCTGACCGGCGTTCCATACCGCTTCAAAGTCGCCGACGGCCCGGTCCAGTTCAACTCGGTGGTGGTCCGGATCGATGCCCTTTCGGGCAAGGCGGACGCGATCGAGCGCCTGGATCGAGAGGTTGACATTGGTTAGCAGCTTGACGACCCCCTAAATGGGGGTTAAGGTGTCGAGGGGCAATCAAACGTTCGGTCATTGCTCGATAGAATAGATGGACACTCTGGAAACCACCACACCGCCATCGCCTGCGAACGGCTCGACAGGGGAGAAGACGCTATCAGCCAGCCCGGCTGCCGGTGTACCCCGCACGGCGCGCGCCGCGATCGAGATCCTGAAGGTTTCCGCCACCTCCAAGCCGGTCGCCGTCGCCGGGGCGATCGCCGGCGTGGTCCGCAGCCAGAGCCGGGTCGAGGTGCAGGCCATCGGTGCCGGCGCCATCAACCAGGCGGTGAAAGCGATCGCGATCTCGCGCGGCTATGTGGCGGCCGGCGGGTTCGACCTGGTCTGCATCCCCTCGTTCATCGATATCTCCATCGACGGTGAGGAGCGGACCGGGATCCGTCTGCTGGTCGAGTCCCGTTAAACTCGGTCGATGCCTGAATCGGCCGCCCCGCCTCGCCTCCGGGTTCCCGGCGCACCCCTAACCTTCGAGCCGCACGCCTTTTCGCGACCACGTCGCAATGGGCACAAGCGCCCGCCCTCAGGGCAGCGGTTCCACCTCTGGGTGAGCGGCTGTCAGATGAACGAGTCGGACGCGGACTATCTCTCCCAGGGCTTGACCGCCGCGGGCTTCAGTGCGGTCGCCGAGCTGGACCAGGCGGACATCGCGATCCTGGTTACCTGCTCGGTGCGCCAGAACGCCGAGCAAAAGGCCTACGGGAAATTCCGTGAGCTCAAGGCGTGGAAACGGGCCCGTCCCGGTCGAGCCATCGCGATCACCGGCTGCATGGCCAACAAGGAAAAGGACCGCCTCTACGAGCGGCTCCCCGACCTCGACTACCGGTTCGACATGCGCCAGTACGAGGCCTTCATCGAGGACATGCAGGGCGAGTACGAAACCGACCCGGCGCAAACCGGTGGGGCGGTGTTGCAGCATGGCCTGACCGCCTACGTGCCGGTGATCTTCGGCTGTAACGAGGTCTGCAGCTTCTGCATCGTGCCCTTCGTCCGGGGCACCGAGCGCAGCCGCCCGATGGCCGATATCGTCGATGACGTGCGCCGCTTTGCCGACCAGGGCGTCCGGGAAGTCACCCTGCTCGGCCAGACGGTCAATTCCTATCGCGATCCGCAGACCAGGGCCGGACTCGCGGTGCTGCTGGCAGCGGTGGAGCGGGTACCGGGCATCTGGCGGGTGCGCTTCTTGACCTCGCACCCTCGCCACGTGCACGACGACCTGCTCTTTGCCATTCGTGACCTGCCGCGGGTGTGTGAGCACCTGCATCTGCCGTTCCAATCCGGCGACGACGCGATCCTCAAGCAGATGCGCCGTCGCTACACGGTGGAGGAGTACCGGGGAATCATCGCGCACGCCCGCCATGTGATCCCTGACCTCTCGGTGTCGACCGATGTCATCGTCGGCTATCCGGGCGAAACGGAGGAGCAGTTCCAGGCAACGTTGGCCCTGCTCGAGGAGATCAAGTTCGACGTGGTCCACATCCAGGGCTTCTCACCGCGACCGCGCACCACCGCGGCCCGGCAGGCCGACGATGTGGCACCGCCCGAGAAGAAACGCCGGATCAACGTTTTGCTCGAGGCGCAACGACGGATTGCGGAGGAGGCCAACCGGCGCTGGCTAGGGAAGACGGTCGAGGTGCTGGTCGAGCGGGCGGAGAACGGGGAAGCCACGGGTCGGAACCGGCAGAACCGGGTGGTCATCGGCGCGGCGCCCCTCGGCGTCGAGCCTGGCACCGTTCGCCGCGTCACCATCGAGCACGCCACCGCCTGGCAGCTGCGAGGCCAGGTCCTCAACTAGGCCCAACCCCTGAAGCCGGTCCCCGTCCTCGAGCAGTATGAGGCGGTCAAGCGTGAGCACCCTGACGCCATCGTGCTCTTTCGTCTCGGCGATTTCTACGAAACGTTCGGCGAAGATGCCGAGCGGGCCGCCCCCATCTTAGGCATCACGCTGACGTCGCGCGAGCTCGGCAAGGGGCAGCGCTATCCCATGGCCGGCGTGCCCTACCACGCGTACGAGAGCTACGTCGGAAAGTTGCTGCGGGCCGGACTGAAGGTCGCCCTCTGCGACCAGGTCGAGTCGGCGGGCGAGACGCGTGGGCTGGTGCGGCGCGAGGTTGTCCGGGTATTGACGCCTGGCACGGTGGTCGAGGATGCGTACCTCGATGGCGGCGGCAGCAACTACGCAGTCGCGGTCTGCCTGCGGTCGCATTATCACGGCATCGCGGCGCTGGACTGCTCCACCGGCGAGCTTGCGTTGCTTCGTGTCGAGCCGAGCGACGACGTGCTTCGCGATGAGCTGGCCCGGCTACGACCGGCTGAGTTGATCGCCGCGGAAGCCGACCGATCGCGTCTGCTCCCGCTGGTCGGAATCACGCCGGTCACCTGGGTAGATCCGCAGGACTTTGATGCTCGCGCGGCCGTCGACCGCCTGCTGACCCTGCTCGGCGTTGAAACGCTGGCGGCCTTCGGTTGTGACGAATGGCCTGAAGCGCTGGCGGCCGCTCACGCCCTGCTGCGCCACACCGAGCGATCGCACCTGCGATTGGAAGCGGGGCTACTGCGGCTCCATGCCCAGCATCCACGCGCCTACATGCACCTCGACCCGCCGACCCGACGAAGCCTTGGACTCAGTGGCGACCGCAGCGCGGCGGGCGACGACCTCGTTGGCCTCATGGTCCGCGAAGCGATCACAACCATGGGCGCCCGCGAGCTCCGGCGCTGGCTCGATCAGCCGCTGCGGACGCGAGAGCCACTTGATGAGCGGCTCGGCTGGGTGACCCGGCTCGTCGAGGATCCACTGGCCCGCAGCCAGCTGCAGGGTGAGCTGCGCGGCCTGCCGGATTTGGAACGGATTGTTGCCCGAACCGGGCAGGGCCTGGCGACACCGCGCGACTTGCGCGCCCTGCTCAAGGCGCTGCTGGCCTTGCCGGGCGTGCGGCAAATCGCGGCCCGCTGGCCCGATCTGATCGGCCCAACGCCGTCACCATCAGAAGGCGAGCTCCGCGATCTTCTGGCGAGGGCGCTGGTGGACGAGGTGCCGGCAACCTTGAAAGACGGTGGGGTCTTCAAGCCCGGGTTCGATGCCGACCTTGACGGTGTTCGGGATGGGTCCAGGGCCGCCCGCGACTGGATCGCCGCCCTGGAACAGACCGAGCGCCAGCGGAGCGGCATCCGCTCGCTAAAGGTGGGCTTCAACCAGGTCTTCGGCTACTACATCGAGGTCAGCCACGCGAATCGGGAACCGATCCCGGGAGAGTACGTGCGCAAGCAAACGCTCGTCAACGGCGAGCGCTACGTCACACCCGAGCTCAAGGAGAAGGAGACGCTGGTCCTCAACGCGAAGAGCGCTCTGGTCGCTCGGGAGCAGGTGCTCTTCAGCGAGCTCTGCCTGCGCATCACTACTGCCGGCAAGGACCTCCTCGGCACCGCCGCCTGGCTGGGGCAACTCGATGCGGTCGCCGCGCTCGGCACCGTGGCGGCGCGTCAGCACTGGGTGCGACCGATTTTGCGCGACGAGCCGGGGATCGAGATCGTTGGCGGTCGTCACCCGCTGGTCGAGGCGGCGCTCGGACCCGGCCGTTTCGTGCCAAACGATCTTCGCCTTAGCCCGGATTGCGCGGTCGTCCTGCTCAGCGGGCCGAACATGGCGGGAAAGTCGACCTACTTGCGGCAGGCCGGCATCATCGTACTGCTGGCGCAGGTGGGCAGCTTCGTGCCGGCGACGCGAGCCGTGGTCGGTCTCTGCGACCGGATCTTCACCCGAGTCGGTGCCCACGACGAGCTGGCACGCGGGTTGTCGACCTTCATGGTCGAGATGGTGGAGACCGCGCACATCCTCGCCCACGCGACGCCCCACAGCCTGCTGATCTTCGACGAAGTCGGGCGCGGTACCAGCACCTACGACGGCGTCAGCATCGCGCAGGCGATCCTCGAGTATCTGCACGACGCCCCGCAGCTGCGGTCCCTGACCTTGTTTGCCACTCATTACCACGAGCTCACCGCTCTCGCGCAGCGGCTGCCTTCACTCCGCAACTTCCGAATGGAGGTACGCGAAGAGGGTGAGCGCGTTATTTTCCTGCACCAGGTCGTCGAGGGGGGTGCGGACCGCAGCTACGGCATCCATGTTGCCCAGCTCGCCGGCATTCCACAACAGGTGGTGGTGCGCGCGCGTCAGGTGCTCGCGGAGCTGGAGGGTCAGCGTCCGCTCGAACGGCCGGGTGCGAGTGCGCAGCTCAGTCTGCCGCTGGATCACCCGGTGGTCGCCGAGCTCAAGCAGCTCGATCTCGAACGGCTCTCGCCACGGGAGGCCCTGGAGAAGCTCTACGCGTGGCAGGGAGAGCATGTCACGCACTGAGGCCGGCCTCGAGCCGGGACGCATCACGATCCTGCCAACGGCAGTCGCCGACGGGATCGCTGCTGGGGAAGTGGTCGATCGACCAGCGGCGGTCGTCAAGGAGCTGGTGGAGAACGCGATCGATGCTGGTGCGTCCCGCATCCAGGTGCGCATCGAGGGTGCCGGCCAGCGCCTGATCGAGGTCGTCGATGACGGGATGGGAATCGCCCCCGTCGACCTGGCGCTCGCCTTTCGGCGGCATGCCACGAGCAAGCTCCACTCGCTAGAGGACTTGCGAACGATCGAGACGCTGGGATTCCGCGGCGAGGCCCTCGCCAGCATTGCTGCGGTGGCGCAGGTCGAGGCGGTGAGCCGGCCACGCGATGGGGGAGAGGGATACCGGGTGCTGGTCGAAGCTGGCGAGCAGCTCGCCGCGGCTCCGCTCGGGAGTCCGGCGGGAACGCGGGTCAGCGTCAGCCGGCTGTTCTTCAACACGCCAGCGCGTCTCAAATTTCTCAAACAACCGGCGACCGAGACCGCCGTCATTCTGCGGCTCGTCGCTGAGCTGGCACTGGCGCACCCATCGATCGGCATCGCGTTCGACGTCGACGGGCGCCGCGCGCTGGACACCCCGGGAAACGGCGATCGGCGCGCCACCTTCGCCGCCGTATACGATGCGCCGACTGCCGCCGCAATGCTCGACGTTGACGATGGAATCGTGCGCGGCCTGGTCAGTCCACCGGCTCTGCATCGCGCTAGCCGTGAGCACGTTGTGATCCTCATCAATGGGCGCCGAATCCAGCATCGCAACCTGGCCTTCGCGGTCGAGCAGGCGTACCGTGGGCTGCGCGAGCCCGATCGTTACCCGCTGGCGGTGCTCGACCTGCGCGTCGATCCCGCCGAGGTGGACGTCAACGTCCATCCCAGCAAGCGCGAAGTTCGCTTCCGCAATGAGGGCGCCATCTTCGCGGTCGTCGAGCGCGCCTGCTACCGCGCGCTGCGCCAGAGCCCTGTCTACGTGCTGCAATCCGGGACCGGTGGGCCACTGCTCGAGTTGCGCGAGACAGCCACGACTCCCGAACGTCTCAAAGGCTCGACTGGCACCGACGCGCCGCTCGAGGGGAGGGAGACTGAAAGGCCGCTCCTGCCGCCACTCGAGTACATCGGGCAGCTACTGCGCAGTTACCTGGTGGCGGAGGCGCCCGGCGCCGTGGTTCTCGTCGACCAGCACGCCGCCCACGAGCGGGTCCTCTTCGACCGCATCGTCCGTCGCCTCGAGCAGAAGCAACCGTCGAGCCAGCTCCTGCTGATCCCGCCTGTGCTGGACCTGACGCCCGGGCAGGTGGCGGCCTTCCTGGAGCACGAAGCGTGGCTCCAAACCCTCGGGTTCGAGGGGGAGCGTTTCGGGCCCCACGTGATCCGGATCCGGGCCGCGCCGGCCGACATGCCGGAAGGCCGGGTCGAACGTGTCCTGGACCTGTTACTCACCGACCTGCTGGGCGAGCGCACCCCCGACCGCCGGCTGCGCGAAACGGCAGCGCTGCTCGCCTGCCATAGTGCGGTTCGCTTTGGCGACGCGATGACGCCCGAATCCGCCAGACGACTGCTGAGCTTGTTGGCGATCACCGAAGATCCGATCAGTTGCCCGCACGGGCGGCCGACGACGCTGATCCTGCCGGATGACCAGTTGAGGCGGCTTTTCAAACGGCCCTAGCCAGTCTGCGCGTCGTGGCGATCGTCGGGCCGACGGCCAGCGGCAAGACCGAGCTGGCGATCCGCGTGGCCGAACGTCTCAACGGCGAGCTGGTCTCGATGGACTCGCGCCAGGTGTTCCGTCACTGCGACATCGGTACCAACAAACCGACCCGGGCCGAGCTGCGCGGGATTGCCATGCATGGCGTCGACATCGTCGATCCCGATCAGCCGTTTACGGTCGCCGACTACCAGCGCGTGGCGCTCCGGGCCATCTCGGAGATCACGGCTCGGGGACATCTGCCGGTGCTGCAGGGCGGAACCGGCCTCTATCTTCGTGCCCTCATCGACGGCTGGAACCTGGGCGACGCGCCACCGGACCCGTCCATTCGGGGCGCGCTCGAGCAGCGTCTCGAGGAGGAGGGCCCGGACGCCCTCGATGCCGAGCTCCGGCGGATCGATCCCGCCGCCGCCGACCGCGCACACCGCAATCCGCGCCGAATGATTCGCGCGCTCGAGATTCACGCCGTGACCGGCCGGGCGCCGAGCGAGGCGCGCGCATCGAATCCTCCGCGGTGGTCGACGACTGTCCTCGGCCTGGACGTACCGCTCGCGGAGATCGACCAGCGGATCGAGGCGCGCCAGCAGCGCATGATCGACCAGGGATGGATCGACGAAGTCCGCCGCATTCGTCGTGACTTCCCGACCGCCGACCAACGGCGGCTCGGTCATGGGTACCCGGAGCTGACCGCCTACATCGACGGCGGGCTCACGCTCGAGACGGCACACGCGTCGACCGTGCGCCAGGTGCGCCAGTACGCCCGCCGCCAGTTGACCTGGTTCCGCGCCGACCCGCGGGTCACCTGGATTCCAGCGGATCCGCAGCTTGCGATCGAGCGGCTGGGCGCCGGTATCATGACGGCAGAGGCGAGTTGATCCGGAATTCCAATGGCAGGCACGAGCGTGCCTATCTGATGTCGCTCGATTACGAGGACCAGGGGCTGGTCGCCGTCGAAGAGCAGATGCTCGAGCTGGGCGAGCTGGCGAAGACGGCCGGTGTGGTTGTGGTCGGCACCGATACCCAGCGGCGGCAAAAGCCCGACCCCGCGCTCTTCATCGGCAAGGGCAAGGTCGAGGCGCTGCACGCGCTCAAGCACGAGGCCGGATTCGACCTGTTGGTCTTCAACGAAGAGCTCTCCCCGCGCCAGCAGCGCAACCTGGAGAAAAAGCTCGACGTCAAGGTGATCGACCGCACCGAGTTGATCCTCGACATCTTCGCCCAGCGAGCGCGCACCAAGGAGGGCCGGCTGCAGGTCGAGGCGGCGCAGCTACATCATCTGTTGCCGCGCCTGCAGGGGGGTCGCGACCTCTCCGGCCTGGGCGCCGGCGTCGGCACCCGGGGCCCTGGCGAGCAGAAACTCGAGAGCGACCGGCGGCGGATTCGCCACCGGATCCGCGAGCTCGACCGCGAGATCAAAGAGATCCGCAAGCAGCGCGGGCTACGTCGCGAAGGACGCCGGCGCAGCGCCTACCCGGTGGTCGCCATCGTCGGGTACACGAACAGCGGTAAATCGACGTTGCTCCACTCGCTGACCCACGCGCAGGTCCAGGTGGAGGATGCCCTGTTCGTGACCCTCGATCCGACGACCCGCCTGGTGCGACTGCCCAACCGGCGGGAGGTGCTCTTTACCGACACCGTCGGTTTCATCCAGAAATTACCCACCGACCTGGTGGCCGCCTTCAAGGCGACCCTCGAAGAAGTGCAGCAAGCCGACCTCCTGCTCCACGTGCTCGATGCGACACGCTACAACGGGCGCGACCAGATGGAGGCGGTGCACGAAACGCTCCAGGACCTCGGGGCGCTCGAGAAGCCAAAGGTCCTCGCCCTCAACAAGGTGGATCAGTTGAGCGCCTCAGCCGTGGAGCAACTGCTGGCCGACGACTGGTCTGAGTACCTCGCCGTGGTGCCGATTTCCGCCCTCCGCAAAACCGGATTGGCACCGCTGGGCCGCGCGATCGCCCAGGCCCTGCCCGGCGAGATGATCGCGATCGAGGTCCTGCTGCCCTATACCGAGAATGCGCGGCAAGCGGAATTCCACGCCCATGGCAACGTCGATACGGTCGACTACCGCGGCGACGGAGTGCTGATGCAGGGCACCGTACCGCGGCGACTGCTGCCGAGGTTTGAGCGCTTCCGCGTGCCGAGCGTGAACCGCAGCGCCTAACCGGCTGGCTTAGCGCAGCAGTCGGACGACCGCGACGACCTGGCCTTCGAGCTGGGCAGCCGTGCTATAGATCGGCTCGTAAGCCGCGTTCTCCGGTTGCAGTCGCACCCGGTTGGCCTCGCGGAAGAGCCGCTTGACGGTAGCGGTGGACTCGTTGGTCTGGTCGTCTTCCAGCCGGGCGACGACGATGCTGCCGTTCGGCGCATCCTTACCGGGGCGTACGACGACGTAGTCGCCAGAGAGGATGCCGACGTCTTTCATGCTGTCGCCGTGCACCTCGAGGGCGAAGGCATTATCCGAGCCGACGAGTTCCTGGCTGAGCACCAGGTGGTCTTCGACGTTTTCCTCGGCGAGGATCGGCTGGCCGGCGGCGACCCGCCCGATGAGGGGCACGGCGACCACCTTGCTGAGCTTGGCCTGCATTTCGTCGATATCGACGACTTCGATCGTGCGCGACTTGGTCGGATCCCGCCGGATGTAGCCCTTGCGCTCCAGCGTGTTGAGGTGATTCTGGACCGTCGAGCTAGAGGAGAGGCCGACCGCTTCGCCGATTTCGCGAACGGTCGGTGGGTAGCTGCGGATTTTCTGTCGAAACCTGAGGTACTCCAGAATCTCCCGCTGCCTGCTGGTCAACGGCTCCGGCATAACGTCCCCTCCCTTTTGCGCCGATGTCGACGGCCAAGAGCCGATCATCTCGCACCCAGCGCCGCCCCAAGCGGCGCGTGAAGGGTGGGGGGAGAGGAGGGGTTCAGACCGCGATCACAGCATGGTAGCACAGAAATTTTCGGGTCGGCATCGGTGGATTTCGCAGCAAATGGGGTGTCCGACGACCGTCGGAGAATCTCCAAATCGGGGGCATCCTAGCACATCCGTTCGCCCATTGCAAACACTTGTTCGGATGGGGGATTGACGCGAACGTCTGTTCGTGCTAGCGTCTTCAACGAACACATGTTCGTGCAGGACGGTGCCCGACACGCCTACCCACGACCCCAGCGCCGCCGTGGCTGGGGGCGCATTGCGGTCCTGGCCGCCGCGCTGCTGCTGGCCACCGGCCGGCTCGCCTATGGCAGTGGACCACAGGCGGTCGACCGGGTGGTCGTGGCGCCGGGTGACACGGTCTGGAGCATCGCCGCCGCACACTACTCAGGCGATCCGCGGCCCCACGTCGAGGCCATCCTGCTGGCCAACCGGCTCCAAACGCCGCTGCTCACGCCCGGGCAGTCGCTGCAGCTGCCGCGCGAGTAGGGAGCAGCGCCTGAACTACGATGAGCACATCGCTGGTCAGCCTGGCGTCCCTGGTGCAGGCCTTTAACCCGGTCACGCCGCAGCTGCGAGTCGCGGCCATCATCGTTCGCCAGAACCAGATTCTCCTGGTCGAACATCGCAAACGGGGCCAGCGCTACTGGGTGCTGCCGGGCGGCCGGCTCGAGGGTCACGAGACGCTCGATGCGGCCCTGCGCCGCGAGCTCAAGGAAGAGCTCGGCCTGGAGGCACGGGTCGGGCCGCTGGTGCTCGTTTGCGAGAGCCTGGCGCCGGACCGCCACGTGGTGAACCTCATTTTTCAAGCCGAGATGGGGGAGGGAGCCGCACCCGTGCTCGACTCCCGCGATCCCGTGCTCGCCGGCTGGCAATGGGTGTCGCTGGACCAGCTCCCCCGGCTGGATTTCCGGCCACCCATTGCGCAAGCCGTCCGCGCCGTCATCGCCGAGCACTTCGCGGGTCCGACCCGCGTGCTGGGGGACACGTGGAAACCGGAGTCCCGGTAGCCCGATGGTCAGCGGATTCCCGATCGAATCAACGTCATAAATTCAATCTTCTCCGACGTACGCAGGAGGGACGACGTCGACCACGCCTGCCCGTCAGCGACAGGCGGGCCCCGAGCCCCGCGATTGGCTAGAGATGCGCCTGGATGACCTTCGCCAGGCTCGGCCCGACATCGGGCAGCGCCGAGGTGGCGAAAATGATCCCGACCAGGAGCACCATTAAGAACGTCGCGATGCGGGCGCTGATCATCCGCTCCAGGTAGGCCGGATCGTCGATCGTCTGCCCCGGCACCACTGTCTGGGCCAGCTGGCGCATGTCGCTGACCAGCCCGTCGGTCTCGCTCGCCGCCCGTACGGTTTGCTTGATCACTGGACTCCCCCCGTCGTGGAATTTACGACGCTGGCGGCCGGCAGGGCGGCCGCGAACAGGACGGCGAGCCGCTCCGCGAGCAGCTGTAGGACGAGCACCTCGCTGGCGGCGTAGGGCCGCGGTAGCCGGCGTGCCAGTTGCAGGGTTCCCTCGACGTCTCCGCAGTGCATCGGTGCGACCGCAATATGGCGCAGCCCGGCCGGGACGCCGAAGAGATCTTCCGGCCGCCGGCCCGCCAGCGGCTCGCGCAGGGCGCGGCCCTCGAGCAGTGCCTCCGCGGTGCGGGTGCCCGCCAGCGGCAACCAGATGGGCGCGTGGTCCTCCAGCGGGTCGCCCTCGGCCACGATCAGGCGCATGCGGTCGCCGTTCACCCATTCGAGGTGCAGGCTCTCGGAGCGCAACACGTCCGCCATGCCGGAGCGGAGCGCCGTCAGCGCCGCCCGCTGGTCCGCCGCGTGCGGCGCCGCGAGGCCCGCCAGCCGGTTCGCCTGCTCCATCGCCTCCGCCTGCTGGCGCTCCTCATTGCGGGTCTGCAGCCGCACCAAGGTTGCGCCCATTTCGTCACCGACGGCGCGGATTAGCCGCTGCGTCGGTGCGTCCAGCGCGCGCGCGTGGCCGGCGACGGTGATGAGGCCGTTGAGGCCGTCCTGGCCGCTGGTCGGCTGGATCAGCGTGCAGTCCCCAAAACTCGTACCCGGCAGCGGGCCGTGGATGAGCACCGGCTGGCCGGGGTCGCCGCCCAGCGTTGGGGTAAAGGTGAACCCGGGTAGCTCGCCGTCGTTCAATCCGGCCCAGCGCACCGCGCGGAATTCGTCGCCGCTCGCATCCTTGACCCAGAACGCCCAGGCGCATCCGGGCGCCAGCGCCGGCGCCTGGCCGGCCAGCTCGGCGAAGAGTCCGTCCTCATCGCGCGCCCGCGCCAGTCCCGAGGTTACCGCGGCCAGCGCACCTTGTCGCGCGATCCCCGCCTGCGCCCGATCGGCGGCAGTCGTCAGGTACACCACGAGCCACATGGTCATCAACACCAGGAAGACATCCATCAGGATCGCCAGGGGCGCGGAGTGACCGCTGGACTCGAACGGCCACAGCAGCACAAGGCCGGCCGCGAGGATCCGCGGATCGCGGAAACGCGCTGCGAGACGCGCCGCCCCGAAGAAGAGCAGCACGTGCGCGTACGGCACGTAGGCGACCGACAGCGCGCCGAGCGCCATGACGACCGCGAGGTCGGCCACCCCCAGAAGCACCAGGCGCCCGGGGACCGGCCGGCGGATGCGGATCAATTCCACCGACAGAAAGAGGTAGGCGACCGCAGCCAACCCGGCCGCGTAGCGCACGGAAATCGGGATGCTGGGGACGGCGACCACGGCCGCCGCCACGCTGAAGACCGCGACCCAGAGCATCAGGCTGAAGACGATGTCGCCGCGGACCAGCGCGGGCAGGGCGGTGTGCCAGATTTTCACCTCGCGCGTCAGGGCGATGCCGCTCCAACCGAGGGTGTCGCGCCAGCTGGGTAACGGCCGGCGCCAACCGGCCGCCAGTGGCTTGACTGTTGGACGCGAGGCTTGCCTGGCTTTGAGACGCGCCAGATCGAGTTCGCTCAGGGGAGCCGTTTCCACCAGTCCCCAGTCTGTAGCGGCAAGGCTGCGGTTTCGTCGAAGGCCTGGCCACAGCCTGTGGCGAGCGAGCGGCGAAACCTTACAAATGGTGTAACAACGACCCGGGTGCGCGCGGGTTGGCCACGTTGCTTTTAAGCTAATTGCGATGGCCCTCTCCCCTCTTGTCCGTGCCTGGAGCGCGACCCCGCTCCGCTCCCGCGTCACCGGCGTGGATGCCGACACGCTCCGGCGCTGGCTCCGGGACCTACCCCCGCCGAGTGGCTATGGCATCAGCGCCCGGCCCCTCCGCTACCGGCAGGCGCCCCACCTCGCGGCCTTCTGCTGGTACGACGACCGGCTGATCGAGCTCCAGGTGCCCGAACCCTTTCGTCCGTGGGACGAGAAGGTCTACTACCGGGCCCGGCGCCAGCCAGGGCGGCGTATCGCCTTTCGGTGGTTCAGTCGAACCATCCGATTCCGCACCCGGCGCGAGGTGCTGCGCTTCCTCTATTGCCACGAGTTCTATCACTGGTATTTGCGCGAGGTCCGCGGCGGAAAGGGCGCCGCTGAAACCGCCTGCGACCGATTTGCGCTGGCCTACTTTCGCGCTCGCAACCAGGGCGTGGACTGGACGAGCATCCTACCGGGCTATGCGCTCGCCGCCCGCCGGCCGTTGAAGCCCGCGGCCTAAAGAAGGGATGGGCGCAACGCTCAAGCGACCGACGGCTCTGATCCCGCTGGCGATGTCGATCGCCGCCCTCAGCCTGGTCCTGAGTCACATCGCGATCTTCGGCGTGGCGCGTCAGGCCGACGAGGGGGCCGCAGCCCATCTGTGGCAGCTCTTGATGGCGGGACAAATCCCGCTGATCGCGGCCTTCGCGCTCAGGTGGTTACCGCGAGCTCCGCGACCGGCGCTACTCGTCCTCGGATTGCAGGCGGTCGCGGTCCTGGCGGCGGCCGCTCCCGTCTTCGTCCTTAACTTTTAGCCTGGACCAGCTCGACCTGGCGATCCTCGATGACCGAAGCGCGTCAGATTGTCTTGAAGGTTGCCAGCAGCTTGTCGTAAGCCGGATGTTCGCAGCCGCGGTCTGGGTGAGGCCCTTAAACAAGTACAGTTTCGAGCCGAAGAACACGATACGTTCGTGCCACGACCGTCCCCTGTGCCTCGACCATAGTACGCAAGTCCGCGCAACGAAGTTATACTAACTCGCGTAATGCCAGCCCGCGTAAAAGCCGCCACCTCGGCTACCAACCCGTTTCGCTTCGGTCGGATCGTCTCCGGCGACGCCTTCACCGACCGGGAGGCCGACCTGCTGGTGCTCGAACGCGAACTCCGCGGCGGGCAGAACATCCTGATCGAGGCGCCCCGCCGCTTCGGCAAGACCTCGCTCATCCTGGAGGTGAAGCGACGGCTGGAGGCGGGCGGCATCCCGGTCGCCTACCTGGACTGCATGCTGGTCCCCTCTCGCGCCCGGCTGGCGGACCGCCTTGCGTCCGCTTACCTGGATGCGTTCAAGAACCCGGCGCAGCGCGCCGAAGACTGGGTCGTCCAGCACCTGAAGGCGTTTCGCGTCCGGCCGACGTTGACCCTCGACAGCGATGGAAAGGCGTCGCTGTCGTTCGAGGCCGGCAGCGCCGGCATCCCCAACCTCGATGCGCTCCTCGAGCAGATTTTTCAAGAGCCCGAGGTCATCGCCCGCGAGGGTAAGAAGAAGCGCGTCGTCGTCATCCTCGACGAGTTCCAGGACCTGATGGAACTGGGCGTCACGCTGCTGCGGCAGCTGCGCGCCGTCATCCAGCACCAGCAACATGTGTCCTACGCCCTGCTCGGTTCGCGCCAGGCGTTGCTCCGCCGAGCCGTGCACGAGCGCAGCGCGCCGCTGCTGAAGATGGCCCGCCCTTATCCGCTGGGCCCGCTGCCGCGCGACGAATTCGCCAGCTTTTTGATGGGGCGCTTCAAGGCCAGCGGGCGGCCGCTGCCGAAGGACGCCATCTACGCCCTCATCGACTTTACCGGGGCGCATCCCAATGACACGCAGGAGGCCGCCCACTTTCTCTGGGAAGTGGCCCTCCTTCCGGTCTCCACGAAAGAGCTGGTCTCGACGGCCATCTCGCGGGTGCTCGATGCCGAGGCGGCGCAGATGACGGTGCTCTGGCACGACTCGGCTCCGGCGCAGCGCAACCTCCTCGTGGCGCTGGTCGAATGGGGTGGTCGGAACATTTACCGCGAGGATTACCGGCGTCACGCCAACCTCGGCCCGGCGACCACCGTGCAGCGCGCCATCCAGACCCTGATCGATCGGGAGCTCGTGGACCTGGAGCCGAGCGGCGCCTACGTGATCAAAGAGCGCTTCTTCGAGGAATGGATCCGGCGACGGATCATCCGCGGGGAACTCTAGCGACGCCCCACCCTACCCTCCCCCAGAGGGGGAGGGACAAGAAGTCCCCTCTCTCCATGGGAGGACCGGGCAAAGGAATCGGTGACTTAGACTTTCGCGGCCGGTTGCTCGGAGAGAATCGCCTGAATCTCGGCCTTCGCTCGAGCGATGACGTCGCGGATGCGGCGCTGCTGCTCGGGATTCGGCCAGCGGTTGCGGGCCTCGGTCGCCACGGAGCGACCCAGGTCGCGCATGTCATTGCGCAGGTCGTGCATCATCCGGTGCGCATTCGGGCCCCACTCGGCGCCCCAGCGCTCCTTCATGCGGCTGAAGACCTCGTCGACCTGCGGCCGGCGCTCGGTCATGAACGCGCGACCCGCGTCCGTAATGCTGTAGATCTTGCGGCCGTCCTCCTGGACGGAGTTGACGTACCCCATGTCCTCGAGCATCTGCAGCGTCGGGTAAACCGCGCCGGGGCTGGGGGCATAGAAGCCGCCGAAGCGCTCTTCGAGTGCCTTGATCAGCTCGTACCCGTGGGCGGGCTTGTCCTTGAGCTGGTCGAGGATGACGTACTTGAGGTCGCCTCGCTCGAACATCTGACGGCGGAACTGGTCGAAACGGAACTCACGACGTGACCACATGGGGAGAATCCTCCTGTTCTTGACGCATTATCACGATATATCGCGATATTAAGGCAGGCGGACGGCGGCTGTCAAACGGGAATTGATGGGGAGGCGCGACCCAAGCCGTAGAATTCGCGCAGCAGCGTGCCCACCGTCTCCCCCACGTCCCCGACGCAGGCACCTCCGGTCGCGAGCGCCCTCGCCGAACGGGTGCGCGCCTTCCTCGAGGCGTGCGAGATCGATCGCAACCTTAGCCCGCTGACGATCCGCCAGTACGACCACTACCTTAATAACCTGCTCGGCTGGCTCCGCGGGGAGGAGCCGGCGGTCAAGGACCTGCCCGACCTCACAACCGAAGTGGTCCGCCGCTACAAGCTCGCGCTCGCCCGCCACGTCAACGCGCACACCGGTCGTCCCCTGACACGGGCCACCCAGACGTACTTCCTGATCGCGCTCCGTTCGATGCTGCGTTACTGGACCCTGCAGGGCCTGGAGGTGCTGGCGCCAGACCGGATCGAGCTCGGCAAAGCCGCCTCACGCTCCCTGAAATTTCTGGACGCGGACCAGCTGCGCCGCCTGCTGGCCGCCCCGGATGTCAACGACTTGCGTGGCCTGCGCGATCGTGCGCTGCTCGAAACCTTCTTCAGCACCGGATTGCGGCTGGCCGAACTGGCGCGCCTGGATCGGGACCACGTCAACCTGAAGACACGCGAATTCGGGGTCATCGGCAAAGGGCGAAAGCCACGCGTCGTCTTCCTCAGCGATGCCGCATGCGATGCGCTGGCCCGCTACCTGCAGACGCGCCACGATCGCTGGAAACCACTGTTCATCCGGATGAAGGGCGCCGTGGACCAAACGCCGGGCGGTGCCGGCATGCGGATGTCGACCCGCTCCATCGAGCGGGCGGTGCAGAAGTATGTGCGGGTGGCCGGGCTGGGCGTGAAGGCGACACCACACACCCTGCGGCACTCCTTCGCCACCGACCTGCTCTCCAACGGGGCGGACTTGCGCGCCGTCCAGGAGTTGCTGGGGCACGCGAATCTCAACACCACGCAGATCTACACCCACGTGACGAATCCCCAGCTGCGCGCCGCGCATCGCAAGTTTCACAGCGGAAATCGCGAGTGACGCTGTTAGCATCAAGACGAAATGATTGCCGCGCGACGACGACTCGCCTCCTCGACGCTTGATTACTATCCGCTGAGTCGGCTCGCGGAGGCGGGCTTCGGCGACCCGAGCCGGCTTCCGATCACGGTCAAGATCCTGCTGGAGGGTCTGCTGCGCGAAGAAGAGGCCGGCCGCGTGGACGAGACCAGCCTGCGCGCTCTGACCCGCTGGCCAGAGCGGCCGCCCGCAGGGGCCGAGCTGCCCTATCTCCCCTCTCGGGTATTGCTCCAGGATTTCACCGGCGTGCCGGCGGTGCTGGACCTGGCCGCGATGCGATCGGCGATGCAGCGTGCCGGCAAGGATGCCGGCCGGATCGACCCGCTCGTCCAGGCCGACCTCGTCATCGACCATTCGGTCCAGGTCGATGCCTTCGGGTCGCTGGGATCCTATGCCCGCAACATCGAGCGCGAGTACGAACGGAACGGCGAACGCTATGCCCTCCTGCGCTGGGCCCAGCAGGCGTTTCACAACTTCAGCGTCGTCCCGCCCGGGATGGGCATCTGCCACCAGGTCAACCTGGAGCGGCTGAGCCGCGTCGTCCAGGTGCGAAAGGACGCGAAGGGGAGTTACGCGCTGCCCGACACGTTGCTCGGCACCGACTCGCACACGACCATGGTCAACGGGTTGGGCGTGCTCGGCTGGGGCGTGGGCGGGATCGAGGCGGAGGCCGCGCTGCTTGGACAGCCGACCTACCTGCCGACACCAGTGGTCATCGGTGTGCGCATGACCGGGGCGCTACGCCCGGGTGCAACCGCGACCGACCTGGTCCTGACGCTGACCGAGATGCTCCGCAAGCACGGCGTGGTGAACAAGTTTGTCGAGTTCTGCGGCGCCGGCCTCTCCAGCCTGTCTGTGCCTGACCGCGCGACCCTCTCCAACATGTGCCCGGAGTACGGCGCCACCGCCTCCCTCTTCCCCGTCGATCAGCAGACGTTGCGCTACCTGGAGACGACGGGGCGGGATCGCCAGTTGATCGACCTCGTCGAGCGCTACACGCGCGAGCAGGGCATGTTCCGCACCGACCAGTCCGCGACGCCCGTCTTTGACGAGCTCCTCGAGCTCGATCTCGACGCCATCGAGCCAAGCGTCGCCGGACCGAAGCGGCCCCAGGATCGGGTGGCACTCCCCAATGTCTGGCAGAGTTTCAAGACCGCCTTCGCGATGGACGATCACCCGGCCAACAATGAGGTGGCCCGCTTCGACAACGAGGGCGGTGTCGCGGACGCCGTGGGCGAGCATCAGCACGCCACCGCCGTCAAAGCCCGTCCCGCACAACAGGTGCGCAATGGCTCCGTCGTGATCGCGGCCATCACCAGCTGCACCAACACCTCGAACCCCTCGGTGATGGTGGCCGCGGGACTGCTGGCCAAGCGCGCCGTCGAGCGCGGGCTGCGCGTCTCGCCCACGGTCAAGACCAGCCTGGCCCCGGGATCGCGCGTCGTCACCGACTATCTCAAGGCAGCCGGCCTGATGCCCTACCTGGAGCAGCTCGGCTTCTACCTGGTCGGCTACGGCTGCACGACCTGCATCGGCAATAGCGGTCCGCTGGCCAGTGCGGAGGTCGAGGCCGCCGTCGAGAAGGAAAAGCTCAACGTGGTCGCCGTCCTCAGCGGCAACCGCAACTTCGAGGGCCGCATCCATCCGCTGGTGCGCGCCAGCTATCTCGCCTCGCCCCCGCTGGTCGTCGCCTATGCGCTCGCCGGGGACATCCGTCGCAACCTGGCGAGCGACCCGCTGGGAACCGACACGAAGGGAAAGGACGTCTTCCTGCGAGAGCTGTGGCCCTCCGCCGAGGAGGTCAACGATGCGATCCGGACCTCACTCAAGGTCGAGATGTACACCCGAGAATACGCGCGCATCTTCGACGGCGATGAGAACTGGCAACGCATGGCGGCACCGACCGGACCCTCCTACGAGTGGGATCCGACCTCGACCTACGTGCGCGAGCCTCCTTTCTTCGACGGCATCACCACTAAGCCCTTGCCCTTGACCGATATCGTCGGGGCACGCGCGCTCGTCATCCTGGGCAACTCGATCACGACCGACCACATCTCGCCCGCCGGGAGCATCCCCCCCGACAGCCCGGCCGGCCGTTACCTGGTCGAGCATGGGGTCGAGCGCAGCGAGTTCAACAGTTACGGGGCCCGGCGTGGCAACCACGAGGTCCTCGTGCGCGGCACCTTCGGCAACATCCGGCTGCATAATCTGCTCACGTCGCGCGAGGGCTACTGGACGACGCACCTCCCCGACGCGCAGGAGATGACGATTTTCGACGCGGCGGAGCGCTACCGCGCCGAGGGCGTGCCCCTGATCGCGTTCGCCGGCAAAGAGTACGGATCAGGCAGCTCGCGCGATTGGGCGGCCAAAGGTCCGCTCCTGCTTGGCATCCGCGCGGTGATCGCCGAAAGCTTCGAGCGCATCCACCGCAGCAACCTGGTTGGGATGGGCATTTTGCCCCTCGAGTTCCTGCCAGGCGAATCACTGCAGTCGCTGGGCCTGAGCGGAAAAGAGGCCTTTACGATCCTGGGGCTGGCTGCCGGGCTGAAGCCAGGGCAGCGCATCGAGGTCGAGGCCGCCGGCGACTCGGGTGCCCGGCAACGGTTCAATGTGGTCTGCCGGCTCGACAACCAAACCGACGTCGAGTACCTGCGCCACGGCGGGGTTCTGCCGATGGTGCTGCGCCAGCTGATGGCGTCCTGACGGCCCCACGCTTGCCCGCCACCGAGGGGAATTGGATCGGCTAACTCGACGAAACCGACAGCTGCGATAGGTTGTGCACGTCGCTGAAGGGTAGGGCAGTCTCGCTCTTGGTCCCGAGACTGTAGGCGAGCACTTTTCCAGAGGTCTGCGATGGCCCACCCAGGCACTCGCTCGAGCACGCCTGCTCCTCGAGGTACCAGAGCGTATCGCCCGTGATGAAGATCGGATGCGAGCGGGCCGCCGCCGTAGTGGCGACCGTCTGATTGCTTTGCAGGTCGTAGAGCTGGACGTGCGGGACACTGCGGTTGTCGATACTGGTATAGGCCAGCCAGCGATCATCGGCTGACGCGGCGGGGTCGTACCAATGGAGAGCGGTGACCAAAGTACCCACGCTCGCAACACCGGCATCCCAGGTGCGCACGCCAAGCGCGTCGCGGTAATACAGGCGATCGGTGTGCCGCGCCCAGGTCGCCATCGTGGCGTTGGCGCTGATCCCCGACGGCGGCACGAAGGCGACTGTGTTGTCGGCGGCTCGCAGGACGAGGAACTGGCCGGTCTCGGGCGCCTGGCCCTGGTTGCCGACGAACGTGTCGACCATCAGCAGGTATTTGTCGTCGGGCGCATACTCCAGCCGCACTTCGTCATCGCGGCCCGTGCCCCGACCCGGGATCGGGTTGAGGTTGAGGGTGTTTTCCTGTCCCCCGCGACGGACATGCAACGACGGTTTGCCCGCGTTGTCGTGCAGGAGATAGGCGAGCATCGCGCCATCGTGGCTGTAGGCGAAGGCCGGAACGTATCCGCTGACGGTCGCCTCGGTCGATTTCGTGCGCGTGCCGAGCTCGAGGCTGATGATTTTGGTCGATCCTGGGCTCGAGTTGTCCAGGTAGGCGAGCTTCTGGGGTGAGACAAAGCGGGCTTCCGGGGGAGCCCCCGCGCCCAGCGCCACGAGCTGCTGGGGCGTGTTGCTGGCGGAGTCATAGAGAACGATCTCGCTCGCGCTGGGCGTGGAGGCCGTGAAAATCACCCGATAGCCCGAAGCCGGCGCGGGCGTCGGCGAAAGGGAGGGCGAGTTCGTGGCTGAACTGGTGCCAGTGACGGGGGAACTGCAGGCCGATATGAACCCGACAAGAATGACGGCCGGATGAAGCCGTTGCAACGGCCTGGACACGTTCAAGCTGGGGCCGATTGTAACCCGGTCGACGTCTCCGTACCGCGCCTTCGCGGACGCTTCTCGGACCTGGCACAAACCCGTGCGCATCCTTGCGTTCGCGAATGGCGACCGGGAGACTTGCGTTGCAGTCTTATGGAAGCCGAAAGGACTTCAGAGAAGCGCACGCGCACTCGCGGTCAAACGATGACCGAGTTCGCGCTCGTGGTCCCGGTCCTGCTGGTGCTGATCATGGGCGTGCTCGACGGCGCGCTGCTGATGTTCAGCGTCGGCACGGCCCGCTACTCCTCCGCAGAAGGGTCGCGGGTCGCCGCCACGCTCGGCAATGTTGCCAATACCGACAGCCAGGTGGTGACCACGATTCGCAACACGGTTAGCGGAACCCAGCTGTTCACGGTCGACGAGGTTGACATCTACAAGCTCGACGCAGACGCGAGTGGCAACCTGACCCAAAATATCGCGAAAACCAACAAGTACAAGCTGGACGGGACGCCGCTCAACTCCATCCCGTGGCCGGCCTCCGGCCGCGACGTAGGGAACGGCACCAGCGACTTCATCGGCGTCACGGTCAACTACACCTACACCTGGAAAGCCGGGTTCTTCGCCCCCCTCGGGCCGCTGAGGACGACGGCCGTGTCCTGGGTCCGGATTGAGCCACAGAGCTACTGATATGAAGGTCCTTTCACGCAACCCCATGCACCGTAAGCGCGGCCAGTCGCTGGCCGAGATGGCGGTGGTCATCCCCGTGCTTGTCTTTCTTCTGATGGGTGGCTTCGATGCCAGCGTCATGATCTCCGACAAGATCACTGCCGGCTACGGCGTCCGCCAGGGTGCGCGCCTGGCTGCGGAGATCGGCGGGTCGCAGACCACCGGCCTCACCACCGCGGTGGTGGACAACCAGATCGTCCGCAACGTCCTCGCGGTGGCGAAAGGCCTGACGGCAGCGACCCCAACCGAAATCGATATCTACGCCCCGACGCGCGCCGATGGCAGCTATACGCCTGGCGACCCCCTCGACCAGTACTTCATCTCGGCAGGGGGCGGAGTTTCTCCGGGCACCCAGACGTTTCCCGTGCAGAACCGCCAGCAGACGCCGCCCAACGAGACCTCGATCGGCGTCCGGATCCTCTGGACGTACACGCCCCCGGCCGGGATTTTCCCCAGCAACATGCAGCTCCAGGATTACGCAGTCATGAAGGCGGCCCCATTACTCATATGAAACAAACAGCTCAGCGACACAAGGAGTCGGCGGGCGTCCTGCGGCGCCTGAAGAAGCAGGGCGGGCAGGCCATCGTCTTGCTCGCGCTGACAGGCACGCTGCTGATCGGTGGCGTCGGCATCGCCGTCGACCTGGCGGTGGGCTACATGTACAGCATCGCCGCCGAACGCGCGGCGGCAGCCGCCGCGCTGTCGGGCGTCGTCTTCATGCCCGACCAGTTCGCCCCGGCGACGGCAGTCCCCGTCGGCTCACGCAACGATGCCACGGACCGCGCCGTGGACGAGGCCAAGCGGAACGCGTTCGATCCAGCCGATGCCGCCAATGCCGTCAGGGTGACCCCGGCGGTGGTTCCCGGCCACCCGAACCAGCTGCGGGTGACGGTGGCGCGCAACGCGCCGGTGTTCTTCATGCAACTCTTTGGATTCTCGACCTACCAGGTGGCACGGACCGCGGTCGCTGCCTACCTCCCGCCCATCTCCCTGGGCCAGCCGGGCAGCCAGATCGGCTCGGGCCTCGGCGACCTGGGTCGTACCCGGTTCGCCTTCATGCGCGAGGAAGGCTGGTCCACCGACCGCAGCCAGGGTGATGCCTACACGCCGGACCCTTTGGGCGGTGGCTATGGAGTGTCGGACGACAAACACCAGATCAGCTTCAGCAACGGCTCGGAGCCGCGCTACGCCACCCTGCGGGACCTGGGCGGCTATAACTACCGGATTACCATTCCGAACGGGGGCTCGGGTGGCAAAGTCCAGGTCTACAACGCCGCCTTTGCGCCGGATGGGACCGGCGGCAGCGCAAACTTCTGCGACAACAACAACTCCAACCCGGCGGCACGGACCTGCTCGGTCGGAGGAAACCAGTGGTTCCACGAGGACGACGGAGGCCCGTTCGATCCCAACGACCCGACGCGCTACACCGCCATGCGCTACACGCTGTTCCGCGTCAACAACGTGTTCATCCGGGCGAGTGACCAGATGATCACGCAGATGACCGTCTACCCAATCGACGCCCGCAACTGGAACCAGCCGGCCAATCAGTACAAGGCGATGGGCGGACCGACCATCAACCAGACGGTCACGCAGCTCTACACGGGCGCGGCACCGTCCAATATGCTCATCTACCACAACTGGGTGGACGTCGCCACCTACCTTGGCGGTTCCGACAACCAGCTCGTTTCGCTGCAGACGTTCCCCAACGCCTACCTGGTCGGCGGGGTTCTCCAGCCTGGCGAGTACCGGCTGCGGGTGGATGCGCTGGACCACAATGGCACCCTGGCCAATGGCCCCCAGACCGGGCACAAGGCGTATGCGGTGCGCGCAGTCAACCCAAACCTCAGCACCTGCCCAACCTGCGCCGTCTCAGCCTGGGACGACATGTCCTTCTTCACCCCGTTTGATGCTGGCCCAGGCGGGAGCTTCTCGATGCAGCTGTTCCGGCTCACCCCGGACTATGCTGGGCTGACGGTCAGCGTCGATCTTTGGGACCCCGGTGACATCGCCAGCACCACCGGCTTCGTGCGAATCAATATCAACGATCCCAACGGCAATAACGTCTTCCCGGGTGGCGTCAACGTCTACAACCTGGGCGTGCAGCGCTCGAACCTGGGAAGAGGCAGCTACACCGTCATCTCGAGTGCCGCTGGCGGAAATACCACGGCGACCTTCGTCGCCACCGATACGTCCCGCGGCATCTCGGCCAACAGCCAGTGGATCCACGTCGAAATCCCAGTGCCAGGTAACTACAATCCCGCGCCCGGCAACGACTGGTGGAGCATGCAATACGTGACGGGCGCCAACACGGTGGCGGTGGACACGGTCACGGTGGCGGTTGGCCTCAAAGGTGGTCCGCTGCACCTGCTGCCGTAAGACTCCGATACGCAGACACGATGGAGGCCGCCTGACGAGGCGGCCTCCATAACCGTCTTCGAGTTTGGACTGGGCTTATTCGCCCGAGCGGCCCTGATCGCCGGACTGGCCGTTTTGCGTCTGGCCCTGCTCGCCGGTCTGGTCGTTCTGATTGGCGCCCTGGTCACCAGTCTGGCCGGTTTGCGTCTGGCCCTGGTCGCCGGTCTGCTCGTTTTGCGTCTGGCCCTGCTCGCCGGCCTGGTCGTTCTGCTTGGCGCCCTGGTCGCCGGTCTGGTCGTTTTGGGTATCGCCGAGAACGCCGTGCTGGCCGATGCCATCAGCAGTCGTCGTTGTCGCCGCCGCCGCACCGGTCGTGGCTATGAGGAGGCCCGAACCGGCAACGAACGTTACGAGCGTCGCGCGCTTCAAAAGGTTCATGCCTGTTGAGTCGTAGGCGCTGCCTGCTGGGATACGCCCGATTCTGGTTGAGTTGGACCCGCAGCGTCCGGGCCACCGGCGCGTTAAAAGGTCGTGACCGTTTCGTTCGGGCCGTATCTACGAGGGTGGGTGTGACGACTCTCTAAGTGTCGAACGCATTGCCAGATGAAAACCCTGCCTCGCGCTATGTCGAATGGCTCGACCGGGCTCGCCGGCAAGATCCGCACGCCTTTGCCGAACTCTACGATGCTACGTACCGGCGAGTCTTTGGTTACCTCCTGGCGCGAGTTGGCGAGCAAGCCGCGGCTGAGGATCTCCTCCAGGACGTTTACCTCGCCGCACTGCAGGCCATCCGACGTTTTCGTGGCCGGACAGAGGGCGAGTTCATCGGATGGCTCCTCAAGATCGCACACGCCAAGGTCATGGATCGGTTCCGGACTCAGTACCGCCATCCCGAGTGGCAAACCAGCGACATCCCGTCGACCGGCGTCGCCGATCCGCTGGACGCCATCGATCATCGGATTCGGCTCGACGAGATTTCCGATGCCCTGGCTCAACTCACGGAGGATCAGCGAACCGTGGTGCTGAACAGATTGGTGCTGGGCCTCGACCTTGAGGAGACGAGCAAGTTGATGGGCAAGAACCTAGGCTCGATCAAAGCCCTCCAGCATCGCGCCCTGGCCCATCTTGCGAAAATCCTGACCCCAGGAGTTGAGGACCATGCGTAAGGCCGATGACGTCCTCGAAACCTACC
>DATEHI010000150.1:0-7603 GCA_035279665.1 Candidatus Dormiibacterota bacterium | reverse complement strand
GTCACTGCCGCACTCGAGGAGCAGGAGCCGTCGCCAGTCAAGGACGTCGTCGGCTCCGGGGGCGGGTCACCGCTTGATCGCGACACCCGCGGTTTCATGGAGTCCCGCCTCGGCGCTGACTTCAGCGACGTTCGGGTCCACACCGACGGCAAGGCCACCGAGTCGGCGCGTTCCGTCCAGGCACACGCCTACACGGTCGGCAACGACGTCGTCTTCCAGTCAGACAAATACGCACCTGAGAGTGACTCCGGCAAGCGGATGCTGGCGCATGAGCTAACCCACGTCGTGCAGCAGCGTTCGGGGCCGGTCGACGGCACGCCAGCCGCGGGCGGCATCCAGGTCAGCCATCCATCAGATCGGTTCGAGCAGGCTGCGGAAAACAGCGCCGACCGAGTGATGTCGTCCGCGTCACCGAGTGCCGAATCGCATTCGGCTGCGGCCCCAACTGTGCAGCGGGCCGACGCCGGCGCGGCTGAAGAAGAGACGGACGAGACCGCCCAGGCCTATGCGATCCAGCGTGAGGAAGTTGGGGACGACAAGGACGAGGAAGAGTAGCGGCCCTTAACCCAGGAAGTGGTAATAGGGGCCGAACTCCGACTCGACACAGAGGCGGCCCATCTTCAGGTACTCGCGCTGCGTCGCTCTGATCAAGTGGGCCATCGATAACGGCTGACCCTGCTCGGCGGCAGCGTAGGCCGCCGCCACGACGATGTTCCGGATGCCACCGCCGGCCAGCTTGAACGACTCGGCCAGAAACGCCAAATCAAGATCTCCGGCTCGAGGCATCGCCGTCCCAAGGCTTCGCTCCCACAGCTTCAGCCGATATTCCTGCTCCGGTTCAGGGAAGTCGACGAGTGAGTCCAACCGGCGCGTGAAAGCCTCGTCGAGGTTGGACCGAAGGTTGGTGGCCAGGATGGCGATCCCGTCGAAAAGCTCCATCCGCTGGAGCAGGTACGCGACCTCGACGTTCGCGTAGCGATCATGCGCATCGCTGACTTCTGAACGCTTGCCAAACAGCGCATCAGCCTCGTCGAAGAGGATCACCCCGTTGACGCGCTCCGCTTCGGCGAAGATGCGGTCGAGGTTTTTCTCGGTCTCGCCGACGTACTTGTCGACCACCGTAGCCAGATCCACCGTGTACAGGTCAAGGCCGAGCTCGCTGGCGAGCACCTCCGCCGCCATCGTCTTACCCGTCCCCGAAGGCCCTGCGAACAAGGCTGTCAATCCGCGGCGGCGCGCCGAGGGGCCGCCCATCTTCCAGACATCGAGCACCTGCTCGCGATAGCGCGCACGCGTCAGGAGCTCCTTGAGTTGCGCCATGGTGTCGGGCGGCAGAACCAGGTCAACGAAGCCCACTGCGGGCTGGATGCGGCGTGCCAGCCGTTCGAGGCCGGCAGCATTCTGGGCTCGGGCGCCAGCTTTGAGCTCGTCCTCGTCGAGAGGGATCTCCCGCGCATGCGCCTCCATCCGCGCGGCAAGCGCCGCCCGATGCACCTGCTCCGCCGTCAGCCGAAACTGCGCCATCGTGCCTGCGAGATCGAGCCCGGGGGGTGTGTCCCCATTGAGGTTCCGGCGCCAGAGCTCCGCGCGCTGGACCGCGTCGGGGATGGGCGCCTCACATATGAAGGGCACGTCGCGCGCCCAGCCCGGATCCCAACTCCGGGCGCCGACGAGGACGACCATCGCCGGCATCTCGGAAAAAGCGCGAACCGCCGGTAGTCCCCTCGCGATCAGGACCTCGACCGGCCCGGCCACGACGCCGGCTCCGGTCAGGCCGGCCTCCCTGGCGGTCAAGGCAGCCACGGTTGGGAGATCGTCTTCCGGGCGCAAGCGTTCGAGATCTAGCGCCAACGTCGGCCGGCCGACTTGCGCGAAGGCGCTCGACGCGAGCGTCGCGCCGGATGCCCCCGGGCGCTCGCGAATGTAGGCGAGTCTCGCCGCCCCATCACGCATCCACCGCACCAGCGTCGCCGCTTGCCCGGGCGCTGCGGGTTCGCACTGGTATGCCAGCGCGGCCACCACGGCGTCGGGGATGTCGCTTCCTAGCAAGTGGGCCGCGACACGGTCGGGCACCCGCAACGGCCGGGTCAGGACCGGCCGATCGTTTTCTTCAACCTGCACCAGGTACTCGTCGACCAGTGGCGAGCCGGGCGCGAGACGACTCCGCGCATATGCGCTGCTCGATGGCAAACCGCACAACTCGAGTCCAAGGCCGACGCTGGCGCGGCGCCGCGAGACATCGTCTTGGAGATAGCCGTACAAGCGCTCAAAGCGCGCGTCGACATCCGGGGCCATCGCGATCAGGAGTAGCTCGACGTCGATGTCGTCGAGATGAAAGTTGCGAGCCAGGCGACGCAACCGCAGGTCGGCACCTTCGCGCTCGGCGGCATCGGCAGCGGCTTCGATCTCGTCGCGTGCCTTCGCTGCGCCGGGATCTGGTGCCGCCGGGCCAGATTTCTCGGCTAGCAAGCGGTCGACGTGAACCTGCGAAATATAGAGGCCGCGAAATCGATCGTCAGTCTCGGGATCCGTCGCACGGCGACGCGCGACGGCCGCGCGGACACGCGCCTCGACCAGCTCGAGCCGACGCAGCACGTGGATGAGCGACGGATCGGCACCGCCACCCCGGCCCTCCCCCGCAAGCGAGGGAGGGAGAGTGCCCCGGTAAACGGCCATTCTCTTACGAGCGGTTGACGCCGCGAATCCGCAGGATACGGCCGGGCTGCTTCTCTTTCCCGGAGCGAACCACTTCTTCCTGGTCGGGCGCGACACCGGGCTTGTCAACCGGCTCGCCTGGCTTGAGCCGCCCGGAAGCCTTCGGCCCGCCGGGTCCGGGCGCGCCGACCGGCTTGGCCACCTCGGCGGCTGCCGCGTCGCGCCGAGCTTTACCGCTTCGCGCGGCAGGCGTCGCCGCGTCTTCGACCTCACCATCGGGTCCCGCGAAGGTGAATCGCGGCTCCTCGAGGACGGGCGGACCGGCGGGAATGGCCACCTTTACCTCGAACGGTGCATTCACGACCAGGTCGAGGGACGCCTTGAGCTCGCCGCCCAACGCCGACCAGACGTCGGAGATCGACCGGTCTTGTGGGGGCGGGAGGGCGATGTTGAGCAGGATGGGTTGGCGCGCGTCGGCGAGCACCCCGCTGAGCGTGTCAGCCGGCATGGTTGGATGCCGCAGGAAGCATGCGAGCAGCGAGGAGAGTAGACGATGTTCGTCTTCAGGCCGCTGTGTCCACGCGGTCACAAGATACGAGAGCTTGAATCGGCGTGGCGGCGGCCGGCGCTCGGTGACCAATCGGGAATTGCTGGCATCGCCGCGGATGTCCTGCCACATCACCTCGCGCTGCTCGACGTCCTCGCGGATGTCGTAGAGATAAAGATCCACGGTCGGAGTGTTGCGCCGTGAAGACCATTCCTTGTTCGGCGCATCGAACGCAATGTCGGCTTTCGATCCGTTGAGGGCATCCCGCTTTACGAGGGCGCGCAGGGACTCATCCACGTCCTGGATCATCGCCCTCTAGGGTTGCCGCTCCGGCGGCACCTCACAAGTCGCCTGCGGGCAGCCGTTGGGGTGAAGTTCCTGCCTGATTGGGCAACCTCGAGCACAGCTTGCCGTCCCTTTGGGCATTGCCGCTTACCCGTTCACTGGCCCGCTCGTCCCTTGTGGCGAACGAGCGCCGATGCGACGCTCGGTTCCGTACCTGACGGCATTCAACAGGGAGGAGATTGCCCATGCCCAATTACTTGTCGCCCGGCGTATACGTAGAGGAGGTCGAAGCCGGCTCACGCCCCATTGAAGGGGTTGGGACCGCGACCGCCGCCTTCGTCGGCCTCGCCGAGAAGGGTCCGGTCAACGCCCCAACGTTGGTCACCAACTGGAGCCAGTTTTCGCAGACGTTCGGCGGATTTCTGGAGGGGTCGTATCTCGCGCATTCCGTTTACGGCTATTTCCTGAACGGTGGTGGGTCCGCCTATATCGTCCGGATCGGCGCCGACGGCCATGCACCATCAGCCCAGGCCGAGCTGCCGAGCGCAAAGGACAAGTCGCTGGCAGGGTATCGCGTCCTGGCGTTGGAGGGCGGTCAGCCCGGCAACGACATCCAGGTCGAGGTCGCGGAAGCCTCGCAACCCGCCGACGACAACTTCAAGCTGATCGTCACACGCGGCAAGGATCGCGAGGAGTACGACAACGTCACGACGCGCAAGGGCAAGAACAACGTCCTTACGGCCGTGAAGACCGCGTCGAAGCTAATCCAGCTCGAGGAGATCGGGACCGCCGGCGCACTGGAGAAGGTCCCCGCCCCGGGCAAGGTTACGCTTCAGGGCGGCGGCGGCACGATGCCCGCCCGGGTCACCCCGGATGAGTACGTGGGCAATTCCGCCGATCGCACCGGGTTCGCGGGTCTCGAAGCCGTCGACACCGTCACCATGCTCAGCGTGCCGGACCTAATGGCCGCGTACCAGCGCGGCATGATCGACTCCGAGCAGGTGAAGGCCGTGCAGCTGGCGATGATCGCCCATTGCGAACTGATGGGCGACCGGGTCGCCATTCTCGATGCCCCGCCCGGACTGAACGCGCAGCAAATCCGCGAATGGCGGGTTGACAAGGCGGGCTACGACTCGAAGTACGCCACCCTCTACTGGCCGTGGGTCAAAGTCTTCGACCCCCTCGCCGGCCAGGCGAATTTCGTTCCGCCGAGCGGCCACATGGCCGGCATCTGGGCGCGCAGCGACGACACCCGCGGCGTGCACAAGGCCCCGGCGAACGAAGTCGTCCGCGGCGCGATCTCCCTCGAGCTGCAGGTCACCAAGAGCGAGCACGACCTGCTCAACCCGCAGGGCATCAACGTCATTCGCGCCTTCCCCGGCCGCGGCATCAGGGTCTGGGGTGCGCGGACATTGTCGAGCGATCCGGCCTGGCGGTACATCAACGTCCGCCGGCTCTTCAACTACATCGAGGGCTCTATCCTGCTGGGCACCCAGTGGGTGGTCTTCGAGCCCAACGACATGGCGCTCTGGGAGCGGGTCAAGCGCACCATCAGCGCCTTCCTGGTTCGCGTCTGGCGCGACGGCGCACTCTTCGGGGCGACCCCCGGCGAGGCGTTCTACGTCAAATGCGACGGCGAGCTGAACACGTCCGAAACGATCGACGCCGGACAGCTCATCGTCGAGATCGGCATCGCGCCGGTGAAACCGGCGGAGTTCGTCGTCTTCAAGATCGCCCAGTTCTCGGGCGGCACATCACTCAGCGAATAAGGAGGAATAGATGGCAACCGGCCTTCCGAATGTTTCGAACAACGACGCGCTCGCGGCCCGTAACTTCGCGATCGAAGTAGACGGCACGACCATCGCGCAGTTCACAGAGGTCGGCGGCTTGACCTCCGAGATGGATGTCACCGAGCTGAAGGAGAACGGCCCCGATGGCAAGCTGATCATCAAAAAGATCCCGGGCGCGCACAAGACGCCAACGCTAACGCTGAAGCGGGCCAAGAACGTGTCGATGGAGCTCTACAAGTGGCACAAGCTCGCGCTCGACGGCAAGGTCAAGGAAGCCCGCAAAAACGGGTCGGTGATCCTCTACGACTACGAGGCCGGTGAGGTTGCGCGCTGGAACTTTGTCAACGCCTGGCCGTCCAAGCTCACCACCGGAAGCCTCAAGGCCGGTTCCAACGACGTTGTCACTGAGGAAGCCACGATCGTCATGGAAGGCTTCGAGCGAGTCAAGTGAGTCCGGTATCCAACATGGCGGAGGTCGATCGCTCGACCTCCGCCTCGACCCTGCACACGGAATTCGCCTTCGCACTGCCGCGTGGCTACGTCGACGAAGCTGGGACCGTACATCGCGAGGGTGTCATGCGGCTCGCGACCGCCCGCGACGAGATTCTCCCGCAACGCGACCCGCGGGTGCGTGACAACGAGGCCTATCTGACTGTTCTGCTGCTGTCCCGGGTGGTCACCCGGCTCGGTACTGTGCCGCAGGTGACCTCCGGGACCATCGAAGGGCTTTTCGCCTCCGACCTGGCCTTTCTGCAAGATCTCTACCGCCGGATCAACCAGGAGGGGCACACGCAGGCGGCCGTGACCTGTCCGGACTGCAAGCACCAGTTCACCGTTGACATGGCAGGTGGTCGCCTGGGGGGGTTGTGACGTACGCGACCGACCGCCTCTTCGAGGAGATCGCGTACGTGGCGTATCACCTTCACTGGTCGTTCGAAGAGATTCTCGATCTAGAGCATCCCGTTCGGCAGCGCGTCGTCGAGGAGATCGCCGGCATCAACCGGCGCCTCGCGGAAGAGCAGGAAGCGTAAACAATGTGGCCGTTTAGACAAAAGGTTGCGGCGCCGGCGGCAGAGGGACCGAAGCCTGTGCCGGCGCCCGTGATTCGCCGCGATTGGGTCGGGCTGCCGCCCATCCAGCGGATCGTCGGCGCGCACCCCCTCACAGCACCCAGCGATCGGTTTCGCGATGACCTGGTGACGCATCAAGATCCATCGGTCAGTTCGGACACGATGGGCCATCAGGTCAGCGCCGAAGCCCCGCCGGGACTGGTCCTGGCCCTTGCCCGGCCGACCACTCGCAGCGACGGCCCCGCGATGATTCCGCGCCCACGCGTGCAGCGAAGCGTGGCGAGCGCGCTAGCCGAGTCGGGGGAGTGGGATGGGGATGAGGCCGCGTCCGAGTCGACGCGGCCCACCCCTATTCCAACAAGCGCGCACACGGTCGCGGCTCGGGAGCTTCCCGTCGTCGCGCCCGAGCCGACCGTTCAACGCCTCGTCAGCCTGCCGCCCGACGCAGCACCGACTCCGCTTCCGACGGTGGCACAGCGATCGGGGGCCGTGTCGACGCCATTCACGATGTCCGCCCCGGGCGACGAGCCGGCTGAAGCGCCGTCGGCGCCCTTGCAACGGCTGACCCTGGGCCAGTCGCGACGAATGGGGCTAGGCGCGCCGATCAACCGCGTGCCAGACCGCAGCGTGCAGCGCGCCGCGCCGGAACTCCCTCTCCCTCCCCTTCCTCAGACGGAAAAGATGAAAGTCTCCCCGATGGCGACTGAGCCGATTGACACCTCGCCAACAGGGCCCGTGCCAGATCGCAGCGTGCAGCGGGCGGCGATGGATCTCCCGCTCGAGACGATCCCCCCGAGGGGGAACCAATCGAGAGGCGCCTCCCCAACAGAACCGACAGATTCCGCGGCGCGGACGCGGGAATCGATGGACGCCTGGCCAGTGGAGCAGGTACCGGATCACAGCGTGCAGCGCGCGGCGTCACAACTCCCGCTCGTTGCCATCCCCGAGAAGGTGCCGGAATCCATGGAGGCAGATGAACCCCGATTGAATTTGCCGCTCGCCCGAAACCCTGTCCCCCAGAGAGGGCGGGAAATTACTGCCCAACCGTCGGTCCAGCTCACCGCGGATACCTCACCAGAGCCTGAAAGTGAATCGTCCGCCGCGGCGGCGTCAGCTGTGCAGCGTATTGCCCAGTTCGGCTTGCCAACGCTGTCGGAGAGTAGAAGCGCGCAGACCCTGAGTTCGGCCATAGCACTGGCACCCACGCCACGTGTCTCGGTCTCGAGGCTGCCCCTGGTTGCCGAATCGCCGGCCCG
>DATEHI010000149.1:0-103214 GCA_035279665.1 Candidatus Dormiibacterota bacterium | reverse complement strand
CGGACGGTGACACTGTCAAAGTTCGCGTCGCTGCCGACCTTGGCGAGGGCGCAGCCATTGACGGCCAGGTCCTCGAGCACGTCGCGCTTGTGCAGGGCCACAAACTGCTCGACCTGCAGCTTCCAGCGGTGATAAATCGCGTCGGAGAGATAGATGCGGGCCGGCTCCAGGTTGCGGGCCATCCAGGCGTTCTGCAGCACAAAGAAGGTGGTCTGCGCCCGGTCGATGAAGACCTGCGGGTTGAAGTTCGGATCGCGGGCCTGCAGGGCGGCTACGCCGCTCTGAACGGCCGCGGCATCGACGCCGGCACCAGGCGCCAGCGTGGCATCACGGCTGGTCCCGCTGCCCCCGGACTTCCGGCTCGACAATGCGCGGTAGATGAGGAAGGCACCGATCAGGGCCAGGATTATGAAGAAGAGCAGCGGCGACCCGCCGCTCGAGCTGCCCGAACCGCCACCGCCGACGAAAAAGACGCCGCCGCCCCCGCCGCTGCTGTGGCCGCCCCCACCGCTGCCGCCTCCGCCGTGACCTCCACCCCCACCGCCACCCCCGGCGCGGGCCAGCGCCGAGAGCTGGATGGCGACGGCGAGCGCCCATGCGGCCCCGAGTGCGACCAGAACGCGCCCACGCTTTCGCACGGTGATGGGTATAACCGGTCGGATCAGCTGAGCTTGCGGGCGGTGCCTGGCTCCCGGCGTCCATGATCGCCCGCGGCCGTCGCCGGTCGTTCCAGCGCCGGGTGCTCGCCTGGTACGCGACGCACGGCCGCGACCTGCCGTGGCGAAAGACCCGAGATCCCTATGCCATCCTGGTCTCGGAGGTGCTCTCGCACCAGACCCAGCTCTCCCGGGTAGTGCCGGTGTACGAACGCCTCCTGGCGCGATATCCGACGGTGGCGGCGATGGCCCGGGCGCCACTCGCCGAGGTGAAGGCCATCACCGACCCACTGGGGTACAAGATCCGGGGACGGTGGCTCCATGGCGCGGCGTTGCGCGTCACCGACCGCCCGGGCGGCACCTTTCCGGAAAGCCTGGAAGAACTGCGCCGCCTCCCAGGAATCGGGCGCTACACCGCCGGAGCGGTCATGAGTTTCGCCCACCAGCGGGATGCGCCCGCGCTCGACACCAACGTCGCCCGGCTGCTGCGACGGTACTTTGGGATCGCGACCACGCCGCGCGCCCGGACCGAGCAGCTCTGGTCACTGGCGGCCGCACTGATTCCGAAGGGGAAGGGCTACCTGATCAACCAGGCGTTGATGGATCTCGGCGCAATGATCTGCCGGTCTCGAGCGCCGCGCTGCGAAGCCTGCCCGCTGCGGCGGAGCTGCGACTTCCGGCGAACCCTCTAAGGCTGCTCGTGGGCGAGGGTCGCTTCGGCGTCGGCGCGTGAGATCACGCCCAACAGCCGGCCCTCGCCAGTGGTCACCAGGCTGTTGGTCTTGATGTCGTGCTCGCGCATCGACTCGAGCAGCTCTTCGAGCGTCACGTTCGGACGGAAGGTCTTCGGCCCCGGCCGCATCACCCGCTCCGCGGTCGCGCTGGGGTCCCCGTCGAGCTCTGCCTTGCGCAGCAAGCCGAGGGTCACGCGCTGCGGGCCGACCACGACGCAGGTGTCCCAATCCCCGGTCCGACCGCGAACCTCGCCCACCCGCTCCTCGAGATGGCAGGTCGGCACCTCCGGATCCGCGACGTCACCGATCCAGGTCTCCTCGACGGCCTTGCCCTCGCGCGGCTGGTTGTCCTCGTACCATGCCAGCTTGCCGGGGACATAGTCGATCACCTTCTTGAAGCCCAGCGTCTCGAGCCGCCACGCGGCCCGCGGCGAGAGGTCTCAACCGAAGTCGTTGCAATAGACGAGCACCGGTCGCTCACGATCGAGTCCGGCCACGGTCTTTTCATCGAGGCCCTTCAACGGCATGTTGATCGCACCGGGCAGGTGGTCGTGGGCGAACTCGTCTTCGCCGAGCACGTCGACCAGCTGCGCGCCCTGCTCCAGCAGCCGTTTCACGTCGGGCACCGAGAAGACCTGCGAGGGCATGCGCCTAATCTACGCCGGGCCGCCGCCCGGCGTTATGACCGCGCTCGCATCCGGTTGTTCTTCGGCAGGTGCTCCACCTCGGCGAGTCCCATCGCCTCCATGACGGGCGGGACGTACATGCCGAAGCGGCCGCGCAAGCCTTTCTTCAATCCGTACCAGCCGCCCACCGGATTCTTCGGCGAACGCGCCCACGCCTCAACCGTTCCCTCGGCGGCCGGTTTCTGCTCGTCCGTGCTGCCCAGCGGCATCCAGTCACCGTGTTGCTTGAGCATCTTGTGGAGGTCATCCAGTCCGCGCAATTGATACCGAACTTCGGTCTTGCCCACCTGGACGATGAGTGCCGGCGGATCGAGCGTCTCATCCCGGTAAGCTTCGAATTCAGACGTCCCCGGGGGCGTCTTCAGAAGCCACGGTGATTGCCGTGAACCCGTTCCCTTGACCTTCCCTTTCGCCATCATGTCCTCCCTTCTTCCGTGGAAAATACGGTAACCATAAGGTTACGGTCTCAGGTTACCCCAAGCCGCGGCCGGGCGGCTAGCGCGCCCAGACGCCGACTGATGTGAAGTGCAGCGGAACGTCGACCAGAACCAGCTCCGAGACATCTTTCGCCTGGATGCGCAGCGCCGTCTCCTCCCGGATCTTTACCGCGTCGCCATGGGCGAGCTCCTCGGTGCCGACCGTGGCGCGGCCTTCGATCAGGTACACATAGCCGCCTCGTGCGGTCCGAAAGTCGTGGGCGACCACCGTGCCGGGTGAGAGACGGCTGACGTAAACAAAGGCGTCCTGGTGAACCCTGACAGGATCGCCGGCCGCCGGGCCGATGACCTTCAACAAGCGATCGGTGCGGTCCTCTTTGGTGAACTGCCGCTGCTGGAGACCGGGCGGAAGGCTCGGGGTGTCGGGCAGGATCCACAGCTGCAAGAACTCCATCGGCTCGGTTTTCGAACCGTTCTGCTCGGAATGCTCCGCGCCGGAGCCGAGCGTCATCAGCTGTATGCCGCCGGGATGGAGGATGCCGTCGTTGCCGAGGCTGTCGGCATGGCGAAAGGTGCCCTTCCACACATAGGTGATGCCTTCGACGTCGGCGTGTGGGTGCGTCGGCCAGCTCGCACCGGGAGCGAGGCGATCGTGGTTGAAGACGCGCAGCGGTCCGACGCCCATCTGTCGCGGATCGCGATAGCGATCGAAGGAGAAGTGCCAGCGGGCGACAAACCAGCCGCCTTCTTCCCTGTGGATCTCGCGGTCGCGGCGGACCTCCAGCATCGCGGTCGACTAGGGAATCTGGATCGAGCGCTTGGAAAGCCCCATCCAGTAGCCATCGATGATGCTCGGCAGCGGCTCCCCACTGCTATCGCCAGCGCCGAGTGTCACGAATAGCGGTGCCAGGTGCTCGGTCCGAGGATGCGCGTACCTCACCGCTGGTGCGCGGTGCATGAAGTCGGACAGCTCGTCGACATCGCCATGGTCGAGAGCCTCATGCGCCCAGGCGTCGAACTCGGTCGACCACGCCGGCGGAGGTGCGTCGAGCCGGAAGTCGCGAAGGAAGGGCAGGCCATGTGTCAGGAACCCGCTGCCGATGACGAGCACCCCCTGGTCCCGCAATGGGCGGAGCCGTCGACCGATCTGGAAGAGCTGTTCGGGGTCGAGGGTGGGCATCGAGACCTGCAGCACCGGCACATCGGCGTTGGGATACATCACCGTGAGCGGCACATAGGCGCCGTGGTCGAGCCCGTGGTCGGGCTCCTCCGCGACCGGCTGATCAGAGAGCAGGCCGCGGATGTCGGCGGCGAGCTCGGGTGCGCCCGGCGACCTGTATTGCGTCCGGTAGTAGCGCTCGGGAAAGCCGCCGAAGTCGTAGATCAGCGGCGTGCCGGTGCGGGTCGCGCCGATGGTCAGCGGCGCATTCTCCCAATGGGCCGAGACGATCAGCACCGCGCTCGGACGGGGTAAGGCCTTCGCCCAGGCTGCTAGTTGCGCGACCCAGAGCGGATCATCGACCAGAGGCGGTGCGCCGTGGCCGATGTAGATCGTTGGCATGCGACCAGAGGCGCTCGCGTGGCCTGCGCGCTCCGCGACCGCGCTGGCCGCGCCGTCGGCCGCTTCTTCGGGCGCGCTGGCGGGCTGCGGTTTCAACTCTTCATCCATCGGTGCCTCTTCATTCATTGTCGCGCAATCATTGAACCTCGTTTGGCTCGACGTTGGTTGGGCGCCGGCGGGTAACCTTTTGGAAATGCCTGTTGATCACGCCGTCCACGCCGAGGGTCTGGTGAAACACTACGGTCGCGTTCGAGCTTTGGATGGCCTCGATCTCGACGTCGCGGAAGGGAGTCTGCTGGCCCTGCTAGGACCGAATGGAGCGGGCAAGACCACGGCGGTACGCATCTTCACGACGCTCCTCCAGCCGGACGCCGGCCACGCGACCGTTGCCGGCTTCGATGTGGTCCGGGACGCGGATCGGATCAAGTCACAGATTGGCCTGGCGGGTCAAAACGTGGCGATCGACGAATACCTGACAGGCCTGGAAAACCTCCAGATGATCGGCCGACTTTATCACCTCGCCGCACGAGACGCAAAGCGCCGCGCGGAGGAGCTCCTGATGCAGTTCGACCTGATCGACGCCGCGAGTCGAATCGCGAAGACCTACTCGGGGGGCATGCGCCGGCGCCTCGACCTGGCGGCGTCGCTCGTCCTGCTGCCACCGGTCCTGTTCCTCGACGAGCCCACCACCGGGCTCGATCCGCGGAGCCGCCGGCAGGTCTGGGGAATGATCAGCTCGCTTGTCAGTGAGGGCTCAACCATCCTGCTGACGACGCAGTACCTCGAGGAAGCGGACGAGCTGGCCAACCGGATTGCGGTCGTCGATGCCGGGCGCGTGATCGCGGAAGGCACCTCGGACGAGCTCAAAGACCGGGTCGGTGGGAACCGGATCGAGATCGCGGTCGCGAAGGACGCCGACCTCGATCGCGCCGCCGAGGTCGCCCGCCGCTACTTCTCCAGCGATGTCACCGTAGACCCGGCTCAGCGGCGGATCTCGGCACCGTCCAAAAACGGGACGAGCCAGCTCGCAACGTTGGTGCGCGACTTCGATGGCGCCGGAATCGACATCGTCGATCTGCAACTGCACCGGCCCAGCCTCGACGATGTCTTCCTCACCCTGACCGGCCACCAGGCGGAAGAAGAAAAAGTGGCGGCGCCTGCCGGCCGCTGGCAAAGGAGGCCACGCTGATGGCCACCGCCCGCGCCATATCAACGGTAGGAACGCGCTACCAGCCTATCGCCGGACGGCCGGGCATCGTGTGGGCGATCCTGGACGCGCTCGTGCTCGCCAAGCGAAGTGTCCTGGAAACCGTGCGCGTGCCGGAACTGATCATGTTCGTTGCCATCCAGCCGATCATGTTCGTGCTGCTTTTTCGCTACGTCTTCGGCGGCGCGATCCAGGTCCCCGGAGGGCAATATGTCAACTTCCTCATGCCCGGGATCTTCGTGCAGACGGTAGCGTTTGGCGGGGTCACGACCGCCATCGGGCTCGCCCAGGACATGCAGCGCGGCATCATCGACCGTTTCCGCTCGCTCCCGATGTCCTCGTCCGCGGTCCTGACGGGCCGCACCATCGCCGATCTCGCCCGCAATCTCTTTACCGTGATCATCATGCTGACCGTCGGATTCCTCGTCGGCTTCCGCCCCGGCGGGACGCCGTTCGAGTTCCTGCTCGGAATCCTGCTCCTGCTGGGCGTCAGCTTCGCGTTCTCCTGGATTTCCGCGTTTATCGGACTGCTGGTCCGCAGTGTCGAGGCGGCGCAATCGGGCGGGTTCATCTGGCTATTTCCCCTGACCTTCGCCTCCAGCGCGTTCGTGCCAGTGTCGACGATGCCTGGCTGGTTACAGACCTTCGCGCGCCATAATCCGATCTCGGTCCTGGCCGACGCGCTCCGCGGCCTCTTCCACGTGAATCCAGCACTGACCACCGGCGACATCCGCTGGGCGTTGATTCAGTCGGTCGCCTGGATCGTCGGGATCCTTATCGTCTTCGTCCCGCTTTCGGTCGTCCGCTACCGACGCACGACGGCGCGCTAGCCACGCTGAGCCCAGGCGTCTCGTGCCGGCTGATCGTGACGGATCGGCTCCTGCTTCGGGATTGGCGGGATGCCGACCTGGAACCATTCGTCGCCATGAATGCCGATCCCGTGGTCATGGAGTTCTTCCCGGAGACCTACAGCGAGGCGCGCACCCGCCGATTCGTGGCACTCATCCGCGAGCGGTGGACGCAACTCGGATACAGCCTCTGGGCCCTGGAGCGGAAAGATATCGGACGCTTTATCGGATACGTCGGTCTCTGGCCGGCCACGTTTCCCGCCCACTTCACGCCAGCCGTCGAGGTCGGCTGGCGGCTCGCGGCTGATCAGTGGGGACACGGTTATGCCACCGAGGGGGCACGGGCCGCCCTCGATTACGGCTTCAACACCGTCGGCCTTGACGAAATCGTCTCGTTCACCTCCGCCATCAACGTGCGGTCCTGGCGGGTCATGGAGCGCCTTGGCATGCGCCGCGATGTCTGCGGCGACTTCGAGCACCCCAACGTGCCGGCGGGTCATCCGGTCCGCCCCCACATCCTCTACCGAATAAAGAGTTAGGCGCTAAAGCTGATGACGGCGACGGTGAGCGCGTGCCAGCCGCTGGCCCAGTGGATCCTCGATCAGTGCCTCTCCCAGTTGCGGAGCTGAAACGACAGCCTAGGCGGCTGCCACCGGGGCGCCTTCCTCTTGAGCCGGCAGCCGTCCGCGCAGGGGCACGTCATTGAGGAATACCGAGGCGATCAACGCGAGGATCAAGACCGCGGCGCCGTAGAGGAAGATTTCGTGCAGGGTCGTGGCCAGGCCGGCGCGGATCGCATGCAGCACCTGGTCGAAGATCGCGGCACCCTGTGGGCCGAGCGCGCCCGCCTGCGCCCGGCGCGCCGCGATCTGCGCGGGATCGAACAGGGTCTGCGGGTTGCTCCCACCAGCGCTGACGAACCGCGACGCGATCTGCGATGGAAGGTGGAGGCTGGCCACCTGCTCCTGGACGTGCACCGGAAGACGCTGGGCCAGGACGGAGCCGAGCACCGCCGTCCCGATCGTCCCGCCGATCTGGCGCCAGAACTGGATCTGGCTCGACGCCACGCCGAGGAAGTTTCTCGGCAGTGCGGTCTGCACCGCCGTGAGATAGAGCGGAAAGGTTGTGCCCAGCCCGGCGCCCACCAGCACGATGTCGCGGACGACTTCGAAGCGTGAGGTCGTGACCGTGACCTGCGAGAGAAGCCACATCCCGACGAGCATGACGACGATGCCGCCGGTCCCAAGGAAGCGGTAGTAGCGGATGCGCACCATCGCCTGGCCGACGAGCGTGCTCGCCACGATCAGGCCGAGCATCATCGGAGTGAGCAGCTGGCCGGAGTTGGTGGCGCTCACGCCGAGGACGCCCTGGTAGATGAGCGGGACGAAGACGATGGTGCCGAACATGCCAAAGCCCGTAAGGAAACCGACGATCATGGAGACACTGAACGTTGAGTTCTTGAACAGCCCAAAGGGCACGATCGGATGGTCCGTGCGCGTCTCGACGACGAAGAAGGCGATCAGGAGAACCGCGGCCACCCCAAGCAGGCCGAGCACCTCGGGGGATGTCCAGCCGTGGTCCCGGGTGATCGAGAGCGCCACCATCAGGGGAACCAGGCCGGCGATCAACATGCCGGCGCCCAGAAAATCGATGTCTCGGAGGGAAGCCGATGAGCGCACGTAGGGCATGGTGGCGATCACGAGCAAGACCGCGATGATCCCCACCGGAAGGTTGACGTAGAAGACCCAGCGCCAGCCCCAGCTGTCGGTGATGTAGCCGCCGGCGGTCGGGCCGACGATCGAGGAGAGGCCAAACACGGCGCCGAAAAGGCCCGCGAGTCGCGCCCGCTGGCTCGGCGGGAACAGGTCGCCGATCACCGCGAAGACGGTGGCGAAGAGCATGCCCCCGAAGATGCCCTGGATGGTGCGGAAGGTGACCAGCTCGAGCATGCTGTGCGATTGGCCGCAGAGAGCCGAGGCGGCGACGAAGCCGATCATGCCGGCGAGGAGGAACGGCTTGCGACCGAAGAGATCGCCGAGTTTGCCGGCGATCGGCACCATGATCGTCGACGCCACCAGATAGGCGGTGATGACCCAGGAGTAATAGTTGAGGCCGTTCAGTTCGGCCACGATCCGGGGCATCGCGGTCCCGACAATCGTCTGGTCGAGCGCGGCGAGCAGGAGCGCCAGCATGGTACCGGCGACCACTCCGATCGTCCCCCAGCGCGTCAACCCCGCCGTGAGGTGACCACTGCTATCTGCCGCATTGCCTGCGGGCCGCTGGATGTCGGTGCTCATGCGCTCCTCCTCTCTCCCACTGTCGCGCCGGTCATGTTCTCGATCAGCCGCAGACACGCGTGGCGCAGCAGCTCCAGCTCTTCGGTGGAAAGGCCCGCCGCGATCTTGACCTGCCACTCCAATCCCTGCTCCCGCATGCCCTCCAGCCGCTTCGCGCCCGCCATCGTCAGTCGGGCGTAGGTCAACCTGCGGTCGGCAGGATCGTCGATGCGCTCTACCAGGCCGTCGCGCTCGAGATGATCGATCAGGCCGGTGACGTTGCGCGGGGTGACCTCCAGCTGATCGGCCAGTTCCCCCAGGGGCAGCTGGCGTTCCGGTGCAGCTTTGAGGGCCCAGAGGACGTGGAGCCGGCCCTCACTTAAGCCATGCTTCTCGGCCCAGCGATCCATGAGCCCGTGAGTCAGCCGGGCGGTGATACGCAGCGCCGTCATGGCCTCAACGGTACGCATCTCCTTTTCGGAGAGCGGTCGGCGCGCCGAGCGAAGGGCCTGACGGAAGCGGCTGTCGTACAGGTGTCCAGCTCGATCGGTCGTCAGGGTACCATTGAACCGACAGTCGCCCTTGATTTCGGAGAACTGCATAGTGAGGTGCTTCACTATGTACCATTTCACGGCTGCCGTCAAGCTCGTTTGAGTGGCGAGAGCGCCGGGCTTGAATTGTGGTTGAGGTACCAGACGACGGCCGTGCCCGGCACCGGGAAGCTGCCAAGGAGCAAGACGGTTGAGCGCCATAACCCAAGCACAGGCTTCTGCGTTTGATGGGACGATGCATCGCGGGCGCCTCGGGGCGCTTGTCTTACTGGTTCTTGTGGCCCTCTCTGCCTGTGGGCCATCGGCGGCTCGCTTGCCACAGCCGTCGGCCAGTCCGTCCAGCAGCCCCACCCCCAGTCCAACGCCATCGCCGACTCCACAGCCTGCCTGCGCTGACCGGGTCTTCGCGACCATGACCTTCGATCAGCGGATCGGTCAGCTGTTCGAGCTCGGTCTCGCGGGCGACCGCCTCGGACCCGCCGAGATCAGCATGATCGAGACGGATCACATCGGCTCGGTCTGGTTTGTCGAAACAAGCCATGCAGGGGTCGCCGGTATCGCGGCCGTTGCGGCGGCGGTCCAGGCGCAGGCGTCCACTGCGGCGACGGGCAACGTGCGTTTCTTCGTGGCGGCCAACCAGGAAGGCGGCCTGATCCAAGCCATGCAGGGCCCCGGCTTTTCCCAGATCCCCAGCGCGGTCGTGCAAGGGACCTGGGATCCCGCCCTGTTGCACAGTCGCGCCGCCGCCTGGGCGCAGGAGCTCCGCGCGGCCGGTATCAATTTCAACTTCGCCCCGGTGATGGACGTGGTCCCGCCTGGAACAGATGCACAGAATCAGCCGATCGGCGCGCTGCAGCGGGAGTACGGGCATGATCCGGCGACGGTGGGGAGCCACGGCGTCGCGTTCCTCACCGGGATGCGCCAGTCCGGCGTCGCGGTCACCCTCAAGCACTTCCCCGGCCTGGGCCGCGTGACCGGTAACACCGACTTCACGGCCGCGACCGACACGACGACCACCACGTCCGATCCCTACTTACAATCCTTCAGCCAGGGCCTCGCGGCAAACACCGACTTCGTCATGGTGGCGTTGGCCAGGTACACGAGGATCGATCCCAATCATTTGGCCGCTTTCTCCGCCGTGGTCATGAGTCAGCTGCTGCGTGGCACCATGGGCTTTCAGGGCGTCATCATCTCTGACGACCTGGGCGATACGGCGGCCGTTGCGAGTATCCCGCCTGGCAACCGGGCAATCGACTTTCTTGAGGCTGGAGGCGACATGATCATCTCGAAGACCTCGGCGCCCGCCCACGCCATGGTGCTGGCAATCAGGTCTCGAGCCGCCGCCGATCCGAATTTCCACCAGCGCATCGACGATGCGGCGCTTCGCATTCTCCGGGCGAAGCAAGCCTGGGGTCTCCTGCCCTGCTGAGTCGTGGCGGAACATGGCACCGGGGTGAGAGGAACGGCCCTCTCGCCCCGGCTGCCCATGACGATCGGCTACGCGGGCGTCAGGCGCGCTTCGCCTTGAGGTCCTCCAGGATTTCCGCCATACGATCCATCGAATCGTCCGAGCCACGCTGCATTCCAGACGCCACCATGCCGTCCCGATCGGCTACCGACTGGAAGAGCAGCTGCTCGACGAGCCTGGTCTTTTGCCCCTGCGGCTCGAGCGTCAGTGTTTGCAGCAGTACGTGGCCAGGCACTCCCTCGAACTCGAAGGTCGCCACGATCCGTTCCGGGGCGACGATGTCGTGGTGCACGCCGTGAAACGCGAACTCGTCTCCCTCCTGGTTGCGCTGGACGAAGCGCCATAACCCGCCAGGCCGTGCCTCCATCTTGTCAACGATCGTCGTGTACTCACGCGGACCAAACCACTGCGGAACCAGGATTGGGTCCGTGTACGCTTTGAACACCAGCTCGCGCGGCGCATCGAAGACACGCGTGATGATGATCTCCTGCTTTCCCGGTTCGATGACGTACTCAGCTTTTGCCATGGTCTCTGCCTTCGCGCTCATTCGCTTCCTCCTTTTGTACGGTCGCCAGGTATTCGTCGAGTCGCTCGAAACTCTCGTCCCAAAACCGCTGATACTCCCCCACCCATTTGGCCGCCTCCTTCAGGCGCGCGCCATCCAACCGGCATGGACGCCACTGGGCTCTTCGGCTCTGCCTGACCAGCCCCGCCCGCTGCAGCACCTTCAGATGTTTCGAGATGCCGGGAAGACTCAAGTCGAACGGTTTGGCCAGTTCCGTGACTGAAGCCTCGCCCTGGGAAAGACGGGCCAGGATCGCTCGCCGGGTGGGATCGGCGAGGGCTGCGAACGTGACGCTCAACTGATCTGTCGCCATCTATTTTTCTCACTGGCTAATTAGCTAAGCGGAAGAATACAACCTCCCAGGACCATCTGTCAAGCGGGAGGGCGACCCTCGGCCAGCCCCGGAGAATCCGGAGCCAAGATGGCCCTTGACATGGCGCCATAATGGTGCCATTATGGCTCCCATGGAACTCAGCCCGTACGTGGAGACCCTTAGCCGTGAGCTTTTGACAGCCGCCGAGGCGGGCGGTACGGACGCCCGGGCGCTGGCCGAGCGGCTCATCGCCCCGCTCGATTCGGCCACACGCCTGATCCTGTTGGAGGCGATGGCCGCAGCTACGGACGAGATCACGCGCGATCTTGCGCCGGGCTCGGTCGAGGTGCGTTTGCATGGCCGGAACCCCAGTTTCGTCGTGACACTGCCTCCGACCGAGGAGGCGTTTGACGACAGGACAGAGCGCAGGTCGCCCGTTCCGCCGACCCGGACGGAGGGCGACGAGGGCGGGACCTCCCGGATCAACCTCCGCCTTCCTGATTCCCTCAAGGTGCGAGCCGAGGAAGCCGCTGACAAAGAGGGGCTCTCGGTCAATGCCTGGCTCGTCCGGGCGGTGGCCGCCACGCTGGACCCTGACAATCGCGAGGGCCACTCTCGACGCATCGCTGCGCGTGGCCGGCAGAGCTACACCGGATGGGTGCGCTAGCCATGCCAACCTTCGAGACGCTCGAGCCGATCTCCGTGACGATCGCCATGGTCGTTGGCGACCTCCGGATTACCGCGAGCGACCGCCGGGACACTGTCGTGGTGGTCAGCCCCAACGATTCCTCCAAAGAGTCCGACGTGAGGGCCGCCGAGCAGACCCGCGTTGAGTTCTCCGACGGCAGGCTGCTGATCAAGGCGCCGAAGTCGTGGAAGCAGTTCACCCCATTCGGCGGCGCCGAGTCCATCGATGTGGCGATCGAGTTGCCGGCCGGGTCGCAAGTGGAGGGGGAAGGAGCCGTGGTGGACTTCCGCTGCGATGGCCGGCTCGGAGAATGCCGGTTTACGACCGGTGTCGGGAACATCCGGGTCGAACAAACAGGCCCGCTCCACGTGAGCACCAGTGCCGGGAGCACGACGGTCGACCGTGTGGAGGGCCGTGCCGAGATCACCGGTTCCGGCGCGGTGCACATCCGCGAAATCGACGGTCCTGCCGTGATCAAGAATCTCAACGGCGTCACCTGGCTTGGAGAGGTCAAAGGCGACCTCCGATGCAATGCTGCCAACGGCGACATCACGGTCGAGCGGGCACTCGGCGCCGTAGCTGCCAAGACGGCCAACGGTGCTGTCCGGATCGGTGAGGTGGTGCGGGGCTCGATCGAGCTGGGGACCTCCTACGGTGAGCTCGAGGTCGGTGTCCGCGAGGGAACGGCAGCACTGCTCGACGTACGCTCCCAGTTTGGCAGCGTGCGAAACTCGCTTACGGCCTCTGAGGGCCCGCAACCGTCTGACCAGACGGTCGAGGTGCGCGCGCGCACCTCCTTCGGCGACGTCGTGATCCGCCGGTCTCGACGCGAAATGTCTATGGAGACGGAACGATGACCGCCGCCACCTGCACGTCGGCAATCGTGGCAACCGGGTTGCGCAAGTCGTACGGTGAGAAGGTCGTGCTCGACGGCATCGACCTGGACATTCCAGAGGGCACGATCTTCGCGCTCCTTGGACCCAATGGGGCCGGCAAGACCACCGCGGTCCAAATTCTGTCGACGTACATCGGCGCAGATGGTGGCGAAGTGCGCGTCGCCGGCCACGATGTGGCCCGGGATCCCGATGCGGTCCGCGCCGCAATTGGCGTCACGGGCCAGTTCTCGGCGGTGGACAAGCTCCTCACCGGCGAGGAGAACCTGATGCTGATGGCGGACCTGCATCACCTGGGCAAGCGCGAAGGCCGTGAGCGAGCCTTCGAGCTGCTGCATAGGTTCGATTTGGTGGAGGCAGGCCCGAAGATCCTGTCGACCTACTCCGGCGGAATGCGGCGCCGGCTAGACCTCGCGATGACCCTGATCGGCGACCCGCGCATCATCTTCCTCGACGAGCCGACCACGGGCCTCGACCCGCGCAGCCGGCGCACCATGTGGCAGATCATCCGCGAGCTTGCCGCGGGCGGAGTCACCATCTTCCTCACTACGCAGTACCTGGAGGAGGCCGACGAGCTCGCCAGTCGGATCGGGGTCCTCGATAAAGGAAAACTCGTCGCCGAGGGAACCGCAGACGAGCTCAAGCGCATGATCCCCGGCGGCTATATCCGGCTGCAATTCGCCGACGCTGCGGGGCTCTCAGCGGCCGCCAGCATCCTCGGAGGAGTGTCGCGCGATGAGGATGCGCTGACACTCGAGATCCCCACCGACGGCGGCGTCCGGTCGCTGCGAGCGCTGCTCGAGCGGGTCGACGACAAAAACATCGAGGTCGCCAACCTGATTGTGCACACGCCAGACCTGGACGACGTCTACTTCGCGCTGACCGGCCATCCCGTTAGCGAGACGGAACCCGCCTCATGAGCACCTACGCCCTGAGTGATGCCGCCACCATGCTTCGTCGCGACTTCAGGCACCTGCGGCGCTACCCCGTCATGACGATCAGCGGGATCTTGACGCCGACTGCCATGCTGCTCCTCTTCGTCTTTGTCTTCGGCGGTGCAATGAGCTCAGGCCTGGGCAGCAACGCTTCCTATGTCAACTACCTCGTCCCCGGGATTCTCCTGATGACCCTTGGTAGCGGATGTGCCGCAACCGCCATCGGTGTCAACATGGACATGACCGAAGGCGTCGTCGCCCGCTTCCGCATCATGGCGATCTCTCGTGCCTCGGTGCTGACCGGGCGGGTCGTGGGCAGCATGATCAGGACGCTGATCAGCGTGGTACTGGTCATCGGCGTCGCGCTGATCGCCGGGTTCCGACCCACCGCCGGCCCCATCCAGTGGCTCGCCGCCTTCGGCTTCATCGCCCTGCTGACCCTCGCTCTGACCTGGCTTGCGCTCGCGTTGGGCATGGCCGCCAAGTCCCCGGAAGGCGCCAACGGCTCGACGCTCCTCCTGCAGTTCGGCCCCTTCATAAGCAGCGCCTTCGTCCCCCCGACCACCATGCCAGTGGGGGTGCGCTGGTTCGCCGAGAACCAACCGTTCACCCCGATGATCGAGACCCTGAGGGGATTGCTGCTCGGCATCCCGATCGGCAATCACGCCACCATCGCCATCGCGTGGAGCGTCGCCATCGCGCTGGGTGGATACCTCTGGGCGCGGGTAGCCTACCGCCGCGACCCCATCCGGCCGCAATAGGCAAACCATTGGTTATTTGCCAATCGATGGTGCCTTGCCAGGCGATGGCTCACAGATCAGCCCGGCGCGCCGCCACTGTCATCAGGGCGCCCAGCAGAACGAGGGCAGCCGCGACCCCGCCCGCCGTCAGCAGGGGCCCGGCGCTGAGGAATGACTCCCCAATCGCCAGCAAGATCACGCCGATGACGGCGGATCCGACCGCCACCGCGAGCGAGCTGAGAGCGCGGTGCACCGGCGGCGCGATGAGGAGCTCCCGCTCGACAGCCAGGTAACCCGCTTCGGCGGCCAGAAAGAGTGTGGCCGCGACCAGCAGGCTGACCGCATCAACAGTCTCACGCGCGCCGATGATCGAGAACCCATAGGCCGCGCCCAGCAGCACGATCGACCAGGCGACCAGAGCTGACCGACGGAGCGCTACGCCGACCACCAGCGTCAGCAGCGCCAGGGTAACAACTAACCCGACCACACGAGGAAAGATTGGAGCTCGCTGGATGAGCACGACCCCGAGCACGGCCTCGACGCCGAGCGCCGCGCTGGTGATCAGGCGGGTCGTCGTCGCGCGTGACGCCGGAATAGGCGCACCTCCTCGAGAGCGGTTTCGAGCGGCTCGCCGGCCGGCCACACCGATGTCGCCGCTGACACCTGGTGGTAGCGAGCCCGGAGCGTATCCCGGCGCAGTGCCAGGATGCGTGCCGCCAGCTGCCCGACCGCGTCCGTCGGCAACGGAATGGTGGCGGCCACTTCGCAGATCGCCAGGTCAAAGCCGCGTCCACTCAGCTGATCGAGCGCTGCTATGAACCGTTCGTCGACTAGCGGCGAAAGGGCGATCACCAGCGCCTTTGCGGGCAGCGTCTGCGGCGGGATGACATCGATGGTTTTCCAGGCGTAGCTGAGCTCGATGCGGGTGTCGAGGATGGCCTCCACCAGGAGATATCGCTGACGAATCCCCATCCCCGGCCAGATCCAGCGCAGCGTGCCACCGAAGGCGATCACACCTACTCGATCACGGTGTTTGAGGTAGAGGTCCGCCACTCCGATAGCGGCCCGCAGTGTGCGGTCGATCGAATCGCCGTGGGTACGGAACGTGTCCAGGAAGAGGATGACATCGCTGTTGCGCTCGGGATGGAGATCATTGACCTGCAGCGTGCCGCGGCGTCCAGTCGCGTGCCAGTTGATGTGCCGCACCCGGTCACCCGGCCTAAAGGCCCGAATCTCGGCGAACTCAATGCCATCGCCGCGAGTCCGCGCCAGCTGGTTCCCGGCGTAGACCTGGGTCTCGGTCGGCCTGACGAGGGCGCGCAGGACCTCGGGGCGTGGGTACACGCGGATCCTCAGGGGCTGATCCAGCGAGCCCTCCTGCGTGTACAGCCACAAGGGGTCGCGCCAGCGCAGCCGCACATGACCCACGTCGTAGAGGCCCCAGCGAAGGAATCGGACGCTGAGCCGCAACGCGACCGTCTCGCCGGCGGGCAGGCTGACGCGCCGGACCGGCCCGCCGGTCAGCACGACTTCTGGCACGAGGTCAAGGGTCACCTCCATCCGGCCACTGCCTGGCGTCGATAGCAGCCTCACTTCGACGACCGCCTCCTCGCCCTCCAGCAATCGCAGCCGGTCGACCGCCATCGAGGACTCAATGACGTGCTCGCGGGTGATCAACGCGCCGACAAGGATCGCAAGCAGGAACGGGACCGCGAGGATGGTGAGCTCCGGCCGGCCGAACGCGAGCCCACCGAGCAGGGCCAGCCCGGCGAGGCCGGCGTAGGCGACCACGCGCGCAGAGGCAGCGCTGGTCAGCCGGATGTTCGTGGACTTCCCTCCGCGGCCGCCGGCGGGGTGGGCACCGCATTCAAGCATTCGGCGACCACGGTATCGCTGCTGACACGCTGTACCCAGAGTTCGGGTCGAAGGATCAATCGATGCGCAAGCGCCGGGATCGCAACGGCCTTGACGTCCTCGGGCGTGACGAAGTCGCGTCCCTCGAGCACGGCCCTGCCGCGGGCAAGCTTCATCACGGCGAGGCTGCCACGAGGGCTCGCCCCGACCTGCACTTTCGGATTGGTCCGCGTAGCGGCGATCAAATCGACCACGTAGTAGCCAATTGGTTCGCTGACATGGACTCGCTCCACCGCCTGCTGCATCGCGATCAGCGTCGGCGCGTCGACGACCTGCGTCAGCGCGATGTCGTCCGCCAGCCGGTCGATCCGCTGCTGCAGCATGCGCCATTCGTCGTCGCGTCCCAGGTAGCCGATGCCGATCCGCATCAGGAATCGGTCGAGCTGGGCCTCGGGCAATGGATAGGTGCCCTCGTACTCGATCGGGTTCTGCGTCGCGAGCACGAGGAAAGGTCGGTCCAGGCGATGCGTGATGCCATCGATCGAGACCTGGCATTCCTGCATCGCTTCGAGGAGCGCGGCCTGGGTCTTGGCCGGGGCGCGGTTGATCTCGTCGGCCAGCAGGATGTTGGCGAAGACGGGACCGTGATGAAACTCAAAGTCGCCGGTGCGCTGGTTGTAGATCGCGCTTCCCGTCACGTCGGAGGGCATCATGTCCGGGGTGAATTGGATGCGCTTGAAATCGAGTCCCATCGCCGTGGCGAAGGAGCGCGCCAGCAGTGTTTTCGCCAGTCCCGGGTAGTCCTCGATAAGAACGTGGCCGTCGGCCAGCAAGCCCATCATGACCAGCTGGAGAACCGCGCGTTTGCCGACCACGGCCCGCTCGACCTCATCGAGAATGCGCGCCGCCGCCGGCGCGACTTCAAGGCTGTTCAGATCGATTCCAGCCCCTTAACAATGCGCTCGATCTCCCGCAGGCTCATCGCCGGCCGGCGATAGTTCAGCCGCGCCGGACGTCCCTGCCGCAAGAACGCCAACACTTCGGCTCCCAGCACCGCGGATGCCAATTCCGGCCGGGCATCGAGGTCGAACCCCCGTCGCGCCCGCAGCCTCGAGGCCGCCAGCTCTCGTAACAGGGGCCGCAGCATGAAGTGCACGTCGAGTGCCGCGTATCGCGCTGCGTCGACGGTGCGGCGGATCGACTCGAACTCGTCGAGTACCGGCATCGATTCCTTGCGCGGCGCCAGCGCTGCCTCGAATGGAGAGCCACTCGGGGGGCGGACCCGCCGGCCAAATCGGTGCAGGAGGATGGCGAGCGCCGTCACGCCGACGGCGATGATGGCCAGCTGCGTGATGATGGCGATGCTCATCCTGCGACACGAACCGGCGCGTTGGAGAGTTCGGCGCGAACGCGCTGCAGGGCGTCGATAGCCTCCTCCTTCATAGACGCGTCCACGGTGTGCTGGCTGAACTTGGCCCATTCGAAGAGATCGGTGAGGCGTCGCAGCGAAGCCGGGCCGACACTGAAGGTGCTCAGGATGCGCGCCAGGTACTCGAGGGGCGCCTCGGACGGTTGTCGTGGCCGCCCGGCCGCCTTCAATTCCGCTTCGAGGCGTGCATAAGCGGCGATGACCGCGCGGCGCGGATCCTTCTCCGCCTGTAACTGGGCGAGCGATTCCTCGACCGCCGCTACGACGCGACTTTTGGGCTCCTCCGTCGATGCCGCCGCTCGACCCCCCGTGGCTCCAGATCGCAACCAGCGCAACAACAGCCCGGCCGCCGCCGCGATGCCCGCGAGCGCAATCAGGAAAGATAACCCGGTGATTGCGTGGCTGCTGGGCAGCGCGCTCACTCCCCCGAGGCCGACGCCCGCGCCGGTGGAAGGAGGTGGCATGATCTGTGCGCGCAGTAATCGCTGACGCAGGAGGATGAGCGCGCAGATGGCGGCGCCGAAATACAGATAGCCCGCGATCGAGGCGCTGAGCGGTCGCGCCCGCGGCCGGCCACGCGGCAGCGGGAACGCCACCCAGAGATTGATCGCGGTCGCGGTCAGGGCTGCCATCAATAGAAGGATGAGGAGCGCCTGCACGATGGTGTCCGATGCGACACCGATCCAGGCGGGCGCGGCGAGCCCGCCCGTCGATCCGAGAGACGATGGACGGCTGGCCAGAGCGACCAGCCCGAGCAGGAGTCCAAGCCCCAGGATCAGCCTCGTCTCGCGCGCCCGCCGCTGCATAGGCGGATCGTAGCGCTCTGGGGCGCCCCCGGCCCCAACCCGATACGCCCTGACGATACGACGCGCAAGTTTGCGTCTGGCGACGTTGTCAACGAGGTAGTGAACCCCCGGCCGAAGAAAGTTCCGGGCTCGGCCAGGCGATTGGAGGCGGCCACCTGAGCCTGGCCCGGGTCCTCAAGGACCCCGACGGCGAACACCCTGAGTGGGCGGGCGACTCCTCGCCCGCTCCCGCTCCACTCGCACTCTGGAGCTGGTGGACCCTCGGGGTGCTCTTCGCTGCCCTTGCGCCACGTCTCATCTACCTCTTTGTCATCTCGAATCCCGAAAATGCCGGCGACGGGATGTACACCGACGTCTACCAACACTGGCAGATCGCCTACCTCACCAAAGAAATTGGATTGAGCCATGGCCTGCGCCTCTGGGACCTCAAGGGTGTGGAGTACTTCTGGGGAAGCCTGCATCCAATCGTGCTCGTCATCCTCTTTTTTGTCACCGGCTCGACTGACATCGTGCTCGCGAGGATCCAGAGCCTTGTCTTCGGATCGCTCAGCGTGGTGCTGATTTTCCACCTGTGCAAGCGCTATTGGAACCTCTCGGTTGCCGTCGCCGCGACGGCTTTTGCCGCGCTGGCGCCCACGAGCGTCTTCAACGATGCGTCCGGGATGCTCGAGCCGATGGCGGTCAGCCTGTCACTCCTCGGCATCTGGCTGCTGCCGAAACGCTCCCTTGGGGCCGGGATCGCCTGGGGGCTTGCGACCGCGGCCCGACCCGAGGCCTGGCTATCGTCACCCGGGCTTGTCTTTGCATCGTTATTGCGGCCTGCGACTGTCCGCCGGTGGATGCTCATGCTCCTCGGGTTTGGCAGCGTCATGGCCGCTCAAATGGCATTCCTCAACGCTCGGACCGGTAACCCCATTTATCCGCTGTACTGGAATTACGTCGCCAATGCCGGCGGCCTTTGGCTGAAGCCACTGGTGGCCACTCAGCAATCGGCGAGGCCGTTGTTCATCGCCCTCTGGGCGATGGCGACCGTCGGTCTGCTCATAACGCTCTGGCGCCGCCCGCGATCGTACGTGCTCTTGCTATATGGATTCGGATCAAGTGCGTTGGTCGTCGGTTTGTTCGGCCTGACGGCATTTATCACCGAGTGGTACCCCTGGCGGTGGATGATGTGGATTCTGGCCTTCCCGTACGACTTCGCCGCCTTGCTCGTTGCGATTGGCTTGTTCGTGATCGCGCCTCGCTATCTGGGAAGCGGAATTCGGCAGCTCACCTGGGTGACAGCCGGGCTCCTATTGGTCGGCATGCAGCTGACCTGGATCCCCATCGAGACTGCGTACGCGAGCACAGCTCCTGCCTGGGACAGCGATGTGGCCGCGGGACGCTACATCGCCAGCATCCTCCGTCAGCCTGGCTATCGGGGCGGCGCGCTCAGCCTACCTCCGCCGGACCATCCCGAGGTCACCTATACGCTCGTGCATTACGGCGGGCTCGAGGGCCGTCACTTTATTAGCCAGCTGTACGATCCGTTCTACTACCTACCGGCTGGGTACCATTACGCCGATCATCCAGCGACCGCGGGCACGCTCCTCCAATGCTGGATGTCCACAACTAATACATCCATCATCGTGATGCCCGACGATCGCGCCGACTACCGCGCCTTCACCGCGGACCATCCGGCCTGGTTCGAATTCGTTGGGCGATTGGCTGCCTACCAGTGGACGATCGAGGCCGTCCACGTCCCGGCGCCATCACTGCAAACCTGCGCCCAGGCTGCTGAGACCGCTCGAGCCGGCGGCGGATAAGACCCTCACCCCATTAATAGGATCACTGGCAGACGGTATGGCCCTTGCTCACCAGGATCTGCTCCACAGAGGCGTTCACCTGCTTGAGTGACAGCGCCCCGCTGCTGATGGCCTGCTGGAGGGCGCTGAGCGTCGACGGCAACGCGGTGTGGTTGATCATGACCATGTTGGCCCCCGCCTCGATTCCGGCAACGGCGGCCGACGCTTGCGAATAGCCTGCTGCCGAGATGGCGCCGGCGCCCAAAGAGTCGGTCATGGTCACGCCGTTGAAATGGAGGGTGTTGCGCAGAAACTGGTAGGTCGCGGGAGATAGGCTCGCTGGAACGGTGCCGGTCAGGCCGGGAACCGAGGCGTGCGAAACCATGATCGCGGGCACCCCGCGCGCGATCGCCTGCTCAAAGGGGATGAGGTCGTTGGCTTCCAGCTGAACCAGCGACGGGTCAGTGGCGGGCCCAAGGTCGGTGTTTGCGCTCGCATGGCCGAGTCCCGGAAAGTGCTTGATCACGGGCACGACGCCAGAGGCACGCAGCCCGTTCGCAAAGGCGATCCCGTAGGCGGCCGAGGTCTGGCCCGTTTCGCTGAAAGACCGCTGGTTCTCGGCGGCAATCGTGTTGTTCAGGTTCGCGGTGTCGAGGACGGGCGCCAGGTCCATTATCACCCCGAGATTCCACATCGCGGCTGCGTGGGCCGCCATCACCGCCTGCACCTCGGCCGGCGTCCACTGCGCCGCCATCTGACGCGCGCTCGGCAGCGAGCCGATGACGTAGGCGAGGCGCGCGACCGAGCCGCCTTCCTCATCGGTAGCGACCCATGGAAGGATCTGGCCCGACGCTCTGGCGTTGTTGTAGAGAGACGCGAGGCCCGAGCTGATCGCGGGCCCCGACGCTGCCGATGGCTGCCCGAAGAGAACAAAGGCGCCGACCCCCGCCCTGGCGTCCGGCACTGACGCGCTGAGATTGGAGAAGTCGCCGGACACCATGATGAGTTGGTTTAGGCGCTGGAGTACCGTCCAGTTGACGAGACTCACGCAGGTTGGCGTTGGACCCGGCGTCGCCGTCGGGATCGTTACGGGCGTTGCCGACGGCGTCGGTATCGGCGTCTGCACTGGTGGCAAGCTTGCCGCTGGGGTCGGCTGCGGAGTGGCCATCGGCGTCGGCGTCGGCACCGGACCCGCCGCGGGTGACGCGGTTGGCGAAGGCATCAGCCAGGGTGTGGCAGACGGTAATAGGGAAACGATGACGGTTGGCGTCGGTGTAACGGTCGGCCGCGCGGCTTGTTTCCCAACGCCGCTCAAAAGCAAGGTCACGACAAGCGCGGTCAGCACGACCAGCGCGAGTGCGAGAGTGATGAGCCACCGAGGATGAGCCGAAAATCGGTGGCGCACTGCGTCTCTCGCAGGTACTACGGACAGGTGCTCGGATTCGTTACGTGAGAATCAAGTTGTTACCCCTCCGCGTCCGCGCTGTTCGGCTCCTCCTGCCGGGCACGCTCGGATAGGCTTTGGAGTGAACGGAAATCGGAAGCGCTTACCGGTGAGCTGAATTAGATACGAGGTTCCCAGGAAAAGAAGCGCACCGAGATGAGGATGGCCGCCAGGCCCCAGGCCGCTATCACAAGCAGGTCGTTCCCGTGCAGGCCCGACCCGGTTGGCGAAAAGAATGAGCCGACCAGCGCGTCCGCGAAATGACGTATCGGAAAGATCTTCGACACCGTATCCAGCCAAGCGGGTGGATTCTGAAGAGGAATGAACACGTTCGAGATGAAGAGCAACGGGAGGATTGAAGCGTTGACCACGGCCGGGGATGCATCAGCATTGGGTATCACCGTGGTGATCGCGATCCCCAGGGCGCAGAAAGCGGCGGCTCCCACTACCAGAGTCAGCAGGAAAGCGGGCAGCGTGTGGGTCGGCAGGGTCGCTCCGTAGAACAGCCGTCCGAAACCAGCGCAGATGATTACCAGCAAGATCGAGAGCAGGATCGAATGAGCGATGCGGCCGAACATATAGGCCCAGGACGGTAGCGGCGTCGCGCGCAGCCGCTTGAGCACACCTCGGTCACGCTGAAACGAGAGGCTGATGGCGATGTTCGTGTAGCACGCCGTGATCACCGAGAAGCCCGTGATCGCCGGCACATAGAAGGTGGCAACTTTTATTCTCACCCCCGCGATGCTCATGTCCTGATTACCAAAGATCAGGCTGAAGATCACCAGGAACATGATGGGGAACACCAGCGTAAAAAAAGCGGACACTGGATTCCGCCAAAACGAGTTGTTTGTGTAAACGACCTGGCTGAGGGCGCGCCGCAGATCCTTCATTCAGACGCTGCTGCGGCCGGAGGCGCTTCCCGCGTTATCTCGAGATACACGTCTTCAAGCGATGGTCGCGTTACCTCCAGTCCCATGAGCAAAACATGGCTCGAAACCGCCCAGGAGGTGAGCTCGAAGAGAAGTTGCGTCGGATCCTCGGCTTTCAGTTCGACGATGCCGTCCTTGATAGTCGCTTTTTGGCTAACCGCCTCTGGCAGTCCGGCCCTCTCCGGCAGTCGAAAGCGGATGGTCGTCCCCGCCCTGTCACGGCCAGCCAGCGTGCCGGGGTCGCCCTCGGCCACAATCTGACCGGCTGAGATCACGGCCACCCGATCGGCGAGATATTGAGCCTCGTCCATGTAATGCGTGGTCAGGAAGATTGTCTTGCCGAGCTTGGCAAGGTTCTTGACGACCTCCCAGGCATGTCGCCGGGCGTTCGGATCGAACCCCGTCGTCGGCTCATCAAGGAACAGGACTTCCGGATCGCCGGCCAGGGCAATCCCGACATCGAGCCGGCGTTTCTGCCCTCCGGAGAGCTTCTCGACCTTCGCCGTCCGCTTCTCCTCGAGCCCTACCAGCGTGATCACCTCGTCCAGCGATCGCGGATGCGGATAGAAGCCCCGGTACATGTCGATCGTCTCGGCGACGGTCAGGTAGGGGTCGATACCAGTCGATTGCAGGACGATCCCCATCTGTTCCCGGAGCCGGCGGGCATGGGTCGCGGGATCGACGCCAAGCACCGAGACTCGTCCGGCATCGCGAGTGCGGAATCCCTCCAGGATCTCAACGGTTGTCGTCTTGCCCGCGCCATTCGGCCCGAGCAGCGCAAAGACTTCTCCCTCTGAGACGGTGAGATCAACACCATTGACCGCCATCAGGCTGCCGTACGACTTGCGCAAGCCCTCAACTTCGATAACCCGGCGAGGCATGATCGCGGTTATCGTAGCCGTAAGGCGTACGTCGCGGGGTTACACGCCGCCCGAAGCTAATGCACGCCGACGACGTCGAATGCCTCAGACAAGCGACGGCCAGCCACGCGGGTTCGAGTGAGCAAATACCACCGGTCCTTCTGAAGTACCTTGGTCTCGAACCTGTTTCCGCTATCTACGCGCAGGTCCCGACCGCGTGTAACGCCCTCGGCGACGCGACGCGGGCGAACACTGGATGCGCGACGCCTGCCGAGTCGGTAACCACCGTAAGGAGATCGAGCCCATCACTCCCCCACAGCCAGATCCCGTGCTTGTCCGACATCGATTGGGGGATGAAATCCAGTACTCCTGAGATCAGCTTCACTCCAGCATTCTGTCCCGTGATAAGCCACAGCTCGCGGTAGCCAGGATAGGGGATGCCCGCCTCCTGACCCCCGGTCGCCAATACGATTGGATGGCCCGCTCCATCGAATCCGATCACCTGGAGATACTGCTGCGGTCGTCGAAACCAGGGGGTGGAGGTCCCGGTGATCAGATCCAGGCGCACGAGCTGGTTGAAACTCAGTATCGGATTCTGCGTGGGATGTCCGTACGCTGCGCCGCCGCCCACGATCGACCAGTAGCCGGATCGGCTGATCCGTTTGGAACGATTCTGAAGTAAAAGCCACAGTCCGGCACCTTGGCCGTTCTCCTGAGTGAAGGGCGCGGCATAGATGCCCGCGTCGGCGTACGCGAGCGGAAACCATTCTCCCGGCGGGCCCACCACATGATCGCTGCCATCGAGGACGCCTACGTCGTGCACCGCCCAGTCTTGACCGAAGTACGCGTAGTGGGTCCCGTCTGGCGAAGTTAGCGCCATCGAGGTCGGCAACCAGCGCGCGTAGACACGATCGTAGCTAGGACCGGCTGAATAGTGAAAGGGCCAGCGCATGCGAATATTGTTCGAGCTCGGATCTGGCGTAAAAACCTCCTCCGGGAAGCTCACAAAACCCCCAATGGTAAGCCCGCCGGTGATCGGAAGGCGGCAGGTGAGCTGCGCCTCGATGCAGTCCTGGAGCCCGAACCCGCAGGTCATCCCATTGCTGAGCCGCTGGTTGCATGCAGGCGTCCACGGGTTGTCGACGCAGCGGACGAACGCGCCCCAGCCGCACGGTCCGTATGGGTCAGGCGCGCTGCTCGCCGGATCGCACCCGGGCTGCCTTCCGAGCTCGGTGAGAGAAGCGGCATGGGGCGGGCCGAAGCCGGCAGGGAAAGTCCGGCCATAGTTGGGCGGCACGGCGTACACGCCGCCCGATACGCTAGCCCAGTCTGGAATCCAGGCCTGCGATGCCATGGTTGCCAGCGGTGCTGGCGATGGCACGACGCTCTCCGGCGTGAAGACGAGGGAGGGGGAGGGGCTCGCGGGCGCCCCCGGAGCGAGACGGCCGTAGCCGTAGAGCGTCGCAGGAACAGCCACGGCGACGACAGCGGCGAACGTGATCCATGCCTTCCAGTGACGCATTGGCTTGCTCCGCTCTGTCCGCGAGCGCTGCCGGGAACGTAGCACGGCATTATTTGGCGCTTGTTAGGGAAACACAGGGCTCTAAAAGCTCCTTTGTCATCGCCTGGGCTGCATTTCCTAGGCGATTCGTCTTGGCCTGACGCAGGCCTAGACAAGCAAACTGATTCTCTCGGCCAGCCGTTCGGCGATCATGATCACAGGGAAATGAACGAAGCCCGAGGGCACGTCGGGCATGATCGAAGCATCGACGATGCTGAGCTTTTCGGTTCCATGGACTCGGCCGGTGGCGTCTACGACGCCTCCATCCTCCGGCCTGGGGCCCATTGCGCAGGTGCCAACAACATGTGGGATGGAATATTCCTCGGCATCGATCAGTTCGGGCAGACTGGCGGGCTCCGTCGGAGCAGCGCCGCCACAGAGCTCGCGCACCGCTGCGTTGTTGGCGACTGCCAGCGCGCGCCGGTAGCCCTCGACGAGCCTGTCGACGTCAATAGACTCGCTCAACTTCGGCAGCTCGATCCTCGGGGGGTCTGCTGGGTCCTTCGAACGTAGGCGGACTCGTCCACGGGAGCGCGGTCGCAGCAAGACGATTTCGATGCCGAACGACGGATCCTGCTCATTCGGGTCCGCAAACCAGAACATCAGATCTGGTGTCTCGCGAGTCGAACGCGCAGCGCTGTGGAAGGTGGCTATGGTGTGAAGGAGTGGCCTGCTGCGGGCAGGGCCGGTGTATCCGAAATCGAGGTATACAGACGGGTGGTCGGCGAGATTGGCGCCTACACCCGGCAGATCGACGAGTACGGGTATGCCGAGCTCGCGGAGCTCGCCGGCTGGTCCCACGCCGGATCGCATCAGGAGTGGCGGCGTCCCATATGTTCCGGCGCAAAGGACAACCCAGCCGGCTTCGATGACAGTGCCGTCGAGGAGCCGCACGCCACGAGCCCGAGCAGGCGCGCCAAAGACGACCTCGCCGACCTGGGAGTCGGTCCGTATCGTCAGGTTCGCGGGAGTCGCCCCGAGCGGCAGATACGCATCAGCGGTCGTAACACGCCTGCCATCGCGCGTATTCATCGGCATGCGTCCTGCTCCCACCGCGCCCGGTCGATTGTGGTCGTCAACCATCGGGAAACCAACAGCCGGTAATGCTCGGGCAACTGCCTCGCAGATCGGCATGTGGTCGAGATCGAGGTAGCGCGTCGATGGCATGGGACCGCGGCCGCCATGCCACGGGTCGCTACCGAACTCGAGGTCGGTCTCAAGTCGGATGAAGTACGGGAGGACCTCATCGAAGCTCCATCCGGGATTCCCGAGAGCCTCCCAACCGTCGTAGTCGGCGGGCGATCCCCGCGGTGTAAACCGCGTCAGCCAGGAGGTACCGCCAAGCAGCCTCTTCCGTCGCACTGGTCGCGGTCTGCCGGCATGAGGCTCCGATTCGTATCCCCAGTCATACGGCTCGCGCTCGATCGTCCAGCCGTTGCGGAGCTCGGAAGGTGTCTCGACGCGAAGGTCTGGCCCTGCCTCGAGCAGAAGCACTGAACGAGAGCTCGATTCTGAGAGCCGCGCAGCCACCACGCAGCCGGCCGCGCCCCCACCGACGACTACGATGTCGTGCCATGGCTGGCCGGACACCGGATAAGCCTATCGCAGGCCTGAAAACGTGCCGGTCGGCGCCCCAAGCATGGCGCAGCAGTGTCTACAGCTCGGACGTATCAACTGAGGAGCACGTACCGCGGCGTTCACTCCTTAGGTCGCCGCTCGCTTGACAAGCTTGCCGATCCTCTCCTCGCCGGCGGCGGTGAGCCTCTTCAGGGCGAAGGAGGTTGGCCAGATATCACCCTCGTCGAGGTTTGCAGCCGGTTGGAAACCGAACGTTGCGTATCTCGATTTGAACTTCTGCCCGCTTTGGAAGAAGCAGACGACCTTGCCGTCCTTAGCGTACGCGGGCATGCCGTACCAGGTTCTCGGAGCTAGAGTCGGCGCGCTGGCTTTGATGAGGGCATGGAGCCGCTTGGCCATGACGCGATCGGGTCCCGCCATCTCGGCGATCTTCGCGAGGACATCGCTTTCTCCGTCCGCCTCACCCGATAGCGCGCGCCTCCGCTCCTTGATGGTCTCCCTCATTGCGGCTCGTTCCTCGTTCGTCATCAACTCGGACGTCCCGCCAGCGCTGCTGCGGACCGACTTCTGTGTGTCCTTCTTTGGGCTCATGTCGTCCTCTCCTCCAGGTTGGATTCGAACAATCATGATATGGCCAGGTCGGCCAGCGACGCTTGACGGACGCTGGGCAGACGCTGAACAAATGACGGACTAGCCAATCCGAGACCCCGATTACCCCGACCGACTATTTCGCTGACGAATCGAGCAATGCCATCCCGCCAGCCAGCGCGCGGTGCATGGCAGCTGGATCGTGGTGCGCCCTCGCCACGAGGTAGCCGCCCTGCAGCAAGGCGATGATGGTAAACGCAAGATCGTTCGCGTCGGCGCCTTCCCTCAGTTGACCGCTGGCCCGAGCTTCCTCCAGTGCTTCCTTGACCTTGGCTTCGGCGTACTCGAACCAAGCGGCTACTGGCGCCCGGATTGCCTCATCCTCTATTGACGACTCTACCGCCAGGCGGCCGACGCGGCAGCCCTTCAAAGGATCACGGGAAAGCGCATTCAGAAAGCGGCGCAGTCGCTCCAGGGGTCGCCGTTCGTAGTGGCTGAAGACGCGGTCGGCGATGGCGCGGAGCTCGGCGTTCACCTCCCAGAGCGCCTGACCCGCCAGGTCGCGCTTGCCTTTGAAGTGGTGATATAGACTGCCCTGGCCCGCACCGCTGCGTTCCATCACGTTTCTTGGGCTCATCGCTTCATAGCCCTCTTCCCAGATCAGATCTTTGGCCGCCTGCACGATTGCCTCGCGTTTCGACATGGCCTACCGCGACATCGGCCTTAGATGAGGGGTGCGCGCCAAGGTCCCCAGCGCGTCCTCCAGCTCGGCCGCTATCCGCGCGATGACCTGCCCGGCCGAGACCCCGTGGTCGATCAGCTCATAACCCTGGCCGGCCCAGAGATTGATCAGGTCGGGCTGGCCCGAGGCGCGGGCAGCTGCGCGCATCGGAGCGGTCAGGTAGTGGACCTGCGGGTACGCCATGGGCGCCGCTGAACTGTTGCGTTCCATGAAGCCGTTGACGATGCCTCGGGCCCGCTTGCCGCTAAATGCACGTGTGAGAGCGGTTCGGCCGGGCGAGCGAAGCCGTTCGCGATGGGGCTGCGATGTGCCTGCCTCGAGGGTGTCCAGAAATGCACTGCCGATTTGGGCGGCGCTAGCGCCGGCGACCAGGACGGCAGCGACTGAATAACCGTCACAGATGCCCCCGGCGGCGATCACGGGCAGTTTTACACGCTTCAAGACGAGACGGATCAGCGTCAGCAGTCCGACCTCTCCCACACCATCCTGATCGACAAAGCTCGCGCGATGTCCGCCTGCCTCGACTCCCTGTGCTACCAGCGCGTCTGCGCCGATCTCACTGGCAAATGCTGCCTCGTCAGGCTCAGTCACCGTCACCCAGGCTTCAATCCCCGCGGCATGCAGATCATTGATTACCTCGCGCTCGGGACAGCCGAACGTGAAGGAGACCACGGCCGGCCGCTCGCCGAGCACCACCTCGAGCTTGGATTGCCAATCGTCATCGGACCACTTCGGTTCGCCGGGCTCGGACCCAACGACGGAAGCTTCAATCCGAATGCGTTCGATGTACGAGCGCAGTTCCGCTTTAGGCGAGTTTCCGTCAGGAACGAAGAGGTTCACGCCGAACGGTCCAGCGAACAAGCCGCGGACCCTACGGATGTCTTCGGCAAGCTTCTCTGCAGTTAAATAGCCGCCGGCCAGGAAGCCAAGGGCACCGACCCGGCAAGCTGCGATAGCGAGCTCCGGCGTGGAAGCGCCACCGGAAAGCGGGGCCTGCACGATGGGAAACTGCAAGCCGTTCAACACGCGAGATGCTGGCTCCATTACTGGGCCCCGAATTGTACCAAGTAGTATGTACAGATCGCGGGGGAGCAAACCAGCTGCTCAGCTGTGGCTGGTCGGCGAACGAGCAAGCAGGCGATAAGGCGCCACCGGGGCCCGGGGAGCACCGCATGAAGTCGCGGCGGACCCTCTTCGCCTAAACCATGGAGTCGGCGCCCTTCAGGTAAGCGAGCACGGCGGCGACCCGGCGGTCGACGTCCTTCTCCTCCGAGAGACCGAGTTTCGAAAGAATTGCACTCACATGCTTCTCCACGGTCGACTCCGACATGAACAGCCCGCGAGCGATGACCGGATTTGTGCTCCCTTCGGCCATCTTTGCCAGCACCTGCCGTTCGCGCGGGCTCAGAGTGCTTAGCGCGGATTCCTCCTCGCGGGCCCGCCGCCCAAGCAACGCCTCGACAACCTTGGCGTCGATCACCGAGCCGCCCATCACGACCTCCCTGAGAGTTCGCACCAAAGCTTCGAGATCGCTCACCCTCTCCTTAAGCAGATATGCGAGCCCAGCAGTGCCGTCCTTCAAGAGCTCGTAGGCATAGAGCTCGTCCGAGTGCTGCGAGAGCACGACCACGCCGACCTCCGGGTGGCGGGATCGTATCGTCCGGGCGGCCTCGATCCCTTCCATGTGGTGACCGGGCGGCATGCGGATGTCGGTCAGCACGGCGTGCGGTTGCATGCGTTCTACTGCATCGAGCAACTCGACCGCGGTGCCCACGGCGGCTACGACATCGACCTCCTCCGAATCTTCGAGGAGACGGCGGGTCCCTTCCCGAAGCAGGTAGTTGTCCTCGGCGATGATCACCCGAAGCTGTTCAGCCATGGGTGGGCAGGCTAGCGGAAAGGGTCGTCCCCTCGCCATTAACGCTGGTCACTTCCAGCCGGCCACCGAGGGTCTCGACGCGGTCCTGCAGGCCGCGGAGGCCCGACCGCACGACTGTAGAGGGATCGAACCCTTTCCCGTTATCCTCGACCTTTATTGCAAGCGTGCCATTCACAGCGGAGATTGTCACCGTTGCCCGAGACGCACCGGCATGCTTCAGGATGTTGGCGAGCGCTTCGCAAGCGATGAAATAACCGGCCGCTTCGATCGGCTCCGCATAGCGCCTAGACCGGCTCGCCGGGTCCGCGTGAAGAACGACCTTGATCGGGAGTCGATCCGCCCGGGAGCGGACTGCTGCCACGACTCCGCCGTCGGTGAGAACTGTTGGGTGGATGCCACTCGCCAGTTCACGCAGCTCCTCGAGGAGGCGGCCCGCGTCCGCCTGCACCTCCTCGAGCGTATTCGCAGACCTATTGGACTTGCGAAGGATCTGGTTGCGTGCCAATTGCAGTTTGGCCATCAGGGCCACGACATGCTGCTGGACCCCGTCGTGGATGTCGCGCTCCAAGCGGCGACGCTCAACATCCTGGGCCGAGACGATCCGCAGCCTTGATTCCGCGAGCTCTGCAACTCGCGCTTGCAGTTCAGCAGTCAGGTGCAGGTTACGCAGTAGCAAGCCTGCCTGACCAGCGACGTCGGTCAGCAATCGTTCAGCGCCGCCGGTGATCGAATGCGACGGCTCGGAAACGATCAGCTGGCCGATCTCCTTTCCCTGGTGCTTGATCGGGAACGACCTTCCGGCAACGTCGTGCTGACCCGCTGGCCAGCGCGCCGTCAGAACTCGCTCGACGCCGACGTTCAGGTAGATCGCCCCCGAGCCGGCGCCCGTGGTATCAGCAACGAGTTGCAGCATGCGCACCAGGAGATGCTCGCCGGAGCTGGATTCGGCCACCATTTCTGACAGTCGGGAAAGAACCTCATGCGGATCAGTGCGACGTCCGTAGACCATCCGGTTCGCCAGAGCCTGCGCTCGCGTGCGCGCCGACTGGAAGACCACCGCCACCAGGGCCGTGGCGAGGATCGAAAGAGGAAGGTTCAGCTGTCCGGCGCTTCCAATCAGCGCGCCGACGCCGACCACGATCACCACGTATGCGGCGGTGACAAACGCGGCAAGCCCAGCGAAAACCAGCGTCTTGCTGATAACGAGGTCAATGTCGTAGAGGTGATACCTGAGAACAGCGATCGCGGTCGCGGCTGGCAACCCGATGACCAGGCCGGCAAAGCTCAGCGCCCAGAGGATATTCGCGGCTTGCGGCAACCGCGACAGCGGGGTCGCGTAAGTGAGTACCTGGAGGGCGATGATCCAGGCAGCGACATAGGCAAGTATCTTGAGCTGCTGGCGCTCATCGGCGTGGCTGCGGCGCCAGCGCCAGATTGGTGCCGCGGCGGCAGCGACGACGGCGACGAGATATAGGCCATTGAGCGGCTCGAAGAACCGGGCTTCGACGCCGGCGAGGATGCCAACGCCCGCCGGATTGGGACCGAGCGCCGGGTTGCCGGGCCCGAGGACGATCTCGCCAGGACGCAGCATCGTGAGTAGCGCGAGCGCTCCGCCAGAGGCGGTAAGGAGGGCGGCGACGATCCACCACCGGCCTGAAGGCGGGCGTCCCGTGGGAAAGAGCAGGGGCACGAAGGGGACGGCAACCAGCACCAGCCAGATCAACCAGGTGAAGCTCCAGCCTGCCCAGATGCCGAACGGCAACGAGCCGGGCGCCAGGGTGCGGGCCATCACGGCGTAGCCGCTGGTGGCCAGGCCAGCAGCGCTCAGGAGCCCGATCAGAAGGAGCAGCCATCCGATCCGGTTGGCGGGCTGTCGGGTGGCAATCACAACACCGACACCCGAATAGCAGAGCGTGCCGGCGATCAGCAGCAGCAAAGGAATTGGTCCGCCTTCGGCTGGCGCGTGTATGGCGACCAGTGCTGCGAGGGACCCGGCGGCGAGGAAGATCGAGAGCCCGAAGCCGACCCATACCACTACGCCGTACCTAGTGGTCATGCCTCCCGTATCGTGCGCTTTTTCCCGGCACTAAGTCGAGGCGGGACGCCTCCATCGACCTGGTGGGTAGCCGCCACTTTCACGACGGCGTGCTGCTCGAGATTGGAGGTGGGCCGGGTTTCGTAGCGGTAGGGCCGCGGCTACGCTGGCTTCGCGATGACGCTCCTTACAACTCGATGATTCAAAAAGGAGACCCGGATGGTCACTGATCTGACTCGTCGCGGAATCTATGCGCTGCCCGCCGCCGGCCTTCTTACCGCTGTCCCATGGATCTTCATCCTCAGGCAGCCATCCATCAAAACTGATCCGGAGGGTTATGCGCGCAGCCTCACGGCGAGCGGCACTACGCTTGGTGGCTACCTGTACCTAACCGGATTGATCTGCCTGCTGTTCGGGATGCTGGCTCTCTATTCATACCTAGCCCAAACTCGTGGCTCTTCCTGGGCTGCCGGCGGCATGATGATTTCAGTCATAGCCATTAGCCTCGCTTTGCCGGTTATCGGCATCCTGGGGCTGGCTAATACGGTGCTGGCTGACGTCTACCTGGCAGGCCACAAGGACGTGAGCGCAGCAATGCGTCTGCTTGAGGGCGGGACGCTTAGCGATCGCATCAAGACGTACATCGGCATTCTCATCTACATTTCGCTCACTGGAGCCATCGCCTACATCGTCGCGGTGTGGAAATCAGGAAGCTTGCCAAGGGTGGCCGGCGTACTCGTCGCTGCGGGCTTCGTACTGAGCATTACTCTTCAGCCATTCGTAGGGTGGGTCGGCGCGCTTTGCCTGGTCATCGGGGGCGTGTGGGTGGCCCGCTACATCAGCCAGACCCCGCCAAGAGCACGAATTGCTGAGAGCAATTCCAACCTCGCCGATGCCGTCCCAACTGGTCGGGACGCTTAAAAGCGCCTATCCGCGTGTTGTCCTCGCCCCCCTCCATGCCGTGCAGCTCGCTCCACGCCTTCAGCTCGACAACCCAGTCGTGGAGATGCTCGCCGCCCTAACCGAGCGGGTTCTCCGCACTCTGGTTGGGGCCGGCGACGTAGCCGTCGAGCGAAGTCGAGATCCGAACTCTCACCTTGCTCATCTCTTATTGACAGGACCTATCGCAAAAACTCATCGCACCCGGCGATCCTTCCTTGGCGAAGCGAATTGAAACTCTGAAACTGCACGGACCTGGTAATGGCTCGGAGCCGGAGCTCCGGATTAGTGGGCGCGACCGATGAAGTTGCCGCCACCAGATAGTCTGGACTAGTGGGCGTCAGCCATAAAGGAGGCTAGCGTAGCTGCATGACAACACCCATGGTTCAGTGACTAGCGTGCCATCGATCCGACGGGCGACCGCCGGCGACGCCGAGGCTTGCCACGAAGTCATGTGGAGGTCCGTCACCGACCTAGGAGCGCGAAGAGGCACTCCCCTGGTCGGCTCGGCAGACGAATGGTGGGCGTCGAGCGAGAGCTTGCAGCGGTTTCTTGCTGATCGCGCCGCCGAATGGTGGGTCGCTGAAGAGGACTCACGCATCATTGGCTTCGGCCGTTCGATCGAACGCGACGGTCTTTTCGAGCTGACTGAGTTCTTCGTCCTGCCGAAAACCCAATCAAAGGGAGTGGGCCGCGCCCTACTCGAACGCGCATTCCCGAACCGTCCTGGCCAGGTCCGCTCCATCATCGCAACCACCGACGAGCGGGCGCTGAGCCGCTATTATGCCGCGGGCACGGCGCCACGTTTCCCGATTCTGACCCTAAATGGTCCGCCCCAACGCGAACACGGAAGGCGCGACCTGATAGCGCACCGGCTTGAGGCGGACCTCGCCTCAGACTTCCGTGGGCTGCGCGAAATCGAGCTCGCAACCCTGGAGTCGGCGCGGGGTGAGGCGGAGATTCGCTGGCTGCTCAGCGACCGAGAGGGTTACCTCTACACGCGCGCCGACAACCCAGTCGGTTTCGGCTTCGTCGGAAAGCGCGGAACCGGACCCATTGCGGCCCTCGAAGCGTCGGATCTGCCGGACATTCTGCTCCATGTCGAGGATCGTGCGGCCAGTCTGGGCCTCGAAAAGATTGAGTTTCAGCTGCCTGGTCCTAACGAGGTTGCGGCTCGCCATTTGCTGAGCCGTGGCTTCCGGATCGATCCGTGGGTGAATCTGCTGATGTCCGATCGACCCTTCGGACGGTTCGACCGGGTTATCGGATTCGGTCCGCCGGTTTTCCTATAGGGCTCGAGGAGACGGGGCCTGTTTGGCGGACCCAGGACTTATCTAGAGTCGGGCCGATGCCTATCCAAGGAGTGCGCAGTGAGGGTCATCCAGCGGCCGGGCGTCAGGCCGTAGGTCCTTTTGAACTGGCGTGTCATGTGACTCTGGTCGGCGAAGCCGGCATCGGCAGCGGCTTGGGCGAGTGAGTCGCCCACCTCGATCGCGGCGCGGGCTAGCGCGAGGCGGCGCAGCGTCCGGTACCGATCCGGACTCGTCCCGAACGCCCATCGGAAATGGCGAGTGATCGTGAAGCGGTCGATGCCCGCGATCTTTTCCAGGATTGAGGCCGGAGTTTGCTCGCTTGCATGCGCCGCCAAATAATCGCGCACGACTGTAACTGCCTTGGTGTCGATGGTTGCTCGGCGGTGGTGCGGACGGCCGCTCAGCGACAATAGGGCGTCTGCCACCGTGGCCGCGATCTCGGCGCTGCTGAGCTCGTTGATCGGCTCGTCGATGTCCCCTAGCAGGGCAGCGATGGGTCGACCCGTAGCTGTCGGCTCATGAACGGGATCCTCGACAAACGGAAGCGCGTGCCCGGCGATGGCATCACGGACTAGCTCGGGCGCGATGTAAAGGATCCGGTAGCCAAAACCGGCGGTTGTTCCAGCAGCGCCGTCGTGCGTCTCGTCGGGATGCAGGACGTGCAGCTGACCAGGCAGGCAGACACGACGTGACCCGCGGTAGCGAAAGGTCTGCACGCCAGCCGTCGTGATGCCGATCGCGTATGTATCGTGCCGGTGGGGCTCGAACGCGCAGGTCGAGAGGTACACCTCCGCGCGCTCGACGCCGTGCGCACTCGGCCCGAACCTGATCGAGTCCGGCCGGCGGCTGCAGGATCGTTCAAGACGTTCGACGCCGTGGCCTCGTAGCGTCGGCTGCATGAGTCAAAGGTACAGCGGCGTCGGTGCCTGAGACGGTTCTCGTTGCAGGGATTCGCTGGGGAGGGGTTGGGCCGCTCCTACTCATTTCGCTGGCGGTCATGGGCAGCCCAGGCCCCGCTACGATCAGCTTGCTCGCCTCTGGATCGGCCTACGGGGTTCGGCGTTCATTCCGATATCTGATCGGCATCATCGCTGGCACGACGACTGTGCTCCTCGCAGTCGCGAGCGGGATCACGGCCGTGCTCCTAGCGATCCCCGCGCTCGGCTCGGTTCTGACCGGGATCTCGGCAGCGTACATCCTCTTGTTGGCGTATCGCATCGCCACCGCGCCTCCGCTGTCGGAGCATACCGTGGCCTCGCACTCCATCTCGCTCGCTGGCGGAGCGCTTCTCGGCGTCGCCAACCCGAAGGCCTGGGTCGCGATCAGCGCGGTCTTCGCCAGCGGCCGGCTCGCCGACGCGGCAACAACGGATTCCGCCACCAAGATCGTGGTGCTTACCGCCATGATCGTCGTTATCTGCACGACATGGCTCGTCGCGGGTACATCAATCGCACCATTGCTGCGCCAGCCTCGTCGGTCCCGTGTCGTCAATGTTGCTCTCGCGGCTGCACTCATAGGCGCGACGGCAGTTGCCGTTCTCCACTGAGATCTACTCCTCGATGGCCCCGCCAATCCGCCGAAGATGCTGGCGAAAGGTGTATGAGGGATTGGCGGTGCGTCGCGCCAGGTAATCGTCGAAAGCCGCCTGCTGGCGCAGCGTCTCGCCTGCGCGGATCCTTCGGGCCTGTTCGCGCTCTGTCCGCCAGATCTGGTGCGCCGCCGCCAACACGTCCTCGGCTCGCTCGGCGGCGATGAATAACACGCCGTCGTCGTCGCCGAAGACAACGTCGTCGTTGCTCACTAAATGCGGCCCGAATCGCGCAGTGGCCAGCGCTACGAACTCGCGCTCATCAAGGCGCATCGGACCGGGCGGGTAGCTGCCGTAGCTGAACACCGGAAGGCCGATCTCGGCCAGCTCCGGCGTGTCGCGGTGCAGTCCCCACACCACCAGGCCCGCCAACTGTGCCGCCTTGGCCTCAAGTGCTGTTAGGTCGCCAATACATGCCTCGTCCGACCGCCCGCCGTTGTCGATGACTAACACGTCACCCGGTTCAGCCCGGCTGAGCGCCTCCAGAAACACGTCCACGCTGCCGTAGTGCCGCGCCGGTAACGCGCGTCCCGCGATACGGTGTCCGGGGACGACCGCGCGGATTCCGGGTGGGGCGGCGCGCAGCGGCACGTTACTCCGGACGCAGGCGTCAGCCACCAGCGGCGTCGACAGGTCGGCGAATGCATTGAGCATGTCCCTCGCCCGTCCGAACCCCGGTCGCCGGAGGTGCGCCGGCGGTTCGCAACTGAGGCTAAGGATCAGGTAACCACGTGTCTTGAACGATTCTGCACTCAGCCGTTTCGGAGGTCTTCGAGCGGTGCAAATTCGAATGCCTTTGAGGGAGGTGCGCGCCGTGTGGCTCGCCAAGAGTGAAGCTATGTCTGGCGACCCCGAGCGGATTCGAACCGCCGATCTCCTCCGTGACAGGGAGGCATGTTAGACCGCTACACCACGGGGCCGCGGAAGCCCAGTATATATAAGGTTGCCGCGGCCTAAGCGCGGATCAGCGGTTCCTCTTTCCCGATCACGAACCGCTCGATGACCTGGGCGACGCCAGCCTCGCCGATCGGACCAGTGACGTACTTGGCGGCGGCCTTCAGGGCCTCCGGAGCGTTACCCATAGCTACTCCGAAGCCCGCCCACGAGACCATGTCCTGATCGTTGAGGTTGTCGCCGATGGCGCAGACTTCCGCCTGCCCAATGCCAAGCCGGTCCGCCACCATGGCCAGCGCCCTCGACTTGGATACCTGCGGGTTAACCACCTCAACGAACCAGTCGAGCGACCGTGTCACCCTCCCCACATCGCCCATCCAGGCGGTCAGTTCAGCGATGCGTTTCGGCACGTCAGCGGGGTCGAGAGCGACCAGGACCATCTTGGTCGAGTCCTGTTTGACCCATTTCGAGAGCGGCCCGACCACCTCGTAGGGCACCATCGCGATCCGGGCATAGAGGTCCGCCTCGGGCCGCGCGCGCGCCGTGTAGACGCGCTCGTCGACATAGGCGTTGACGTGCCAGTCCCGAGGCCCGGCAAACGCCAGTACTCGCTGTTGCATCGCCACGGTCAGCTCGCACCGATACCAGGTCTCGCCGCTGGCGATCTCGCGGACGACCGCGCCCTGGTAGTTGATGATCGGGCCGGTCAGGCCGAGCGGTTCCGCGTAGCGCAGGGACGACTTGAACATACGGCCGGTGGCCAGCACCACCGTCACCCCGGCGACCGCGGCCGCCTTGACCGCGGCGATGTCTCGCGGGTCCATCTCCAGCCGGTCGTTGACCAGCGTGCCATCGAGATCGATGGCCAGCAGCCGGATGCGCACCTAGTGGCGGACGGCGAGCGCTTCCGGGTTGACCAGGTTGGGCGGGGTCTGCCCCTCGACCGCCGCGATCAGGTTCTTCGCCGCGGTCTCGGCCATGGCGGCTCGCGCAGTCACCGTGGCGCTCCCCAGGTGGGGCAGCAAGACGGCGTTCCAGCAATCGGTCAGTCCCGGCTCCGTCTGAGGCTCCCGCTCGTAGACATCGAGACCCGCTCCCTTGATCCAGCCTTCCTTGAGTGCCCGCACCAGGGCCTTCTCGTCGACGATCGGTCCGCGCGCGGCATTGATCAGGTAATGCTCAGCCCCCATCAACTTCAGCTCCCGCTCGCCGATCAGGTGGCGCGTCTGATCGTTCAGGTCGGCGTGTATGGTGACGTAGTCGGCCTTGCGTAGCAACTCCTCGAGCGGGACGTATTGCGCGCGCAGCTCGGACTCCACCTCGGAACTCGCCCGACGCGCGTCGGAATAGAGGATCGACATGTTGAAGCCCAGGCCGCGGCGCGCCACCGCCTGCCCGATACGACCGAAACCGATGATGCCGAGCACTCGGCCGTAAACATCGCTGCCGAGCAGGAGGTCCGCCTTCCAGCCCTTGAATTTCCCCTCCCGCAGAAAGCGGTCAGACTCCACCACCCGCCGGGCCACCGCCAGGATGAGGGCGAACGCCAGGTCGGCGGTCGCATCGGTCAGCACGCCGGGCGTGTTAGTGACCAGCACTCCGCGACGGGTGGCGGCCGCCACGTCGACGTTGTTGTAGCCGACGGCGTAGTTCGCCACGACCCGGAGGTGAGGCGCGGCCGCCATGATTTCCTCGGTGATCGGGACATTGACCATCCCGACGATCCCCACGGGATCCGCTTCGGCGATGTGCCGCTTCAGCGTCTCGGGCGGCATCCCTTCGGCCTCCATCATGGTGACTTCGAAGCGCTCCTTGAGCATGTCGATGCCAGGCGACGGCAAGGGCAGCGTGACGAAGACCCGGCTCATGCCGGGCGCCGCACGCGCAGATCGAGCAGCATGACTTCCATGGCGAGGCGAGGATTCACATTCTGATCGATCAGCAGCTGGGTTCGTTGGGCGGCGGCCAACGATGCGCGCACGTGGTCCGGGGGGACTCGGGCCGTCCACGCTTCGAGGGCGTCCTTCCGCTCCGCCGGCATTGAACTCAATACGCCGGCCTGGAGCAGCATGGCGTCGCGGAGGAAAGCGGTGAAACCGCGGAGCGCATCCGCGGCTACCAGCCGCATCTCGGCTTGCGGGCCCTGTCCAAACCGCGCCGCATAGGTCAGCACGCCGTCGACATCTTCGAAAGCCAGCGTGGCCAGCTGCTCGGCCCAGTGGTCGATGCGCACCACCCAATCGCGATCGGTAAGCGCGCGCGCCGCCCATCCTGGGCGGCCATGTGCCAGCCCGACGAGTGCGTCGGCCTCTGCTTCGTTCGGCTGGCGAGCCTTGATGAAGCCGACCATCGCCTCCCTTCCCACTGGTGACAGCGCGATCAACTGGCAGCGCGACAGGCAGGTGGGAAGGAGGTGATCCGGATAGGCCGTGGTCAACACCAGGACGGTGTTGGGGGGCGGCTCCTCGAGCGTTTTCAGCAGGCAGTTCTGCGCGGCCTCGGTCATCCGTTCGGCATTTGCCAGCAGCGCCACCCGGAGGGGCGCAACGAATGGTTTGAGGCTGAGGAACTGTTGGAGCGATTGCTCGTGGGTTGGAGCCCCGCGTTCCGGATGAAACCGGATCTCGTCGATGCTGATCGCCTCCGCCCGGTCATCCGGCCAGAAGTCCGGGTGGACCTCGAGACGCGACGGCTGCCCTTCGCCCAGGAGCAGCTCTTCGGCGAGGGCCCGCGCAAGGGCGGTTTTGCCGATCGCTTCCTCGCCGGTGAGGCAGTAGGCATGCGCCAGGCGGCCGGCCCGCTGGTGAGCTCGCAGGATCGAGATGGCTCGATCGTGCCCGGCGATCGCGGCAAAACCTTTAGGCATAAGTGCCGTGCTCCGACGAGTCCGCGAGGCTGGCATGGCGCCCACCTTAACAACTCTTTCCTTGACCGTGCCCGACCCTACTTTTATCCTGTAGGCGTTTCCGACAGCGTGGCTGTCATCTTGTAGGCATGGTCGCGTTCCACCGCCCGTCGCAGTTCTCGTCATAGCACTGATTCCGATGGATGCCGAAGATACCGACCAGCAGAAAAAGATTCGCGAGCTGCAGGCAGTCATCGCGAAAGGCCTGAACGGGATCAACGACTGCCGCTACAAGAACGAGTGCGAGTTCGCGTGCGCCTGCCCCGGAACTTGCTGATCTAAGCCCCCAACCGCCCGCCGGAGAGCCCTGCTATAATCCATAAAGGATTCTTTATATGGCGTCCTCTCCCCTCCTCACTAATCCCTCGCTGCGTGAGTTCCGGGCCCACTACCAGGCCCTGGCCAGCATCACGCGCCTGCGCATCCTTCAATACCTGGCCGGCATTCCCGAGATCACCGTTCTCGAGCTCGCCGATGCGATCGGCATCAGCCAGCCTCGCCTGAGCTGGCACTTGCGGATGTTGCGACGCGGCCAGCTGGTCCGTGCGCGACGGGTGGGGCGCACGATTCACTACTCGCTCAACCGGGAAGGCCTGCACGCCTTCCAACGAGAACTGACGACTCTGATCGCGCCTCGACCGCGGGTCAGGGCGCTGCAACACGAATGGAGGCAGGTGTAATAAGCGATGGCAACCACAAAGAACGGCAGCCGGCACAACGGCCGAGCGCCAAAAACCACGAGCGTTCGCCGTGACGGGGGGTCGCGCCGCAAGGTCCGGGTGGCGATTCTGGGCGTCGGCAACTGCGCCTCGTCTCTGGTCCAGGGCATCGAGTATTACCGCGATGCGAAGCCCGGGGCCTCGATCCCGGGCCTGATGCACGTCGACCTCGGCGGCTACCACATCCGGGATATCGAGTTCTCTGCCGCCTTCGACATCGATAAGGAGAAAGTCGGCAAGGACCTGTCGGACGCGATCTTCTCGGGGCACAACAACACTGTCAAGTTCGCAGACGTCCCGCACCTCGGCGTCAAGGTCGAGCGCGGCATGACCCACGACGGACTCGGTAAATACCTCTCGGAGATCATCACCAAGGCCCCCGGCCCGACGGCAGACATCGTCGGGATCTTGAAGGCGACCAGGACCGACGTCGTGGTGAATTACCTGCCGGTTGGCAGCGAAGAAGCGGTCAAGTGGTATGCCGAGCAGGTGCTCGAAGCCGGCTGCGCCTTCGTCAACTGTATGCCGGTCTTCCTCGCGCGCGAGCCCTACTGGCGCGGGCGTTTCGAGAAGCGCGGCGTGCCCATCATCGGCGACGACATCAAGTCGCAGGTCGGTGCGACTATCGTCCATCGCGTGCTGACCCGTCTCTTCGAGGATCGCGGCGTCAAGCTAGAGCGGACCTACCAGCTGAACTTCGGCGGCAACACCGACTTCCTGAACATGTTGGAGCGGGAGCGCCTGGTGTCGAAGAAGATCTCAAAAACGAACAGCGTCAAGTCGCAGATGAAGGCCGACATCGGCGCCGACAACATCCACATCGGGCCCTCTGACTACGTGCCCTGGCTGGGCGATCGAAAGTGGGCCTACATCCGGCTGGAAGGCCGCTCCTTCGGCGACGTCCCGCTGAACGTCGAGCTCAAGCTCGAGGTCTGGGACTCCCCGAACTCCGCCGGTGTCGTGATCGACGCCATCCGCTGCTGCAAGCTGGGCCTCGACCGCAAGCTAGGCGGCGCCCTCGATGGGCCGTCGTCGTACTTCATGAAGTCACCACCAACCCAGGTCACGGACGGGGTTGCCCACCAACTGACCGAAGCCTTCATCGCCGGGACGCCCGTCGACGGCAAGGCCACAGAGCGCGCCCAGGCCGTTCCCGCCCCGCAAGAGACCGCTCGGCGCTGATGCTCCTCCCTCGGCTCTTCAGGCTGGGGAACTGGGTCATGCGGGCGCTCCCGCCTGGGGTTCGTTACCCGCTGGCGGCGATCACCGGCCGCTGCGCGTTTTATGTCATGCCGCGACGCCGACGCGTGGCCTTCGAGAACTTCGGGCAGGTACTCGGCTTGCCCTGGGACGACCCATTGGTGAAGCGCACCGCGCGGCACGCTTTCGGCAACTACTTCAAGATGTTCGCCGACTTCATGTTGATGGACACCCTCAAGCCAGACCAGATCCGGCGCATGGTCCGTCCTAAGGGCATCGAGCGGATCGACGCAGCTCTCGCCCAGGGCAAGGGCGTGGTGGTCGTCACCGCCCACGTTTCGAATTGGGACATCCTGGCCGCCGCCTCGGCGGTGTACGGGTACCCGATCAGTGCCGTGACCAACGATCTACCCAGCGGTGGCCTCAACGAGTTAGTGATCGCTTCCCGCGAGCGGATCGGGATGAAGATGATCGGGCTCGGCCCCGGCAGCCTGCGCCAGATCATCAAGGCGCTCGGAAGAAATGAGCTGGTGGCGCTGGCAAGCGACCTGTACAGTGGTGACCGTGGCGTTCGCGTGCCCTTCTTCAACCGGCCCGCGATGTTCCCGTCAGGCCCTGCTGCTCTCGCGTTGAAGACTGGCGCGCCGATCCTGCCCGTCTGGTGCCGGCGTCAACCCGACAACCTCTATATCGCCGAAGTCGAGGCGCCCATCGAAGTCAGCCGCTCCGGCAACACCCAACGCGACATCCAGGTGACCACGGAGCGGATCGTGCAGTTCTTCGAACGGATCATCCGCCGCGAGCCCGACCAGTGGCTGGTCTTCCTCCCCGTTTGGCGGCTGGAGCAGGCGCCGCAGAGTCCGGGCTCACCCATGCAACCGGTCCTCGACCCGACGTGATCACCTATCTCGGATTCCGGCTGATCGAGGGCATCCTCGCACGCTTGCCGCGGCGGCTCGCCTATGCGATCGGCGTGGTCACCAGCACGCTGGCGTTCCCCTTGCTCGCCCGGCAACGAAAGGCCCTGGAGTCGAATCTTCACCACGTGTTGCCCGACATGCCCGGGCCGCAGCTCCGCAAGCTCGCCTGGCGCAATTGGCTCAACTACACGAAGGCCTGGATCGATTTCTTCAAGATCCCGCGCATGGACCGCCGCAAGCTCGGCTCCCTGTTGACCCCGCATGGACTGGAAAATCTCGACGCCGCGATGGCCCGTGGTAAAGGCGTCATCGTTGTCGCGCCACACATGGGTTCGTGGGAACTGGCCGCCGCCAGTTGGGCGGCGACCTTCGGTGAGATCGGGGTCATGGCCGAGCAAATCGAACCGCGCCGGCTCTTCGATCACGTCTCCGCGCTTCGCTCGCGACTGAATATTCGCGTGATCCCTCTGAGCCGGACCGGCGCCCGCGACATCATGCGGATGCTGAAGGAGCACCGGATGGTAGTGCTCGCCATGGATCGTGACATTTTGAACACCGGCCGGCAATTCGAGTTCTTCGGCCAGCTCACCTCGTTTCCCACCGGACCGGTCGAGATCGCCCTCAAGACCGGGGCGCCGATCCTGCCCGCCTTCTGCATGCGTGACGCCAAGGACGCCTACATCGCCATCGGGGAGTCGCCGCTCTTCCTCACCCCAAGTGAAGATCACCGAGCGGACGTACGAGGTGCCATGGAACAGATCCTGGCCACGTTTGAACGGTATATAAAGAGGTATCCGGACCAGTGGCACGTTCTCGAGCCCATCTGGCCGGAGAAGCCCGTCGTCCCGGTCGTCACCATTCCGTCACCGCCGGCACAAGCCGCTGTGGGCGATTAAGGAGGAACTCGTGGGCAAAGCCGACCTTCACATCCATACCTCGTTGAACGACGGGACCGCCACCGTTAGGGAGGTGCTCGACTACGTTCGCGACCGCACCGATCTGGACGTGATGGCGATCACCGACCACGACCGACTCACCGGAAGCTACCAGGCACTCGAGATGGCCAATGAGTATCGCTTCGAGGTGGTCAGCGGCTGCGAGATCACCACCCTGCACGGGCACCTGCTCGCGCTCTTCATCGACAAACCCATACCCATGTGGCGCCCACTCGATTGGACGATCGGCAAAATCCACGAGCAGGGCGGGCTGGCGATCGCGGTCCACCCCTTCTCCATGCTCACCCGCAGCATCGGATTTCGCTCGTTCGACGGCATCATGAAGCATCCGGCGCCTGACATCTACTTCGACGCGGTGGAGACCTTCAACCCATCCGTCGCCGGACGCACCTGCGCGGCGAAGATCGATCGCCTCAACAAGAGCCGCTTCCACCTTCCGGAGGTCGGCTGCTCCGACAGCCACCACCTCCAGGGAATCGGCACTGGGTACACGACCTTCCCCGGAAAGAGCGCGCAGGACATGAAGAAGGGGCTCCTGGCAAGCCAGACGAAAGCATTCGGGGAGTACTGGGATTTCGTGACCCATCGTCGTATCGCCCAGCTGAAGTTCCGGCGCATCGGCCGCAACTGGGCCCGCATGGGGCGGTCTGCCGTTCGAGCTTTCGCCCGAGGCTAGGGCAATGAGGGGAAGCCGCTCATGAAGATCGGCCTCGTCTCGGCCTATGACTACGCGCACCCGGGTGGGGTCACCGAGCACGTCCGTTATCTCGCCGCCGGGCTCCGGCGGCGAGGGCATGACGTCACCGTGTTTGCGCCCTGCTCGGACAAGGAGCTGGCGGAACGAGACTCCGATTTCATCAGGGTCGGCCGGCCCTTCCCTATCCCCATGCACGGTTCGGTGGCCCGCATCACCGTCAGCCTGCATCTCACCAACAAGATCAAGCACTACGTCCGAGACGGCGGCTTCGACGTCCTTCACTACCACGAGCCGCTGATGCCGGTCTTGCCGGTCACCGCGCTGCGCTTCTCGAAGACGATCAACGTTGGGACCTTTCACGCCTTCGCCCGCTCCAACATTGGCTACTACTACGGCAAGCCCCTGCTGAAGCGTTATGTACGGCGGCTCCACGCGCGAATCGCCGTCTCCAACCCGGCCCGCGAGTTCGTGCGCCAGTATTTCCCAGGCGATTATCGCGTCATCCCAAACGGGATCGATGTCAAGCGCTTCCAGAACCAGGCCCCCTACCCTGAGCTGCGCGACGGCATGTGCAACCTGCTCTTCGTCGGCCGTCTCGAGTACCGTAAGGGCCTCGGCTACCTGTTGCGGGCCTTCGCCCAGCTGAAGCCGCAGTACCCGAACCTGCGCCTGATCATCGTGGGCGACGGCCCGCTACGGCGCTGGTACGGCAACTTCCTCGCCCGCAAGCAGCTGGACGATGTCGTGATGGCCGGCTACGTGCCCGCTTCCGACCTTCCCCGCTATTACGCCAGCTGTGACATCTTCTGCTCGCCGGCGACCGGCGATGAGAGCTTCGGCATCGTCCTGCTGGAGGCGATGGCGTCGGGCAAGCCGATCGTCGCCACCAGCATCGATGGCTTCCGCGAGGTCGTCACCCACGGCCGCGACGGGCTGCTGGTCGAGCGCAAGAGCCGCCGGCAGCTGTCCTACGCACTGCAGACGCTGATCAACAACCCGGCACTCCGCCAGGAAATGGGCCAGGCCGGACTTCAGAAGGCGCGCCGCTACGACTGGGAACGCATCATCGACGAGGTCACGGACGTCTATCGCCACGTGCTCGACCAGGCGCAGCCGGCACCATCGGTGCGCCTCGAGCCGAGCTTGAGTCCGCGCTGATGTTTACCCAGAAATTCCAGGCATGGGTGCGCCGCTGGGCCGAGCGCTTCGTCAGCGTCTTCCGCGAGTCGCCGATCACGCCGAACATGCTGACGCTCTTCGGCCTGGTCATCACGGGTGTCGGAGCTTTTCTCGTCGCCATCAACCAGTTGCTGCCCGGTGGCCTGGTGCTCACCGTCGCCGGCTTTTTCGACGTCTTCGATGGCGCCCTCGCCCGGGCCTCGGGCAAGGTCTACCGCTACGGCGCCTTCCTCGACTCGACCGTCGATCGCTATTCCGAAGGTGTGGTCTACCTGGGAATCCTGATCTACTTCCTGCGACAGCACGACGGCCTGCAGCCGGTCATCGTCTTGATCGCACTGGCCGGCTCATTCCTGGTGAGTTACGTCCGGGCGCGCGCGCAAAGCCTGGGCTTCACCTGTGACGTGGGCATCCTTGCGCGACCCGAGCGAGTCGTCATCATCGTGGCGGGCCTGCTGCTCGAGTCGTTCGGCTTCAAGGTCGGGTCCTGGACGCCCTTGACCCTGGCCCTGCTCATCCTGGCGGTGGGCACCAACTTCACTGCCGTCCAGCGTGTTTGGGTCGTCTGGCAGCAGAACCGAGCTGAGCTACGGGCCACCCGTGGGCAGGCCGCCCCATCGCCCACCGACAAACCTCGCGAACCGCAACCGGTCCGGGCGGCAATGCGGCGCTTCTTCGAGAACCTGGGCAATCCCTGACGCCTTGACCATGGGCCGGTCGTGCCACTAGGTATCATGTGGGCGTGCAGGTCGCTATCTATGCCGACCACGATCCGGGCGGCAAGAAATTCATCGCCACCCTGAAGCGCCGCCTGAAGAATGAAGAGATCCGCGCCTGGCAGATCCAGAAGTTGGCGCCATTTACCCTGGTCCACGCCGGCGACCGTTACACGAAGATTCGCGTGTCCTTCGTCCCCGCCGGCACCCCGAGCTTCAGCCGCGCCGCCAGGGCCGGCCTGCTGGGGGCCTTCAAGAACCCCGAGCCGACGCTGCTTGCCACCATCTCGGACGGCCCCTCTGCCGACCGCGTACTCGGCTTCGTGGTCGGCATGCTGACCCGCCACGCCGAGCCGCTGGGCGTGTCCGGCATCGGCATTCCCCTGACCAGGTAAGTCCCGAGCCGTTAGCTCGTCTCGGTCTCGGTGGCGACCCCGCCGCGCAGGCCGAACAGGTGCTTCTGCCAGGCCAGGTAGATCACGATCGCCACGTTGATCAGCAGGATGCCGATGCGCAACGGCGTCTGGCGGTTGAGCACCTCGCTCACCTCCAGGGGGATGCCGATGCACCCGGCGATCACCGTGAGGTACTCGGCCCAGCGACGCCGTCGCGCCAGGCCGACCGCTTCCGTCAGCTCCAGTGCCCCGAAGAGGAGGGCACCGATCCCGATGAGCAGCACGGTCCGCGATGAGAACCCACCGATAGGACGAAGGACCGTGCTCAGGAGCCGAGGAATCAATCGCCGTTCAGGGTTGACATCCAGCTCGGCGACCCACCGGCGGACCAGCGAAACGACACTGCGGCTCTGGGTCAGCAGCGCGATCCCCAGGATGAAGACCAGCGTGCCGCGGATGGCGCGTTCCAGGATGATCAAGCGCACGATCGTGTCGACCGGCTGCGTTTCCCTGCCCAGTTCGCGCTTGACCTCCTGCCAGAAGGTCACTGCGGAAGCGCCTCCAGCAGGCGATTGAGATCTTCGTCGCTGTTGTAGTAATGGGGCGAGGCGCGTAGGAAATCACTGCGCAGCGAGAGGATGACGCCGGCCTCGCGTAAGCGGGCGTGCAGCTCGGCCGGGACCATCCGTGGATGGCGGAACGACACAATGCCAGAACGTTCGGATGGCCGGGTAGGTTTCAACACCAGCGCATAACCCCGGCGGGGAAGCTCGTCGCGCAAGCGGTCAGCCAGCCGAAGGACGACGTCTTCGACCGCCGCCGGCCCGGCCCGCAACAGGAGATTGACCGCCGCGCCCATGCCGAGAATCCCGGGATAATTGGGCGCTGCCTCTTCGAAGCGGCGGGCGTCCGGTTTGAGCGTGATGTCGTAGTCGAAGTACTCCTCGTCACGGACCACGCTGTCCGTGCCGATCGTGACCGGGGTCAATCGCTCCAGCATCCGCGGTCCGACGTAGGCGAAGCCGACGCCGATGGGGCCCAGCAACCATTTCTGCGCCCCTGCACAGAGGAAGTCGACGGGTGCGGCGGACAGGTCAAGCCGCATGGCACCGACCGCCTGGATCGCGTCCACCACGAGCAGGACGTCGCGGCCTTTGAGCGCCGCACCGAGGGCCGCGAGGTCGGTCCGAAACCCGCTCCAGAACTGGACCGCGCTGATGGCGAGCACGCGAGTGCGTTGATCGCAGAGCCGCACCAGGGTCTTGATGTCGATCCGGCCCTGCGCGGGACGGTAGAGGCGGAGCTCGACGCCTTTTCGCTTGAGGCCCATCCAGGGGTAGATGTTGGCGGGAAACTCGCGATCGACGCCGACGATATTGTCCCCCGACTCCCAGTCGAGACCGGCCGCCACGAGACCAAGCCCCGCGGTCGTGTTCTTCGTAAACGTGATCGATTCCGGGCCGACCGCCAGCAACTCCGCGACCCGGCCGCGAACCTGACCGCGAAAACGCGCCCAGTGCGCCAGGTCGAAGGGTTCCTCCGTCATTCTGCCGAGGAACACGTCCATCGTGGAGCGCACGGGGATCGCCAGCGGGGCGATGGACGCGTGATCGAGGTAGGCGTAGCGGCGCGTGATTGGATATAGCGCTCGCATCTCCTGCGGCGTGAGCGGCATACCTTGGGCACACTACACTAGGCATGTTGGGCGAGGCGACCACCATTGATATCTCCGACTTCGAGCGGGTCGACATGCGCGTCGGCCGAGTTCTCGAGGCCGAGCCCTTTCCAGAAGCCCGCAAGCCGGCCTACAAGCTTCGCATCGATTTTGGCCCACTCGGCGTCCGGCGCTCCAGCGCCCAGCTGACGGTGCACTACACGCCGGAGGGACTACGCGGCAAGCTGGTCATCGCCGTGCTCAACTTTCCCGCGCGGCAGATTGGTCCCGTGCGCTCGGAGGTGCTTCTGCTGGGCGTACCCGATCCGGATGGCGCCGTGGTGCTGCTCGAGCCCAGCGTCGACGTCCCTCTGGGGGGTCGCGTCTTCTGAGCGTGCCGCCGCTGACGCCCTACCTGGTGACTGAGTGGCACGATCGGGCGACCGGCGCCCGAGGATGGTTCGTCATCGATCGGCTGGTTGGCGGAATGTGCTCCGGTGGCATCCGCATGCGTCCGGGCGTCACGGTCGACGAGGTCACCCAACTGGCGCGCACCATGTCCCACAAGATGGCCGTCCTCGACATCCCGTATGGCGGCGCAAAATCGGGGATCGACTGCGATCCGGCGTCTCCGCAGGCGCCCGCGGTGTTGCGCGGTTTCATCGAGGCCATCCGGCCGTTCATCGCCGAGCGCTACGCCACGGGGGCCGACCTGGGCACGCGCGAGGACGACATCATCGCGGCCTGCCAGCTCGCCGGCTTGACCCATCCGCTCCAGGCCGGATTCAAGGCAGAAGGGGGCGCCGGGCTCAGCCGCGTCAAGCAGGCGCTGGCGCTCACGAGCGAGGGCGCCCCCATCACCGAGTTGATCGCGGGCTACGGCGTGGCGGAATGCACCGCCGAGGCAACCGAAGTGCTCGGACTGCCGCTGAAGGGCGCGACGGTCGCCCTCCAGGGATTTGGCAATGTTGGGGGCGCCGCGGCGCGTTACCTGGACCGCGCCGGGGTTCGCATCACCGTGGTGGCGGACATCGAAGGGACGATCGTCGACGAGAATGGCCTCGATGTCCCCCACCTGCTCTCGATCCGCGACCGGTTCGGCCGCGTCGACCGGCGACGACTGAAGCCCGGCACGCGCTGCGAACCGGAGCCGGCCTGGCTCAGCCATCGGGTCGACATCGCAATCCCGGCGGCGATCGGGAACGCGATCCGCGCCGACAACCAGGCGAAGATCAACTGCCGCTTGCTGGTTGAAGCTGCGAACAACCCGGTCACCGCCGACGCTGAGGCGCAACTGGAAGGTCGCGGCATCACGATCCTGCCGGACTTCGTCGCCAACGCCGCCGCCGCGTTTCTGTTCTGCGGCCTGCTGGAAAAGCGGCTGGAGCCAAACCTCGATTCGATCTTCGCGGTCACCAGCCGCCAGCTCCGGGGCACGACGCGTGAGCTCCTCGAGCGAGCCAGGCGGCAAGCCGTCTCGAACCGTCGCGCCGCCGAGGAGATCGCCGAAGCACGCCTGCGGGCGCATCGCCCCTAGAGGGACGTCCTCTCAGTGCTGGTGGCGCTCCGCATGGCGGCGCATCATGCAATCGTCCATGACCACGTCGAGACCGCTATCGCGCGCCCGGGCGGCGGCGTCCTCGTCGACGACGCCGTCCTGCAGCCAGACTGCGCTCGCCTTGATGGCGATGGCGTCGTCCACGATCGCTCCTACGAACTCCGACCGGCGAAAGACCTCGACCACGTCGACCGCCTCCGGGATCTGCCGCAAACTCGCGTAGGCGCGCTCACCAAGCACTTCAGCGACGTTGGGATTCACCGGGATGATTCGATAGCCCGCTCGTTGCAAGTAGCGCGCGACACCGTGGCTCGGACGACGCGGATCCGGGCTGAGGCCGACAACAGCAATCGTCCTGGCTGATGCCAGGATCTTGTCGGCAACATCCGTTACCGGCCAGTCCACTGGCATCCACTCTACAGGCGGAAGTCGGGCAACCCTCACCTAGAATTCGCACCGTGGCACCCGTGTCCCGGCTCTCCCCCATCCCGACCGAGATTGTGGACGCCTTTCGGCTGGTGGCACCGGCGATCGAGGCGTTTGCCCGCGAGAACGACCTGCTGATCGACCGCTACCGCCGGGCGAAGCCCACCTGGGAACTTCGCTTTGCGCGCCGTTTGGGTGGCCAGGCGGTTCTCACCATCAGCTATCGGGAACGCACCGGCCATGTCCTCGACGTCAGCGCGACCTGGTGGCTCGACGACCGCGCGGCGCAGACGCGCCGGCTGCGGTCGGAGAAGGTCGGCGTCTACGACCGGCGTGCGCCGTCGTCCGTCCTGGTGCAGGAGCTCGAAGCGGGGCTGGCGATCGTCGACCGCTGGACGCTGTCCGATCTGGGTCCGCCGCGTGGTCCATTCCCATCAGCCGCCCCCGGCGTGGAAAGGGCGGCGAGATTGTCACTCCGATGACCACTGCAAGCGACGACCACGCCGCGGAGGACGAGCTGCGGCTCGCTTTCGGCCGGGCGATCGGGTTCACGCTGGCCGCGCTGCTCCTGCTGGTCGGCGGCGCCATCCTGCTGATCCTGATCGCGGCCGCGTTCTTCCGCTTCGCGTTCGGCGGCTAGCGGGCTCGGTCGCCGGCGCGCACGAGCAGCCGGGCCGTGGAGAGCGGCGGTGGATCCACGGCGTCAGGATGGAGGATGCCCGCCATGATCTCCACGCTCTCGACCAGTCGAGGACCGGGACGGCTGAAGAAGGCATTGCCGTCGACCACCCACGTCTGTGCCCGGAGCGCCTCGAAGTTGCCGGCTGCCGCCTCGACCTCGCGCAGGCTGCGGTCGAGGGAAAAGCCGCAGGCCATGACCACCACGACCTCGGGATCGGCCTCCATCACCTCCTCCCAACGGACCGGATGAGCGGGTTGGCCCGCAACCCCCAGCCGCTCGTCGCCGCCAGCGATGGTGACGAGCCCCGGTGTCCAGTGACCACAGTTGAAGGGTGGGTCGACCCACTCGAGGCAGACCACTCGTCGCGCACGCCGCCCGGCGACACGCTGCTTGACTCTCGCGAAGCGCCGGCGAAGGGCATCGCAGACGTCCTCCGCGACTGCAGGCCGGCCGACAAGGCGGCCGATGAAGAGGATGTTCTGGAAGACGTCCTCGACGCTCTGCGGCTCGAGCGACACGAGCTGCGGCGACGACCCCAGCCGTCGAGCGGCCCGTTCCACGATTGGGTAGGAGACGGCGCAGACCTCGCACAATTCCTGCGTCAAGATCAGGTCGGGCTGGAGCGCGGCCAGCAGGTCGGCGTCGAGCGCGTAGATGCTGCTCCCCTGGTGGACGAGCTCTCGAATGTGGCGGTCCACTTCCGCGCCGCTGCTCGCCGAGAGCACACTTCTTGTCAGCACCGGTTTGGTCTTCACCGACTCCGGGAAATCGCACTCGTGCGTAACAGCCACCAACTCGTCCTCGAGGCCGAGCGAACAGACGATTTCGGTGGCGCTGGGCAGCAGCGACGCGATCCGCATTCAGCGATCGGCGGGGACGAAGGGATTCAGCAGCATCTCTTCTTCGATGGTCGTGCTGGTCCCGTGCCCAGGATAGACCACGGTCTTCGGTGGCAGGCGGTAGAGCACGTTGCGGATGCTGAAGACGATCTTCTGCGTATCGCCGCCCGGCAGGTCGGTCCGACCGATGCCACGCTGAAACAGGGTGTCACCCGCAAAGCAGTCCAACCCGAAGAGAAAGCAGACCGAACCCTGCGTGTGGCCCGGCGTGTGCAGGACTCGCAGGCTGATGTCGTGGAACGCCAGCGCCGTATCGTGGGCCAGCCGCGTGTCGACGGAGAACGGCGAAAAGCCCTTGGGCACAAAGGGCAGCTGAGCGAACCGCTCCCAATCGAGGATGGCGAGATCGTCCGGATGCATGGCGATCGGTGCACCGGTTTCCTTATGCAGGGCGGGCACACCGCCCACGTGGTCGATGTGCCCGTGGGTCACAAGGATCTGCTCCAGCGTTAGTCCCTCCTGACCGAGCCGCTCCAGCACGCGGTCGACCTGCAGCCCCGGATCGACGGCGAGCGCGGAGCTGGTGTCGCGACGCCGGATCAGATAGCAGTTCTCACCGAAGAGATCGTCAGGAAAGACGGAGACCGCGAGCTTTTCTCGAAGGGCCTCCGCCGGCGTCATCCGACACCGACCTCCAAGGAGGCCGTCGTCAGCACCTCCGGTTCGGTCTCGGTGACGAGCACCATTTCCTCGAGACGAACGCCGCCCCAGTCCGGGATGTAGATGCCGGGTTCGTTGGTGATGACCATGCCGGCACGCAGGGCGGTGTGATCGGTGGGCGACAGGAAAGGCCGCTCGTGCACCTGCAATCCGATCCCGTGGCCCAGGCCGTGGCCGAAGGCGTGCGCCTCACCGGCGAGCACCTCGTGGGCCCGGCGGTCAATGGCGTCCGCGCTCACGCCCGGCTTCATGAGGGCCATGGACGCGAGCTGGGCCTGACGCACCGCCTCGATCACGCGGGCTTGCTCGGTGCTCGGCTCACCCATCACGATCGTCCGCGTGGTATCGCTGTGGTAGCCGGCCGCGGTCGCGCCGAAGTCGACCACCACCATGTCGCCGCGCTCGAGCACCCGGTCGGAAGCGCGGCCGTGGGGCAGCGCACCCCGTTCTCCGGCGGCCACGATCGTCTCGAAGGCCGCACCGTCGGCCCCCAGCTCGCGGAAGGTCTGCTCCAGCAGGAACGCGACATCCCGTTCGCGCAACCCAGGGCGAATGGCGGAGCGAACCCGGTCGAAGGCGCGACCGGCGATCGAGGCGACGGCGCGAAGCAGCGCGACCTCCTGCGCACTCTTGATGATGCGGAGCTCTTCCACCAGCCCGCTCGTAGGGACCAGCGTCAGCTCCGACGGCAGGGCTGCCACGAGTCGCTGATGTTGATCAACCGTGGTCTGCTGCGACTCGAAGCCGACACGGCGCAGGCGCAACGCCTTGAGCCGCTCGGCGATCAACGCCCAGAGGCCGTGGGAGGGACCCGATCGCACCAGAGTGAATCCAGGGGCTTCGGCTTCCATCTGCAGCCAGTAGCGGCTATCGCCCAGGATTTCTGCCGCGCCGGTGCCGATCACCAGGTACCCCAGGCTGCCGCTGAACCCGGAGAGATAGCGGATATTCTCAGGGCCGGTTACGAGCAGCCCGTCGAGCTCGAGATCGACCAGTCGACCTCGCAGCGCCGCGAGCCGTCGCGCGGATTCGTCAGCGCGCATCGGGGCTCATCATACGGAGCGCCGGTAACTGTCTCCCCGCTTTTTCACACCGGAAGGGGCCCCTAAATGATGCCCTCCGGCCGGGCGGAGGCGAGCGAGCTCAGTGGCTCGGTCGCCACCTGGGCAAGCTGCCCGAGCAGGTCCATGCCCGTAGCCAGCGGCTCGGCTCGGTAGACGGCAATCGCCCCCCAGATCGCGCCGCGCTGCGCCATCGGCGTCGCGGCCGCCGCGCCGGCGGGGGGATCGGCGCCATGAAGCAGGTGCTGGGACCAGCGACTCTGTCGCAGGTCGTGGATCACGACCGGTTTTTCCGTGTAGAGGGTCCACTCGAGCAGCGCCTCGAGGACCGGCGCGAGCTCCTCCAGGCGGTCGGGCCGTCCGGGCAGGGCAAAGCTGTCCCGGTTCCACCGGCCATCCGCGTCCCAGAACACGACCATGCCGCATGCCGCCTCGAGCATCTGGAGCGCGCGTCCCAGCAGCAGGTTGGCCGCCATCTCGCGGACATGGGTGGTCTGGACGATCGGGTCCGACTCCCGGGCGGGCGCAGGCAGGCGATCCACTCTGGTTGCTTCCTCCTGCCCTCAAGCCTAGCCCGCGGTCCAGACGCTGGCAAGATTGATCGCGCCGAGTGGCTCTTGACACCTCATGAGATTTGCGTGAGTCTGACTTCTGGAATGGCCGCTTTGCGGCCGGGGAGGGTATACGTGACAGAGTCAGCCGGACCAGGGATCGAATCGACGCCAGCCATCGCCCCAGAGGGGCCTCCGCCGCCGGCCCCCGACGTCGCGCGCCGGGGATCGGGGCGCCGCTGGCCGATCATTGGAGGGATTGCGCTGGTCTTTCTGTTGATCATCGGCTACGTTCTCGGCGGGGCCGCGGCGGCAGGCGGCCCGGTTGCGCGGGCCGACACCGCCCTGGACACGGCGGTCAGCCACAACAACGATATGGTCGACAGCTTCAACAACGATCCGTTCAATGGCATCGATCTCAAGTCCGGCAACGCCACCATCCCGACGGTGAAGGCGGGGCTGGCGACCGATAAGGAGAAGGTCGCGAAATGGCAGGCGCTGGTCTTAAGCGATCGCACCGCCCTGCTGCACGTCCGTCCTGACCTGAAGAGTTCGCTTCTGACGCTGCCCGAGCAGGGTACTCTCGACCGGCATCGTCGGCGGGTCGAGGCTGCATTGTCGGCACTGAACACGGCCCAGAAGGGCATCGATCTCTATACGAAGGAGTTCGCCTTCCTCGATCCATTCCTCGATGCGATGGCGGGCTTTGAGGCGATTGGGCAGGCGGGGACCGCGAACGACCTGGCCGGGGTGAAGGCGCAGTTGCCTGGCACCGGCGCCAACATGCAGAAGGCGATTACGCTAGCCCAGCCACCAGCCGTCCCAGCCGAGCTCGGACCCGCCCTGAAGTCGATCCAGCAGGTGCTGACTGACCTCCAGGACCTGGTTGCGGCGGCCGATGCGAACGACGCCGCGAGGGCTCAAAAGGCCGCGACCGCGCTCGAAGCCGACGCCGCCGTTCTGGACAAGTACGACTGGGCCTCGGCTGACACCGCGAGCAAAGCACTCTTCCAGCCGCTGCTCGACGCCTACAACCGGGACATGAAGACCGCGGCCGGCAACTAACCGGTAGGGTTGCGCCCGCCGGCTCGCGATCGCCAGCGCCGGTCGAGGAGCAGCGTCAGGATAAAGACGACGACGCCCAGGCGGATCGCGGTATCGGCCAGGTTGAAGTTGGTCGGCCAGAGATGGACTTCGATAAAGTCGACGACGCTCCCCAGGCGCAAGCGGTCGATGAGATTGCCGGTGGCTCCGCCGGCCACCGCGCCGAGGGCGGCGGCGCCGAGCACGCCCGGTGCGCCGCGCAGCACGATGGCGGCGACGGCAACGACCACCAGTGTGGACGCCACCACAAAGAGCAGGTTATGACCACGCAGAAGGCCAAGGGTGGCGCCCGAGTTGCCGGTCAGTTTGAACCACAGCCAACCGGGGATGACCGTGACCTCATGCTCAGGCCGAAGCGATGCCTGCGCCCAGGCCTTACTGGCCTGATCGGCGGCTGCCACCAACAGCCCGATCGCCAGGGCCATCCACGCTAACCGCCAACGCGACCTGATGCGAACCGGCACCGCTGCGGCTAGGGACTGCTCGTGGGTGACGCCGGGCCGGCCGAGGTCGATGGCGACAGGCTAGCCCCAGAGCCGTTCGGACTGGCGGAGGGCGACGCGGCCGGCGCCGCGGCAATCTTCAGTGCGTCGGCGGCCTGCTGGCGCGCCTGGACGATCGCACCAACGGCGGCCGACGTCTGCGCCTGACCCTGGAGGTCAGCCAACTGCCGGTCGTCGCTCGCCACCGCCAGGCCCAACCGGTCTTGCAGACGAGCCGCCGCCGGCGCGTTCGCCTGTCGTTCGCTTTGCACCAGGAGCGCCGCATTCTTCAGCTGGTCAGCGAAGGCTTTGAGCGACATACCCGCCAGGTCCGCCCGATGGCGGGAGATCATCGCCTCCGACTCGGTCAGGCGGGTCCGGGCGAGGTCGAGATGGTAGGTGAGCTTGTCAGCCGCGCTGAACGTCAGGGCGCCACGTGCGCTTTCGAGCACCGCTTTCAGGGGGTAAATGGGCGAATCCGGCAGGCTATCGGCGGACGCCGCCAGGGCCACGGCCACCAGCAGTACCGCGGCAGCGAGCACGCCAACCACGAGGCGCCGGAACGGCTGAGCACGCGATCGCGCCGCGGTCGACTGCTCCACGGCCGCGAGCACCAGGTTCCAGCCACGGATCTTGGCGCCGGGCGGGGCCACGAACGGATCGACCGAACGCAGCCGCTCCGCCAGCCGCTCCAGGCGCTGCACTTCAGGCGTCAACTGGCTGCCCTGCCCTGGAGGGCTCGCTCGAGCGAGCCCAGCGCGCGGTGCTGCAGCGCCTGCACGGCACCGACCGACTTGCCCATGATGCCGGCCACCTGGTTTGCGGTCAGGTCCTGGAAGAAGCGAAGGATGAGGACCTGTTGCTGCTCATCCGTCAGGTCGCGGATCGCGGCATGCAGGTCCTGGTTCGAGAGCTGCTCGACCGCCAGGTCGGACGGGTCCGGCGATGCGGAGGGGGGCGCGTGCTCGAGGGAAACGAGCACCACCTTGCCGTGCCGGCGGTAGTGGTCGATGGTGGCGTTGTGCGCGATCCGGTACACCCAGGAGGAGAAAGCGACGCCCTCGTCCCGGAACAGATCGAGGCGTGTGAGGCTTTTGGTCATGGTGTCGATGGCCAGATCCTCCGCGTCCTCGGCGCGCCCGAGGCGGGCGTAGACGTAGTTGTAGATGCGGTCGAAATAGCGCTCGTAGAGGGTGCGGAGCGCGTCCTGGTCCCCTTTCCGCACCCGCTCGATGAGGGGGCGATCGTCGTCGGACGCCGCCTTTCCCAGTGCGCGCATTGGCTGCCATTATGGGCGGTGCCGAGATCGACACGTGGCCGGCAATTGACCCGGAGTTCACTCATCGTCACCCTCTAATACGCGCGACCCGGGCCGTGGCATATCGGCATGCACGACCGTGACGATGCTGTTGCGAGCGGCCCTCGCAGGGCCTTGCTCAGACGACGACGATCGAGCCGGCCTCTCCCTCGGTGAGCTCGCCGACCAGGGCACCCTCGACCCGCCTGGCCTTCAGCGCGACGAGCAGTGGCTCCACCTCGGTCGCGGCGACGGCGATCAGCAGTCCCCCGGAGGTCTGGGCGTCGCAGAGCAGGACCCGGCGGGCGGCCGGCAGGTGCGCCGGCCAGCGGACACGTGGCTCGAGAAACTGCTCGTTCCGACGGGTGCCTCCCGGCACCTCGCCAGCGTCCGCCAGCATCTCGGCGTCCGGGAGAAACGGGACCGACGCGGCCTCGACGCGCGCGGCGAGGCCCGACGCGCGGGCCATGGCATGGAGGTGCCCCAGGAGGCCGAAGCCGGTGACGTCGGTGGCAGCGTGGACATCGACCGTTGCCATCGCGTCGGCGGCGTCGCGGTTCAGCCGCAGCATCCCCCCGATGGCCGCCGCGGCCGAGGCCGGCGGTGCGACATCATGCTTGATGGCGGTCGTGATGACGCCGGTGCCCAGCGGCTTGGTCAGCACCAGCTGGTCGCCCGGACGTCCGCCGCGGTTGCGCCGCACGCGCTCCGGGTGGACCGTGCCGGTCACCGCAAGCCCATACTTGGGCTCGCGGTCGTCGATGCTGTGGCCCCCCAGGATATCGATGCCCGCCTCGCGGACCTTGTCCAGGCCGCCCAGCAGGATGTCGGCCAGGAGTTGCGGCCCCAGCTCCTTGATGGGAAAGGCGACCAGGTTGACCGCCATCAAGGGCTGCGCCCCCATCGCATAGATGTCGCTCAGCGCGTTGGCGGCCGCGATCGCCCCGAAGGTGTAGGCGTCATCGACGATGGGCGTGAAGAAGTCGGTGGTGACCACCAGGGCAAGGTCGGGCCGGAGCCGGTAGACCGCGGCGTCATCGCCGGTCTCCTGCCCAACCAGAACGTCGGGGTTGTCGAGCCGTGGCGGCAAGTGGCTCAAGACTTGAGCCAGGTCCTCAGGACCGATCTTGCAGGCTCAACCCGCTCCGTGCGACCACTGCGTGAGCCGCACTTTCTCCACGGCACTCATTATTTGCACTGTACTCGACACCTGTTACCGTCACCTCAGTGGAGGTGACGTTTCTCGGAACGGGTGCGGCCTTCTCCCCGCACGCCTACAACGCGGCAATCCTTGTCGACCGAACCATCCTGATGGACGCGGGTGCCCCGCTCACGGTCCACCTGCCGAAGGTCGGCGTGTCACTCGATGAACCCCGCGCGGTGATGCTCAGCCACTTTCACGCCGACCACACGTTTGGTATCGCCTGGCTGATCCTGGGCCGGGTGCTGCACCACGAGGACTCGCCACCCCTTACGGTCTTCGGCCCCATGGGGACGACGTCCTATCTCGAGCGGCTGCTCGACTTTGCCTGGGGCGAGGAGATGCGCCATTACAGCTGGGAGCGGCTGCAGCTGACGGTGCACGAGCTCTCCGGCGGCGATGCCTTCCAGGTCGATGGCAGTCACGCCCTCGCGTATCGGATGCGGCACGCCAGCCGGCTCGATTGCCTGGGCTACACGATGGAGCGTGGCGGCGTCCGTCTGGGCTACAGCGGGGACGCGGAGATGTCAGCCGAGCTCGAGGCGCTGGTGGCCGCCTCCGATCACATGATCACGGAGATGACCTACGACGAGGAGGCGGGCGGCCACATGCACCTGGGGCGCAAAGACGTGGAGGGGCTGATGGCGCGGCACCCATCGACCCGATTCATCGTCACGCACCGAGGAAGCAATGGATCGGTCAACGGCGCCGTGATGGCGCGCGACTTCCTGACGCTGCATCTTCCGCTCTAAGGACGCGGCCCTGGCCAAGGGCATCGCGCCAGGCCTTCGCCACCAGCCGCGGGTAGCTGCCACGAACACGGCTCCAGGCGTCGCGGGCCTCGGCGAGCTCGCCCACGGTGAGGCCGCCCTGCCGGAAGCTGGCGCGAGTATATAGCGTCGCCAACCGCCGGACCTCTTCATCGAGCGGTGGCAGCGAGTCCGCCAGCCGGCCACCGAACTCCTCCGGCGTGTCGCCCGCATGTCGCGGGATCTTCAGCCGATCGCCGAGAAAGAGCAGACGACGCCAGATCCGGGGCACGTCGCGGGCGACGCGCAGCCAGCGGAAGGCGAGGAGGAGGGCGATCGCCAGGAGCAGCAACAGGCCGCTCGCCACGATCAGCGCCGACCGCCAGATATCCGGGAAGACCCCGCCGCCGCTGCCGCCCACGGCCGGAACCGCCCCGGCCGACTCGTTTGGCGTGATCTTGGACCCGGTGTCCGAGGGGAGGGGTGCCGCGGTAACCAGTTGGTCCGGCGTTTGTGGGCGGTTGATCGGTGCGTTCGTCCCGTCCGGCGTGGGCTCGAACGGAATCCAGCCGTACCCGGGGAAGAAGACCTCGACCCAGCTGTGCGCTTCGACGGCGTTGACGTAGTGCTGCCGGGTCTTGTCGTCCAAAACCCCGGCGCTGAAGCCGGCCAATTGCCGCGAGGGAATGCCCAGCATGCGGAGCATGACGTTCATCGCCGTCGAAAAGTCCTGGCAGAAACCCTTTTGGGAAACGAAGAGAAAGTTGTCTATCGGCCGTACCCCCGGCGCCGCCTTCGGCGGCAGCAACGTATAGGTGAAGCGTCCCTTCTGGATGAACCACGACTCGATCGCCTTCGCCTTGTCATAGGGCGTGGTGGCCCCTGCGGCGCGAACGATCGATTGGGCAAGGATGGCGATCTCCGTGTCGCGCCCGGTATCGGCGATGCGGCCGGGCTGGTAGAGGGTGGAGTAGGGCAAGAGCCAGGCGGGATAGTCGGTGCCGGCCACCTGCAGGTCCTGCACGTCGACGTTGGGGATCGCCTCGGTGACCGAGTAGGTATAGGGCGCCGGCAGCCGCTTCGCGAACACGATCTTGTCCACCGTGTCGAAGCTGGCCGTGGGGGTGCTGTCGCCGGTGACATTGACCAGTGCCGGATTGGGACCGTTGAGGGGCGTGCGGACCGAGGTCATGATGCCCCGCACCCTGGTGGGCTGGTTGTCGACGGACATGATCTCACCACCGCTGAAGACGGTGTTGAGCAGTTGCTCGGGTGGAACGAGCAGGCGGAAGGTGTTGTGCAATACCTGGATCCGCTGGATCGGCGGCAAGTCATCGCGCGGCAGTGTTTCGTGCGCGTTGAGCAGGGGTTGCTGGCGCACGGGCACCTCCTGCGTGGACGGCAGCTCGTACCACTGGATGCCGTTCCAGCCTGCCAGCGCGATACCCCGCCAGTAGGGATAGAAGGTCGGGCTGTCACCGCTTACCGTCATCAGGGTCTTGGATTTCGCGGTGAGCTGTGAGCCCGGCCTCACGGTTTCGCTGTAGCCGACCGATCCAGTCGCGCCCGGCTGGGATCCGTTCCCGCTCCCGATCCCGAAGGGGTGAAAGACATCCCCGTGCGTGACCCCTGGGAAGAGCGCGCCACTGATGTCGGTACTGCTGATGGGAGGCAGAATGAGGAAGGCAGCTGCGAGAATGGCGATGGTCGCCTCGATGCCGACCTCCCCAAAGGTCCAGCCGATGTCGGCCGCGTGCGGGACGCGCCGGGTACGCCATCCCTCTTTGAGACCGACGAAGTTGAGGCGGAGGAGGACCGACGCCGCGGCGGCCAGCCAGACAACTGTCAAGAAGATCAGGCCTGGGCTCACGTCGTTGATGATCTCCACCGCCAGGATGGTGCCGGTGGGCAGCAGGGCGACGAGCCCGGCGCGCCGGCGGAAGACCCACCAGCTGGTCCACAACCCCGTGAGGGCGAACATCAGGATCAAGCCGATCAAGAGCAGCAGGGTGGTTTGGTCGGGAAGGGCCTGCAGCCACTTGAGCAGCGCGGCCAGGCTCACGCGGGGACCGGTCAGCGGCGAGGGCGTGAGCAACAGCAGGGCGAGGATCGCCGTCGCCAGCGAGGTGAACAGGTAGGCGAGCCGCGAAAAGCCGGCGACGATGAAGATCCACCCGAGCACGGTGGTCATCGCGAGGGCCGGCACCAGCCGGCCTTCCGTGCCGGGCACGCCCCAGCCTGATCCGGACCGCTCGACTGCCGCCGCCACCGCCCATCCCATCAGCAGCGCCAGCACGAGCAGCAGTCCGGTATTGCGAAAATCAAACGTGGCAAGCACCCGACCGGCACGAAGGACGCGGAGGGTCAGGCGACCATCCTCATACTGCGCGCGGAGGAGCCCGGCGGCCCAGGCAGCGCCGACCCCGGCCAGGACCAGGAGGAAAATCGTCCCCGGGTTAACTTGCGGCAACCCGTTTCTCCGGGGCGAGCTCGAGCTCGCCCGCCCCACGGATGATCCACCAGTTGACCGCCTGCCGCCAGCGGCCGGCCGGTGCCAGCGATGGCTGGCTGCCGCCAAAGCCCCGCGGATCGAGGTAGACGACCAGGCTGCGTTGGCCGCGAACGCCCAGGTCGAGCAACGCCTCGAGCCACTGTTCGTCAGCCGAGGGCGTGATCACGATCAGGCCGCCACGGTGCCGCCACTGCTGCCGCTGCGAGTTGAGCAGCGTGGCCAGCGAGACGGTACCGTCAGCCTGCGCCAGCGTGAAATGCTCGAAGAGCTTCTTCTGCTGCTGCTCGCCGCGGGCGGCCTCGATGACGCTGAGCCGGCTGTCGTTGCTGACCAGGCCGATGGCGCCGCCACGCCGCAACGCGGCATCCGCGATGGAGGCCGCCATGCTCATGGCGTACTCGAGAGTGGATTCCGGCGCCTCGCCGGCGTGGACGGAGGCCTGCAGGTCGAGCACGATCCAGGCATCGCCCCCCTCGCGAGTCTCGAAGCTGCGGCTCATGAGCCGGCCCAGACGCGCCGACGAGGCCCAGTGGATGCGCTTGACGCTGTCGGTCGGCACGTACTCCCGGATGGTGGTGGCGTTCGGGGGGATGTCGAGCACCCGCCCGCGGAGTTGTTCGTCCCCGGCGGTACTGGGTGCCAGCGCATCGAGCGATCCAACCGGGCGGACCACCGGGTACACCACCACCGATTGGCTGCCGGCCACGCGGAGCGAGCGGGTGAAGAGGCCGAAGGGATCGCCGTAGCGCAACTCCACCGGACCAAAGGTGAAGAGGCCGCGCTGCTTGAATTGCCCGCGCGACGTCCAGCGCCTCGTCCGCCGGCCCTTCAAGCTGAACACCCGCCCGGGGTCATACCCCGGAAGGTTGGAGAAATCCGTCAATTCGATCAGTGGGACCGGGATCCAGGAGCGATTCTCGATCGTGAACTGCTCTTCGAAGTCGTCGCCCACCTGGTACTGGCCCTCTGGACTGGTTCGCACGACCGAGAGGTTCTCGCCCGCGAGCCGGCTCCAGAAGTAACTGACGACGAAGATCAGGACCAGGGCATAGAGCAGGCTGTACGCCAGGCGGATTCCGGTGATGTAAGCAAAGAAGAACAGGAGGGCAAGCGCCGTGACCAGGGGAAGGCGCGGCAGCCTCATGGGACCAGGCGGCTAGCCCGCCACTCGCCGTCCGAACCGCGAGACGACGTTCGGCGGCGGCACCGGCTCCGTCTCCAGGATTTGCGTCAACACTTTCGCCGGCGTGAGGCCGCGCAACTCGGCATTGGCCTTGAGGATGAGGCGATGGGCGAGTACGGGTTGGGCCAGTGCCTTGACGTCATCCGGCGTGACGAAGTCCCTTCCCTCGAGGGCCGCCCGAGCCTGCGAGGCTCGAAACAGGCCGAGCGAGCCGCGGGAGCTCGCCCCCAGCCCGATGTCCACGTGCGACCGGGTGCGATGGGTGACCCGCGCGATGTACTCCTTCAGCTGCTCATCGACATAGATCTCCTGGACCGCCTTCTGGCCGGCGAGCAGCTCCTCGGCCGACGCCACCGCCTCGAGCTGGTCGATTGGTGATGACCGCTGAAAGCGATCGAGGACCTGGACCTCATGGGCAACGTCGAGGTACCCGAGGTTGACCCGCATCAGGAAGCGATCGACCTGCGCCTCCGGCAGCGGGAAGGTGCCGGCGAATTCAACGGGGTTCTGCGTCGCCAGTACCAGGAACGGAAGCGGAAGCGGGTAGGTGGTGCCATCGACGGTCACCTGCTTCTCCTCCATCGCTTCCAGGAGGGCCGACTGCGTCTTGGGCGTCGCCCGGTTGATCTCATCGGCGAGCAGGATCTGCGTAAAGATCGGACCCTGGCGGAACTCGAACTGCTGGGTCGAGGGGCTATAGATGTTGACCCCCGAGACATCCGACGGAAGCAGGTCGGGCGTGAACTGCAGCCGCTCGAAGCCGCAGCTAAGCGAGCGGGCGAGGGACTTCGCCAGCATGGTCTTGCCCACGCCCGGCACGTCTTCGATGAGGATGTGGCCGCGGCTCAGCAGCGCAATCACGCAGAGCTCGACCTCCACCGCCTTGCCGACAAGCACACGGCCGACGTTTTCGACGATCCGCGAACCGAGCGCCTCGACCGATCCGTTCTCCACCTGCATCCTGTTACTTCCTTTTCGATGATCCGGTTCCGCCGTCGACGCCGTCTGCCGGTCGAACGCGCGCAGCCCTCAATTCGTTACCTGGCGGTCCGCCGTCGCACGAGCGCGGCGGCCAGACCTCCGATCGTACCCCCGCTCAAGACGAGGACGTCGTCGATGACCAGCCCCAGCGTGTCCAGGCCGGCCGAGCCCAGCGGACCCACAGGGCCGATGGCCGCGGCGAGCTCCGCCACCACGATGAAGCCGACGGCCACGATGATGCCGTTCCAGGTGGCGCCGCCGACCGGTCCGATCAACCCGGCCAGGAATCCCCCGGCGAGCAAGGCGACGAAGATCAGCAGCCCCTGCGAGACTAGCGGGGCGCGGTGATTGGGGAAGAGCAAGGTCTCGCCCACCAGCCGAACCACGACGGCGAGCACGAGCCCGAGCCCGGCGGCGAACCAATCGACCCTCCGCCCACCGCCCGCCTGAGACCTCGCCATCGGAGTTGCCTAAGTGTATCCGTCAGAGCGCACCGATCGCATGCAGGATGCCCGCGAGCAACGGCGCCACCAGCAGCGCCGGGAGGAAATTCGCGACCTTGATCGACTTCAGTTCCAGCAGGCCGACCGCGATCCCGAGGACGGCGATGCCACCGGCGGCCGTCAGCTCCGCGATCTCCAGGTCAGACAGGCCTGCATGGATCAGGAAGGCGATCAGGGTCAGGCTCCCCTGTACGACGAGCACGCTGACCGCGGAGAGGATCACGCCCCAGCCCAGCGTCGCCGCAAACACGATCGCCGTTACACCGTCCAGCGTGGACTTGATGGCGAGCAAGGTGATGTCACCGCGCGTGCCGTCGAGGAAGGAGCCAAGCACGGTGAGGGGGCCGACGCAGAAGATCAGGCTGGTCGTGATGAAGGCCAGGCTTACGCGCCCCGGTTCGCCGCCGCGGCTTACGCGGCGCTCCGCCCAGGCGCCGATCGCCTGTACGCCATCGTCGAGCCGGAGCAGCTCACCGATCAGGACACCCAGCAGCACGCTCACGAGCAGGATCAGCGGGCTGTGCGTCTTGAGCGCCATCTGGATGCCTATCACCGCGACGAAAAGACCGATCGCGGCGCGGATGGTCCGCTGGAGACTGTCGGGGATAACGCGTCCGAGGGTGAGGCCGACCGTCGTGCCGGCGAGGACCGTGCCGACGTTGAGCGCGGTCCCCAGGCCGGGGATCACGTTTTGAGCCCGACCACGTTGGTCGCCGACACCGGCCGGCTGAAGCCCTTCAGCGTGACGTCCCGGACCGGCTCGACATCGACGAGATCTTCAACCGTGGCGTAGAGCCGCTGGCTGATCAGGATCTCTCCGCCTTTTGCCTCTCCGCTCAAGCGAGACGCAAGGATGACGACGTTACCGGTGGCGTTGTACTGGAAGTGCCCTTCGTACCCAACCCGGCCGAGCGTTGCATAGCCGAGGGCGATCCCTATCCCAAGGTCCAGCTCGTATCCGCGGCGACGCCAGCCGCCGGCCAGCTCACGAAAGCGCTCTCTCATCCCCACCGCGCAGCGTATGGTTTGCGCTTCGAACCCCGGCGTCGGCACCGGGTCATTGAAGAACAGCATAATGCCGTCGCCGGCGAGGTGCTCGAGGGTGCCGCCATACTGCGCGATCAACTGGCCCATCCCGGCCTGATACTCACGAAGAACGCTGAACACCTCCTCCGGCTCGGCGGTCTCCGAGAACGTCGAGAAACCGCGCAGGTCGCAAAACATCGCTGTTATCAGGCGACGATGTCCGGCAAGAAGTTGCTCCCCCTCCTCGCTGGCGATCAATGAGGCAACCTGGGGCGTCACATAACGGGAGAGCTCCTCAGTCTGGCGCTGCAGGGCGCGCACCAGCCGGACATTTTCAACGGCAACCACCGCCTGATCGGCGAAGGTGGTGAGGATACGGACTTCTCGGTCGGAGAATGGCCGCACCGCGCGGCGCCAGACCGAGATAACCCCGATCGGAAACCCCTCTCGCATCAGCGGCATCCCGAGAATGGAACGGAAGCCCGCCGCCTGCTGAGCCTCCACAAACTTGTATTCAGGGTCGATGAGCGCGTCGTCGATCTGGACGGGCGCCGCTTCCAGGATGGTCCGTCCCACCAGTGTGTCCCGTCCGGCCCGATAGGGGCGCCTCCGGACGATCGCTCGGTACTCATCGCTACCCACACCGAAGTGAGCTGCTTCGAGATACTCGTGCGTTTGCGGATCGAAACGAATGATGTCGCCGTGGTCGGCGCCGCACAAATGGACCGCTCGGGTGATGAGGGGGAGAAAGACGGCTTCCAGATCGGAGGTCGACTGGCTGATGATCCGGAGCACCTCACTGGTCGCCGTCTGCTGCTCGAGTGAATCGCCGAGCTCCCGCGCGTGACGCGCTTGCGCGATCGCAATGACAACCTGGTCCGCAAAGATACTCACGAGCTGGGCTTCGTCGTCGGTGAACGGCTCAGGCTCGGTCCGCCACAGCGCGATGACGCCAAGAACCGCCTGATCGCGAATCAACGGCACCCCGATCATGGCCCGGCCCTTGCCGAGACGCTGGGCCTCCCAGTGCGTGTATTCGGGATCCTGGAGGACGTCCGGAATCCGGATAGTGCGCCGCTGCCGGCTGGCCCGAGCGGTCACGGTCCCGAAGTTGTCGATATGGATCGGCGTCCGCTCGGTGAAGGCGCGGAACTCCGGGGTGATGTTGTAGGCAACATCCAGGCGGTACCAATCGCCCTCCAACCTATAGATGAATCCCGCCTCGGCGCGGCAGAGGCGACTGGCCCGGTCGACGACGGCCTCCAGAACCGCCTTGAGCTCGAACGACGTCCCGCTCATGATCTGCAGGACTTCGGCCATCGCGGTGAGCCGCGCCGTCGGCCCTTCCATGGCCCCCGGCTCTAGAGCTTTTCGAAGCGGTCGACGTTCATGATGAAGACGGTCGCGCCGCCCACCTGGACCTCGACCGGATAAGGGACAAAAAAGTCACCGGGCTCGACCAGTGGTGGCATCGGGTTCATGAACTCGCTGCGGGTACGGCAGTTCTCCTTGATCAATCCGAGGACCTCTTCGATCCGATCGTCGTCAATCCCCGTCATGAGCGTCACGTTCTTGTGCTGCAAGAATCCGCCGGAGCTGGCGAAACGAGTCACCGAAATTCCTCGGTCATTGAGGGCATCCATGGTCGCGGACGCGTCCTCGCTGTGCACGACGGCGATCAGGAGCTTCATGCCGATCGCCGCTCCGCCGGGCGGACGCCGGCTTGCGCCAGCGCCTCGCTGACCAGCGCGAGGATGCGCGCGGCAACCTGATCCTGATCGGCCGCGGCGTCCACCTCGCGCCAGCGCCGCGGGTCAGCCGCCGCCATCTCCTGGTATCCGGCACGGACGCGCTGGTGAAAAGTCGCCGTCTCCCGATCCAGCCGGTCCTGCGCCGGGCGGGGAATCCTGGACAGGCCGGTCTCGACCGGCAGGTTGAGCAAGATCGTCAGACCTGGTTGAAGCCCACCAGTGGCCTGTGACTGCAACCGTCGCAGCGTGTCCAGGTCGAGCCCTCGGCCAAATCCCTGGTAGGCGAGCGTCGAATCACCGTAGCGATCGCAGAGCACCAGCTCGCCTCGCGCCAGACGCGGGCGGATCACTTCCTCGACATGCTGGGCTCGTGCCGCGGTAAAGAGCAGCGCCTCCGACCAGGGGGTGATCCGGGTCTGTTGCTGGCCCAGCAAGATGGGACGGATCATCTCCCCCACCCTGGTGCCGCCCGGTTCGCGGGTCGTCCACACCGGATAGCCCCGCTCGGCCAGCGCCGCCGCCAGCCGATGGATCTGGGTCGACTTCCCGCCGCCCTCCGGCCCCTCGAAGCTGATGAAGAACCCGCCTGGCTTCCCCGCGGTTTCCACCTCGCGCTGAACTATAGCGAGTTCAGTCCGCGGTGGTGTAGATGCGCAACCGCCGATTCGGTTCCTTCCCGGTGCTGCGCGCCGTCAGCTCGTGACGCTCGACCAGCTGGTGCTGCAAGCGGCGCACGTAGGCGTTTTGCGGGGAGAGCTCGACCATCGAATTGGTCGCCTTTGCCCGGCTGATACCCTCCAGGGTCTCCTGCAACGCCGACTCTGTCGGGTCGGGCGTGTCCAGCTGATACACGCGGCTGAGCGCATTCTTGATCTGGGTGATGGTGTTGCTCTTCAGCACCTGGATCGGGATGCCGTCGGCTTCCGCCTCCTTGAGCGGCGAGTCCTTGCGCCGGTAGTAATTCTTCAGCGTAACAATGAGGTCCGCCTCCTCGATGTGGTTCTGGACGCGGATTGGGACCTTGAGCTCGTTGATCGCCTGCTCCAGGTAGTTGCGGCTGACGCCGTACGGAAAGACCGACACCGTCTCGTGAAGACTGCGCGACCGGGGCGCTTCGAGGGGCTCGCGTACGGCCGCGGTTCGCATCGGCGCCGCCTCGGCAATCCTCGCCACGATGGCACCATCGGCGCCGCGGATCCGCATCTGGGGCGGCTTGAGGGTGCCACGCAACGCCGCATCGACCACCTCCGCCAGTGGCTGGTGGATGGCCAGGCGATCGCGGTCGTGGATCTCGACCAGCACGTCGAAGGTGGGGGGTGATTTGCGTTCGAGGACCGACTTCTGGGTCCCGCGGCGGCGGGCCTCTTCGTCGGAGAGCGTGACCGTCTGGATGCCGCCCAGCAGGTCGTTGAGGGTTGGGTTGACGAGCAGGTTCTCCAGCGAATTCCCGTGCGCGGTCGCGACCAGCTGCACGCCGCGCTCGGCGATGGTGCGCGCCGCCACCGCTTCCAGCTCGGTGCCGATCTCGTCGATGACGATCACCTGCGGCATGTGGTTCTCGACGGCCTCGATCATGACCGCATGTTGCAAGGCGGGCGTGCGGACCTGCATCCGGCGCGAGCGGCCGATCCCCGGGTGGGGAATGTCGCCGTCGCCACCGATCTCGTTGGAGGTGTCGACGATGACGACTCGCTTTTTCATCTCGTCGGCGAGCACGCGGGCGCACTCGCGGAGCATGGTCGTCTTGCCGATGCCTGGGCGGCCGAGCAAGAGAATGCTTTTTCCGCCAATCACCATGTCTTTGATGATGTCGATCGTCCCGGTGATGGCACGGCCCACGCGGCAGGTCAGGCCAACGATCTGGCCGCTGCGATTGCGGATCGCGGAAATGCGATGTAGCGTCCGCTCGATGCCGGCCCGGTTGTCGTCACCGAACGAACCCACCCGTGTGGCCACGAACTCGAGGTCTTCCGAGGTGACCGGCGTGTCGTCGAGGATGACCTCGTGGTCGGGAAAGCGGGCCTCGGGCTCGCGTCCGAGGTCGAGGACGACCTCCAGCAGCAGGCCCTGATGATCGAGACGCTTGACCGCCCGGTTGAGATGCGGCGGCAGCGCCTGGAAGAGCAGGTCGAGCTCCCCTGGATCGGCGTCGGTCAGACCGTTGTTGGATCGCCTGAGTTCATGCATTGCTTCAGCCATATTGGGGTACCAGTCGCTTCTCCTTAATTCTTACCCGCATTCGGGCGGGGACCTTCAACGGCAGCTCCCGCACCATCAGCGTTTGGGAGGCGATCACTTCGAAGCCCTCGCCGCGCAGCAACCGGATGCCTGCCTCGTCATAATGCCGCAGACTGCACCAGACCGCACCCGAATGATGCTGGGCGAGGTAGGCGAGCGACCGCTGAAGTAGGGCGGCCCATAGCTCCGCCGGTTGGCCCGCCGCCATCAGGCCCAGCGTATGCGGGCGTCCACCCCCGCCGGGCACGAGGCTCATCCAACCGACCACCTGGACCCGCTCGACGACGAAGCGCGGCTGGCCGGCGCGGCGCGGCATTCGGGCGCCCCGAAGTCCGACCGCGAAGCTGCGGCGCCACTCGGCGAAGTTGGCGGCCTCCACCGCCGCGACCGATTTCGGTGTGGTGGCGCAATAAAGAAGGTAGAGGCCGAGCTCATCGCCGCGACGCATCGGTCGCCAGCCCGCCAGCGCGGGTGCAGGCCGGGGCGCGACCGCCTCGCTGAGAAGGGCATGCTCGGTGGCATAGGCGCTGAAACCGCGGGCACGGAAGAGATCAGCTACGGGGTCATCCACCGGCACGCGTACCACGAACTTCGTCACGCCACGATTCAAGCCCTCGTTGAAGAGGTGATCGAGCAGCGCCGTCCCATCATTGAAACGGTCGAGGTCCGGGCTGAGGCAGAGGTTCAGGATCTGCCAGGCATTCGGGCCCAGGGCGGCAGTCTCAGCCTGGACGAACCCCTGGATGGCGCGCCGGCGCGAATCCTCCATGACATAGACGTAGTCGGCGGTCGATGTGATCGGCAGGATCGAGGAGAAGGTGCTGTTCAAGAGGAACCACAGCCGTGATGAGGCGAACTGGCGCTTGAGCGGAGAGCGCTCCGCCTCCCGCACCTGCTGCCGGTAGAGCGCCTCGATGGCGGCGAGGTCTTTTAGTTGTGCCGGACGGACCCTGAGCGTCATTTCGCCTGGCCATCGAGCGACAGGAAGTACTGATGCCAGCGCCGGTCGGACGTCAGCTCGGGGTGGAAAGCGAGCGCCAGGCGGTTGCCTTGCTTGACCGCAACCGTCTGATCCCCGTGGCGCGCGAGTTCCTCGACCTCCGGCGCCCGCTCGGTGAGCTGCGGGGCACGGATGAACACCGCCGGCGCGGCTCCGCCGATGGCCGCGGACTCCACCTCCGCTTCGAAGCTGTCTATCTGCCGGCCGTAGGCGTTGCGCCGGACCCTGATGTCCATCAACTTCAGCGGCTCCTGGTCCGGCCGGCCGTCCTCGATCTCGTTCGCCATCAGGATCATGCCGGCGCAGGTCCCCATCACCGGCATGCCGGCCGCACTGCGCTGCTGGATCGATTGCTTCAGCGCGGGGTCCATCAGGTGCGCCATCGTCGTGCTCTCCCCCCCGGGCAGGATCAGGGCGTCGACCGCCTCCATCTCACCGGCGACGCGGATGGGAACGCCCTCCACCTCGCAAGCGCGCAGCGCCGCCAGGTGTTCCCGAAAATCGCCCTGCAGCGCAAGGACGCCGACCCGGCGGCGTGTACTCGTCACCAGCCTCTGCCGGCGAGCAGCTCCTCCTGGGGAATCGCCCCAATCTCCAGCCCCCGCATCGCTTTGCCGAGGCTCTTGGAAGCGTCGGCCAGGATGTCCGGCCGGTCGAAATACGTGGTCGCCGCCACGATCGCCTTGGCGCGCGCGGAAGGGTTCTCCGCTTTGAAGATGCCCGAGCCGACGAAGATGCCGTCGCAACCCAGCTGCATCATCAGCGCCGCGTCGGCCGGCGTCGCGATGCCGCCCGCAGCAAAATTGACGACCGGGAGGCGGCCGAGCCGAGCCGTTTCTTCCAGCAGGTCAGATGGTGCACCGATGCGCTTGGCCTCCATGACCAGTTCCTCGGGGCCGGCAGCATGAAGCTTGCGGATGGCGCTGGTGACGGCGCGCATGTGCCGTACCGCCTCGACGACATTGCCTGTGCCGGCCTCACCCTTGGTGCGGATCATCGCCGCGCCTTCGGCTATTCGTCGAAGTGCCTCACCGAGATCCCGGCAGCCGCAGACGAAGGGCACCTTGAAGGGGTGCTTGTTGATGTGGTGTTCCTCGTCGGCCGGCGTGAGGACCTCGCTTTCGTCGATGTAGTCGACTCCGAGCGACTCCAGGATCTGGGCCTCCACGAAATGTCCGATCCGGCACTTCGCCATCACCGGGATCGTGACCGCCTCGATGATGGCGGTGATCAGCGCTGGATCGCTCATCCGGGCGACGCCGCCCTCACGACGGATATCGGCGGGTACCCGCTCCAGGGCCATCACCGCGACCGCGCCGGCGTCCTCGGCGATCTTGGCCTGCTCGGCGGTAACGACGTCCATGATGACGCCGCCCTTGAGCATCTCGGCCAGCCCGGCCTTGACCTTCCAGGTCCCCTTCCGCTCGCTCACCCCGCTGGGTCCCTCCGCCACAGCCTCATTTTACCGCTGGCCCGAGGCAATTCAGGCTGAACTCGTGGACGCCGAGTGACGAGTGGGTCGCGGCCAGCCCGGCAAATAGCGGAGCGCGACACTAGAATCGTCCGGCAATGAGGGGGCCTGCGGGGACGCGACGACAACGGTTGGTTGCCGTGATCGTTGCGGCAGCCCTGGGATTGCCGGCGCTGCTGGGAATTGCCACCGGCATCGGGCTGCTCGTCACCCCTTCGGTGGACGACATGCCCAAGCGGGTGGATGCCGTCCTCCAGCAGCACGGTGGAACGCGAGTCCGGCTCAGGGATATTCCGGATCAACTGAGCGAGGCGCTGATCGCCATCGAGGACGAGCGCTTTTACCAGCACAGTGGCATCGACACCCAGGGCCTGATCCGCGCCGTCCTGACCGACCTCTACCATCACCGGGCTCTGCAGGGCGGCAGCACCCTCAGCCAGCAGCTGATGAAAGTCCTGTACATGAACAACGATGATGACGGCTGGCGTAAGCCGGAGAATCTTCTGCTCGCCTTGAAGGTGGAGTCGCGCTTCGACAAGCACACGATTCTCGAGAATTACTTCAACGCGGTCTACTACGGGCACGGCGCTTACGGAATCGGCATGGCCTCCCAGATCTACTTCCACATTCCCCCGGCTCAGCTCGACCTGGCCCAGGCATCGATGCTGGCCGGCCTCCCCCAGTCGCCCTCCTACTACGACCTGTACCGCAATCCCTGCTCCGCCCGAGCTCGGCAGTTCAACGTCCTGGCCCAAATGGCGCACGATGGCTATATCAGCCAGGAACAAGCCGCCGCCGCCTATGCCGAGTCGATCGGCTTCCCCTGCAAGTAGCCATGGCGCTGGATCTCGTCCTGCTCGGACCCCCGGGCTCGGGAAAGGGGACCCAGGCCGCCCGGCTGACGGCGCAATACCGGATTCCGGCGATCGCCACCGGCGACATCCTGCGCGCCCAGGTCGACGCCGGAACGCCGCAGGGTCAGCGAGTCCGTTCCTACCTCGACCGCGGCGAGTTAGTGCCGGATCAGCTCGTGGTCGACATCATCCGGCACCGGCTGTCCCAGCCCGATACCGACGCCGGCTTCATCCTCGACGGGTTTCCGAGGACCGTGCCGCAAGCACAAGCCCTGGACGCGATGCTGGCGGAGTTGCAGCGTCCGCTCGATGCGGTCCTCTATCTGCAGGTTGACCGCCAGGCGCTGCTGGACCGGCTGGGCCAGCGGCACCGCCAGGACGACCGCCCGGACATCGCCGTTCACCGGATCGACGTCTTCCTCGACCAGACCGCGCCCTTGATCGGATACTACCGCGATCAAGGCAAGCTCAGGCTCATCGATGGGTCACGGCCTCCCGGGCTGGTCGCCGCCGCGATCGACGACGTCATCCGCCCGCTGGTCGCGGCCGGCAACGGACCGAATACCCGGCCGACCGCGAGCTGAGCCGCCGGCGGCCCGGGTCGTTTGGCCGGCCCTGATTTGGGCATAAACCTAAGGTCTCGCCGGTTGTCTCTGACGAGACTAGAAGGAGAAGCAAGCAATGCCCGAACAAAAAACTGATTTCATTCCCCTACTCCCGCTGACGAACGGAGTAGTGCTGCCGAACATGGTGGTCACGATCCCACTCGAGCGCGAGGAGGCACAAGCCGCCGTGGCCGCCGCCCGCCAGGGGGACGGTCTCGTTTTGCTCGTCCCTCGAGTTGGAGGCCGGTACGCCGCGATCGGCACGGTCGCTAAGCTCGAGGACTCCCGGAAACTGCCAAACGGCATCGAGGTGGCGATCCTCCAGGGCCTGTATCGGGCTTCGGTGGGCAGCGCCGCCGCCGGGACAGGCCCGGCCCTGCGTGTGGTCGCGCAGCCGGCCCAGGATGTCAATCCGCTGACTGAGACGTCGCACGTCCTGGCCCGCGAGTACAAGGCCCTGATCGAGAACCTGCTGGAGCTGCGCGGCGCCTCCGAGGTGGTGCAGATGGTGCACGGCATCGACAAGCCCAACCATCTCGCAGACCTGTCCGGTTATTCGCCGGACCTGTCTGTCGAGCGCAAGGTCGAAATCCTGGAAACGCTCGACGTCGAGGTACGCCTGCAGAAGTTGATCGAGTGGACCCGGGAGATCCTCGCGGAGGCCTCCCTCAAGGACAAGATCCGCAACGATGTGCAGGAAGGAATGGACAAGCGGCAACGCGAGTTCCTGCTGCGCCAGCAGATCGAGGCCATCAAAAAGGAGCTCGGCGAGGCTGATGGCGACATTGCGGGCGAGTACCGCAAGAAGATCGAGGCGGCGGGCATGCCCGAGGCCGTCCGCAAGGAAGTCGAGCGTGAGCTCGGACGCCTGGAGCGAACCAGCGAGCAAAACCCCGAGGCCGGTTGGATTCGCAACTACCTCGATTGGATGCTCGACATGCCCTGGAACAAGAAGACCGTCGACCTGTTCGACGTCACCGAAGCTCGGCGGATCCTCGATCAGGACCACACCGGGCTGGATGATGTCAAAGATCGGATCATCGAGTTTCTTGCCGTTCGCAAGCGGCGCGATGCGCGCGGGCTGTCGCTGGTCGGTGGCCGAGGCTCCGGTGCCATCATCACCCTGGTCGGACCGCCCGGCGTGGGCAAGACCTCGCTCGGCGAGTCCGTCGCGCGCGCCCTCGGCCGTAAGTTCACCCGCATCTCCCTCGGCGGGATTCACGACGAGGCGGAAATCCGGGGTCACCGTCGTACCTATGTTGGTGCGCTGCCCGGTCGGATCGCCCGCGCCCTCAAAGAAGCCGGAACCAGCAACCCGGTGATCATGCTCGACGAGATCGACAAGGTCGGCAGCGACTACCGCGGCGACCCGTCGTCGGCGCTGCTGGAAGTGCTCGACCCGGCGCAGAACCACTCGTTCCGCGACCACTATCTCGAGGTCGACCTCGACCTTTCGGAAGTGCTCTTCATCCCGACGGCCAACGTTTCCGACACCATCCCCGGGCCCCTGCTCGACCGGATGGAGATCATCCGGCTCGACGGCTACACGGAAGAGGAAAAGCTTGCCATCGGGCGTGACCACCTGCTCCGCCGGCAGCTGGATCGCAACGGGCTCACCGCCCAAGAGGTGGTCGTGAGCGACGACGCCATTCGGCGGATCATCGCCTCGCACACCCGTGAAGCCGGCGTTCGCCATCTCGAACGCGAGCTGGGGCGGTTGCTCCGCAAGGTCGCGACGCAGATCGAAGCGGGCAAGGCGACCGCGCCGATCCAGGTCACGGGCGACGACGTCGCCAAGTACCTTGGTCGCGCAAAGTTCCACGAGGAAGTGGCGGAGCGGACATCAGTTCCCGGCGTTGCAACCGGCCTGGCGGTAACCGGCATTGGCGGGGAGGTTCTCTTCGTCGAGGCCGCTGCCATGGAAGGTAAATCCGGGCTGACCCTCACCGGTCAGCTGGGCGACGTCATGAAGGAGTCCGCGCAGATCGGGCTGTCGTATGTCCGCTCTCACGCGAAAGACCTCGGCATTGCACCCGACTTCGAGGAGAAGGCGATCCACGTCCACGTTCCCGCCGGCGCTGTGCCGAAAGACGGGCCGTCGGCGGGCGTCACGATGGTGACCGCGCTGGTCAGCCTCCTCAGCGGGCGGCCGGTGAAGAGTACGGTCGGCATGACGGGAGAGGTGACGCTGCAGGGCAAGGTGCTGCCGATCGGCGGCGTCAAGCAGAAGCTGCTGGCGGCGCATCGAGCGGGGCTGACCGAGATCATCCTGCCGTATCGCAACGAGGCGGACCTCGACGATCTGCCGCAGAGTGTGCGCGATGCGATGACGATTCACCTGGCCAAGGATGTGCGAGAGGTCCTCGACTGGGCCCTCGAACCGATGGGCGCGTCGCTGACGCAGGCCGCCTGACGGCTCACCCATGAGCCGGGCCTTTGTCAAGGAAGGCGATTCGGCCGCGAGCGGATCCCTGGTAGATCGCTTCTACCAGGGATTGCTCGGGCTCAGCGATCCGGCGAAGGTCCTGATCGCCAAACGGCAGCGGCAAGCCTGGCTCGCGTCGCGGCCGGCCATCGAGGCCGCGCGTCTCGAGGCGCGTACGGTGCTGGGAGTCGACTCCTACCGGGAGATCTTCGAGGCCGCCGCCGAGCGCGCCGGCGATCCGCCGCAGAGTCCCACCTGGTGGGCCACCGGTGATGCGGCAACCGGCCTGGCCTCGCGGCGGCGGCTGACGCCCGAGCAGTTCCTGACGCTGGTGGCTCCGCTATCCGTGGCGTTGCCCTGGTTGAAGGACGCCGCAAACCAGACCTAACGGACCTGAGTCAGGGTAACTCAGGTCGTGCCCTGGGCTGCGCGGGCGAAGCCGCTGAATAATCGCTGAACCCAGGGCAGCGTGTCGATTTCCTCGGGATGCCACTGGACGGCTATCAGAAACCGCCGGTCGATCGACTCCAATGATTCGATGACGCCATCCTCGGATGTTCCTGTTACGCGCAGTTGTGGCGCGACGGTCTTGACCGCCTGGTGGTGCAGGCTGTTGACCTCGACGCTGGTTTCGTCGATCAGTTGCGCAAGCCGAGAGTTTGGGTCGAGACGGACGCGGTGCATCAGGGCGGTGCGCGCCCGGCCGTCGGCATCCGAGTGCTCCACCGGCGTCACGCCCTGGTGTCGAAGATCTTGCCAGAGGCTGCCGCCCAAGGCCACGTTGAGCACCTGCTGGCCACGGCAAATCCCGAGCGTGGGAAGGTCATCGGCGACGGCCCAGCGCGCCAGCGTCAGCTCCGTGCGGTCGCGCGGGGCCTCGACGACATTGAGGTTGTCGATCGGCTCCTCGCCATACTCCTGCGGCGCGACGTCCGCGCCCCCCGGAAAGACGATCCCGTCGAGCCGGTCATAGATGGCGCGCAGGCGTTTCTCATCGTCGAGGAGCGGAATCAGCACTGGCGCGCAGCCGGCCGCCGTAAGCGCGCGCACATAACTCTGGTTGATGCCGAAACGAGGCGGCTTCGGCCCCGGGGGAATCGCCAGCGTCGGCAGCCCGACCAGCGGGAAGGCGCTCAACTCGTAAAGTCGAACGCCTTGAGCCGTACGGCCGGCACCCGCGACGCGCCCAGATACTCGCTCACCTGTAGCTTCGTCGACTGGCTCAGTGCCAGGGTTCCCTGGAATGCTTCGAGGATGCTTTGCGTGAAGCGCAGGTCTTTGACCGGCCGGGTGATCCGCCCGTCCTCGATCAGGAAGGTGCCCTCTCGTGTCATGCCGGTGATGATGGACGCCTTCGGATGCACGACCCGGACGTACCAGAAGCGCGTGACCCAGATGCCTCGCTTGATGTCGCTCATCAGGTCCGCCTTCGCCACGGTTCCCGGCTTCATGAATAGATTCACCGCAAACGGTCCTTCTGTGTTAGGCGCCGGCAGGCCGTGACCCGTCGATTGACGACCGGCCTTCGTCGCCGTCTGCATGTCATAGACCAGGCCACTCGCGACCCCGCGGGTGATCAGGTCGACGCGCTGCTTGGGCACGCCTTCGAAGTCGAACGATGCCGGAACACCGGTGCGGTCGAGGCCATCGTCCCAGATGCTGACCTGATCACCAGTAATTTTTTCCCCGAGCCTCATGAAGCTGCGTTCTTCCTGGACGGCCAGCGCGCCGAAGCCCATGAAGCTCATGAACTCAAGCATCTCCGCCACGGCGTACTCCTCGAGCACCACCTCGTAGACGCCCGGCTCGACCGGCTGCGCATTCTGGTTGCGCCGCGCCTTCTCGATCACCTCTGTGGCGAGCTCGTTCTTATCCAGTTCCCCGACATCGATCGCGCCGCGATCCGCGTAGCCGGACCCGGCATCGCCCATCACGACCGAATTGACGGTGGCCTGGGTGGAGCGCTGATGGTGTAAGACGCCCAAGGAGTTGGCAATCGCGAACTGCCCGGCGCTGGTGCTGTACGCGCCGAACGCCTTGAGCCCCGCCTGGCCGGCTTTCGCGCAAATGGTCTGGACAAAGTCGGCACGCTCTTCGGGCGTGGCCGCGGCCGTCGCATCGGACCAGGCGTCGACCGGCCGTGCGGGCGCGGGCCCGGGTAGGGGAACGACCTCGCTTCGCGGCTGGAGCTCGGCGATGGCGACCGCTCGCTTGAGCACGTCCGCCGCCGCCGCCTCGTTCAGCTGGTTGATGGAAGCCACCCCGGTCTTGCCGTCTTTCACCACGCGCACCCGGACGCTGACGTTGCGCTCGGCGACATTCTGGTGGATGCCGTTGTTGGCAAAGCGCGTCAGCGCGCTGTCCCACTCGGTCACCATCACCTCCGTCTGCTCCGCGGGTGAGCGCTCGAGCAGGCCGGTCATGAACTCCTTCAGCTCGCCCTCGGCCGTTAGCCGCGCAACTTCCATGCTTTTCATTTCAGGATCCCGACCTTGACGTGCTGGAAGCGCGCCGGTGCGGCGCCGTGCGCCACATGGGCAACCTGGGGCGGCTGCCCTTTGCCACAGTTGGCCAGCCCCCAGACCCTCCATTCCGCGCGGCCCGCGACCGCGTCACAGGAGTTCCAGAACTCCGGCGTGATCCCCGCGTAGGTGGCATTCTTGAGCAGCCGGCCGCGCTTCCCGTCGACGATCTCGTAGGCGAGCTGCGTGCCGAACTGGAAGTTGAGCCGCTTGTCGTCGATGCTCCAACTCCGGTTGGTTTCCATATAGACGCCGTCTTTCGTGTCAGCGATCATTTCGTCTAGCGACGAATCGCCGGGCTCGAGGTTGACGTTGGTCATCCGGATCAACGGGATCCTGTTCCAGCCGTCGGCGCGCATCGTGCCGTTGCTCTGCTGTCCCAGGACACTGGCGGTTTCCCTCGACGTGAGGTAGCCGACGAAGAGGCCGTTCTTGATGAGGAAGGATCGCTGAGCCGGCACGCCCTCGTCGTCCCAGCCGAAAGTGCCGAGCCCGGTTGGCGTCAGCGCGTCGGCCGTGATCGTGACCTGGGGCGAGCCGTACTGGAGATGAGTCAGCTTCTCGGGCGTCATGAAGCTCGTGCCCGCGTACGCCGCCTCCATCCCGAAGACGCGATCGAGCTCGGTTGGATGGCCGCAGGACTCATGAATCTGCAAGGCCGTCTGGCTGGCGCCGAGGATCAGGGTCTTGACCCCGCTCGGGCATTGCGGCGCGGTCAGCAGCGCCACGGCCTCTTCGGCGATCCGGCCACCGTGGCGGTCGAGCTCTAGCGCCGTGATGTATTCGTAGCCACCGGCTCCCTGGTGGCGGCCGAACGAATTCGGGTAAGAGCGGTTCTGGACCTCATCCGGCGAGGTCGCGGTCGCCTCGATCCCGGCGCCACTTTCGAATAGCTCCTGCTCGACGAGGGCCCCCTCGGTCGAGGCGAAGAGTTTCGTCTGCCGGATGAACTCCATCGAGCCCTCGCGAATCGTGACGCCCTTAACCGACCCCATCGCCGCGTCGGCGCGCAACAGCAAGTCGACTTTCTCGGTTAACGGGACAGTGAACGGATCGCGCTCGACCGGCGTGCGGTAGTGACCGCGCGAGGTGACCGCTGGGCCCAGGTCAACCGGCGCCAATCGCACTCGCGCACTGGCCCGCGCGATCCGGATGGCGCGGGCCACCACCTGCTCGACCTCGGCCTTGTCGAGCAGGGCGCTGCCGGCGAATCCCCAGGCGCCATCAACGATCACCCGGACGCCGAATCCCTCGCTGGCGTCGTCGGAGACCGCGGCCAACTGCCCGTTCTTGACGATGATGTCTTGCGTGACGTGATGGTCGAGGCGCACGTCCGCGTAGCTCGCTCCCTTGACCTGGGCCGCGTTGAGGGCGGCCTCCGCTAGATCTTTCATGTCAAAAGACTAGCGCCTATTGGTTGATGTACCAATCCGCGGTCTGGTTCATCCACCAGAATTCGTTGCCTTTGTACCCACCCACCTTCTTGTTGTAGCCCTCGACGTCAACCGCCTGGTAGAGCGGGATCTCCGGCACGAGGTCGGCCAGCCGGCGCTGGGCCACGACGTACTTATCCTTGCGGTCCGACAGCTTCACTGACAGCCGCGCCTGGTCCAGCGCCTGGTCCAGCTGAGGGTCACTGGTGAAGGTGGTGTTTTGCCCAACGCAGTTGTTTGCGTCACTCGGGATCTGTGAGCTGTGGTAGGCGGTGTAGGCGAGGGAGTCGGGCTCCGCCGGGTAGCTGTAATTGCTGGTGTACATGGCGAGATCGAAGTTGTGGGAGTAGATCACGCCACCGCTAGTGCACGAGGCGAACATCCGCAGCGCCGGCACATTCGCGAAAGGCTTGATGACCTGGATGCCGATGGCGGCCAGGTCGGAGGCGATGACGACCTCCTGCTCTTCGCGCAGCGGCAGCGTGGTGGTGATCAGGTGAAGCTGCACGCAGCGCCCCTGCGGGTCGGTCCGGAAACCTTTGCATGGTCCCGAATCCTGAAGCTTGTAGCCGGCGTCATTGAGCAGCTTGTTGGCCGCCGGCTGATCGTACTGCGTGTGTTTGGCATTCGGATCGAGACACCAGGCGCCGGTTTGAATGCACATCCAGGCGTCGGGCGGCACCACGGTCCTGCCCAGCAGCAAGGTGTCCACGATCTTCTGCCGGTCGATCGCCATCAGGATCGCTTTTCGAAGTGTCACGTCCTTGAGGAAGGTGTTGTGGAGGTTGATATCGAGGTGCTCGGTGGCGCTGTCCAGGATGGTCACCGTCGTCACATCGCTCAGCCGTGACAGCGGCGGCAGGAGAGACGGCCGTAGGTCCAGCCCCATGTCGATGGCATTGGTGCGCAGGTCGTTGAGCGCGGTGTTCGCGTCGGGGTCGAACTTGATGCGAATCTCGTTGAGGTAGGGACGATTCCCGCCGCCCCACCAGTGGGGATTCCGCACCAAGGAGAGATGATCGCCAGGCACCCATTCCTTGAACATGAACGGCCCGGTACCCACCATGAGCTTGTCGAGCGTGTCCGTCCCGTTGTAGCCGCCCGGGATGTTGACGGTGACTTTCTCCGAGGTGAGGTTGCCGGACTTGGCCCAGACCTGCTGCAGCAGGTGGTCGGGAAGGATTCCGTACGGCCCCGTTCCCAGGGTAAGGTACGCCGCATACACCGTCTTGAGGTGCACGATGGCGGTGAAGTCGTCCGGGGTATCGACACTACTTACCTGGTCCCAGCCGACGACAGAAACGACCGGTGTCGGGTTCTTCTCGTGGTATTTCAGAAACCAGAAGTCGAAGGTCGCCTTGACATCACGGGAGGTGAACGCGACGCCGTCGTGCCACTTGACGCCGTGCCGAAGCTTCCAGGTCACGTCCATCTTGTCGCCGCTCACCTTGACGTCGCCGTTTTCGAGGGTGGGTACCTCGGTCGCAAGCTCGGGCACCCAATAGTCCGCGAGCTTCGGATTGGTGGGGACGTCCTGGTTCGCCTTGACCGTCAGCAAGCCCTCCATCGCCGGATTGACGTAGGCGCACGCATGCGGCGATGCGGCGGTGATATTGCAGCCCAGCAGGCTATCCTGCTCCTGCCAGGAGGCGACGGTGACCTTACCACCCGCCCTGGCCGATGAACTGGTCGTCGCCCCGCTTGGTGCGCAGGCAACCAGCAGTACCGTCCCGATGCCGGTTACGGCGAGCAGCCGCAACCAGCGGGGGCTGGCACCTGTCATACGACCTCCTTCCGGATGTTCACGCCCTTGGCGCGGATGAGAGGCGGGCGCCGGCGTGACCTGCCGGCGCGGATGATGGGCGCATTCTACGGGCGGTCGGCCAAAAGGGTCAACGAAACCCCACCTTTTCTAAGGTTGTCTAACACCCCCGGTTCAGTCGATCCACCAGTCCGCCGCGTTCCACAACGAGGTGTCTGGCGCGGCGTTGGGCGCGAGATTGTGTAGATGGGGGCTTGACAGCAGGACAAGCACGCGCTCGAAGAGCGGAAGTTCGAAGCCCAGGCGAGCGTAGGCGCGCTCGAACGCCGCATAATAGCGCGCCCGTTCGACGGCGACGAGCGAAGTGCGTCCCTTGTCAAGATTGCGATCGAGATCTGGACTGCTGAAGCGGCCGAAGTTCGATCCCTGCCCCTGGTTCTGGTCGGTGGGGATCTGCGAGGAGTGCTCGAGTGGGTAGACGCCGTCAGGGTCGGGACCGATGCTCCAGGTCCACAACCCCGCCTCGAACTGACCGCGTTCTAGCAGGCCGCCCTGTGCGTAGCCGCTGAACAACTCGCTCGGGTGAGCCTCAGTCGCGGTCACCTCGGCACCGAGCTTTCGCCACTCAGCAACCAGCTCATCCCGGACGGCGCTGCGCAGCGGACTGCCCAATGCAGTCACGATGTGAAAGCTCAACCGCCGCCCATTCTTGCTACGAATCCCGTCCGATCCAATGGCCCAGCCGTCGCCGTCGAGCAGTTTGGTGGCGGCGGCCAGGTTGTAGGTCAGCGACACATCGGGGTCGTGGAAGGACGCCAACACGCTGGGGATCGGCGATTCGGCGAGCCGGGCTCGGTCAGCGAAGAATTTCTTGACCATGGCGGGACGGTCGACCGCGGTGCGCAGCGCCTGGAGGAGCACCGGATCGTCTTTCCAGAGTGGCGACTGCCCGGTGAGGGGATTGGGGTCCGCCTGGTTGAAGGTTACCTGCTCGTAGGCCAGCTGCGACCGGCGCTGCACGGTCATCGAGCCGGTGTTCGCCAGCTTGGCGAGCTGGTCGTCAGGCAGCTCGAGGGCCATCGAGACCTGGCCGGCGCGCGCCGCATCGAGCAGTTGTCCCGCCTCCGGGTAGATCTTGTACACGATGCCGTCGAGGTGCACCCGGCTCCCCGCCCGTCCCTGGGACCAGGCATCGTTGCGCAACAGCGTGATGTGGTCGTCCGGCACGAGCTCGGAGATCTTGAAGGGACCGCTCACCACGTCGGGACGCGCCCAGAAGGGATCCCCGGCCAGCTGCTCCGGGGCGACCCCAGATAGGCGATGCTGCGGCAACACCGCCGGAAACAGGTTCAGAAACTTGGGGTAGACACGATCGAAATGGAGCGTAAATCGTTGCAGGTCGTGGATATCGATTCGCGAGATCGCCGCATAGCCGTCGGGCGAGAGGACACCCGGCACCTTGGGGTTGACGATCAACCGCCAGGTGAAGGCGACGTCGTCCGCGGTCAGCGGCTGCCCATCCGACCAGCGCAATCCGGGACGCAGCCGATAGGTGACGTCCATCGTGCCGGCGCCCCGATTCCAGGTCACGTCACCGTTGTCCAGCGTCGGCACGCGCTCGACGAGGTCGGGCACCGGTTGCAGATTGGGGTCGAGCCGCACCAAGCCGGCGTAGAGCAGAGCGTCGACCTGTGCGGCCGGAACTTCTTCGTTGAAAAGCGGTGAGAAATTAGTTGGACTCTCCCAGTCCCCCACCACCAGCGTGCCACCCTCATGCCGCGCGGGTTCGGCCTGATACTGCGAGCCCGGTGGCGTGGGCGACCCCAACGATATGCCGTGTACCGACGGCAGCGAAGTGCAGGCGCCCACGACTGGCAGCAGCGCCAGGGCAACGACCGCCGCTTTGAGCGGCCCCGCGTGTGAAAAGGGCGGGGCGTTAGATGTTATCGAGGATCTTGCGGCGCTTTCGCTGGAATTCGCTCTCCGTGATGGCTCCGCGCCGGCGGAGCTTGTCCAGCTGACCCATGTCCGAGATCAGGTCCACGAGAGGCGACGAAAGCCGCTTGTTCAGATGCAGGTCTTCCTCCCCGTCGAACTCTGGCGGCCGCGTGTCCCAAGACTTGAGATAAAAAAGCGCCTTGAGCGCGGTATATGGGATACCCAGTGTCTCGATGCGGTCTTTCTCTACGCCCATGAGCCGCATGGTGACGCCGTAGGTGGCATGCAGGAGCTCGCCATCGAGGTAACCCTTGAGGACCTCGCCATCCTGGAAGCGGATCGCCACTTTCTGCTCGGCACGCGCCTGCTCCGCGGCGGTCGGTGCTCCACTACCCAGGGCGATGCGCTTGATCGAGGGCAAGGGGATGAGTGCGCGCTCGTTGTTACTGGCCTGATCGAGCATCTCCAGCTCGAGATTGGGCTGGTCCAAGCTGATGGTGGCAACCTTGCCTTGCATGATCTCATCGTCAAGAAATCGGATGGTGATGGTGACGGTGGTGGCTTTTCCGGCCCCCGTACTGCCCATTTGTGGCCCTCGTGATGTGGACGTCAGCGGCATTATAACGAGCCGATTGCGGAACTCCTGCGAAAAGATCGCGGCCGTGTGACAAAGTTGGAAATTGCACCGGAGAGTCGTGCAAGGTGCGCAAGAACGGGTGCTATGATTCGCCCCGCGACTCGGTGGGTGGACTTCACGTCGATCACGGATTTTGCCGAGTCCGGGCGGTATAGAGGGTAGTGACACGAGTTGCCAAGGGACCCTCGGACCTCGATCTCATTCGCGACTATCTTGGCGGCGATGTCGCCGCCTTCGACACCCTGTTCAAGCGCTACCACAAGGCCATCTACGGCCTGACCTTCCGGCTGCTGCGAGACCGGCAGCTGGCTGAGGACCTGACCCAGGAGACGTTCTTCCAGATCCTCCGCACCATCCACCGCATCAACGACAGTTTCAACTTCTCTGCCTGGATTCATCGGATCGCCACCAACCTTTGCTACGACGAACTCCGGCGGCGCAAGAAGTTCCCCGAGGCGCAAGAGATCGACGACGAAGAAAATGAGGACTCGGTGCTGCAGGTGCCAGACGGTGACGCTCGGAAGAGTCCTGAGGTCGCGCTGGAGATCAGTGAGTTGCGCGACGCCGTCTGGTCGGTGGCCCGGCGGTTACCCGAGAAGTACCGGCTGGTGCTGACGCTCCGCGAGCTGCAAGGCCTGAGCTATGCGAACATCGCCCGCAAGATGCGGGTCTCCGAGAGCGCGGTCGAAACCCTGTTGCACCGGGCCCGCCGCCGCTTCAAGGAGGAATTTCTCTTCATGGAGGGCAAGGCCCAGACCGAAGAGACGCGCTGCCCCACCATCGCCTACCTGCTCGACAACTTCCCGCCCGGCACGCTCCGCCGCGAGCAGCGCAAGATGGTCGCCCAACACCTCGATTCCTGCCCAGCGTGTTCCGAGCGGTACCCGAACCCGCCGCACTTGCAGCGCAACGACGTGGTCGTGCAACTCGACACCGCGGTTGTGACCCGCCGCCTCACCTCGAGAGTGCGCCATCCGAAGATCTCCTTCATGGACGGGCGCGTCCAGGGCGGCTACCGCAAGCACTAGATATATTTAAGCCGCGTGGCCACCAACGTTCAGATCGTTTTCGACTGCGCGGACCCCGACAAACTCGCCAACTTCTGGGCCGCCGCGCTGCACTACAAGATTCAAGACCCACCATCGGGTTTTGCCTCGTGGCCGGACTTTTTAAAGGCTCAGGGGATCCCCGAGAGTGAGTGGACCTCGGCCAGCGCAGTGGTCGACCCCGATGGGGCCGGTCCGCGCATCTTTTTCCAGCGGGTCCCGGAGGGCAAAGTCGTCAAGAACCGGGTCCACCTCGACCTGAACGCCGGCGGACCGAGAGGGACACCCCACGACGAGCGACGGCGCCGCGTCGATGCGGAAGTCGGCCGGCTGGTGCAGCTGGGCGCGCGCAAATCACGCACGATCGAAGAGCGAGGCGAGTACGTCGTCAACATGTTCGACCTTGAAGGCAACGAGTTCGACGTGCAGTAGCCTCAGGGCTTCTGCGGACGCTCCGGTCGCTCCGGCTCGATCACCAGTTCGATTTCCGTGATTTCAACCGGGTGCCAGTGGCGGTCCGCGACCTGGTGCTCGAGATCGCCCAGGCGGTGACGGTGCCGTCGAGACTCCGACGGATGCTCATGCTCGAACGGTTCTGTCAGTCGATGGCGGTGGTCGGCGGCGGCCGCGCCCCTGGCGCGCTCCGACCCATCGGTCATGATGATGTGGGTGTGACCGTGAGGCTCTTCACCGGGCGCCCCGTGGGCATGCTCGATCACCTCGACCAGCCGGTGGACATGCGAATCCGTACCAAAATCATGGCGGTGAAGGTACTCGTCATCGTGCCGGTGCGGCATAGGCCGATGTTACAAGTCGATGGGGGCTCAGGCCAGGCGGCGTCCGGTCAGCAGCAGCCGAACTAGCCGCGTTGACGCCGCCACCAGCAGCGGTCCCGCCTGGGCGAGCGCCTCATCGAGCGTGCCGGGCTCGACGACCGTCGCCTCCAGCCCATCGAACAGCAGCCGCAGCTCCGCCTCATCCGCGATGCTGCCGCCCAGGGCGACCACCGGGATGCCCGCCTGACGGGCATGCCGGGCTACCGCGGCGGGGCCCTTGCCGAAGCGCGCGGTTTGCGAGTCGAGGCGCCCCTCGCCGGTGATCACCAGCTGGGCGCCGGCGAGCCGCTCGTCCAGGCGCAGCGCCTCCATCACCATTTCGGCGCCCGGCCGGAGCCGCGCCCCGGTGAAGGCGACGAGTCCGGCACCCAGACCGCCGGCGGCGCCGGCACCTGGAAGCCGGTCGACGTCCACCCCGAGGTCGCGGCGGATGATCTCGGCGAAGTGCTTGAGCGCCGCGTCGAGTTCGGCCACCATCTCGGGCGTCGCCCCTTTCTGGGGGCCGTAGACAGCGCTCGCCCCGCTTGGCCCCGTCAGCGGGTTCGTGACGTCGCAGGCGACGTCGACCTCGGCCTGATTCCAGTTGGCGTGCACGCCCCCCGCGTGGATCCGCGCCAGCCGTTTCAGCGCCAGGCCGCCCGGGGGAAGCTCAAGGCCATTCTCGTCGAGGAGGTGGTAGCCGAGCGCCTGCGCCATCCCGGCGCCGCCGTCGTTGGTGGCGCTGCCGCCGATGCCGACGATGAAGCGGCGGGCGCCCGCGTCGCTGGCATGTTGCAATAGCTCGCCGACGCCGTAGGTAGTCGTGATCCGCGGATCGCGTTTCCCAAGCGGCACCAACGCCAGACCGGCCGCCTTCGCCATTTCGATCACCGCGATCGATCCGCCGTCGATCAGTCCGAAGCGTGCGTCCACGCGATCGCCCAGCGGTCCGCGCACCCCCAGGGTGCGGTGCTCTCCGCGGGTCGCGGCGACGAGTGCGTCGACGGTGCCGTCACCACCGTCCGCAATCGGAACCAGCACCACGTCCGCGTCTGAGGCGGCCGCCCGGACGCCTTCAGCAATCGCCTGCGCGGCGTCGAGCGCGGAGAGCGAACCCTTGAACGCGTTGGGCGCGATGACGATGCGCATCAGCCCATCGCCGGCAGGCGCGCGGCGGCGGTCAGTAGACGGGCGTCAACCAGTGACGGTACTTGGCGCTGCGTCCCCGCACGATCTCGAAGTAGAGCTTCTGCAGCCGGTCGACCACCGGCCCCACCTGGCCATCGCCGACCGGCCGCCGATCGACATCGACCACCGGCGAAATCTGCGCGCCGGTGCCGCAAAGGAAGATCTCATCGGCGATATAGAGCTCGGAGCGGTCGATGGAGCGCTCCACGACCTCCAGGTCGAGCTCGGCGCGCAGCAGCTCGATCATGGCGAGCCGGGTCAGACCTTCCAGGATGTTGTCCGACGTGGGCGGTGTAAACACCTTGCCGTCGCGGATCAGGAAGATGTTCTCGGCGCTGCCTTCGCAGACGTGGCCTTCGTGGGTCAGCATGATCGCCTCATCGAAGCCGTTTTCCATGGCCTCGGTCTTGGCGAGCGCGGAGTTGACGTAGATGCCGGTGATCTTGGACCTTGCCGGTGCCGCATTGTCGTCGATGCGCCGCCAGCTCGACACCATGCAGCGAATGCCGCGCTCGATGTCGACGTAATTCCCAAAGGGGCTGACGTAGATGGCGAAGGAATCCTTGAGGTTATGGAGACGGACGCCAATCTCCTCGGAGCTCTTGAAGGCGATCGGTCGGATGTACACGTCCTGCCGGAAGTTGTTGCGTTTGATGAGCTCGATGCTGGTTGTGCACAGCTCATCCAGGCTGATGGGGATCGCCAGCTTGAGCACCTTTACCGAGTTCTTCATCCGGCGGTAGTGCTCCCGCAGCTTGAGCAGGAAGAGCTGCTCGTGCTCCGGGCTCCAGTAGCCGCGGATGCCCTCGAACACCCCCGTGCCATAGTGCAGGGCATGGGTCATCAGTCCCAGTCGCGCGTCGGCGTAGCGCTTGATCTCGCCGTCGAGGTAGACCCAGTACTGCGCCTGCTCCTTCCGCCGGGCTTCAGTCGCGCGAGTGGCGCCTTCTGCCTTGATCGCCATTTGAGTGGATTATATGCCCGCTTCCGCTGACCGGGATAGGGTCCAATGGATGTATTGAAATGAGGTGATATTGAGTTTGAAAAATGCTGTGCTAAGCTTGGGGCGCCGGTGGCCCCCATACGCATGAATCCCCGGGTGGTGCGCTGGTTCACCCCCGGCCTCCACGTCAAGCGATGGCTGGTCCTTTTGACTGTCGGCCTGGTCATTATCAGCCTCGGGATCGGCTACCTTCTGCGCGACTTTTACCAGTACGGACACTTCCCCCAATTCGTCGGGCCCCTGACGCTCCAGTTCATCCCCCGTGGCTACCGGGCTGTGCTTTTCGGACTGCTCGGCTTTGGCCTCGTCGGCTACGCCCTCTACAAGCTGACCCAATCGGTGCTTGGCCCGTTCCTGCCCGGCCGGGACCGGGCGCTCTCGGAGATCATCTACAACTACCGCTTCCTGCAAAAGGGGCCGCGCGTGGTCGCGTTGGGAGGCGGGACGGGCCTATCCACCATGCTTCGCGGGCTGAAGAAGTACACGGGCAATCTCACGGCCATTGTCACCGTGGCCGACGACGGCGGCAGCTCGGGCAAGCTGCGCGCGGAATACCGAATCCTGCCCCCCGGCGACTTCCGGCAGTGCATCACCGCGTTGGCCGACGTCGAACCGCTGATGACGACGCTCTTTCAGCACCGATTCAAGGAGGGCAGCCTCAACGGGCACTCCTTCGGCAACCTCTTCATCATGGCGATGGCCGAGATCACCGGAGACTTCGAGCATGCGATTCGCGAGTCGGGGCGCGTTCTCGCCGTCCGGGGGCAGATCGTGCCATCGACCTTGCGCGATGTCACGCTGATCGCCGAGATGGCCGACGGCCAGACCCGGGTCGGCGAGTCGAGCATCCCCCACCCCAATGGCGACGGCGACGGTACCGTCGCGGTGGCGACCGCCATCAAGCGGGTCTTTCTCCAGCCGGAGCCCACCATCAACCCGGAAGCCGAGGAGGCGATCCTCAACGCCGAGATGATCATCATCGGCCCGGGCAGCCTCTACACCAGCATCCTGCCCAACCTCGTTGTCGACGGGATGGCCGAGGCGCTCAAGGCCTCGCCGGCCATCAAGGTCTTCGTCTGCAATGTCGCCACCCAGCCGGGCGAAACCGATGCTTTCCGCGTGAGCGATCACCTGAAGGCGATCGAGAGCCACCTGGGCACCAACATCTTCGACTTCGTCGTGGTCAACAGCAACAACAACTTCACCCTGCCGCCTTCGGCCCAGGCGGCGGGCATCAGGCGCGTGGTCTACGATCCGGCAACGGTGAGCCAGCGCAGCATCCATGCCGTCCTGGTCGACGTCGTCAATCCGCGGATCTCAACCCATCACGATCCCGACAAGCTGGCGCGCGCGATCATGAAGAAGATCTGGCACTCGTAACCAGCTCCGCGTCTTGGCGTTGGGATCGCCGGCGCCGCCAGAACTGGGTGAACCAGTCCTCGCCGAAGAACGCGGCGAACGCAAAGACGGCCCCCCCGATGATGTCGACGACGTAGTGCTCGCCGAGGTACACGATGCTCAGCCAGACGCCCGCCGTGTAGATGAGCACAGGCCAGGCCCGGCGGCCCCAGAGCCGTAAGGCGAAGAGCGCTCCCAGCAGCGGGTAGGCCGCGTGCAGCGAAGGCATGGCGGCGTACTGGTTGGGGGTCAGCCAGTGGTAGACGGTGGCGGGTACCGGGATGCCCGGGATGTCGGTGAAGCTCGGCAGCGTGTAGTCGATGATCTTGACGACGGTGGGCAGCGCTTTCCAGGGCGGCGCGACCGGTAGCAGCAAGTAGAAGACGAACGCCGCGAACGACATCGCGATCAAAGCCCGTGAGAATCGCAAGAAGGTTCGGCGCTCGACGACCCAGAACAGGTACCCGAGCCCGAGCGGAAATGCAAAGTGCAGGAAGTAGAACATCGTGGCAGCGATGTCATACCAGCTCAGGTGGCCCGCATGGTAGAAGGCTTGCTGGAGGAGCAGCGTCGGCACCTGCCCGAAGCTGACCAGCCGCTCGAGCGAGGTGACGTCGTGGATCGGCATGCCGAGCTTGCCGCTCAAGCCGCGTAGGTACTCGTAGGAGAGGAACAGCACCAGAAAGGGAATCCAATCCGCAAGGAACAGTTTCGCGCGGCCGAGGATCAGCGCGGCGATCAGCATCAGGAGGAGGAAGCGTTCGGGTGAAACCGAAAGGTGTAGGACGAAGACCATGAAGAGGGTGACCGCCGCCAGGTAGCCGCCCACCAGCGACGGCATGAGCCAGTGACGCCGGCGACCTACCGCTGGTCGCTGAGGCGCGTCACCCGGCTGCACCGGAAGAGCTTACTCAAGGAGTCCGTCAACACCCTCCCTTAAAGCCGGCTGAGAAGCGGGCGAGAAAATGGGATTTCGCCAAAAGTGCCGTTATATTGAGACTCAAAATGGCAGAAACCGCCCCCCAGCCCTCGGCCTTACGTAGCCCGCGGGTGCTGGTCGTCGATGACGAGCGGAGCATCGTCGACTTCATCCGTCTCGGCTTGCAGTACGAGGGTTTCCAGGTACAAACGGCAGCCGATGGGCAGGCGGCCCTGCGCATGATCAGTGAGTTCAGGCCGCATGTGGTGGTGCTCGACATCATGATGCCGAAGCTGGACGGCCTGGCCGTCGCCGAAGCGATTCGTGGCAACAAGGACACCGGTGTCATCATCCTGTCCGCCAAGGACGAGGTCCAGGATCGGATCAAGGGGCTCGAGGTCGGTGCCGACGATTACCTGGTCAAGCCGTTCGATTTCGGTGAACTTCTCGCGCGGATCCGCGCCGTCATGAGACGCCGGAATCCGAATGCCGGTCCGCAACTTCAGGTCCAGGACGTCACGATGGATGACACGACGCGCGAGGTCCACCGGGACGGCCGTGCCATCGATCTATCGGCTCGCGAGTTCGACCTCTTGCGACTGCTGATGATGCATCCGAACCAGGTCCTGCCCCGAGATCGCATTCTCGATCAGGTCTGGGGTTATAACTTCTTCGGCGACGCGAACAACGTCGAGGTTTACATCCGCTATCTCCGGCAAAAGCTTGGCGATGAGCAGCACCAGTTGATCCAGACGGTCAGAGGAGTCGGGTACCGGATCAAAGCATGAACCTGCAGTCGCGCCGCGGTGGGCGCGGCTAGCCATGTCACGCTTCCGTTCGCTGCGCTGGCGACTCACGTTCCTCTACCTCGGCCTGCTCGCCGTCTTGTTGCTGGCCGCCGGCGTGGCCCAGTACTTCGCCGCACGCGAGGTCCTGTTTCGAACCAACGCCGATGTGCTCGTGAGCGAGTACAACGCTGTCTTTACCGCCTTCCGCAAGCAGAACGCGAGCCGGCCGGCGGCCACGCTGCGCGCGCTGATCCTGTCGCAGACGTTTAGCCTCGAATTGAGCTCCCGCCGGACGGCCGCGACCATCATCGACGTGAACGGGGGCTGGGTCACATCGTCGCCGGCGACGCTGTTTGCCACGCAGGACCCCCCGAGCCTCACCACCCAGGAGTACCGCAACGCCGTGCTCCACGCTCCGAGGCCCTATTACGTCGCCACGGCTGCCGATGGCTCGACCTACCTCGTGGTGCTCAACGTGATCCGCAACGGCACGCGGCCGATCGGTCTGGCCCAACTCGCCATTCCGACCAGCGAGATCGATCAAACGCTGCGGTTGGACCGCGAGGTTGCCGTCGTGGGGTCGTTGCTCGTGCTGCTGCTGGCATTGCTGTTGAGTCCGCTGATCATCGGCCGGGCACTCCACCCCCTGCAACAGATGTCGACCACGGCCGGGGCCCTGGCCGCCGGCGATTACAAACAACGGGTGAACGTGCCGAAGACCGGGGATGAGATTGGCACGCTGGCGGTCGCGTTCAACCAGATGGCGTCCGGTATCGACCGTGCTTTCGAAATCCGCCGCCAGTCGGAAGAGCAGATGCGGCATTTCGTCGCGGACGCCTCGCACGAGCTCCGTACGCCGCTGACCTCGATCGCGGGCTACATCGATGTGCTCGGCCGGCGTGACGTGGTCGACGCAGAGACGCTGCAATTGTCGCTCGCCGCCATGCAGCAGGAAAGCGCCCGCATGACCCGCCTGGTCAACGACCTGCTCACGCTCACCCGATTCGAATCCGGCAAGGTAGCCAGCCGGCAACCGGTGCAGCTCGACCAGTTCGTCAACCAGGCGCTCGACGAGTTGCGCCTGTGCGACAAGGGCGCGGTCGTGTCAAAGGACCTGCAGCCGGGGGTCACCGTGCGGGCCGACCCCGAGGCGCTCAAACAGGTGGTGACCAACTTTGCCCAAAACGCCCTCAAGTACGCCCCGGGGGCGGAACAGCACTGGAGCGTCTTTCAGGCGGATGGGCGGGCGGCGATCCGGCTGAAGGACACCGGCCCGGGCATCTCCCGGCAGGATCTTCCACACATCTTCGAGCGCTTCTACCGTGGGGACAAGGCGCGCGACCGGTCGATGGGCGGCTCGGGCTTGGGGCTGGCCATAGCCAAGTCGATCGTCGAGGCGCACCAGGGCACCATCGAGGCGGCCAGCGAGCCCGGCCAGGGGGCCACCTTCACCGCCTGGCTACCGCTGGCGGCTTAGCTCCGCAAGCGGATAATCGCCGAGATCTCGACCGGCACACCGAGCGGCAGCTCGCTGGTTCCCAGCGCTTGCCGGGTGTGCCGCCCACGCTCCCCGAACACTTTGAAGATCAGGTCGGACGCCCCGTTGAGGATTTTCGGCTGCTCCTCGAAGCCGGGCGCCGAGCGGACGAAGCCGCTGAGCTGGACGAACTGTTCGACCCGGTCCAGCGATCCCGCATGCTGGCGGATAAGCGCCATGATGTTGAGGGCACAGATCTCGGCCGCCCTGGTGGCGTCCTTCAGGCTGACATCGCCGCCGACCACGCCGTGGAATTGGACCTGGCCGTTCCAACTGGGGATGACGCCCGAGGTATAAAGCAGCTCGCCGACCTGCTGGACCGGCACGTAAGAGGCGAGCGCCTTTGGAGGTTCCGGCAGCTCGAGTCCGAGCGTCCGCAGCGTTGCCTCAGCCGAATCCACGCTCAGGATCCGCCTCGACCGTGTGGTGAGCAGCCGGTATCGACCTCCTCAGCCCACATTGGACGGGCCGTAGAAAAGAGGGTACCGTCGCCGGTCTCAAACCACCACCTTGAACCGGTGAAAGGATGGTTAACGCGGCCGGCCTGGTTGTGACGACGGGTCACGGGCGAAACGAGTTTTGGTCTTGCCGGCGGACCCGCCAGCGCCGCGCCAGGATGACGGCGCCGAGGGCGAGCAGCGCCGCCAGTGCGGCGGCGTAGCTGGCGTAGCCGGGAGTCCCACTCGAGCGCCGGACCGGAACCGGTCCGGCGGTGCCGGCTCGCGCCGTGGCCGAGGGCCGGCTGGTGGCGGACGGAACGGCCGTGGCCGTCACGCCCGCGACCGTGGCGGCGGGGTCGGCGATGCGGTACGCCCCGGCCGAGCCGTCCGTCGGATTCCAGGCCGCCGCGACCACCTGCACCGGGTTGAGGGGCTGGAGCGCGAGGGCCGTGATCCGGGGTTTGAGCGGGAGGCCGCCGCCAAGCGTGCCCCAGCTCGCCCCCCGATCCAGCGACCGAAAGACGCCGCCGTTGCCCTGGTCGCCATCGCTGCCCGCGTAGATCTGATCGGGATTCGCCTCGTTGAAGAGCACGATGTTGAAGTCGGTGGCTGGCAAGCCGGCCAGCGGGCTCCAGGTCACGCCGCGATCATCACTGCGCAAGACGCCCTGTGAGGTGCCGGCCAGCACCGGCGGGTCGCTGCCGCCCGAGGGCGCCGAGGCCACGGCGAGCGAGGCCACCACCGCGTCGCCGGGAAAATTCCCCTTGACCACCGCCCAGCTCCCGCCGAGTCCTTCGGACTTGAGGAGATAGCCCGAAACGGCGTTGCCGTTGTCCGCGCCCGCAAACAACGTGGGGCCGTTGGTCTTCGGCAGCACGGCCACCGCGGCGACATTCAATGTCTCGAGGCCGAGCGAATGCCAGGAGCCGGCGCCATCACTGGAGTAGTAGACGCCGTGCGCAGTCCCGGCGAGCAGCAGGCCGCTGTCCACCGCGATTGAGCGGATATCCATGCTGTTGAGTCCCTGGCTCTGCGCGACCCAGGTTTTCCCTTCGTCGACGGACTTGTAGACGCCGTCAGCCTGCGTGCCGGCGTAGGCGATCGCCGGCAGCAGCGGGTCGAAGCGCACGACCCAGGCGTTGTCGATCCCCGTGATCGCCGAGGTCCAGGTGGCGCCGGAGTCGGTGCTGCGCAGGACACCTCGGCCCTGCGTCGCCTCGAGCAACACCGACGGATGGGCGGGCGCCACGGCGATCGACCATACGGGCCGGTCTTGCGTCCCGGGTTGCTGGGCACCCGTCAACGTCCAGCTGGTGTCCGCCGCGGAGGCGGCGACAACGGCGGCGAGCAACCCGGCGGCCAGCAGGATGGGCGTAAGCAGCGTGTGCCGCGACAATTCCACGTCGGTGCCCGGAAAAACGGAGTAAGGATAGCAGACGCATCGCGCGATCCCTCCGGCCAACTTTGGACGCAACGTCCAAGTCAGGGCCCAATTCGCCCGAACCTCGACTACAATGCTCGACGTGCGACAGCTCTGGCGAGCGCTGCACCGTGTTCCGCAGTTGCTCCTGGTCCAGCCGGAGCAGCTTAACTATGACCTGGCCTACGCGCTGGCCCTTCTACCCCTGGTCGTCGCCGGCATCATCTTCTTCGTGCAGGACGCCCTGCTCTTGTTTTCGATTTCGTTTCTCTCGGGGATCGTATGCCTGCTCGCCCTGCAACTGGCCCGGCTGACCTTCGGACTTCCCGCCTGGGTCGGCTTCAAAGCCACACACCCACTCGTGGCCAGTGTGCTGATCGCCTGCTTCTTCTCGCCTCGTACGCCGGCCTGGATCGGCGCATCGATGGTGATCCTTTTCATCGTCATCGACACCATCCTCTGGCCGCAGCTGCGCCGCGTCATGATCCATCCCGCCTTGATCGTGTTCGGCATCCTCTTTCTGATCCAGGTGCCACTGCACATCGGATATGTCGCCAACGATGCCCGGCATCTCGACGATCCGCTCCTCCTCTGGTACAACCGGCAGATCGTCATCGACCCGGTCAAGCTCTATGTCGGCAACGTCGTCGGGCCGATCGGGGCGACATCGACCGCGGCCGTGCTGTTCGGCGTCACCTATCTCTGGTACGCGCGGAAGATCTCGTTGGGCGTGGTCGCCGGATTCCTCTTCGGTGTGGCCGCGCTCGCGATTGCGATTCGAGCGGACCTCGGTTTCCAACTCGCCTCTGGACCATCCCTCTTCCTGGCCGGATACGTCGCGGCCGACCGCCGGCGCGTGCTGATTCCCGAACGATTCGCATTTGCTTTCGGTTTCGTCGCGGGCGCGGCAACGATGATCCTGCGCTGGTATGGCAACGGACAGCAGGCCGCCTGGCAAGGGCTCCTGCTAGGCAGCGCGGTGGTCACCGTCGTGTTACTCGCCCGGGACATGCTGCGACAGCGCGCGGGGTCAGCCAGCCGATCGGCGCCGCTGCGCACCCTGGCCGTCGACTCTGCAGAGCCACCCGACCCCCATCGGCTGTGGGCGCCGGTGCGCTCCGAGGCGCGCCAACCGGTGCTGGCGACGTCGCCCGTCTCAACGGCTTACAGCCGCAGCACGACCACGCGCTCGGTCCGCTCGTTCGACACGCAGGGCGACTCGAATGATCTGGTGCGACAGATGCGCAGCGCAGCCACGCGCGGCGGGAGGTTATGGAGCGGGCCGCAGAATCCGATCGCCCTCCTGGCGGCGCTGTTGCTCATCAACCCGGTCGGGCTGTGGCTTACCTGGTCTCAGCGATCGCTCAACCGTCAGACGAAGCTCGTCCTCAGCGCCGTCTCAGTGCTGTGGTACGTAGGGGTGGCTGGCCTCGTGTTCGCGCTGACGCACCGTTAGCGCCGACGGCCCCCCCTGCATCCAGATCGTCTGATCGCGGGCTGCACCGACTGACACGATGTCAATGGGCGCGCCACAGAGCTCACTAAGCCGGTCGATGTAGCGCCGAGTAGCTTTGGGCAGGTCCTCGGGCCGTCGGACGCCCGCCGTCGACGAGCGCCAGCCGGGCATGGTCTCGTAGACGGGCTCGCAGTGCTTGAGGTGGCTGATGTTCGACATCGGATAGGCCTGAAGCTCGCCCTTACTGATGTAACCGGTGCAGATCCGCAGAGGGTCGAACCCGTCGAGCACGTCAAGCTTCGTCAAGGCAATCGAGCGGATCCCGTTGAGGGCGACGCTATAGCGGGCTACCACCGCGTCGAACCATCCCACCCGTCGCGGGCGACCCGTTGTCGTGCCGAACTCGACGCCGACGCTGCGCATCTGCTCGCCCAGGGCATCCGTGAGTTCGGTCGGCATTGGCCCGTAGCCGACCCTGGTGGTGTAGGCCTTGAAAACACCCATCGACAGGTCGACGGAGTCCGGTGGAATGCCGGAGCCTGTGAGCGCACCGCCGGCGGTGGGCGAGGAAGACGTCACGTAGGGATAGGTGCCGAAGTCGAGGTCCAGCATGCTGCCCTGGGCCCCTTCGAGCAGGATCTGGTCGTTGCGCTCGACCGCCTGGTGCACGATCGGAAAGATGTCCTTGATGTAAGGTCCGAGCCGCTCACCGTAGGTGGTGTACTCGTCGAGCACAGCCTGCGGGTCGAGCGGCGGGACGTGGTAGAGCTCCTCGAGGATGGGGTTCTTGATCTTGTTGAGGACGAACCCGAGTTTCTTCTGGAGGAAGCGGGGTTTCAGGAGGTCGCCTGCGCGGAAGCCGATTCGCCGGACCTTGTCGGCATAGGCAGGGCCGATGCCGCGCCAGGTCGTGCCAAGCCGATCATCGCCGCGCTGCTCTTCTTCGAGCTTGTCGAGGATGGGATGCCACGGCATGATCAGGTGGGCGCGATCGGAGATGATCAAGCCGTCGATGCTGATACCGCGCGAGTGCACCTGCTGCATTTCTTCCAGCAGCACCCGCGGATCGAGCACGACCCCGTTGCCGATCACGCAGGTAGTGGTCGGATAGAGGATGCCCGAGGGAATGAGGTGGAACCGAAATTCCTCGCCGGCGTTGACGACCGTGTGTCCGGCGTTGTTGCCGCCCTGGGAACGGATCACCATGTCCGCCTTCTCCGAGAGAAGGTCGATGATCTTGCCCTTGCCCTCGTCGCCCCACTGGCCGCCTACGAGGATCGTGACCATGCGCTAACTCCCGCGTCTTCGGTCGAGATTGGCGAACTTCGTCTGTTCATCGATGAACAGCAGTTCGAGCTTTCCGGTCGGCCCGTTGCGATGTTTCGCGATGATGATCTCGGCAATGTTGCGCCGGTCCTCGGCAATATTGTCGTTGTAAAACCGGTCGCGATAAATAAAGAGGACGAGGTCCGAATCTTGCTCTAAAGTACCGGACTCACGAAGGTCCGAAAGCTGTGGGCGGTGGTCGGGTCGCTTCTCGGGCTCGCGGCTCAGCTGGGAACACGCGATGACTGGGATTTGTAGCTCGCGCGCAAGGCTCTTCAGTGACCGCGAGATGTCCGAGACCTCCTGCACACGGTTCTCTGAGTTGCGACCCTGCATCAACTGAAGATAGTCGACGATGATAAGTCCGAGGTTATTCGCTGACTTCAGCCGACGCGCCTTCGTGCGCATCTCCATAACGGAGACACTCGGCGAGTCATCTATGTAGATCTGCGCTTCGGACAGGGCACCCATCGCCTGGGCAATCCTTGGCCACTCGGCATCTTTCAACAATCCCGTCCGCAGGCGGTATGAATCGACAGACGCCTCGCTGCAAAGCAGCCGTGTAACCAGCTGCTGCTCGGACATTTCGAGCGAGAAGATCGCAACTGGGACCTTGTATTGGATCGAAGCGTGCTGCGCGATGTTGAGCGTCAGTGAGGTGTTATGGAGGAGAACATCTTCTGCCACGAAATTCGCTCCTGACGGGACCGTTAGGTCATAAACCTGGTGTTCGCCTGTGGGCTCGATCGAGACGATTCGATCCCAGTAGATTTCTGGATTGGCAAGCTCACTCAGCCACCAATCCTCGAGAACCTCATTGAAAAGTCCGCGCCGTCTCTGCGAAAGGCCATGATTAGTCCTCGGGTTGTATGTCTCGAACTTCGAGGTACGAGCTCTTTCGCCCGATAGGACGGCAAGCTTGGACCAGCCAAGCCCCTGCATCGCCGCCGCCTGTCCTACCATTTTCCAGACCTCAACCGGGAGATGGCCCGTGTTGCGCCGAAATAGTGCAAGATCTGAGTTGAAGCGGGCGGCCTTCTCACCAATCCAGCCGATTTCCTTCTGATAGGTCGCCACCGACTCCGAGTCCGTCACCTGTACTCGCCAACACCGCTCCGATTTTCGATAGAAGCGCGCCACGATACCAAAACGGACGAAGGCGTGATGCATATCTTTAGCCAACCCTTCGGAGGCAACATCGAATTGGATCCGAGGGTGGCCATTCTGGGTGCTGAAGATGCTCCCATCGCATGACATCAAGCCAAGGACAAACTCTCTGAGCGTCTCTTTGTCCCATCGCCACGCAGCGTCAGGGAAACGCTTGAACTCCGCCTTCTTGCCCCAGAGGCCAAATTGCTTTAGCCAACGAACGACTGGGTTGAGTTTCTGTGCCAACGGCACATAGGTTTTGCGAAAGTAACCGCACACAACGTAGTGAGGCCCCCGCTGGTTGACATGACAGCTCGGGAAATGTGTAGCGATGGTGGCTCTGAAGTCGGCGACAATCTCCAGATCGACGTTTATGAACTCTGGCGTCCCTCGCCCAATAGCGCCATCGCCAACGAAGTACCCCAGCAGCCGCGCCAGTTCGGCCGGTAAGTGCTCCTGTCCGAAGATCTCTAACCGACGCGGGACAGCAATCGCATCACCCGTGACGAGATCATGCAGAGGCTGCCACCCGGAGACGGTCAGAAATGGATGATGTCCGGTTACTTCAACCCGCCTTCCACTTTGGGTCGTGACGGCGAAACATGGCTTGGTTCCGCTGTCGACCCAATCGCCAACATTGCGCAACTCAACGCGGCCTCTGGGCGAAAGGCCGAAAACAGAAGGACGCCTCTGCGTTACGAAGTCTTCAATGGTCAGGCGGGCGCCCGTCTCAGGATCGTCGATGAGCGTACTTGCGACAGCACATTTTCCGATCCCTGGGCGTGCAGCAATAATGATCAAGTCCGACTTTTGGAAGCCGCCGGTTTTCGCATCGAGGTCACTGAAGCCGCTGGGCACGCCGGAGATAACGGACTGATCCTTGTGGATCTGCTCGATCTGATCCCAGGTCGTTTTGAGAATGTCCTTCAAGGCAACGAAGTCCTGCGTGATGCGGCCTTCGGCGATATTGAAGATCACGCCTTCCGCGGTATCGAGCGCCTGGTTCGCGGGCGTACTGTCGTCGAACCCGAGCGCCGTGATGCGTCCGCCGGCGCTGATCAACTTTCTCTTGGTGGCCGCTTCCTCCACGAGGTGGCCGTAGTACTCGACGTTGGCCGCGGTCGGCACACGACTCTCCAGCTCGGCGAGGAATACCTGGCCACCGATGCGTTCGAGGACCAGCATCTTCTCGAGTTCGGACGCGAGCGTGAGCAGGTCGATGGGATCGGCGCGGTCGTAGAGGTTCAGCGCCGCCCGGTAGACCTGGGCGTGATGGTCGAGGTAGAAGTCCTCGGGCCGCAGGAAGTCGGCGACTCGCACGATGGCGTTGCGATCGAGCATCAGGGAGCCGAGCACCGACGCTTCCGCTTCCAGGTTGTGGGGCGGCACGCGGCCGCCGGTTGCCGGCGGCGCCGGCGCGCGTCTCAGGTCAACGGTCAAGCGGAGGTGACCATCAGCGGGATCCGGGCCGTGACCTCACGGTGGAGCCTCACATGAGCGGTGCCGGCGCCCATCGCCTTCACCGGCTCGTCGAACTCGATCTTCCGGCGGTCGAGCGTGATCCCGTGCTGCTGCTTGAGTGCCGATGCCACATCGGCATTCGTCACGGCCCCAAACAACTTGCCATCCTTCCCGCTGCGGAGTTTTAGAACCACCTGCACGGCCTCGAGCTTGACGGACAATGCCTTCGCGTCCTCCAGCTCGCGGTTCTCACGCTGGACCGCCGTAGCCTTGACGCGATCGACCTGCTCCTGCGCACCCCTGGTCGCCTGCTGGGCGAGCTTGCGCGGTAGCAGGAAGTTGCGCGCGTAGCCGTCGGCCACGTCCTTGGTCTCGCCGGCCTTCCCGGTCCCTTTGACATCCTCGATCAGCACGACTTTCAAAGCGCCCCCCTCCGGCCGACCCGTTCGAGGGCCAGCCCGCGCAACGCATTGGCGCGGCCACGGAGCCCTTCACGGCTCCGGCGTAAATCCTGGTCGAAAACGCTGGTCCCCAGTGCGATCCGCTCCTGGTGCTCGGCGACCACGTCTTTGGGCGCCTTGTCGACGAACAACCGGATAGCGAGCACCGTCAGCGCCACCGCATCCATCTCACCGAAGACCGGCAGGCGCAGCGGGACGTCGACCACCGGGTTGAGGATCAACGCCATGGCGGCCGCCAGCGCCAACTTGTTGCGTTGCGGCACGCGTGGATCCCGATAGAGGCAGTAGGTCAGCTTTCCGTAACGAGGAAGTTCCCGAGCGATCCGCCGGAGCAGCCCGAGACTAAACAGCATGCTTCCTCTCCTTATTGCGAACCTATGGTCGCGTCGACCCTTCCCCGCCCTGCCGTGGCGCCGCAGATTTTATCAGAGCACAAGCCTACGGAACCGTTGTGACAGCTGCCTGTCGCGACTCGTCCACCACTTTTTCGCAGAGCCTGTGGAAATCCGCTTGAAAACCCTGCGTGCGGCGACTCAACGCGCGGTGGCGACGATGAAAATCAGGTAGCCGGTGATCAGCAGCAGGCCGCTCCAGCGATTCAGGCCTCGCCCCACGTACCCGACTCCAATCGCAACCACAGTCAGTGCCGTGAGCCAGGCAATGTCGACCATGGCGCCCGGTGCCGATGCCAGGCCGCCGATCACAACAGCCGGGATAGCGATCCCAGCCAGGAGATTGAGCGAGTTGCTGTTGAAGGCCAGGCTCACGACGGCCGTCCCGTTCCGCGACAGCGCGAGACGGATAGCCGCGTAGGCGTTGGGTAGACTCGTGATCGCAGCCAGCGCCACGGCGCCCAAGAAAATCCGCGAGACATGCCAGTGATCCCCGAGGGCCAAGGCGCCGTTCACCATAGCCACGCTCCCAGCGACGATCGCAACCATCGAGGGGGCGATCCACCACACGGGGCCCCAGGAGTCCTGGGCGGGTTCAGCGCGTTCGAGATCGTCGTGAATCACGCGGGCGGCCGCGGCCAGCCGGTGGCGCATATGCCGTGGAAGAAGAAGGTGATCGACCCGATGGGGCTCGGCGGCAAGCAGGAAGACATAGAAGAGGAAGGCCGCGATCAGGAGAACCAGCGCGACCACCGGCGCAAGGCCGACCAGCAGCATCGCACCGACCACCAGGGTCGCCCACAACGCCACGCTGCCGTCGAGCGTCAGCAGAATCCGACGGAAGGAGACGCGGCCGGCGACGACCGCGCTGAATCCAAGCAGCACGGCCAGGTTGAAGAGATTCGAGCCAAGGATCACGCCCAGCCCGACGTCTTTCGCACCTGATAGCAGGGCGGTGATTGCCGAGGAAATCTCCGGCGCATCAGCGCCGAGCGCCGTGAGGAGCCCGACGAGACCGGCGGCCAGTCCGACGTTGGCTCCCAGCCGGCCGAAGCCACGCACCAGGAACTCGCTGGCGGCGAGGCTGACGCCCAGGCCCACCACAAAGACGATCGCTGCAACCGGGGTCGACACTAGCCTTCGAGCAGCTCCGGATGCCCCTCGAGGTATCGCCAGGCAGACTGCGCATCAGGCGGCAGGGTTCCATCGACGATGGCGTCTTCCAGCACCGACTTGACGCGCTTGATCCAGGGTCCGGCGGGACGGCCCGTACGTGCCATCAGCTCCTCGCCCGTGAGTGGCGAGCGGATGGCGGCGATCGCAGCGGCGTCGAGGCGCCGGATGCGCGCCTCGAGGTCGTCGATCTTCTTGACGTCAGGGTAGTGACTGGCACGCATGTCGGCGCGCGCCAGCGCGAGCAGGCGATCGAGTTGCTCACCGGCGTCGCGGACGAGTCGGCGAACCGCCTTGTCCTCCCAGCCCTGCGGGTCGTACTGGATCGGCCGCATGTGCAAACGGATTAATTTGGTGACGGCGTCGACGACCTCGCCCGGATAACGCAGGTGACGCAGCGCGGGAGCGGCCATGGTCGCGCCTACATCCTGGTGACCGATGAAGGTGGGTTTGCCGTCGCGCAGCTCGTGCACCGCGGGTTTCCCGACGTCGTGCAGCAGCGCGGCCAGCCGCGTGATCAACTCCGGCGGGGCGAGGGACGCAGCCAGCAGGCCATGGCCGAAGACGTCGTGGCTATGCCAGCCTCCCTGCTGCATGCCCTTGCCGGCTTCGAGTTGCGGCAGGATGCGCGGCAGGAGCCGGGTCTCATCCAACAGGTCGAGGCCGCCCTCCACCTTCTCGGCGAGCAGAAGCTTCGAGAACTCGTCACGGATGCGTTCCATCGATACCGTGGGCGGCTGCAACCGCGAGGATTGATCCCGGATGGCGGCCTCGACGGCCGGGTCGAGACTGAACTGGAGCGTCGTGGCGAACCGAATCGCGCGCAACATGCGGAGCGGGTCTTCGTCGAAGGTCGTCCGCGGCTCGAGCGGCGTCACGATCCGGCGGGCGTTCAGGTCATTGAGGCCGCGACCGGTGAGGTCGAGCACTGTCCCATCCCACTCCATCAGCAGGGTGTTCACTGTGAAGTCCCGACGCATGACGTCATCCTTGAGGCTCCCGGGACTGACGTCAGGCTTTCGGCTGGCACGGTCGTATCGCTCGGTCCGGCTCGAGACGAACTCCAGCGCGTGGCCGGTATCGATATCGAGGTGGGCGGTCCCGAATCGCTCGAAGATCACGGGCGGATGCAGTTGCAAGGCAGAGCCGACCGCCGTCGCGAGCTGGGTTGCACCCTGACCCTCGACCAGGATGTCGACTTCGTGAATCTGCTTCTCTCGGTCCCCGCCCAGCAACCGGTCGCGCACATACCCGCCGACCACCAATGCGCGTTGTCCGCGCTGCTGGGCTTGCTCCCGTACCGCGGCGAACGGCCGCTCCCAATCCGGGAGCGCCGGCGGATCAAGGCGAGGGAGCATGCCTGGCGCGAAGCCGCGCGAATTCGACAGCACCGATCAATCCCACATCGTCGCCGAGCGCGGGGCGGACGATCCGAAGGCTGTGCCGCGCCGCCCTCCACGACGAGTCGTTCATCGAGCGGCGCATGGGGCCAAGCAGGAAGTGCCCGGCCTTGATGACGCTTCCCCCGAGCACGATCAATTGCGGGTTGAAGAGATTGACCAGAGTGCCGATCGCCAGCCCGAGGTAGCTGCCGGCGTTCTCCAGGATC
>DATEHI010000148.1:0-35144 GCA_035279665.1 Candidatus Dormiibacterota bacterium | reverse complement strand
TCGCCGGGCCGGGTCTGGCCGCTGCGACCTGGGCGGCCATGCTCGCAATTGTCTGGTCGGCAAAGGCGGTGGCGAGGCGGCGCGTCACGACCGCTCCATACGCGGGCCGGTCGGTCGCGTAGCGAAGCGTCACCACGTGGTCACCGGTGGCGTCGATCTCCAGGTGGTCACGAAACTCCGTCTCGAGATCCGCCTGGCGGCGGGCTGACAACGACGCAAATCCCGGATCGGCCGCCACCAGAATCGGGCCGAGGAAGGCATCGGCCGTCACCAGCTCGCGCAGCACCGAGGCGGCGGTTGCGGCCGGCCGGCCGCCCGCCCCGCCGTTGAGGAGCAGAACCGGCTCGTCCGCCCAGACCCGCACCACGACCCGTGGCGAGTGATCCATGAAAAGACCCACGGCCCAGCCGGCGACGGCGGCCACCACCAGCAGCACCATCAGCCTCCGCCATCGCTGGACGAGAACGTCGAGGATTCGCTCGAGCATCGCTCAGGCGCGGCTTTCGGCCTGGGTGAGCCCCTTGCGCGCCGCCCAGAGGATCGCTTGCGGCCGGTTGCGCACGCCGATCTTCCGGTAGATGCTCGCCAGGTGATTGCGGACCGTCTTCTGGCTGATGCCGCGCCGCTCTGCGATCGTCCGGATCGACTCCGCCTGTCCGACCAGAGTCAGGATGGCCAGCTCGGTCGGCGAAAGGCGTTTGAGCTCGTCCCTGGGGGTCGGCTCAGGCTGGCCGGCGAGCCGCGCCATCGTCTGCTGGAGGAGGTGCCGGCCAACGGTGAAGTGTCCCTCCTGCACCGCCTGCACTCCTTCGAGAAATTCCGCGACCGGGGTGTCCTTGGTGAAGAAGCCGGCGGCGCCCGTGGTCAGCGCATCGACGAGCAGCCCTTCGTCGTCGCGGTCGGCAAGCAAGATGATGCGCAGCGCCGGCCGTTTCTGCACCAGCACCCGCGGCAATCCAGTTCCGTCGATCGGTTCGGCGGCGAGCTCGCAGACGACCACGTCGAGGGGTTCCCGATCGATGATCTCCAGCGCCTCACTGAGCCGCGTGGTCACCGCGACCCTGGCGTTGAGAGGTGGGGCGGACATGAGGCAGCTCAGCGCTGCGAGAAACAGCGGCTGGCGGTCGACCAGGAGTGTGCGCGGAACGCTCGACGGCGGACCTTCGCTGGCGGCTCCATCGAGCATGCCGGGGACGACGACCACCTTCGCAACGTACGCTGGCGCGCGCCAAAACGTAATGGGATGGTCGTCCCGTCGTCGAGGGACTGGCGCGGTTGGTCGCGCCGCCGGTCACCGCTCAGAGCCCGACGAGTCCCTCGCTCAGAGTTCGACCAATCCTTTGCGTACCGCGTAGAGCACTGCTTGTGATCGATCGTAGATGTGGAGCTTCTCGTACATGTGGCTGACGTGGTTACGGACCGTCTTTTCGCTGATGTGCAGCTTGTAGGCGATCTGCTTGTTCGCCTGGCCGATGGCGAGCAGCTTGATGATCTCGACCTCGCGCGCCGTGAGGCCGTCGTAGAACTCCTTGGGCGTCGTCGTCCCCGTGACCATGTCGAGCACGCGGTTGGCCACGGCGCTGGCCATCACCCGTTCGCCCGACATGACCGCCAGGATGCTGGAGATGATGGCGCTCGGCTGCGAGTCCTTGAGTACGTAGCCGCTGGCTCCGGCGCGAAGCGCCTGCAGCACGTAGCTGTCGGCATCGAAGGTGGTCAGCACCAGCACCTTGATCTCGGGGTGCTCGCTGGCGATCGTGCGGGTGGCCTCGATGCCGTCGACGTTCGGCATCTTGATATCCATCAACACGACGTCGGGTTTGAGCGCCGCCGCGCGTTTGATGACGTCGGCCCCGTCCGTCGCCTGCCCAATGATCTCGACGCGTGGATCCTCCTCGAGTAGCTTGGCCAGGCCGCTCCTGAACAGCGTCTGATCGTCCGCGATCAGGACCCGGACCACCTGCGTACTTGTCTCCGTGGCGAGCATGTTCCCTCCAGTGCTCAGGGCGACCGAGCTGAGCAGTACCGTCAATACCTGGCCGCAGTGCCCACGTTGGCGTGTTTGCCGTCCTGGGTCAATGGGGCTTTTTCCCATGGGCCTGTCCCGCGGGGCTGGGCAGTTGCCCGGTACGGGACCAACGCCGCGTCCCGCCCGGGACATCTGCCACGGGCCCCTGCCTTTTGGCGATACCGCGGGCACCCCTGCCTATTCACAGTGCGTCCGATCGGCTCTTAGGCTACAGACAGATCAACAACCCGGGAGGAGAGAGCAGCAGCATGGCCATTGACACCGTTGCCCCGGACGACGCCAGTCCCGTTCTTCCACTGCCGGAGTCGCCGGCGACGGCCCCGCCCCCCAGGGTTGAGCTGGTGCTCGAGCCGCAGCCCGCGGCGCCGATCAGGATCGGCGTCATCGGCTACGGATACTGGGGACCCAACGTCGTGCGCAACTTCGCCGAGGTGCCGGGATCCCGGGTGGTGGCGGTCAGCGATATGCGCCAGGAGCGGCTGGACCAGGTCGCCGCGCGCTACCCCGCCGTCAGGACGGCCACCGACGGTCGCGCCCTGATCCAGGACCCATCGATCGATGCGGTTGTCATCATGACCCCGGTCTCGACCCATTACGAGCTGGCCCTGGCGGCGCTCCAGGCCAACAAGCACGTGTTAGTCGCCAAGCCGATTGCGACCTCCTCCTCGCAGGCGGCTCGACTCGTCGCGGAGGCGGCCCGGCGCAAGCGCGTCCTGATGGTCGACCACACCTTCATCTACACCGGCGCGGTCCGGCGCATCAAGGAGTTGGTCGACAGCGGGAGCCTGGGCCGCCTCTATTACTACGACTCGGTCCGCGTGAACCTCGGCCTCTTTCAACACGACGTCAACGTCCTCTGGGACCTCGCCGTCCACGATCTCTCGATCATGGACTACGTTCTCGGGCAGCAGCCTCGCGCGGTGGCGGCCACCGGAGCGGCCCACATCCCGGGCCAGCCGGTGAACATGGCCTACCTCACCTGCTTCTTCGACAACAACCTGATCGCGCATCACCACGTCAACTGGATGGCGCCGGTGAAAGTCCGCCGGACACTGGTCAGCGGCAGCCGACAGATGATCGTCTACGACGACCTCGAGCCCAGCGAAAAGATCAAGCTCTACGACAAGGGGATCACGCTGACGAGCGGCCCGGAGCGCGTCTATGAAGCGCTCATCGGCTATCGGACCGGTGACATGTGGGCGCCCCAGATCAGCCTGACCGAAGGCCTGCGCGTGGAGGCGCAGCATTTCCTCGATTGCATCCAGCGCGGCTGCCCGCCCCTCTCCGATGGCGACGCCGGCCTGCGGGTAGTGCGGATCCTCGAGGCTGCCACGCACTCCCTGACGCTGAGCGGCCAGCCGGTCGAGCTCGCCAATGAGCCGATCACCGCGCTGGCGGCGGATCCTGCCTCGGTCGCCCCCAACGTGGTCGCCCAGGCAGCGGTGGCACAGGGCTCGGGCTAAGTGCGCAGCGGCGTGGATGCGCCCGCGCTCCAGCCGATCGCCGACGACGATCCCGGCTGGCTTGGGTTCATCGCGTCACAACCGCATGCGACCGTGTTTCATCACCCCGCCTGGTCCCGTGTGATCGCCGAGGCCTACGGCTTCCGTCCGCTGGTGCTGGCGCAGTCGGCCACCGATGGCTCCGTCGAAGCCGGCCTGCCGCTGCTCGAGCTGCGGCGATCGCGCCGGGGGCCACGCTTCGCGTCCTTGCCGTTCACCGATTACTGCCCGCCACTCGTCGCATCGGCCTCCCCTCCAGGGGGAGATGGTGGGGGGCTGGACCGTCTGACGGCGAGCCTGCTCGCCTGGCGAGAAGCCGCGAGCGTGGGCGAGGTCGCCGTCCACGCCGCGCTGCCGGCGGTGGCGGGGGTCGAGGTCGCCACGCGCGCGGTCCGGCACGTGCTGGACCTCGACGGCTCGGCCGCCGAGCTGGAAGCCCGGATGAAAGGCACGCAGGTGCTCCGCGCGATCAAGAAAGCGCGGCGCGCGGGACTGCGCGCAACGCTGGGACGCTCACACGAGGAGGCGCGCGCCTTCTACTACCTGCACGTGCTCACCCGACACCGACAGGGCGTTCCGGTGCAGCCGCGACGCTTCATGGATCTCCTCTGGAAGCACGTGATCGACAAGCAGCTCGGCTTTATCGTGCTCGTCTACCTCGACCGCCAGCCGGTCGCGGGCGCGCTCTACCTGGCCTGGAATCGCAACCTGATCTATAAGTTCGGCGCCTCGGATCCGCGCTACTGGGAACTGCGTCCCAACAACCTGGCGATGTGGACCGCCATCGAGTGGGCCTGCGAGCAGGGCTACCGGACGCTCGACTTCGGCAGAACCGACCTCGACAACCAGGGCCTGCGCGATTTCAAAAGCCGCTGGGGCGCGGCGGAGCTTCCCCTGACCTATTCGTACCTCGGTGCGGCGGCGCACCCCTCCGCGGCGGTCGCCGCGCGGCGCGCTCGCTTGCGAAAGCTCGCATTGGACGCCGCCGGGAGGGTGATCCGGACCTCGCCGCGCATCGTCTGCCGGGCAAGCGGCGCCCTCCTCTACGGACGTCTCCAGGGATTCGCGTCGTGAAGTTCACCGTCTGCCTTCCCGCGTCGCGCCCCTCGTCGGTCGGCGCGACCATCTGGTCGATCGCGGCCCAGACCGTCACCGATTGGGAGCTGCTCGTGGTCGGCCAGGGGGACGACCGGGCGGTGCGGGCAGCGGTCGCCGCGGCCGGCGCCGGTGATCCGCGGATTCGGTACCTCCACCTGACGACTCCCGGCTCGAGCCGCGCCCGCACGGCGGCGATCCACGCGGCGCAGGGTGAGATCCTGGCGATGACGGACGACGACTGCGAGGCCCGACCCGACTGGCTCGCCGTCATCGAGACGATCCTGACGGATGATCCCGATGTCGCGCTGGTTGGCGGGTCGATGTTGGCACCACTGTCATCGCCCGTCTGGCCGGCCAGCTGTCCATCGTTTGTGGCGACCGACGCGCTCTATGACCCAGCCCGGAACGGCCGCACCGCCCCCGCCGGTTGGGACTGGGTGGGCGGCAACTTCGCGCTGCGCCGCCATGTCGCCGAGATGGTTGGCGACTTCGATGCCTGCCTGGGCATCGGCGGCGACTTCGAAGCGGCCGGTGATACCGATTACAAGCTGCGCATGGAGGCGATGGGTCTCAAGATGCGCACCACTCCGCGCTCGATCGTCGACCACACCTATGGCTGGCGATATGGCGTGCACGCCGTGTTGCGCCACCAGCGCACACATGCCCGGGGTAACGGCGCACTGGCCGCCAAGCTGACGCTGATGGGCGACCCGCGCGGCCAGGCGTGGTTGTCGAAGACCCGGCACGATGTATGGTCCGGCTGGTTGCCGCTCCGCCGCACGCTTCGCCGGGTTGCGGACCTGCGCGTCCTGTTTCACTTTTCTCGGGCCTACGCGCAGTGCCGTCGCCGCTACCGCGTCAATGCGCGCGGGCTGCTCGAGCTCAAGCCCGCGACGGTCGACCGGGCGGAGTTGGAGCGGCTCCGCGCTTGAGCCACGCACTCGTCATCAGCCGTCATCCGTGGCCGATGCAGACGACCTTACGCCGCAACGTCACGGAGCTGCGGCGGCAGGGAGTCCAGGTGGACCTGGTCTGCCTCACTGACCGGCTGACCTGGGGCGCACGAACGGCGCCGGGTGTGCGCGTCTTCGGCATTCCTTTCCGGCAGCGGCGCACGCACGCGATCTGGTACCCGGTGCACTACGCCAGTTTCTTTGTCTGGGCGCTGATCGCCGCATCGGTGCTCGCGCTGGGCCGCCGCTACGACGCCGTCGAAGTCGACAACACGCCGGACTTCCTCGTCTTTACCGCGGTCATCGCCAGGCTCCGCCGCATGAGGATCGTGCTCTTCAGCATGGAGCTGATGCCGGAGCTGACCGCGGCAAGGCTGCGGGTAGGCCCGGGCGCACTGTCGGTACGGATCGCCACCCGGCTCGAGCGCGCCGCTATCGCCTGGGCCGACCACGTCATCACCGTCAGCGAGCCCTGCCGCCGCATCCTGCTGGGGCGCGGACTCAAGGACCACAAGGTCAGCGTGGTTCCCAACTCGCACGGGACCGCGGAGCTCGAGCCGGCGCGCCCTGCCTCTCCCCCATTCCTCGTCATCCAGACGACCCTGATCGAGCGCTATGGCGTGCGCGTCGCGATCGAGGCGATGGGAGAGCTCGCGCCGCAATTTCCCCGGCTCACGCTCGAAATCCTGGGCGAGGGCGAAGGCGAAGCGGCCCTGATCGAGCTCACCACGCGTTTGGGAATCGCTGATCGCGTCCATTTTTCGCATCACTATCTTCCCTGGGGAGAGATGATCGACCGCGTCCGGCAGGCGACCCTGGGGATCGTTCCGCTGCTCGCCGACGGCTATGGCGATCTCTGCGTGCCCAACAAGGTGCTCGAGCTGACCGCCATCGGCGTGCCCACGGTCTGCTCCCGGCTACCCGCGATCGCGGAACACTTCCCGCCCGACGCGCTGGCGTACTTCGAGCCAGGGGATGCGGGCGGGCTGGCGGCCCAGGTGCGCCGGCTGCTCGCTGATCCGGGGGCGGCGCACCGCCAGGCCGCGCGCGCGCAGGAGTCGATGCGGGTGCTCAGCTGGGATACGGCAGCCACCCGATATCTGGCGGCGCTTGGTCTTCATCGGGCCGACCCGCTCATGACCCAGCGGACGGATCATGCGCTCGCCACATAGCGCGCCGGCCATCGCGGACGATGCCATCACGCCATCGGTGGGCACGCTCTACGCGGCCAATACGCCCAGCGCCTTCTGGCGTTTCGTCGACGAGCCGGCGACGTCGGAGTGGGCCGCGGCGATCGAGCATGCCGCCCGCTATCTGCCGACGGCGGCCCGCTCGGCGGGCGATGAGGCCGACGCGATCGCGGCGATGACATTGGGCGAGGGCCAGTTCGGCCCGAGGCATTGGGAGATCTCCTCATCGCTGCGCGCCTACTACGCCGTCAAGCCACTGCTGCCGCGATCGTCGACACGGTTGCTTCGGCGGCTGCGGTCCGGGGAAGGGCGCTCGACGCTCGGCTGGCCGATCGAGGAGCGCTACGTGCGCTTCCAGTTGGAGGTCGCCCGGGAGATCCTGCGTCGGCGCGGTACGAGATCGCTCCCCTTCACCCACTTTTGGCCGCAGCCCCACCCGTATGCCTTCGTCCTGACCCACGACGTCGAGACTGCCGCCGGGCACGATCGGGTGCTCTGGCTCGCCGAGCTCGATGCCAGCTACGGCTTCCGCTCATCGTTCAACTTCGTGCCGGAACGGTACGAGGTGGATGAGGGCCTGCTCAACGAGCTGCGGGCGCGTGGCTTCGAGATCGGCGTGCATGGGCTCAAGCACGACGGCAAGCTGTTCTCCTCCTTCGCAGAGTTCATGCGCCGGGCGCAACGGATCAATCGATACCTGGAGGCGTTTGGCGCCGTCGGCTTCCGCGCGCCGCTGACGCATCGAAATCCCCTGTGGATGCAGGCGCTCGATATCGACTACGACCTGTCTTTTTTCGACACCGACCCCCACGAGCCGATCCCCGGCGGGACGATGAGTATCTGGCCGTTCATGATCGGCCGGTTCGTCGAGCTCCCCTACACCCTGGTCCAGGACTACACGCTGACCGGCATCTTGAAAGAGACGACCCCGCGCATCTGGCTGGAGAAGGTCGCCTTCATCAAGGAGCATGGCGGGATGGCGCTCTTGAATGCGCATCCCGATTACCTCGAGAGCCGCGCGAGTTCGAAGGTCTACGAGGCGTTTCTTGCGGCGATGCGCGAGCGCGCCGACTTCTGGCACGCACTTCCACGCGATGTCGCGCAATGGTGGCGTAAGCGAGCGAGTGTCCCGGCCGAGGTGCTGGAAGGGGCATCTCATGGCATCGTCGAGCTCGCTGGGATCAATCAGTCGCATGACGAACCGGTTAAGGCCAGTGGCAGACCGTTCGGGCCGGGCTAACATGCCCCTTCATGATCAATCGACGGACGATCGTGGTCGTCGTGGCCGCCCTGATTCCCGTCTTCGGCGGAACGATCCTTGTTCTCGGGCGGAACTCGGCAGGCGGACACCCGGCCATCTCCCTGCGGGCCTCGGCCGCTCCGACGGTGAGCGTGACCGCCTCGCCCACGCCGACGCCTAAGCCGACCGCAGCGCCCACGCCAGCGCCACCCGCCCCAACCAGGCCACCGGCACCCGCCATCAAACCCCCCGTCATCACCGTGGCCTACTTCACCACGCTACCTCCGGGCGCCGCGCTTCCCAGCGACGCCACCTGTGCCCGTCAGATCGCCAGCAATCCGTGGGAGCCTCGACCCGACAACGTCACCGCCAATCACACCAACGTCTACGCGCAGGGCTTCCGTTTCGTGAGCAGCTACTTCAATGACTTCGGCCCCGCCTACGGGGCGCGCGTCACCGGGAATTACGTGGGAACAACCGACCAGATTCTTCGTTGGGCGGCCTGCAAGTGGGGATTCGACGAGAACACGGTGCGCGCGCAAGCGGTGGTCGAAAGCGACTGGCATCAGTCAACCCTCGGCGACTGCAACGGTGGGGCCACACAACCGGCGACAAACGGCTGCGCGAGTGTCGGCATTCTCCAGGTGAAGGGCGCCGACATCCCTCCAACCGAGCCCGGCACCTGGCCGGCCGCCTTCACCAGCACCGCCTTCAACGTCGACGTGGCGATGGCCAACCGCCGCCTCTGCTACGACGGCAAGGAGAGCTGGCTGCTTCAGTTCAGCCCGAACTATCCTGCGGGTGACCTGTGGGGCTGCATCGGCAATTGGTTCTCAGGCCGCTGGCACGACGCGGGCGCCGAGCAATACATTCAGAAGGTCCAGGCGGAGCTCGCTGCGAAGCGATGGACCGGCTGGCGCTAAGACCGCCACGACGGCCACCGCAATGACGACATGATCGATTTCAGAACGCGATGTTACGTCCCTCAATGATCAGGCGCGTCCAACCTTTTGGGTCGATCCACGATCCGCCGATGGCATCAACCTCAGCTTGAGAGACCCCACGGGCCTCAGCGCAACCCTTTCAGACATGAATGGGGATCTTGTTTTCGCGAGCGAAGTCCAGGACTTCACTGAGCGGCGGTAGGCCCTTGCCTCGCACCGTTGCCGCCACGCCCGAGCGAATCAGGTCTGTCGAGTCGCCCGCGAGAACAATACGGACGTCAACCCCCGACTGCTGTGCCCCCCGAGCCAGATGAAAGGGGATCGTCGCCTTGGTTGGATCATTTGTTCCCCAGGTCGTCGAGATCGTCAGCACGTCCGCCATGTGATCCCTCCTTTCTCTTCAAGAGATTCATGGTAGTTCGCCGCCCCGGATAGCCATTTTTCGCGGCTTGCGAGCTCCCTCTCGCCTTCCTGGATCAGCTAGTCTCGGACGATGCGCTCGCCCAACGACTTTGGGACGAAAGTGCGCGACTCGTAAAGTTACCCGCTTAGCGCCGCTGCGCGAGATCGGGGGTCAGGGAGTTTCCAGCGTTGTGATGTCGCCGGCGCAGACACAGAACTCGTTGCCGTCCGGGTCGGCCATGACGATCCATCGGTCGCCCGTTGGTCCGGTCAGCGGCTCGGCCGAGAGCCGCCGAGCTCCGAGCCGTTCCATCCGCGAAACCTCGGTCTCGATCTCGCTGACGAAGAGATCCAGGTGCATCCGGTTCTTGCCTCGCTTGGGCTCTGGCACCTTCTGCAGCACCAATTCGGGGCTCCTGCCGAGTGGATCGCTGAGCGTCAGGTAGGGCGCGTGATAAGGGTTCGATCGGTAACGAAGCGCCTCGGCCCAGAAGAACGCCAGCCGTTCCGGGTCCTGGCAGTCGAGGGTAACAACATAGGCAAAGCCCATTGCGGGCTTAGCGGACGGCCATCAAAGCGACCTTCAGGTCAGAAACGCCAAAGTACGCGTTGACGCGCCGAGCGCTCGGCCCCAAACCCACGTAGGCATATTCCTCCTGTTCGGTCGTCCCTGGGCATATCCCACGTCCCCCGATTGGGAGCGAGCACGCCCCGATCCCTACTTTCAACGTATAGCAGAGAGGGGGACTTGTGGCAAGACCCCGGTGCTGGTCCACAATCCGGCAATGCGGGTGTTGCTGTCGACAATCGGATCGCGGGGCGATGTCCAGCCGTTGGTGGCGCTGGCACTGCAGCTACGGGAGCTTGGTCAGGAAGTCCGCCTGTGCGCACCGCCTGACTTCCGCGAATGGATCGACACTCTCGGGATCCCCTTCGTCCCCATCGGACCGCAGGTGCGCAGCACGGCGAAATCCGGCTCACCGGTCGCGCGGGGCAGACCCTCGCCCGAACAGATGCGTCAGATTGCGGAAGCGACGGTCGCCACCCAGTTCCAGGTGATACCGGCGGCCGCCGAAGGCTGCGACGTTCTTTTGGCCGGCGGAGCACTGCAAATCGCCCTGCGCTCAGTGGCCGAGCAGCGGAGAGTTCCATACGTCTACGCCAGTTACTGCCCGATATCCCTGCCCTCCCCGCAGCACGCGCCCCCCGCATGGCGGGGAGACTCACCGGCGGGCAGTCCGACTGACAACCGCACGCTCTGGGCTGAGGATGCCCGACGCTGGAACGACTCCTGGGGCGTCGCTCTCAATGCGCATCGGGCATCCGTCGGCCTGGCACCGGTCGCTGACGTGCGGAGCTACATCTTCAGCGACAATCCCTGGCTCGCCGCCGACCCGACGTTGGCGCCCTGGCCTGAGCCCGCGGACCTCGATGTCGTTCAGACGGGCGCCTGGATCGTGCCGGACCAGCGTCCACTGCCTGCGGAGCTGGAGACATTCCTCGAGGCCGGCGCACCACCCGTGTATTTCGGCTTCGGCAGCATCCGCGCTCCACAAGATCTCAGCCAGCACATGATCCAGGCCGCCCGCGCGCTCGGACGCCGCGTCATCGTGTCCCGCGGGTGGGCGGACCTGCCGCTACTGGACAACGACCCCGACTGCCTGTCCATCGGAGAGGTGAACCAGCAAGTGCTCTTCGAGCGGGTCGTCGCCGTGGTCCATCACGGCGGCGCAGGCACCACAACCGCTGCCGCTGGGGCCGGCGCACCCCAGCTCGTCATCCCCCAGCACTACGACCAGCACTACTGGGCACAACGTGTCGACCACCTCGGAATCGGAGGCGCACATCCGCCCGTCGCACCGACGGCCGACTCACTGGCCGCGGCGCTCAGCCACGCGCTGCAGCCCGCCGTCGCGGCGCACGCCCAGGTCATCGCCGACGCCGTGCGCACCGACGGTGCAGAGGCCGCCGCGCAGCGATTGATAACCCTGGACACCTAAAGCCCCGGAGCCGCGTGATCTATCCCGAAGCCCTGGGGGAGACAGCCGGCAACGGCCACACCGCCGGCCTCTCGGCGACCGGTGGCGCCGCCGCCACGGCCGGTTCTTTCCAGGCCGTCCGCCGCGTGTCGAAGCGATCGCGCAGCGCCAGGAAAGGCCGTTCGACGCCGAGATGGAGCACCGTCGCCGCCAGCAGCAACAGCACGGCGAAGACCACGGCCAGCCCGACGGACGACGTCGTACTGAAAGTGGGGCGGAACATGTGCAGCAGGTAGAGCGGATAGGTCAACTCGCTGAGGTAGGCGACGGCGATGACAGCGGTGACGGGCGCATGCTGCGGCCAGCGCAGCTGACTGAGCAATGGCATGAGCAACCCCAAGCAGAGGCTGAACCCCAGAAGACCGAAGACGTTGAACGCCCAGCTGTGCGAGATGCCGGCCAGCAGGATGGGAAGCATGACGACCAGACCGGTCGCGAACAGGAGTCGCCGGCGCGCGATGACCTGCGTCTCCCACCAGGGTGCGCCCAGCGATGCCGCGGCCAGCAGGCTGCCCACCACCAGCCCTTCGAAGCGAGCCTGAGGCGTGTACACAATGCTCGCACGGTCCCCGGTCGCCAGCATGATCACGCGAACGACGGCCGGAATCAAGAGCACGACGCAGCCCAACCCCATCACCATCTGCCAGCGGCGTAGCCTGGGCAGGAGCAGCAGGACGACGAGGGGAAGGAGAAGGTAGAACCATTCCTCGGTCACGAGTGACCAGGAGACGCCCAATGCATTGGGCGGAAAGAGGGTCTGCAGGAAGAGCGAATGAACGACCAGTTGCGGGAACGTCAGCGACGACAGGAGGACAGGGTCGCGGTGCAGGTGCGGGAGGAGCGCATTGCCGAAGAGGAAGAGGACGATGAGCACGAGAACATACGGAGGCAGGATGCGTGCCCAGCGCCGCGTCCAGAAGCGCCAGGCAAACGCCCACCCGCTCGTGAACGAAGAGCGCATCCGCAACACCTGCCGCGTCAGAAGCCATCCGCTCAGAACGAAGAAGATGTCGACCGCCAGGTAGCCGTTGTTGCCGAGCACCTGGAAGGCCAGGTTCTTGCCGAGAAACACGCTGGAATTGCCGTGAAACCCGATGATGCTCAGTGAGGCGGTGATGCGGAGGAGATCCAGTCCCAGCACCCTCGGCTTTTTGTAGTGGTCGAGGATCGTGTGGATCAGGCGCATTGGGTGGTTCCCAAACCGTGGAGGTCGTAGATCCTGATGACCTGTTTACCCTGGCTGATGGCCAGCGCCTCATCACGCCGGGCCAGCACGCCGTCATAACCGAGGTGGAGACTGTCGGCGACCTCGAGGAACTGCAGCCGTGACCAGCCGGCCGGGTCACGGAATTCCGCGGCTGGCTGACCGCATGCGACCAGCTGTTTGAAGAACGGCTCGCCGTAGTAGAGTGCGTCGGCGTCGACGACCACCCACCGGACGCCGTCCTGGCGCAAGTCGGCGATACTCAAGACCCCGACCGGGACCACGATCCGGTGCGCGGGATCGCTGGGCATGATTTCCCATTTCGGTCCGGCGTTGACGGCTTCGACGGCCTGCAATTTCTTTTGCTCGACATACACCAGATAGTTCAACGGGCGATGCGCGGTGAGCGGGCCCGGGTGACTGGCCAGCCAGTGGCCCGCCTCTCCCGTGCCGCTCCAGTCGGAAACACCGCTGCCGCCGGCCAGCGGGCTGACCAGGCAAGCCGCGCAGACGCTGAGCGCGGTCGCCCACTGCAGCAAGGGGTTGCGCCAGAGTGTCACAGCCCGGGCAAGGACGAGCGCCGCCAGCGGGATGCAGATCACGATCACCCGGGGAGCCTTGTCGTGCGCGGCGCTGAAGAACAGGAAGGTGCCGGCAAGGCTGCCCAAAGCGATCGCGGCGATCGGATCCAGCTTCCGCCAGTTGTAGATGAGCGCGGCCACGGCGGCTGCCAGCGCGACCGCCAGCGCCGGCCCAGCATAGTCCAGGAATGTCCGAGGATAGAAGTCAAAGAACGCGAAGGGGAGTCCCCCTCCGGCGCTGGACCGAACGAACCAGTAGCGGACGAAATGCGGCAGACCGGGAAGACGCAGGACGTTCGCCCCGAACACGACAAGGTAGATCGTCACCAGGATGAGCGCCGGTGAGAGGCAGATCGCTGCCAACCGACCTGCTGAGAACCATGGCGGTAGCGAATCATTCCGGTACCACCAGGCAAGCAACCCGGCAACGATGAGCAGCGGAATCAGCGTTGGCAGGAAGCGGTAGCTCAGCGTGAGTGCGGCGAGGAAGGCAACGAGCGTCAGGACGGCCTGGCGCTTCGACGGTCGCGCGGCGAAGCCACGGTCGAGCAGGTAGAGCACGAGCGCGATCGCGACCAGCCCCTCGGCCTCGGCCTGAAGCCGGTGACCGTACGCGACGCTGAGGGGAATCGACGCGGCGAACACACCCGCGACGGCGGCCGCGGGAGCACCCCATCGTCTCCAGGCCAGCGCCGCGAGCAGGACCACCATCGCGATCCCCAGCACGGCGCTGTACCACGTGAGATTTTCCGGCGTGATGCCCAGGGCCGAAAGCGTTCCCAGCAAGAAGTCGTGTCCCAGTTTCCAGTCATTGCCGAGTGGAAACAGATGATGCCGATGGTCGGTGAGGCCCGGCGAGAAGATCCCGCGAAAGGCTCCCCAGTTCCCCGGGTTGGTGATGAGCGACAGCAGGTAGCGGCCATTCGAGATCGCCCATCCCTCGTCGTTCGAGATCGGCCCCCCACCCGGCAGGCCCTCGAGCCGCAGGGCGATGGCCATGAGGAGGAGGACCGCCACCGGGATTACCGCCCTCAGCCGGCGGCGGGATAGCGGAGCCGCACCGGCAGCGACGGCACGGCTCGTGGTCGATCGCTGGAGGATCGCCATCGATCAGCGCGCCGGTCCTGGCTCGAGCGCTGACATCGCCGCGCTGATCGCGCGGACGTCTCTCGACTGCACGCGAGGATGGGTCGGAAGATTGATCAAGTGGGTCGCGGCCAGTTCGGCATTGGGGCAGGAGCCCATTTCGTAATCCCCGGCCCTGGGTGAGACGGCCTCCTCGAGGACCGACGTGAACCATGTTCCCGGCACCGTATGCGGCGCCAGCGCGCGCAGCGCGGCCCGGCGGTCATCCACCCACACGGGGTATCGGACGTACGATGGCTCCGCCTGGCGCGGCACCGAAGGACCGTGAAAACCCCATTGGTCGAGGCGAGTCCGGTAGGCGAGGGCCACCGCGCTGCGGTGCCGCACGTTGGCCTCCAGGCGGTTGAGCTGCCGCAGCGCGAGCGCGGCCTGCGCATTGCCCAGCCCTTGCTCGAAGCTCGCCGGCTTGCCGCCCCGCAGCTCGGACCGCGAGGTGGGCCGTGGCAGTGGATGCCGCTCCCCCATCCGTTCGTAGAGCGCTCTCGTGTCTCGATGCAGGGCGGGCTGCGTCAGCAGGTGGTAGAGCACGAGCTTGAGCACGTAGCGCGCCGTCAGTGAACGGGAGGGCCTCGCGCACGACGCCTGGAAGGCCCGCAACCGACCGGCCAGCTCGGCGTCGTCGGTGACGGCCATGCCGCCCATCGTGCTCGAGATGGTCTTGGTTTCTTCGGTGCTGAAGAAGGCCGCCCGTCCGAAGCTCCCCACCGGTCGCCCGGCGTAGCGGGCACCCAGCGAGTGAACACAGTCTTCGATCACGAGGAGGTGGTGCCGCTGGGCCAGCGCCAGCGCCGCCTCCATGTCGACCGGAATACCGAAGGTATGCTGGAGGAGAAGGATCTTTGTCCGGGGCGTGACCCGCTGCTCCGCCTGCTCGAGGTCCATGTTGTAGGTGTCGAGCCGGCAGTCGACGTAGACGGGTCGGGCCCCCGCATAGCGGATTGCGTTGGCGACCACGATGTGCGTCGGGACCTGAAGCAGAACCTCATCGCCCGGGCCGATCCCCATTGCCTGAAGGAGCCCATAGAGGCCGACCCGTCCGGCGGCGAAGCTCACTGCGTGGCGCACGCCGATCGCCTGCGCAAAGGCGCGCTCGTAATCCGCGATCGCCGGCCCATCGACCAGCCGACGCGGGTCGGCCAGGTATCGCAGCGCCGCCAGGCAATCGCCCCAGGTCGTGGTCCCGCCCAGCAGGGCGAGACGGCGGCGACCAGCCGTGGGCAGCGCGCGTGACCCTCGACCCGACGCCTGCCGCTTGATCGCCCAATCCATTTGACGCGTCCTACATGTAGCCGTAGAGCTTGTCGCCCAGCAACGCGGTCAGCGACGGCGGCATTCGCTGCCAGGCGATTTTGGCCACACGCCCCTGGCCCTTCGATCCCCTCTGGCCAGAACGGACATCAGCCGCCGGATCGTAGTAGCGATAGAGGCGCGACGCGTGCGCACCCCACTTACTCTTGAACTCGTGCAATCCTTCCTGCTGCTCTTCCACCTCGCCGAGGTCGTAGTGGCGGAATCCCTTGAGGACGGCATCGTGGATGGCCTCCCACTGGATCACATCGTTGGCGCGCAGCGGCATCGCCCAGCGCCAGCAGCCGTTGAATGCGTAGAAGACCGTCTGGCCCTGCATCAGGAACACCGACCCCGCCAGCAGTCGGGTTTGCCCACCGTCGTGCTGCTCCGCGAGCAGGAGCTGCATCTGCCCGGCCGGACGCAGGATATCCCACATCGCCTGGAACAGCCGAAACGGCCGCGGCGGGACGGAATGCCAGCGCATGGTCTGCAGATGAATGGCGTACCAGCGGCGCAGGTCGTCGGTCGATTCGGCCGGCCGGACCCGGACCCCGAGCTTCTGCGCCTTGTTCAGCGCCCAACGGATCCGGCCGTGGTTGCGCGAATCCCCGAAGCGCAGCGTGCTCGGGTCGGCCGGCAGCGCCAGTGAATAACTGAGCCGCCACGGCGTTTTGCGGAGGCCGGCCGCCGCCGAGATCGACAGCGGCGCGGGTGCTTTGATCTCCAGCCGCGTGCCCGGGTCCTGCTGAACCAGCTCCAACGCCGCCTGCACCAGGTGGCGGCGTGCCGCATCGTCGAGGGCGAGCGGGCCCGCGACCGGCGTACGCGGAAGGGACGACAGCCGCCGAGTGGTCCGCGGTCCGCTGGCGAGCGGGAGTCCGCGGGTGGGCAGCAGCGGCAGCACGCCGCGCAGCTCACCGCGCAAGTCCACGCAGGCGAGGCCGACCGGGTCCGCCCCATATTCGCTGGTGAGTACCCGAAGCCAGTTCGGGTGGTGGTAGATCAAGCCATCCGGGTGATCGCGGACGAAGGCGTCCCAGCGCCGGTCGGTCCGCGGATCGAGCCGCACAACCCGCAGCCACGGTCCATCAGGAAGAACCTGCGCTCGTCTCGGGTCCGGGGCGATCACCTCACGGCCCGAGGTGCCGTCGGATGGCCGCCGCCACCCGCTCGACGTCCTGGAGCGGCAATTCCGGATACATCGGTAGCGACACCATCTCGGATGCCAGCTCCTCGGTATTGGGGAAGGCGCTGGGCTCATAGCCGAGATGCCGGAGCGCCGGCTGGCGGGCAAGCGCAATCGGGTAATGGATCCCCGTCTCGATTCCGTCCTCGGCGAGGGCGGCGCGGAGCGCATCTCGTTGGGCGACCCGAATCACGAACAGGTGATAGACGTGCCGCCCCGGCTCGCCGGCCTCGGGGAGGACGAGCGTGGCATCGTGGAGGAGGCCGCGGTAGGCGTCGGCTAGCAGCTGCCGCTGCCGAGTCCACTCGTCGAGGTGCGGCAGCTTGACCCGCAGCACCGCGGCCTGGATGGTGTCGAGCCGCCGGTTCAGCGGGGTCGTCAGGTGCTCGTACTTGACTTTCTGCCCGTAGTGTCGCAGCACCCGCACCGCGTCCGCGATTTCCGCGGAGTTCGTCACGAGCATGCCGCCGTCGCCGAAGGCCCCGAGGTTCTTGCCGGGGTAAAAGCTGAAGGCGGCGGCGAGCCCATAGCTGCCGGCGCGCCGTCCGTCGAGGACGGCGCCGTGCGCCTGGCAGGCATCCTCGATCACCATCAGGCGCGCCCTGGCCGCGATCGTGAGGATCGCTCCCATGTCCGCGATGCGGCCGAAGAGGTGCACGGGGATGATCGCCCTGGTGCGCGGCGTGATCGCCTGCGCCACCGCGGCCGGGTCCATCGCTCCCTGCGGGTCGCAGTCGGTGAGGACCGGGCGAGCGCCAACCGCCAGCACGGCGCTGACGGTCGCGATGAAGGTGTTCGCCTGGGTGATGACCTCGTCGCCCGGACCGATGCCGGCGGCGCGCAGCGACAGTTCCAGGGCGGAAAATCCCGAGTCGACGCCCACTGCATGGCGAACTCCGCAGTAGGCAGCGAATTCCTGCTCGAAGCGATCGACCTCTCCACCCAGGATGAAGTCAGCGCGATCGAGCACACCGCCGATGGCTGCCATGAGGGCTGGCCGGAGCGCCTGCGTCTGCGGTTGTAGGTCGACGAAACGGACGGCCCGGCGGCCGTTCTCCGACACGTGAGCAGGGGCCGCCGGGCCGGCGAGGATGTGGGGGGCTGTCACATTGAGTCACGCTAGCGAATACCGGCCGCGAGCGCGATGGGGCGATTGTCCCAAAGGCGGTAGGACCGTGAGCCCGCCGACCCGTGCCCGGCGCAACCCGACGCCGCCATTTCCCATTTCGGGCCGAAGACCCCGCCGATAGACTCGAATCGACCACCCATGTCGATCGAGATCGAACCGTGCTGAACATCGTCGGGCCGACGGCCCAGGACACGGTCTATGCCACGCCGCGGACCGTGACCGACCTGAGAGAGTGCTACTTCTACCACGCCATCGAGCTTCCCGGGTATGGCCTGATCGACGGCGAGTGGGACCTGCGGGCCGGCATCCGCGCCTACCTGGGCAAGGTCGATCTGCGCGGGAAACGCGTGCTCGAAGTCGGCACGGCGAACGGCTACATCTGCTTCCACATGGAGCGTGAGGGGGCCGATGTCGTCGCCTACGATCTATCCGAGGAGCAGGACTGGGACGTCGTGCCCTTCGCCCGCTACGACCACGACGCCTTCCGCGTCGCGCGCAAAACGCATATTCGGAAGCTAAACAACGCCTTCTGGCTCGGCCACCGGGCGATGCAATCGCGCAGCCGGGTCGTGTACGGCGACGTCTACTCGATTCCGGCGGAGATCGGCCCGGTGGACGTCTGCACCTTTGGATCGATCCTGCTGCACCTGCGCGACCCCTTCCTCGCGCTGCAGAAGGCGCTTCGCCTCACGCGTGAAACCGTGATCGTCACCGATGGCTGGGGCCTGAGCGACCTTCCCGACCATCTCCCTTTCTATCGCAAGCTCCTCCCCGGCCAGCTTCGCCGGCCCGCGATGAAGTTCCTCCCCGAGTGGGAATCCTGCCGATCCAAGGAAACCTGGTGGCGCCTCACACCGGAGCTGGTCAAGCAGTTTCTCGGCGTGCTGGGCTTCGAACGGACCGAGGTCAGCTATCACACGCAGGGATGCGGAAGCGGGAAGGGCCGGCTCTTCACCGTGGTGGGTCACCGGACGGCCGGCGGACCTCAGTTTGATGGCCGTTAGGCAGCGGCCTGAAACCGCGTCGGGCGCGACGGCGCTCACCCCAGCGGCCCGCCTGTACCTCGATCTCCTGAAAGGGTGCCTGACTCGCGACCTGTTCGGCCAGGCTTACCGGTCCCTCGCGCCCTACTCGCGGGGGTTGGCCCTGATGGTCCGCTGGGGCCAGCGCCTGCTGGCGAAGCGGCAGTTGGTGTTGATGGTCAAAACCTCCTCCAACGCCCGTGCCGAGGGGCGTGACTGGCCGGCCGATGCCGAGACCATGATCGGTCGGCGGCGCCTCGACAACCTCGAGGCGTGCATCCTCGACGCCCTCGATCGAGGCGTCCCAGGCGACCTGCTCGAGGCCGGTGTCTGGCGGGGTGGTGCGTGCATCTTCATGCGGGCGACGCTCGAGGCATGCGGTGACGCGGAGCGGATGGTCTGGGTCGCCGACTCGTTCCAGGGACTTCCCCGGCCGGATCCTGAGCGCTTCCCAGCGGATCACGTCTACCAATCGCTCGACCTGGACATCGCGGTGCCGCTGGCGGCCGTCAAGGCCAACTTCGCACGCTACGGCTTGCTGGATGACCGGGTCCGATTCCTGGTGGGTTGGTTTTCGGATACCCTCGCAACCGCACCGGTGGAGCGGCTGGCCGTGTTGCGTCTCGATGGCGACATGTACCAGTCAACCACCGAAGTCCTCGAGGCGCTCTACCCCAGGCTCTCGGTTGGTGGTTATCTCATCGTCGACGATTACGCCCTACCGAGCTGCAAGACCGCGGTTGACGACTACCGAGCCAAGCACGAGATCGTCGACCCGATTGAACCGATCGATTGGACCGGCGTCTATTGGCGAAAGACCGCCGCTCGATCAGGCGTACAAATCACAGAGTCGTAGCCTGCCGGCGGTCGCCACTGCCGGTACGGCATCCTGCTGGACGCCACGGCGACCTCGTCGGTGAACTGGCTATCCGGCCCGGCGGAGCCAGAGGCTGCCGGGCCAACGGACCTGCCGCGAGTAGGAGGCGAAGGCGGCCTCCAGCAGGTCTGGGTGCGTGAGATGCATGAAGCTGCCGCCCCAGAGGATTTCGAAAGCGTCGTTGAAACTCAGGAATGCCTGCACGATGTACTGCTCGCTGTAAAACTGGTAACCCTTGAAGATCGTGTCGGGCGGATACTCGGACGGAAAGAAGATGTCATGGAAATGCACGAGCACGCCCCGGGCCAGCCGCGGCAGGATCTCCAGGCACTCGTACTGCACATCACCGCCGATCCGCAGCACGTGGCTCGAGTCGATGAACAGGATGTCGTTTGGCTCGAGGCTGGTAAAGAGCGAGAGCGGGACCTCCTGGACCTCCGTGTCGATCAGTCGAGTGAGGCCGGTGTCGGATCGCAGCGAGGCACTCGGATATGGCTCGATCGCAATCAGCTCGCAGCGGTAATGAGGATCATCGCGTGTGTTGCGGGCGATGGCCTGCGCCGACAGCAGCGTCGAGAACCCTGAACCGACCTCGACGATGCGTCGTGGCTTGTCACGGCGGATCATCGCGTACAGCATTTCGCCGTCGACGCTCTCGAAGATCCGGTTGTTGACGTAGTACCGGTTCGGTGTCGTTCGCTCGAGCGGAAAGCTATCCCATTCCGATTTGTACCGTCCCGCCAGTTCCGACAGCAGCCTCAGCTGTGCCGTCGCGTTCATCTTGACACCCACCAGCTGCGAGGGCCGTTCCCATAAAGACGGCTTGAGTGTCCGGGTGTCCGGTATCGGCTGGTTGAAGCGGTTGGGGACGATGTGAAAGCCCAGCCGCTGGAAGAGCGGGAAGGTCCGCTGCCGGAGCCGAAGAGACATCTCACGCAAATGGTGACGGACCCGCGGGGCTGGCGCGATAGGGAGTTTGTCCCACTCGACCGGGACTGCCGGTTGCCCGCCGCCCGTGCCAACCCTCACCGAACTGGGCAATGTATGGGTCGGGTGCCTTAGCGGCGCGACTGGGACCTTGCCTTATTTCCTTGCGTGGCGCATCAGCCATATGCTCGTCACGAGGCGCGACATGAAGCCTTCATCAGGGTCGAAAGGAGAATCGCCGTGCTGAATACAGCCACCGACTTCGAGGCGCGCCTCGCCATTCCGTCACTCCCCGTCTTCTCGTCCGTCGTCGTCAAGCGTGCCTTCGACGTCGTGATTGCGAGCCTCCTGTTCCTCGTCTTTCTCCCCTTGCTGGCGCTCCTGGTGTTGGCGATTTGCGTCGAATCCCCCGGCGATCCCATCTTTCGCCAGCAGCGGCTGGGTCAGTACGGCAAGCGGTTCTGGATGTTCAAGCTGCGCACCATGGTGCCGGACGCCGAGCGCCGCCGGGCCGAGGTTGAGCACCTGAATGAATCCGTCTTCCCGCTGTTCAAGTGCCGCAAAGATCCGCGCGTGACCCGGGTCGGGCGTATCCTGCGGGCCACCAGCGTCGACGAGCTTCCGCAGTTGCTCAACGTCATCCGCGGCGAGATGAGCATCGTCGGACCCCGCCCGCGGTTGCCGCAGGAGTTCGCGACGCCCGGCCCCGCCATCGCCCGCCGGCTTACGGTGAAGCCCGGGCTGGCCGGCCTCTGGCAGGTCAGCGGCCGCGCCGCGCTCAACTTCGATGAGGCGCTGGCGCTGGATCTCGAGTACATCGACACCTGGAGTTTCTGGAACGACCTGAAGTTGATCGTGCGGACCTTCTGGGTTGTCGTTACGCTGCACGGCGCTTACTGAGATGCGCCTCGCCGCCCTCATGCGCAACGGGTTCCGCCGGACACCGCTGGTGGTGCTGGCGCTGGCCCTCTTCGCCAGCAGCTCGTTGCCCGCCATCCGGGCGCAGGCGGCTAACACGATCGAGACCGAGAACCAGCAGCCCGGCTCGGACGCCTGGCAGCTCGGCGCGCTGGTCTCTGATGACGCGACCGGCCAGATCAAGGGTTATGCCTCGGCCACAAGCGTCAGCCAGGGCCAGACCATCACGCTCTTCGTCACGGTCAACCCGGCGCAGACGTACACCATCGACATCTTTCGCCTGGGCTGGTACCAGGGGCTCGGCGGCCGGCTCATGCGACACGTCGGTCCGCGCAGTGGGACCAAACAGGCCGCCTGCATTCCCGATCAAACCACCGGGCTGATCGCCTGCAACTGGAGCGGCGGGTTCAACCTCTCCATTCCCACCAGCTGGACCAGCGGTGTCTATGTCGGTCTCCTCACCAGTGCCGCCGGGTATACGAACTACCTCATCTTCGTCGTCAAGGACGGACGGCCGGCGCCCCTGCTCTATCAGCAGAGCGTCAATACCTACCAGGCCTACAACAACTATCCCGACGACAAGGCCACCGGCAAGAGCCTCTACACCTTCAATAGTTACGGAGTTCCCACGGTCGCCGGGGACGCGCGTGCCGTCAAGGTCTCCTTCGACCGCCCCTACACCGCCGAAGGGGCCGGGCAGTTCCTCTTCTGGGAGATCGACTTCATCCGCTGGATGGAGCGATCCGGGTACGACGTCACCTACTCGACGGACATCGATACGCACGCCAACGGTGCCGCCTTGCGAAACAGCAAGGGCTTTCTCGCCGTCGGTCACGATGAGTACTGGTCGAAGCCGATGTACGACGCCGCCGAGGCGGCCCGGGACGCGGGGGTGAGCCTCGGGTTCTTCGGTGGCAACGACCTCTACTGGCAGGTCCGCTACGAAGCCTCGGGCCGTGGCGTCGCCAATCGGGTGATGGTCTGCTACAAGGACGCCAGCAAAGATCCCGTGCAGGGGGCGACCACGACCGTCAACTGGCGGAGCGCACCGGCCAGCCGTCCGGAGCAGCCGCTGATGGGCGTGCAGTACACCTCCCAGGTCAGCTGGGGAAACAACGTCGGGTACGTGGTGACCAACAGCTCGAGCTGGGTCTATAGCGGCACCGGCTTCGTCGACGGCAGCGTCGTCCCCGGCATCGTCGGCTACGAGATGGATCGGTTCTATCCCGACTACCCGGCGCCCAACGCGACCACGCGCACCATCCTGTCGCAGTCGTCGTTCACCGGCAGCAATGGGCCGGACTATTCAAACGCTTCCATCTACCGGGCGCCCAGCGGCGCCTGGGTCTTCGCGGCCGGCACCATGGGCTGGGCCAACGGACTTGACGGCTACTACCAGAATACGGACCTCACGGATTGGCGCATTCAGCGGACGACGGCCAATCTCCTGGACGCGTTCGTGGTCGGCACGCCGCCTCCGCCGCCGCCACTTCAGATCTCCGCCGTCCAGGCGACCCCCTCGTCGGGCTCGGCGGTCATTACCTGGCAGACGAATAACACGGCGAACAGCCGGGTCGACTACGGCCTGACCACCTCCTACGGGAGCACGGTGTCGGATCCAGCCGCCGTAACCAGCCACGCGCTGACGCTGTCCGGGCTTGCCGGCGGCACCACCTACCACTACGCGGTCACCAGCGTCGACGGCAACGCCCAGACCGCCAGCAGCGCCGACGCCACTTTTACCACGACCAGCGCCGCGCCACCCCTGCAGCTCTCGGCGGTGCAGGCCGGCAACATCACGGCCAGCTCGGCGGTGATCACCTGGCAGACCAACAACACGGCGAACAGCCGCGTCGACTATGGGACCACGCCCTCTTTTGGGGGCGTCGTAACCGATCCCAGCATGGTGACGAGTCATAGCCTGACGCTGTCGGGCCTGACCCCGGGCACCTGGTACCGCTACAAGGTGACCAGTGTCGACGGCTACAACCAGTCCGCCACCAGCGCCGATGCCTTCCTCCAGACCGGCACGCTGCAGAACCTCGTCCTCAATCCAGGATTCGAGAGTGGCAGCGCCAACTGGCAGTTGGACGCGTCGTCGAGCATCGATAGCAGTGCCGCCAACGCGCATACGGGGAGCCACTCCCTCCAGCTGAACGCGGTGCTAGCCTGGCAAGGGAGCGCTCAGTATGTCCCGGTCACCGCCGGGCTGAGCTACACCTATAGCGGCTGGGAACGGTCGACCAGCGCCACGGGCAGCTCGGGCTACATCACCCTCGTCAGCTACGACGCCAACTGGGGGCAGGTGGGCCCCAGCACCTCACTGGTCTTCGGCAGCACTGGCAGCTGGAGCTCGCAGACCGCCACCTACGTCGCGCCGGCGGGCACCGTCCGTGTCGGCATCTGGCTACAGAACGACGGCACCGGCACCTTCTGGTTCGACGACTTCAGCATGACGCAGCCATAAGCCACAGGGGGTACACACCATGGGAATTCGATCCGCTCCATCCGTCAGCCAGCGCCTCGTGAGCGCCCTGTTTGCGCTCGGCCTGCTCGCGGCGGCGCGTCCGCTCGCGCCGGTCCCGGCGCACGCAGCGACCAACCCGATCGTGACCGAGAACCAGCAGCCAGGCTCCGCCGGATGGCAGCTCGGCAGCCTCGTCTCGGACGACGTCACCGGACAGATCAAGGGATACGGCTCGGCGACCAGCGTGCTGCAGAACCAGGCGCTCTCGCTCTATATCACCGTCAACCCGGTGCAGACCTACTCCATCGACTTCTACCGGATTGGCTGGTATGGCGGCCAGGGCGGCCGCCTTCGGCTGCATGTCGGTCCCCTCGCCGGGCTGCAACAGCAGCCGTGCCTGGCGGATCAAATTACCGGCATGATCTCCTGTGCCTGGACCTCGAGCTACACCCTGACCATCCCGGCCGATTGGACCACGGGGATGTACTTCGCCGTCCTCAGCAACGCGGCCGGCTACCAGAACATCGTCCCCTTCGTCGTGCGCGACGGCCGGCCCGCGGCCATCCTCTACCAGCAGAGCGTGAACACGGACGAGGGCTACAACAACTACCCGGACGACAAAGTGACCGGCAAGAGCCTCTACGACTACAACAGTTACGGCGCCAACACCTCGAGTGGCGGCCCGCGCGCCGCCAAGATCTCCTTCGACCGGCCGTGGACCGGTTACGGGGTTGGCCAGTTCGTCAATTGGGAAGTCGACATGGTCCGCTGGCTCGAGCGCTCCGGCTACGACGTCACCTACTCGACGGACGTCGACACCCACGCCAATGGCGCGGAATTGAAGAACCACAAGGCCTTCATCGTCGTCGGCCACGACAAGTACTGGACCAAGGAGATGCGCGACGCCGCCGAGGCGGCCCGCGACGCCGGCGTGAACCTGGCCTTCTTCGGATCGGACGATGCCTCGATGCAGATGCGCTACGAGGCCTCGGCCTCCGGCGTCCCGAACCGCGTTCTGGTCTGCTACAAGGACGCCACGAAGGACCCGGTGCAGGGTGGGACGACCACGGTGGAATTTCGCACCCCGCAGGTCAATCGCCCGGAGCAGACGCTCGAAGGCGTGCAGTGGACGTCGCAGACCCCGTGGGGGACGACGGTCGACTACGTCGTGAACAACAGCAGCAACTGGGTCTACGCCGGCACGGGCCTGAGGGACAACGACACCGTCCACGGCATCGTGGGCTACGAGATGGATAAGTTCTTCCCCGAGTACCCGGCCCCCAACGCGACAAGCCGAACCATCCTGTCGAACTCGCCCTTTACGGCATGGCCCGCCAACGTACCCGACCACGCCAACTCCTCGATCTACCAGGCGCCCAGCGGCGCGTGGGTCTTCGCCGCCGGCACCATGTCGTGGGCCTGGGGCCTCGATGACTACAACCACGCGCCGAGCCACACCGACGCCCGCATCCAGCAGACGACGACGAACATCCTCAACCAGTTCGTGTCGGGCACGCCGCCGGCGCTTACGCTGTCGGGCATAACGGCGACCACCGGCTCCACTTCGGCCGTGATCACCTGGCAGACGAATAACGCGGCCAACAGCCGGGTCGACTATGGGGCGTCGAGCGCGTACGGCAGCACGGCCTCCGATCCGAATTCCGTGACCAACCACTCGGTGACGCTCACCAGCCTGACCGCCAACACCACCTACCACTACCAGGTGACGAGCGTCGACGGCTTCAGCCAGACCGCCAGCAGCGTCGACGCCAGCTTCACGACGAGCGCACCGCCCGCTCTCCAGGTGACCGGGGTGCAGGCGAACCCCGGCACCATCTCAGCGGTGATCAACTGGCAGACGAATAACGCGGCCAGCAGCCGGGTCGACTATGGGGCGACGACCGCGTACGGCAGCACGGCCTCGGATCCAAACTCGGTAACGAGCCACTCGGTGACGCTGACCGGGCTCACCCCCAGCACCACCTATCATTACCAGGTCACCAGCGTCGACGGCTTCAGCCAGACCGCCAGCAGCGCCGACGCCGGCTTCACGACCAGCGCGCTGCCGAACCTGATCCAGAACCCGGGGTACGAGAGTGGCAGCGCCAACTGGAGCCTGGATCCAGGCGCCAGCATCGATACCACGCCCGCCAACGCCCACAGCGGCAGCAACTCGCTGACCCTGACGGGCCTTCTCGCCTGGCAGGGGAGCTGGCAGTACGTCCCGGTCACCGCCGGCCAGAGCTACACCTTCAGCGGCTGGGAACGGTCCACCAGCACGACCGGGAATTCCGGGTACATCACGCTGACCGCCTACGACACCAACTATGTCCAGATCGGCTCCGGCACGTCACTCGCCTTCGCCAGCACCGGGGCCTGGAGCTCCAAGACTGGGACGTACATTCCCCCGGCGGGCGCGGTGCGCGTCAGCATCCGCGTGCAGAACGACGGCCCCGGGAGCTTCTGGTTCGACGACCTCAGCCTGACACAGCCCTGAGTTCCCCCACATAGACCCTCCCTCCGCCGGGGGGAGGGTCACCCTTCAGGGCCCTGGTTTGAAGGTCGCGATCGCCGTGATCGCATAGGTCCCGTATCTGCTCGCGAAGGTAGCGAACGGGGTGCCCACCGGTACCGACCTGTCGATCACCACCTGGCCGGCCTTAAAGCCCCAGCTCGAGCTGTTCCGCCGTTGGGTCCAGCCGGACGGCGCAGTGATCGCTACGCCCTGGTTATTGTCACCGTAGATCGCCACGGCGAGCTCCTTGTCGACGGTGGTCGCCACGGAAGGTAACCGTAACCTCGTTCCGCGCTATTCCAACGCTGGTCCCGTAGGGATCAGTTGATAACCAACAGGTGGCTGCGAAAGCCAATCCCGTAGTTGGTCGGCGTGCCGTCATACGAGGAGATCAAGGCGATCGCGTGACCGCCGCACCCCCAGGTGTCCCAGACCCACGCCACATAGGAGATGCGGTGAAGATCGGCGAAGGTCATGTAACTGTCGATGAAGTCGTGGCCACAGTCCGCCTCCCCCACCTCGCCGGTCACCAGTGGGACTCTTCGCGCCACCGGGAGGAGCGTGCTCGACCAGCAGGACGAGTCCCTGCAGGGGTTGCTGTCGTAGAGGTGAAAGGACGCGATCAGGGCGTGGGCCGGGTCGTTCGGCATGTACTGCAGCCACTGGCTGAGGTCGTTGGCCCAGTCGATGCCGGCAAGCATGATCGGTTGCCTTGCGCCGGCGCCTCGCACCACGTCCACCAGATTCTGCATTCCGGCGGTCTGCCAACCCGGTGAGCCGCAGCCGTTCTGCCAGCAGCTCCAATCGACGTCGTGCGGCTCGTTGTAGAGGTCGAAGACCACCGCCGGGTCGTCCTTGAAGGTCGCGGCCACCGACTGCCAGAAGGCGGGCGCGTGGTCAGCGTCCGCCATCGGCTGCTGCTGGCTGGCGCGTGTGTGGCCGGGCCCGTTCCAGTGAAGGTCGAGGATCGCGTAGAGGTTGTGCTGGTGAAGCAGCTTGACGTAGTCCACGATCGCGCTCTGGTAGTTCGGGCCGGCGTAGGCGGGCTTCACGCCGTTGATGGCAAGCCAGCAGTCCTCGTTCAGGGGCACCCGGACGGCATTCGCGTGCCAGCCCGCAATGGCCGCGACCGAGGGGTCATCGTTGGGGCCATCGAAGAGGCCGTTGCCGTCGATGCAGTTGTATTCGGTTCCGGATCGGTTGACGCCCAGCAGGCGGATCGGCTTGCCGGCGCCGTCGAGCAGGTTATTGCCCTCGACCCGTAGCGCGAGAGGGCTGGCGCCGGTGCGTGGAACGGCGGCGGAGCTCGATGTCGATGTCGGGGTCCGGGCCGGTCCGGCAACATTTGGGGCGCCCGTCGACCGGACGATGACGGCGAGAGCGATGGCGGCGAGGCCGAGCACGCCGATCAGCAGCGCCAGGAGGAGGGGGCGACGGCGCATACCTTGACGGTACCGTGCGGCCGGCAAAAGACGTCAGAGGCTTGCGCGGTAGAGGGGCCGGGACACCGCTGGTCGCCGGCGGGACACTCATCCTATAGCCGGGGCCCCGGGAACGCGGTATGCCTGCATTGCTGGTTCACGCAGCGTCGGCCGAGGTCAACCCATGGTCCCATTGGATTGCTGCCCGTACGAGCGCCCTTTCGAGATCGGCTTCGCCGACTGCCCCGGCTATGAGCCGGAGGTCTTCGAACCGACCACTTCGCGGGGCAAGCCGCTGCCGGCGATCTTGATCTGTGGCAACCTCACCACGGGGGCCCACGGCGGGCACGCTGAACACCGCTATGGTCGGTGCCGGTTGGGCGATGCCGCGGCGCGCCGGGAGAAGATCCGCAGTCAGTTGATCGCCATCAGGTGGCTGCGGTAGCCGGCGCCGTAGGGGGTTGGCGTCCCTGAGTAGTCCGTGATCAGGGCGTACCCACCGCAACCCCAGGTATCCCAGACCCAGGCCGTGTAGGAGACGCCGTGGGCGTCTGCCCAGGCCATGTATTGGTTGATGAACCCTGTGCCGCAGTCCTCCTGACCCATCTCACCGGTCACGATCGGCACTCGCTGGGCAACCGGCGCCAGCGTGCTGTTCCAGCAGGCGAGCGCGCATTGCGGGTTCATCTGATAGGAGTGGTAGGACGCGGCCAGCTGGTTTTGCGGATCGCTCGGCTCGAACGCGAGCCACTGGCTCAGGTCGTCGGACCAGTCGAGTCCACCGAGCATGAGCGGCTGGGTGGCGCCGGTGCTGCGCACGGCGTTGACCAGGCTCTGCATGCCGGCCGTCTGGTACCCGGGTGAGTTGCACCCGTTCAGCCAGCAGTCCCAGCTGATGCCATAGGGCTCGTTGTAGAGGTCGAACACGACCGCCGGATCATTCTTGAAGGTGCTGGCCAGCGAGACCCAGAAGGCGGGAGCGTGATCGGCGTCCGCCATCGGCGTCTGCGCGGTGGGAAGCCCGCCTCCGGCAGCGGTCCAGTGCAGGTCGAGGATCACGTACTGGTTGTGCCGGTGGAGCAGGTTGACGTAGTTGACGACCGCATTGCGGTAATTGGCACCAGAGAAGGCCGCAGGAGACCCGTTGATGCCGAGCCAGCAGTCTTCGTTGAGCGGCACCCGAACGGCGTTGCTATGCCAGCTCTGGATCGCCGCCACCGAGGCGTCATCATTGGGGCCGTCGAAGAACCCGTAGTTGTTGATGCACATGTACTCGGTGCCCGAGCGGTTGACACCGAGCAGGCGAATCGTCTGACCCGATCCGTTGACGAAGTGATTGCCCACCACCCTGATGGAAAGCGCGCCGGCGGGAACCGGGGTCGGCGTCGGCACGGGTGTCGGCACCGGCGTCGGTGTGGGTGTCGGTCGTGGCGTCGGTGTTGGCGTGGGTGCCGGAGTGGGCGTGGGGCCTGACGTCGGCGTCGGCGTCGGCCGTGGCGTTGGTGTTGGAGCCGGGGTTGGTGTCGGCGCCGGGGTTGGCGTAGGCGTCGGCTGTGGGGTCGGCGTCGGTGTTGGAGTAGGTTGCGGCGACCCTGTTGGCGTCGGCGACGGGATGGAAGTCGGCCGCGGCAGGTTCGATGGCCGTGTCGGTGGCGCGTGATGCGCCGGCGCCGGGGTGGCCTTGCCGTTCGACGGCGCGATGGCGACCGGCCGTCCGCTCGCGCTCGGGCTGCCCTTTCCCGAAGCGTTCGTGGCTGACGCGCCGCCCGTCTTGAGAACGGATGGCCCCAGGTGCAGGCCCAGGAAGACGACCAGGAAGACAACCGCCGCGGTGGCGAGCGCCTTGAGAATCACGAATAACCCCTCGGTCACAGTTAAGCCGAGGACCGGTCGTAAGGCTATTCGTAAGGCGCCACTACTGGGTCACAGGGTGATCCCGTAAGGTTCGAATACGCTCGAACGGCGACGTGCGACTAGCGGGTAACGCTCGTGACGGACCTCTCGATGGCTCCCGTCATACCGTGTTGCGCCGCATAAAGAACCAGCTCCCCGCGGTGTCGAAGGTTGAGCTTTTGATAAATGTTGTTGATGTGGTTGCCAACCGTCTTCGCCGTGATGGCATACTCGCGTGCGACCTGCTTGGTGCTGAAACCACCCGCGATGCGGATCAGGATCTCGCGTTCGCGTGGACTCAGCTCACCCGAGCGTGCGTCGCGAGATCGCCGGATTGCGGGAAGGATGCGTTCGACGAGCAGCGGATCGAGATAGAAGCCTGTCTCGCGAATTGTTTCCACGGCTCCCTGGAGCACATCGCGCGACACGCTCCGTGAGAGGTATCCCTGCGCGCCCGCCCGCACGGCGTCGATGAACACGGCCGGATCGTCCTCCGGGTCGAGCAGCAGGAGCGTGCGGCCGTTCCAGCCTGACGGGTCGATCGCGGAGAAGAAGGTCGCCGCGGTACTGTCGAGGATCAGCACGCCGGGCCGCTGCAGGTCCAGGGCCTTGCGCACGGCCTCGATGCCGTGCACGCCGCGGATCAACCGGTATCGGGCATCTCTCATCAACAGGGCCGCTAAGGCCGCCGCCGTGAGCCGCCGGTCCGCGATGATCGCGAGGGTTTGTCGCGGCTCAGATTCCGCGTCCTCGGCAATCAGGATGGCCGCGAGCCCGCCGCCCGTCACCGAGTCACCGGCGGGGCGCTTCCATCACGACCAGCGTTCCCCGTTTCGGCACGCTGCGGATGTCGTAGACGCCGCCGATCCGCTCGAGGCGTTCCGACGATCCAACCAGGCCCAGACCGCGGCCCTCCTTGGTCGGGCTCGCCTTCCGAACCGAAAATCCGACGCCGTTGTCCTGCACCGTCACGCGAATCCGTCCGTCCGGGTACTCAACACGAATCCGCACCGAGGTTGCATGCGCATGGCGAACGATGTTGTTCACGGATTCCTTGAGAACCCGGGCGACTTCGCGCAACACTTTGCCGGCGACCCGCGCGTCGGATCGCTCTTCGGTCCAGGACAGGGTGCAGTGCGCTGCCCGCAGCATGGTCTCGGCGTAGCTCCGTGCATTTTCCAGTTGACCGACCCCTCGCTCCAGGTTGCGCAGGCCGTAGGCGAGGGAACGAGCTCCCTCGATCGTCTTGCGAGCCGCGTCCTCGATCACCTTCAATTCGTCTGGCCCCGCATGGCCCTGCGTCATCGCATACCGGATCTGTACCAGGAGCCCACTGAGGGACTGACCAATCTGGTCGTGAACCTCACGAGCAAGGTGCTGGCGCTCCCGCGTCAGCCGGCGCTCGCGGCGCCGTTCGGCCATTCGTTCGTACTGGAGCCGGCGTGACATCCGGAGGATGTGGGCGATTCGGCTGGCAACGAGCTCCAGGATGGCGACGCGTTCCGGCGACATCGGCTGGCAGCGGGATCGTCGTTCCTCGCCGATGATCAAAAGCCCCTGCGTCCGGGGCCCAGCGACGAACGGCAGGATGACGCCGACCTTGGTCGTGGGCGAAAAGAGTGCAAGGCGCTCGGGCTCGAGCGCCGGGTCGTACTGGCTGAACTTCAAAACGACGCCGCGCCGATCGCGCAGCGCCTGGGCGCAATGCTTGAGCTGGGCGAGAGGCAGGGCGACGATGCCGGCCCTGCGTGAGGGGCGATGCCCGCCCAGCCCGCGAATGGTCAGGGCACCTTTGGCGTCGTGGATGGCGATCTGGCAATAGGTGGCGGCCAGCGTCTCGCCCACCGAGCGGGCGATCTCCCGATACGTCGGCGGCAGGCGGAGCGCCTTGTCGAGGGCCAGGGCGTTCTCCAGGGTGAGGCTGACCTCGTCGAACATACGGCGGACTCCCGTGAGGCGCGCTTCGAAGGTGCGGGCGTGGACCGCCAGCGAGGAGACCAACTGCAGGCCTTGGACATCGAAGTCAGCCAGCGCGCCTACGCGGCAGCTGGCGAGACCTGTCAGGCCAACCACCCTGCCGCGGGCATAGATGGGGCTGATCGCGCAGGAGAGGATGCCGCGCGCCCGGCACCAGAGAGCCCACGGCCCATCCCCCATCCCACGATCGATGAGCACCGTTTCGCGGGGGGGATCCGGAAACTCACCGATGGCCGAGGGGTCAAGGAACGATCGCACCACGGCCGGTATGACGACCGCGTCCTTGCCATCCCCCCAGGCCAGCCAGCCGACGTCAGCAGCCGACCGCTCCAGGATCGTGGTTACCAGGATTTCGTCCGGCGAGCACTCGCGCCTGGCCTCACCCGACCCGAGATCCTGGGCCTCCCGTATGACGGACGGTTCGGGCAGCGCTACAGGGTGGGGCCTCACCGCATATGGCGCTATCGCCATGATTGGCGGGGGCCCCCTTCAGCCTTCCCTCGACGCAACGACTCGCTCCTTCCCGTCTATGCCGGTCGAAAACGACTTGTGCCCACTGCCAGTGGTGTCAGGGCAACTTCACTTGTAAGATAGGCTGAGTCCCGGATTGGCGCAAGCGGTAAAGTTACCGATGGGTCAAACTTCCCATTCATCGCCCGCAAGAATTGCTGAGCCCGCTTAGGAGCCTAGGGCACTCCCGGGCTGGCCGGCGGGGAGGGTAGGGGCCGGGTCGATGGAAGTGCCTGGACCGGTGGCAAGGCCGGAGGCTTGCCCGCCAGCGGTGAAACCGATGCTAGCGACCTCGACAGTTGGTCGACGGTATTGGCCGCTGAGTTCAGGGCAGCCGTCGACCCGGGTAGCAGTGAGCCTCCGCCCCCGCCCGGCAGCCCCCCCAGGGCGGAGGAAAGCTGGCCGGCCCCATTGGTCTGCGGGGCGCCCACCGCCGAGGTCGGTTGTGTGGCCGCAATGGCGACGGCGGTGGTAGAGGCTGAGGCCGCTTTCGGTATCGGACTCGAGGCGTTCATCGCGACCACGAGCAGCGGCACCGCAGCGACCGCCGCAAGCCGCTGGGCGTTCGCCAGCAGCCCGGTGCCCGACCGCTGCCGGCCAACCTGGAAGATTCCCAGGGCGACCGCGACGCGAGCGGCTGCCTGCATGGCGTGCCGGCGCGCCCGGTGCAGCACCTGGGCGGCCGCCATGTAGCTCAACCTGAGCCCACTGGCGATGTCGGCCAGGGGACGGCTTTCGACCGCCGACTGCCAGAGTGCCTGGCGTTCGCGTTTGGAGAGCTGCTTGAATACGATATCGACGAAGTCTCGATCGGCGACCGTTGCCTCCAGGTCCCGTCCCGGGGCGTCGTCTGGCCCGAGCGTGACCAGCGCCTTTCCCAATCGCTTGCGACGCCGTAGCAGATCAAGGCAATGATTGCGGGCGACGGTCAACAGCCATGCCTGCGCAGCGCCGCCTTTCGCGGTCGGGTCCAGGGACTCGATCGCGATCAGAAAGACCTCCTGGGTCGCGTCGGCGGCATCGTCCGCGTTCCGCAGGATGCTCGAGCACACCCTCATAACGGCCGCCCGGTGGGCCTGGTAGAGCTCGTCGATTATTCGATCGTGGGTCGCGTCCTGCACTTCTCCCCTAACTCGACCGAGTCCTGCCCCTTGTAACCTAGGGTAGTTTGGAACAGACTCGTTGTCAAATAATCCTCATCTCAGACGTCGGTATTAATGACAGGTAGAACAAGTCCAGTAAGGAGGCGGTGAGATGAGGTCGCTGAGGCGAGCCGAGGAGTTCCGAACAGTTCAGCGTGAAAGCACTCAAGCCGTGGCGATATTACGCAGGGTCCTCGGACGCTCGGGAGGGGTCCCTAGGCAGTTTGTACCAGTCCAGGTGGGACCGCAGCCCATAACTGTGGGCGTTGGTAAGGTTACAGATAGGCGCAACTCAACGTTGCCCTGTTACCTTCAGCACTGCAGGTGGTAGTACTGTGCCCAAGGTCGCGGACGGAAGTTTTCAAAACGGGAACGGCGGCGGCGCCGACCTCGGCACCGGCCGCTTGACGCCGCGGCAGGCGCAGATCCTGGCGCTTGCCTCGAACGGGCTTTCTGACAAGCAGATCGCCAGGCGGCTGGGGGTGACGCACCGAACGGTGCGCACGCATTTCGAGAAACTCTTCCTAGACCGGGGGATTCGTAACCGGTCCCAGGCGATCGCCCTCTGGTCCGCGCGCAGCGTGGACGATCGCCACCAGAGACCGGCCGACGAGTGCCCCTACCCGAAGCCCTTCCCGCCGGACTTCACCGATTGTCCCGCCTATCAGGCAACGCAGCTGGTCACACTGGACCTCTCCCACCGACCACTGGGATCAGTGATGACCTGCCGCCACCTGGAGAGCCGGCTGATGCCCAACACGAACTACCGCTGGTACGGCGCCTGCGTCCTGGGTGACGCCGAAGCCCGTCGCCGCTGGAGCAACGCGGTCGGCGTCGAGCGCCTGCATGACATCAGCGCGCTGCGGCAGGAAGTATCAGCGCTCAGCATGCCGTACGTGCAGCGGCTGATCGAGTTGAAGAACGCGCCGGTGGGGGACAATCCGCTGGCACACACTCGCCAGCTGCAATTTGTGGTCGATGACTTCATGACCAAGATGACCTACCTCTTGCGGGAGCGCAAGGCCGTCCTCGATGAGCTCCATCTCCCGCTGGAGGCGTGCATCCGGCTCCTTGCCATCGCGATCGACCGTTTCGTCCAGCAGGGGCTCAACGAGTCGCAGTGGGAGATACCGGATGAGGTGCTGACCCTCTTCCCGGACGACGTTCGGGCCTACTTCCGGCCTGGCAAGGCCACCGAGCGATCGACCGGAGCCTCCCTGAGAGGCCAAAAACCGACCGCCGCAAACTCTTAGCCCCCGCCACATATATATAAGGATGAGAATCGAGCCCGTACGCCCCCTTGCACACGTGGCGCTTGCCCACCGCGAATTCCTGGTCGAGGTCTACGGCCCCCTGTTCGGCGCGATTGGGCGGCTGGCTCTGCCGGCTCCAGTTCGACTCAGTGACTTTGTGAACGAGCGAGAGGGCTTCCTGCGGCTGACCGACGTCGAGCTCACCACCCAGGGCACCGCGATGGGGGCGACCCAGAAGGGTCCGATGGCCGAGTACCTGATCAACAAGACCGGGATCGAGTTGATCTGC
>DATEHI010000147.1:0-6675 GCA_035279665.1 Candidatus Dormiibacterota bacterium | reverse complement strand
CGGCGAGCTTGCCGTACTCCCGCGTCAGCAGCGTCAGAATCCGGTCGGCGTCACCATAATCCAGGCGTCGCAGCACGATTGCGTCGGCCTGATACGTCGGCATCGACCAATTCTACGGTGCAGATTGCGCTGCGGCTGGCTTGTTCGAATCCGCCACGGGCTAATTCTTTTCCCGGTCCGGCATCTGCTCACGTGGAGCCGCCCCTGGCGTGGGGGCGTCAGCCTGCGCGACCACCTCAACCAGAGCTAGTTCGTTTCGTTGGATGCCTACCCTTGCTTGATTCTCTGTGTTGCTTTCAACGGACTTCTTGAAGGCGGTGGCCGCGTCTTCAGCGTCAAACAGAATGAACGAATAGCTCCTTCCATCTGCCGAGGCGGCCGTCCAATACCCTTGAATAAACCCGGCGACGCGCTGAGCCGAGGGTTCGATCCGCTGCTCCAGGGCGCGCCTTTGCTCGGCCGTTCGCCCTACATCCATGCTCCACGTTCCGACCACCGCATACATGCCGACCCTCCTGCTGCGTTCACCCTCATTGGTTGGCAGATTTCTGCTGCCGGGACCCGCCTAGCTTAGATCTGAATGCGAACGCGCCGGCCGGGCCCTTCATGTGATCGCCCACTGATTGGGCGGCCCCAAAGACAGGCATCTCCCCTACCGAAGCCAAACTCCGATTAGCCGCGATCGGGCTCGTTTCGTGCCTGGGGAAGCGTTGCCTTGCCCCGACCGACCAGGGACACCGACGGGGGAGGCACGACCGGTCCGATATCGCCGTCGGGCGCCTCGTCGAGGTCCACGATCACGGGGGCGTGGTCGCTGGTGAGGGTCCCCTTGCGAGCCTGGCGGTCGATCCAGGCCGCCCGCAACCGTGCCGCGACCGGGGGGCTGGCGAGGACAAGGTCGATCCGCATTCCCATGTCCTTGGGGAACATACCGGCCCGGTAGTCCCAGTACGTGAAGATCCGCGCGTCAGGCCAGTGCTCGCGCACGACGTCGTGCAGGCCGCGGCGGGTGAGGGCCGCCAGCGCCGCCCGCTCGGCAGGAGTCACGTGGGTCTGGCCCACGTACGCGTCAGGATCGAAGACATCGGCATCGGTGGGGGCGATATTCATGTCACCGCACACCACCGTGGACTCGGGATGGGTACTCAGCATCCGGTCGAGTGCCGCCAGCCACGCGAGCTTGTAGCGGTAATGCTCTGAGTCGGGAACCCGGCCGTTCGGTACGTATACGGAGTGCACTCGCACACCGCGGCAGGTGGCGGCAATCGCCCGTGACTCCTGGTGGGGGAAGCCAGGCCCGCCAGGAATGCCCGCGACGACGTCCTCGAGTCCCACCCGGGAGAGGATCGCCACGCCGTTCCATTGCGCCTCCCCGGTGCGGGCTGCCGCGTAGCCACGTAGTGACAGCTCGTTGTCGAGCAGTCTGTCGAAAGCCTGGTCAGCGAGCTTGGTCTCCTGGAGGCAGACGACGTCAGGTTGCCGCGTATCGAGCCAGGGCAGGAGCCGCGGGATCCTCGGCGTGATCGAGTTGACGTTCCAGGTCGCGAGACGCACGCCCACATCGTAGACACGTTCGCCAGTCGCGCAGCAACGCAGCTCAAATCGGATGGTTCGATCAGTTTCCGCCAGCGGCTACAGCTTGCAGGTCGCCGGCCTCGGCCGTCAGGCTCGCGGGCGCAGCTCCGGGACTCGGCCGTCGGAGTCAGCCAATCCATATTCGATAGCCACTTCCGCCAGGTCCAGCGCCTGCCCGGACTTCTCGATGATTTGTGGATCGTTCGCAAGCGCCGCCACGCATCGCCCGTTGAACTCGGCCGACCAGGCCTTGCTCGGGTCAGAGAACTGTTCGGGGTGCGCGACGAATGCTTCGGTTCGTGTCAACCTCGGCCAGAAGGAGACGACCGCCACATTGTGTGGACGTAGTTCGGCAGCCGTGCTCATGGTGAGCATGTCCACCGCAGCCTTGACGACGTTGTAGGACACGCTGCCCGTGTACTTGATGGCGCCGATTGAGGAGATGTTGACGATGAGACCACGGCGCCGCGGGATCATCATCCGCGCGGCCCACACGCTGGCGATGAAATGCGACCTCAGGCCGACCGCATGCATCTGGTCCCACTCCTCGACGGGCAGATCCCAGAACATGGCGTCCTCGCGCGGGCCGAGATCTGTGCTGTACGAAGTCGCATTGTTGACGAGGAGATCGAGCCCAGCCTGCTCATGCTCGACGCGACGAAATAGGGCTTCTGTCTCCGAATCTATGCTGTGGTCCGAGCGCATCGGGATGGCGCGTCCACCGGCTCGTGTTACCTGTTCAGCGGTTTTTGTGATGGAACCGGAGCGATCGCTCTCGCCGTCGCGAACTGTGCGGGCGGTGATGTAGACCGTCCAGCCGGCTTCACCAAGGCCAACTGCTACGCCGCGTCCGATTCCGCGGCTGGCCCCGGTGACGATGGCGACCTGGCCCGACATCGCCAGACAACAGTACTGGAGTGCTCAGGCATGCCCAATGGCCTGCTCCTGCTCAGCCTTCACCAATAGTCGTTAATGGTGTCTTGCTACGGTACGACTCATGGCGCCTACTCGGTTGGCCAACGTCGGGATCGCCGCAGTCATTTCCGTGGTGGCCACCGCCTGCCAGGGCTCGACTGTTGCGGCGCCGACCGGATCCGCATCCGCATCCGTGGCCATGACGGCGAACCCCTCCCCCGCCGACTGGACCACCTATATGGGCGACACGATGCGCAGCGGCGTGGGCCCGGCAACGCCGCGTGCCACTTCCCCCCATCGCACCTGGACGGCGAAGGTGGACGGCGACATGTACGCGGAGCCGCTGGTCGCCGGTCTCTCGGTGATCGTGGCCACCGAGCAGGACACGATCTACGCGCTGAACGCCGCGACCGGCGCCGTCCGTTGGCGTCAACACCTTGGCGATCCGGTTCCGCTCCGCCTGCTCGAGTGCGGCAACATCGACCCCAACGGCATCACCTCCACGCCGACGCTCGACACCGCCGCCGGTATCGTCTACGCCGTCGCGATGCTGAACGCCCCGATCCGGCACGAGCTGTTTGCGCTGAAGCTTTCTGATGGGAGCATCGTCTGGCACCGCGTGGTCGATCCGCCGGGCGAAGACCCTGGTCATCAGCAGCAGCGCGGTTCGCTGAACCTCTTTAACAGCCGAATCTACTTTTCCTGGGGCGGCTTCACCGGCGACTGTGGCCGGTACCACGGCTGGGTGATGGCGGCGCCGGCTGACGGCAGCGGGCGCTTGCTCACATGGCAGGTCCCTTCGGTCAATCGCGGCGCGATCTGGGCTCCGCCCGGCCCGGTGATCTCGCCAGACGGAAATATCTGGGTGACGACCGGAGACACCGACGTGCAGGCGCAGGAGGGCGTCTACGACGGAGCCAACGCCGTCGTCCGCCTGACCGCCGATCTTTCCCCGATCGACCAGTGGGCATCGAAAGAGTGGCGGTATCTCAATCAGTACGACATCGACCAGGCGTCGATGTCGCCCGCGCTGCTGCCAGACGGGCTGGTCTTCATCGCAGGCAAGGAAGGGGTGGGTTTTCTCCTTCGAGCGAGCCACCTCGGCGGGATTGCTGGCGAAGCGTTTAATGCCCGCGCCTGCAAAAGCGGCGGCCCGGCGCTCGGCGCGTTCGGCGGGGCCGCCGTCGCCGCCGGCCTGGTCTTCGTTCCGTGCAAAGATGGCCTGGCGGCCCTCCGCATCGACGCGTCGAAGCCATCGTTCACGCTGGCGTGGGAGGCCGCCCCCTACGCGAACTCCGCGATCTTCGCGTATGGTCTCGTGTGGACGGTAGCCTCGGATGCCGGGACGTATCGCGGTACCTGGAAGGGCACGCTCTACGGACTCGACCCCACGAATGGAGCCGTTCGCGCTCACTTGCCCCTCGGTCTTATCCCGCACTATCCCTCGCCGGCGGCCGCCGGCGGCAGCCTGTATGTGGCGGGCCTCGGCGTGGTCTACGCGGTGAGCATCTCCTAGGAGCTCTAGCGATAAACCCCGTTGTGGCCAAGGCTGAAGCGGCCGGCGTTGGGGAAATAGGTGAGTCCATGGGGCTGGCCGCCCACACGAATCGTGTGCAGGAGCTTACCGGAGCTGGTATCGATGACGTAGACCACGCCGTTATAGCGGCCCGTGGTCCAGAGCTGTGACCCGTCAACCGATAGCTGAACCATGTCGGGGCTTCCACCAATTCGCCAGGTCGACACCACCGAACGGGATGCGAAGTCGATGACCGAAATCGTGCCCCCCAGCCGGTTCGTCACGTAGAGAGACCTGGTGTCGCGGGACACCGCCAGGCCATGCGCGCCGCGCCCGGTCTTGATGAAGCCGACCTCCTTCATGGCCACCGGATCGACGACGGAGACGCCGCCGCGTCCCTGGTTCGCCACATAGAAAACGGTCCCGTCTGGCGACAACCGGACGTCGACGGGCAGGCCTCCGACCTGGACAAAGCCGGCGATCTGCATGGCGACGGTGTCCACCTTGACGACCACGCCGGCGAATTCGGTGCTGGCCATCAGGTAGCTGCCGTCGGCCGAGAAGTCGAGATGGTCCACGCCGCGCCAGGGGATGGGCACGCTGCGGATCAGTTGGAAGGTATGGGGATCGCGAAAATCCAGCCGGCGCAACACCTCGGCGACGACGATCGCTTTGCTGCCGTCAGGCGTGAAATAGAGGTTGTACGGATCCGGCACCGCAATGCGTCCGGTCAGCGCTCCGCTGCGTGGGTCGATCACGGACAGCCTGCCGGAGCCCTCATCGTCGACGTAGAGCCGGCTGAGGTCCCAGGCTGGGGCGACATGATGCGGGATAGCACCGACGTAGTAGTGGGCGATGACCCTGAACGTCGTCGGGTCGATGACATCCAGCGTGCCGCTGGCGCTGTTGGGCACGTAGACCCGTGCAGCGATGCCTGCCACCGCCGGGTTCAACGTCCCGGCCATCGTCGCCTGGTAGACGTTGACCGCCGTCGGTGATGTCGCGACCCCAGGATCAGCCGTCGTGTCGACGGTCGGGGCGAAATCCGGCTGCGCCGCGGCGAGCGGCGTGCTGGGTCGCGCACTGGCCTGGGCCAGGAGTCCCATCGGATGCATCAACACCACGCCAGCCAGGCTGCCGCCTAAGCCGATTCCCGCGCCCAGGGCGACGAGGGTCCGGCCCGGAGTGATCATTTTGCGCTCGGATCGTAGCACCCTCACGACGCAGGTCCAATCGAGGTGCACAGGCTGGTCGGATGGAGGTCCGCAAGGTTGCCTCCGCCGCAGACCCAGGCCCGATCCAGCAGCATCGCCACTTGTATCCCGTGCCGAGGGAGAAACATGCTCTGGCGCTGCCAGGTGGCACCGATCAGCGAGAAGAGCCAGGGAACGACGGCGTTTCCCTCTCCGCCCAGGACGACAAGGTGTCCGCCCAGCATGACGGCGCCCGCGCCACTCGTGGCCGCCGGTAAATCGGGAAGCCGGTGCCAGGTGCGCGACGCGGGGTCGAGGCAGTCGACCCGAGCGGAGTACGGGAACTTCCCACCAGCCACACAGGCCATGTCCTGATACGTGAAGCCGGCGACGTGGTGTCGCGCGGCGGGTAAGGCGGGCAGGTCGGTCCAGGTGCCGAGGGCCGGGTCGTAAACCTCGGGTATGGGGACGCTGTTCATGGACGTATCTCGTCCGCCAACCGCATAGAGCCGGTTGCCAAGGGGGATCAGGGCAAAGGCCGCGCGCGGGTGACGGACGGAAGCCACCAGGTCCCAGTGATCCTGCGCGAAGCGATAGACGGCCGCGCGCGCCCGGCCAGCCGAGAATCCACCCGCGACGTAGAGCTGGCCCAGCAGCACGGCGGCGGCCGGGTGGTCGAGTGCCTCGGGCAGGGCGGGGCCGAGTGACCACGAACCCTTGTAGGTAAAGACGGTGTTCGTATCACGCCCGCTGCTGTCAAAGCCAGCGATGACGAACAGGGTTCCGTCGAGCGTGGCCGAGGCGAGCTCTTCCCGCGGCTGCGGGAGTGACAGCTCCTGCCGCTGCGCCACCTGAACATAGGATGGCGGCGGACTTGGACGGGCATCGGGCGTCGACGTGGGCGCCGTAAAGACAACGGGAGCCGGTGGCCGGCTCGACGCCACGCTACCGGCGGCCGGCGCACATCCAACGAGGAAGGCAGCGAGCCACGCCACCCGGTGTGGTCGGCCGATCATTCGAAAGTTGCAGCCCTGGAGAGTGTCAAGCCCGGCGGTACGGTACCAGATTCTCTGCCAGTTGCAAGTGATATGACCCATGTCACCGCTGACCCCGTCAGAATTGCAAAAGACTCATGCGCTCACGGCCGTTCATCGGAGGCGTAATCCCGACGCCCGGCTCGATTCAGCGAACCTACCTCGTGCTGTTGCTGGGCAACACCCTGGCGGCCTCACTGATCTGGGGAATCAACACGATCTTCCTGCTCGATGCGGGACTCTCGAACCTGGAGGCCTTTGCGGCCAATGCCTTCTTCACCGCCGGCATGGTGCTGTTCGAGGTGCCAACCGGGGTGGTGGCCGACACCGCTGGACGCCGCCTTTCGTATCTGCTCGGGACGGTGACGCTGGCGGCTTCGACGTTGCTTTACGTGCTGCTCTGGCGAATTCACGCGCCCTTCTGGGAGTGGGCAGTCGTATC
>DATEHI010000146.1:0-12438 GCA_035279665.1 Candidatus Dormiibacterota bacterium | reverse complement strand
GCTGAAGCGGACTATCGAATTCCTCTGCCTCCTGCCGCTCACCATCCCCGCGATCGTCCTCGTGGTCGGGCTATCGCCCGTCTACCGGTGGATGGCGATCAACCTCGTCGATACGATCTTCCTACTTTCGTTTGCCTACGTCATCCTGGTGCTGCCGTTCGCGTACCGCGCGCTCGACGCCGGTCTTTCCGCAATCGACGTCAAGACGCTCTCCGAAGCGGCCCGGAGCCTGGGGGCTGGCTGGGGCACCGTGATGTTTCGCGTCATCGCGCCGAACATGTCCAGCGCGCTCCTCAATGCCTGTCTGCTCTCCGTCGCCCTGGTCCTGGGTGAGTTCACCTTCGCCAACCTGCTGAGCTACCTCAACCTCCAGGTCGAAATCTTTCAGCTCGGTCTCGCCAACGCGGGGACGTCCATCGCGGTCGCGGTGGCGTCGCTGATGTTCGCCTTTATCCTGCTCGTGATTCTGTCGTTCGTCGGCCGGGCGCGGGGACGCGTGGCGCCTGAGCGCGCCGGTCTCCCGTTCCCGGGCGCGGCTGGAGGGGGCCAAAGGTGACGGCTGCGGTCGCGGCCGCCGGGGTGGGGACCGCCATGCGCGCGGGTGTCGAGGTTCGGCTCGAGAACCTGCAACGTCGCTACGCGGGGGTGACCGCGCTCGACGGCTTGAGTCTGACGATGGCCCCCGGTGAGCTGGTCGCCCTGCTCGGGCCATCCGGCTGTGGCAAGACGACAGCGCTGCGGCTGGTCGCGGGTCTGGAACAAGCCGACAGCGGGCGGGTGGTGGTCGGCGGTGAGGACGTCACGGGGCAGCCGACCAACAAGCGCGATGTCGGCATGGTGTTCCAGGCCTATTCGCTTTTTCCGCATATGACGGCCTGGCAGAACGTAGCCTTCGGGCTGCAAATGCGCAAGGTGGGAGCAAGCCAGCGGCGCCAGCGGGCGGGCGAAATGCTCGATCTCGTCGGGCTGTCGGGCTTCGCCAATCGGTTCGCCCACCAGTTGTCGGGCGGCCAGCAGCAGCGCGTAGCACTCGCTCGAGCCCTCGCCATCCAACCGAAAGTCCTGCTGCTCGATGAGCCGTTATCCGCACTCGACGCCAAGGTGCGGTCGCGGCTGCGCGACGAGATCCGTCGAGTGCAGCTCGAGGTCGGGATCACCACTCTGTTCGTGACCCACGACCAGGAGGAAGCGCTGGCCATAGCCGACCGCGTGGGGGTAATGCACTCGGGTCGGATCGAGCAGCTGGGACCGCCCACCACGATCTACTCGCGGCCGGCGACGCCCTTTGTCGCCGAGTTTGTCGGACTCACCAATCGGCTGCCCGGCGTGGTGCGCGGCGGCGAGGTGGAGGTGAGAGGGGCGAGACTGCCCCTGGTCCAGCCGGACGCCGCCGATGGGCCGGCGGTGGCGCTCGTGCGTCCTGAAGCCGTGACGCTCGCGAGCAGCGGCGAGGCCGCTGGGCCGCTAGTCGGGACGATCATTGCGACGGCGTTCCTCGGCGCCACCAGCCGGGTCACGGTCGACCTTGGCGATATCACTGTGCTTGCTCAACTACCGACGGCGGAGGCGTCCGCCCTCCCGGCCGGAACGCGTGTCCGACTCGTGCTTCGCCCGGACCCGGTCCTGATCGCGAGGGAAGAGGCGAGTGCGCCGCGCACCTGAGTGACCCGATCGTTCCCCGACGCGGTGCGGGTCGTGGTCAGGGACCTGGGCAAGGGCGAGGTTGTCAGCTACGGGGAAGTGGCGCGCCGCGCCGGCTACCCGCGCGCGGCACGCGCGGTCGGTAACGTGCTCGCGCGTAGCATGGGTCTGCCCTGGTGGCGCGTCGTGCGCGCAAACGGCGAGCTGGCCGCGCACGGTGGGGAAGAGCAGGCTCGCCGGCTTCGCCGCGAAGGGATCGCGATTCGGGACAATCGCGTGCGGGGCCGTCGTTTTTCCTGAAATCCCGCTATGGTTTTACTGGCTGTTGACCTTGGGGCGAGGCTGCGCTAGGCTAGTCGCCGATAAGGCCACTGTAGGCCACTCAACCCTGGGAAGGAGGAGCACCTTGTTTAGACATCGTCTTGTAACGTCCTCTGCTGTCCTGTCGATCCTGGGCAGCGCGATCGCGATCGCGCCGGCGACGCCGGCGGCCGCTTCCGGCGGAACTCGACAAATTGCCGCCGGTGGCGTGACCTCGATTCGAGGTACCAGCCTCGGTGCTGACGGCATTTCGCAGAACGAAATCCGCGGCGGTGCTGGTGAGAGCGGCGGGCTGGCACCGGCCGGCCCAAATCCGCCGGCGGCCGGCTCGGCCGACCGGAGCGCCTCGAAGCAGAACGGCGACCAGGCTGGCAGTGGCGAGCGGGACAACAGCTCGCATGGCGGCAGCGTCCTCAACCTGATCAGGAGCTTCGACGGGCTCAACCACCGCCAGCAGCGCCTGGCCAACGGTGCCAACCAGTTCTCGCTTGAGCCACCGGACCAGGGCCTGTGCGTCGGCAATGGCTACGTCATGGAGATCATCAACGACGTGACGCGCGTCTACGACGCCAACGGCAATGCGCTGCAGGGCGTCACCGACCTCAACACCTTCTTCGGCTACCCGGCGGCGATCCACCGGCCGCGTGGACCCTTCGGTCAGTTCGTGACCGACCCCAGCTGCCTCTTCGATAAGGCAACCCAGCGCTGGTACGCGGACGTCCTCACGCTCGAGGTCTTCTCAGACACCGGCAACTTCACCGGCCAGAACCACCTGGATCTCGCGGTCAGCAACGGGCCCAGCCCGCTCGGGCTCTGGACGGTCTATCGCACCGATGTGACCGACGACGGCACAGACGGCACGCCGAACCATGGCTGCACCACCGGCCCGGCCCGGCAGCCCCCAACCCATCCGTTCGCCTGCCTCGGTGACTATCCTCACCTTGGGGCCGACGCCAACGGGATCTACCTGACGACCAACGAATACGCGTTCTTCGGTCCCGAGTTCCACGGCGCCCAGGTCTATGCCTACTCCAAGCGGGCACTGGCCCAGCACGCCGCTACCGTCGACGTGACCCAGATCGACACGCACGGGATGGACAACGGCAACTCGGGCTTCACGCTCTGGCCCGCGGTCGCAACCGGCCAGCAGCAGAACGCGCAGGGTGGCACGGAGTACTTCTTGAGCTCCAACGCCGCCGACGAGGCACACGGCAACGGAACCGCGGTCGGTCCGCGCACGTCCAACCAGCTGCTCGTCTGGAGGCTCACCCACACGCGCTCGCTCAACGGTGACGAGACAGAGCTCGATCTGAGCCACAGCTACCTGCACGTGGGCCGCTACTCGACGCCTCCGCCCTCCGAGCAGAAGGTGGGCAGCGTACCGCTGGTGGACTGCCTCAACGACGCACCGTGCTCAACCTTCCTGACCGGAATCGTCGATCCGTTCCACGAGTCAGAGTCGCCGCTGGACAGCAACGACACCCGCATGCAGCAGGTGACCTACGCAAACGGGGTGTTGACCGGGGCGCTCGATACGGCGCTGGTCGACGCCAACGGCCACACCAAGGCCGGCATCGAGTGGTTCGTCGTGCGTCCAAATGGTGAGGACGGCGCGAGGCTCGTGAGCCAGGGCTACTTCGGTGTGACGAATAACAACGTCACCTATCCGGCGATCACCATGAACGCCAGCGGGCGGGGCGTGATGGCCTTCACCCTCGTTGGAAACACCCACTACCCGAGCGCGGCGTTCACCTCGTTCAGCGCCTCGGGCACCGGTCCGCTGCAGGTCGCGGCCGAAGGGGTCGGCCCATCAGATGGCTTCAGTGGGACCTTCTTCTACAACTTCCCGAACCCGCCTCGTCCGCGATGGGGTGACTACGGCGCGGCGGTCGTCGACGGGAACGGCTTCTGGATCGCGTCCGAGTACATCGGCCAGACGTGCACGCTTGCCCAGTACGAGTCCGGGGCATTCGGCAGCTGCGGCGGAACGCGGACGGCGCTGGCGAACTGGTACACGCGGATCAGCCACGTATCCGCCGGCGGCGACGGCGGCGGCGATGGCGGCGGCGATGGCGGCGGCAACAATTAACTGACCGAGTCAGCCGATTGGTCGAGGGCCGGTCTTCGGACCGGCCCTCGTTTTACTTTCTAAGCGGTAATCGCCGCCCTTGAGCTCAGGGCGTGCGGCAGGCTACTTCGGTTCGGGCCGGCGGACAGGGACTGAGTGAAGCCTGGCTTGCCGGCGCCAGCTCGGCCGCGGCCGGTGGGAGCGCGTGGAGCGTTCCGGCTTGCGTCGCATTGATGGTCCGATGCGTCGTGTTGGATGGCGCAAGGGGGGCAGCGGGTGCCGCCACAGGCTGCTCGACCGAACTCAGGGGTTGCCGGACCGCCGGCAGCGCGCGGGAGGCGCTGCCTTGCTCAGCCACCAGATTGGCGCCAGCGGCCGCCGCCGCGGAGCTCGCCAGGAACCCCCCGACCAATGCGAAACCCACCAAACGGTTCATTCACCGAATATAACGGTCGCCGCCACCTTTTCTAACGGTGCGACGGCTAAGGCCGATCCTTCGAGATCAACCCGTCGATCACCTCCCGGGCCCCCGCGCCGGCTTCGCCGCGGGTCACGTGGTTGGCTCGCACTTTGAGGGTGTCGAGCGCGTTCGCCACCGCGACCCCGCACCCACACATGGCGAGAAAGGCCTGGTCGTTCTCCGCATCGCCCAAGCCGACGACGCTCTGCGGCGAGAGGCCGAGCTCGTCGAGCGCCGCACGCAGCCCGCTCGCCTTATCGACCGAACCGGGCAGCACCATGACCGAACCTTTGTTAAGGATGACCTGCAGGTCGAGGCCGAGCTCCCGGATCACATCGAGCACGGCCGTCTCGTTCGGCTGCACCGTGGCGACCACCACCTGCCCAACCCAGATCGGCCCGACGCCTCGGGCTTGCAGTGCCTCGACGAAACGCGGCGGCGGTGGCGGCGCGAGCGCACGAGTCTCCTGGCTTGGCGGCCGGTGCAGGACGGCGCCGTTTTCAGCGACGACGGCGTCGAAGCTGCTGGCTTCAGGAAAGGCGCGCACGAGATCGCCGAGCTGTCGGCCGGTGACGAGGATCAGCTTGCGGCCGCTCGCCGAGAGGCGGCGTAGCGCCTCGACCGTGTGGCCGTCGACGACGCCTTCGGTGGCCAGCGTGCCGTCGTAGTCGGCGGCCAGCGCGAGGTAGCGCATCTACTTCGGCTTGCTGCCGGTGGCGAGGATGAGGCGGATCGGGCGATCGTGTCGGACGTAGTCCCAGGCCCAGGAGGCGAGCGCGCTGATCCGATTGCGGAAGCCGATCAGGTAGTAGATGTGCACGAAGAGCCAGGTCAACCATCCGACAAAACCGGTGAACTCCAGTCCGCCTGGCAAATGCGTAACGCCGGCGTTGCGGCCGATCGTCGCCATCGTGCCTTTGTCGATGTAGTGGAACGGGGCGCGCTCAGTCCGCACGCCGACGACCTCGTCGACAATGGTGCGAGCCACGTAACGCCCGCCCTGCATCGCGGGGGGCGAGAGCATTGGTAGCTCGCGGTCGCCCACGCGCGGTGAGGCGGCGTCGCCGATGGCGAACGCGCCAGGGGATCCGGTAATTCGAAGCCATTCGTCCACCTGGATGCGGGCGTTCCGGAAGCGAGGCAGGGACGCCTCGCCGACCGGGTCAGTGGGTCTGACGCCCGCCGACCAGATGATGGTGGCGCAGGCGATCGCCGTCCCGTCGGAGAGCGTGACCGAGTGGCTGTTCGCCGTTTTGACCAGCATGCCCGTACGAACCTCGACGCCGCGTCGCTCCAGGACCCGTCGCGCGTAACGGCCCAGGCGGACCGAGAAGGCATTGAGCAGGCGGTCCGCGCCCTCCACGAGGATGATCCGGATCTCGGCACGCGAGACCTGGTGATAGTCCTTGCCGGCCACGATGGCCATCAACTCGCTGAGCGCTCCCGACGACTCGACGCCGGTTGGACCGCCCCCGACGACCACAAACGTCAGCAGGGCGCGCCGCGCCTCCGGGTCAGGCTCCGCATCGGCGCGCTCGAGGCAGGTCAGCACATGGTTGCGCAACCGGGTCGAGTCGTCGAGCGACTTGAGTCCCAATGAGACGCGGGCCACCTCCTGGTTGCCGAAGTAGTTGTCGGTGCTGCCGGTAGCCAGCACGAGGTAGTCGTAGGCGACGGGTGGAGTGCCGTCGAGCCGGACCACTTTATTGACCAGGTCGACGCGGGTCACCGTCGCCTGGCGAAATCGGACGTTCGATGAATGGCGGAAGATCGTCCGCAGTGGGTAGGCGATATCGCTTGGATTCAGCAACCCGGTGGCCACCTGGTAGAGCAGCGGGGTGAAGAGATGGTAGTTGTGCTGGTCAAGCAGGACGACATCCACCGGCTTGCCGTCGAGGGCGCGGGCGCAGGCGAGGCCGCCAAACCCGGCGCCGACGATCACGACCCGCGGCCGGCCCTCAGCCATCGGTCACGACGCGCAGTTGCGCGTGGGCTTGCCGCAGCGAGGCTTCCACCGCAGCCGGCGAGTCGGCGCGCGCGAACATGAAGCCAAGATAGCGGTCGCCCTCTGGCAGTGGCACCAACTGCTCGCCCGTCGGAATCGTGATCACCAGACCCTCGATGCCTGGCACTTCCTTCGCGTCGCCCTGTCCCTCGACGGCGCGCAGCCGTCCGCGGTCCCGAATCGGCAGCATCATCACGCCGGCCGCCGCCGACTCTCGCCGGTGCGATGGCAGTGGAAGGCCGGCCGCCTGCCGAAGGATCAGCTCCTCGAGCGAGATGCCGGACCCGAATCGCAGCGTTCGCGAGCAGAGCCCGCCGATGGAGCGCGCGGCGACCTCGAGTACCCAGATATCAGTGTTCAGCCGGAATTCGGCGTGGATCGGGCCGTCCGTCAGGCCAAGAGCTCGCGCCGCCCGCGCGATGGTCGCGATAATCCACCTCTGCCGGTCCAATGGGAGGCGCGATGGTGTGACATAGATCGTCTCCTCGAAGAAGGGGCCATTCAGCGGATCGGGCTTGTCGAAAATGGCCAGCACCTCGACCCGGTTGCCCCGAAGCAGCGCCTCGACCGCCACCTCCTCACCTGGGATGAAGTCCTCGATCAGGATTGACTGGCGCGTTCCGTTGCGCCTGCACGCCGAGACGATCGCTGCCACGCGGGCAAAGGCCTGGGGAAAGCCGCCGGCATCGTCGACCTTCACGACGCCCTGGCTGCCGGAAAGGTCGAGCGGCTTGATGACGCAGGGATAGCGGATGCCGGCGGCGACCGTCTTCGGATCCGCATCGATGTCCGCGGTCCTGAATCGGGGCGTCGGCATGCCAGCCGCCGCAAAGCGCTCCCGCATGCGCGCCTTGTCCCGCGCGGTCTCCACTGCATCGACCGGATTGTGTGGCAGGCCGAGCGCCTGGGCGGCTGTCGCGGCCAGCAGCGTTCCAGCGTCATCGACGGCAACCACCGCGGTCAGGGGATGCATCTGCGCGAAGGCGACGATGCGCTCGGTCGAGCCACGGACATCCTCGAAGTCGAGGCGGAGATGCCGGCCATCCATCAAGGCGGCGAGCGCCGGCCGGTGCTGTGAGCCGACCACGACCTCGACGTCGAGGCGGGACGCCGCGGTCATGAAATCATGCGTGCGATAGGTTCGGCTCGGGATCAGCAGGAGGACGCGTGCCATCACCATTAGTTGACCACGAATAGAATGACGACGATGCCGCCCGCGATCACGGTGACGTCTGCGGCGCAGACGAAGATCGATGCCGTCCGCGCGAAGACCGGCCACCCGGACGCGTGCCTGCGGATTGCGATCGCGGGCCGCCGGGGTGGGCAGTTCGTCTACGAGCTGGACCTGGTCGCGCCTGAGGATGCCCCACTGACCGACATCGTGGTTGAGACGCCGGAGCTTCGTGTACTCGTCGAGCCTGCCAGCGCCGGCAATCTCGAGGGGGCGGTCATCGACCTCGATCCCTCGGCGATGGGCGGGGCGCTTCGGATCGACAATCCGAACGAAGGCTGGCGCGATCCGGTTGCGGCTCGCATCCAGGAGGTGCTCGATCGGCAGATCAATCCCTCGGTCGCGGCCCATGGTGGATTTGTCGATCTGCTGGAGGTGCGCGGCGGCGCCGCCTACGTGCAATTGGGTGGCGGCTGCCAGGGCTGCGCTCAGGTCGACGTCACGCTCCGCCAGGGCATCGAGGTCGCGATCAAGGCAGCGGTGCCGCAGATCACCGAGGTGATCGACGTCACCGACCACGCCGCAGGCTCGAACCCCTACTTCCAGCCCGCGAAGAAAGCGTCCTAAATCGCGGAGATCCGCCGGAGGCGCATTCGCGGTCCGAACCGCGGCGCCTGGATCCCGCCGAGGGTCAGCAGCCTGATGACCCGCGCGCGCTGACCGCGGTAGGGCTCGAGCAGCTCCAGCATGCGGGCGTCGCTCCCCCGCACTTCGCCGGCGAGCCCCCAGGCCACCTGGTGCGGCAGGTGGTAGTCGCCGACGGAAACGGCATCCCGATCGCCGTACGCCACCACGGACACTTCGGCCGCGGACCAGGGTCCGATGCCGGGCAGCGACATGAGGAGCCGACGGGCCTCGACCGGATCCATGTCGGCCGTAGCCTCCAACCGGCTGGCCCGGGCGGCGACCGTCTGGATCACCCCGAAGCGCCGGCGCTCGATGCCGAAGCGATGCGCCGCCCAGTACGGCGTGGCGGCCAGCCGAGCAGGTTCGGGCGGAAGTCGTAGGCCGACATCGCCCGGTGCCGGCTCACCCAGAGCCCGCACCAGCTGGGCATACGAGGCGTAGGCTTCCACGCCCGGCACCTTCTGTTCCAGGATGGTCGGCAGCAGGGCTTCGAACACCAGCCCGGTCCGCCCGAGACGAAGCCCGGGATGGTGGCGGTGCAGGTCCGCCAGCAGCCGATTCGCCGGGCGAAAGGCGTCCGGCTCGTCGTGGAAGCCGGCCAGCGCGGGCGCACGCTCGATCATCCATCCCGCCCCCGGACCCCAGGCATCGGTCAGAAGGCGGGCGCCATCGAGCGCAAGCCGTAGCGATGCCGGTCCATCCGGGGTGCGCGCGGCTCGCCAGACCCCGTCCGGTCCGAATCGGATCGTCGGATCCGACCCGCCGCGTCGGAAGACGCCGAGCGTCAGGTCAAGATCGAGCGGGAAGGGGAGAGGCCATGCAGCGCTGGCCTGGGGTGGCACAGGCCAACCTTAGCGCGGAACGCACCAGCTTGAGTACGTAACGCCGACTGTACTACGTATTATCAAGTCAGCTGATAGACGGGGTTGCAGGTTGAGGAGGCAAGCCGCATGATTCGCTGCGCCTGGTGCGGGGCGACCAACTACGCCATCGACAGTTGGTGCGCCAGCTGTTTGGGGCATCTCGACTGGTCTCCGCCCTCGAGGACGCCGCGCCAATCGCCGCGCCGGCCGCGTGTGATGGTGCTGGCGCCCGCCGCCGCCATCGTTGGGGTCGTCGGAATCCTACTGGCGTTGCCGGTTGCGAGCTGGTTCAGCGCCGTTGGTCGCCCCCAACCGTCCGTGCCGGACGCGGCCCTGCGCCCGGCGGCGCCCGCGGCAACAACCACCGCAGCGGCGCAGGCGGTGGCAACGCCAGACGCAACCTCTACGCCACAGGCCACGCCCGGGCCGACCGAGACGTCCACTCCAGCCCTGCCATCACCGGACGGGGTCGCGCCCTCGGGATCTGATCCCGCAGCCAGCGTCGCCCTCTTTTACCAGGCGGTTTCCAGCCACGACTTCGCTGCGGCGGCCGCGCTCTGGACGCCGCGTATGCAAGCGCAGTTTCCACCGGCCGAGTTCATCGACCACCGATTCACCGCCACCCAGCAGATCAACCTGCAAGGCGAGCGGCTGCTCGGCAGCGGCGACGGGGTGGCGATAGTGTACGTGCGCATCGTCGAGGTCATCGGCGGACACTCGCGGCGCTGGGTTGGGACATGGCAACTGGTGAACACTGGGTCGGGATGGCTCCTGAACCGGCCGAACCTGCGGGCGGACTCCTGAGATGCTGAAGCTGAGCTCGAAGTCGAAACCGATCGGCACCCGGATTCCGTGCCGTGCCTGCCACTACCCCAATCTTGGAATCTCCATTTGGTGTGAACGCTGCGGAGCGCCTCTCGATTGGACGACACCTTCAGCGGGCCCCGGGCCGGATACAGCAGCGCCTCGGCCGTTCGCCGGAGCCGCTATTCCCGAGCTCGTAACCGCGCGCCGCGCCCGTCCACGGCGGGCCATGACATGGCCCAGGCTCACCGTGCCGGCGATCGCGTGGCCCAGGCTGACCCTCCCGCGTCCGAGCCTGCCACGGATCCCGCGGATCGTGCTGGTGGTCGCGGCGATCCTGGCCGTTCTGTTGATGGTGCCGCTCGCGTACATGGTGCTGCCCGGGGGGCGGGCTGCCGTGAATCCACAGCAGCCAGCCGGTCATCTGCCGTCGACGAGTGCCCCAACCGCCCGCGAGACCGCGGAGGCGGCGGCCATCCCAGGTGTCGAGGCGAAGACTCACTTGCTGTACCGCAGCGGCACGTGCGCGACCGGCGTGCCCTGCCTGATGCTCGCGAGCGAAACGATCGGCACGGACGCGGCGGCCGTGGTGTTTTCAACCGCTAGTTCGGCGGCGCGCGAATGCGTCGGGTACGTCTATCGCAGTGACGGCCACTGGCACTTCCTCGACGCGGTTTGCGGTCTACCGGATCAGCTCAGCCCGATGGTCGCTCACGACGCCATCGTGCACGTGCCGGGCAACTGCGCCAACGTCCGCGCCGTGGCGAGCCTCACGTCCGGCGTCGTCGCCTGCCTCAAGGACGGCAGCACGGTGCATATCGACGGTGGGCCGACCTATGCCGACGGCCGCCTCTGGTGGCACGAGCAGCACGGCTGGATCGCGCACGATTTCCTGACCGGACCGTAGACCTGCTGGTCGGGCGACCGCTACCTACTGGTGCTCGCTGGGTACGTGTGCCCGCAGGCGCTTGACCAACTCCAGCAGCATCTTGTAGGTGATGCTGGCATTCTCCATCAGCAGGGGCTTGACCTCCCAGGAGACGAGCGTGAGGCAGGCGGTGTCGCTCTCGGCGCGTACGTCGGCCGTCCTCGGACCGCCATCGAGAACCGAGATCTCCCCGAAGAACTCACCGGGGCCCATGGAGGCGACCCTCTGGCCATCGCGGATCACCGCGACCTTGCCCTCTTTGATGATGTAGAGCCCGTGCCCCTCGGCGCCCGTCTTGACGATTGCGGCGCCCTTGTCGTAGCGCTGCTCCTTGATGAGCTTCCCGAGCAGCTCGAGCTCTTTGCGGTCCAGGCCGGCAAAGAGCGGCACCCGTCGCAACGACTCGGTGGGATCGGTCTTGACAGCCATCGATTCCTCCTGCGATTGACAGCGCGCCATTACGATACCGCACCCAGTCGTCGGATGCCGAGCGCGAAGAGGAAGGTTGCCCCTCCCCCCGCAGGGGGAGGGCCAACCCCGAGTCTTTTAGCGGGCCTGAACGGCGGTCAGGAGCTGCATCTTCAGCTGCTCCATGCGAGTGCCCAGGTCTTCGAGCTGCTGCTTCGACAGGACTTTACGGACCCTGGGGAAGAGCTCGTCCTCCTCCTCGCCGACGTGGTGCATCACGTCCTCCTTGAGCACCTTGAGGGCAGCGCCCCATACCTCGGTGGTCATGTCCGTCTGCTCGAGGTCCGCGAGAACCATCTTGATCTGCTTGTGCTCCTCGATCGACTCGAGCACCAGGTCGCGCGTCGGCTCGGCCTCTTTGGTGGCCGGGTAGAAGATCTTCTCCTCGATCTCCGCGTGAACGCTCAGCTCGCGATCGAGCTCGGGAAACATTCTCTGGCGGTTTCCCTTCTCCTCCATCGCCGAGAAGATCTTCTCAACCTTCTTGTGATCCTGCTTGAGTAATTCAATCGCGTCCATGCTGTCCTCCTACGTGGCTGTATGAAATGCTGATATCGATCATATCAGGATCGAATGTAGCCCAGCAAGCCGCCGGGAGGGAGAAGGCGTCTAGCCCGCGAGGTGCGCGGCCTGGAACTGGTTGCGAAGCCTCCAGATGCCGTCGACGTAGCTTCGGCTCCCTGGATAGATGCCGTACCGAAGGACGCCAGAAAGGCCCTGGTAGTAGGCGGCAAGGGCCAGCTTCGGGTCGCGCAGGCGGTCCAGATACGACCGCAGCAGTGCAGCGCCCAGTTCGGCGTTGTCGACCGGGTTGTTGAGGTTGACGCGGCGGCCGAGCAGGGACGGTCCGGCCCACACGGCGGTGTACGGCTCGACTTGCATCAGCCCGACGGCCCCCGTGTACGAACGCGCGGCCTGGTTCCAGCCGCTCTCCCAGTAGGAGACGGCCAGCACGAAATTCGGGTTGAGGCCGTGGTGGTGGGCGGCCCGGATCAGGATGGCGCGGGCCTGGGCGGACGTCG
>DATEHI010000145.1:0-5846 GCA_035279665.1 Candidatus Dormiibacterota bacterium | reverse complement strand
CGGCCCCTTCGACTACATCGCCGGCGGTGCCGGCGGCGAGTCGACGATGCGGGCCAACCTGGACGCCTTCGCGCGCTGGCGTTTGCGTCCCGCGATGCTCGCCGGCAACCAGCAGCGGGATCTCCACGTCACCGTGCTCGGTACGTCGTCGCCGGCGCCGTTTTTTCTCGCGCCGGTGGGCGTGCTCGCCGCCGCCCGTTCTGACGGCGACCTCGCGGTCGCCCGTGCCGCCGCGGCCTCAGGCGTTCCATGGGTCGTTAGTACCGCAGCCTCATCACCGATGGAGGCGATCGCCGAGGCGATGGGCGCGGCGCCGCGCTGGTATCAGCTCTATTGGGTGAACGACCGCGAGGTGGTGGCCAGCCTTGTGCACCGGGCGGAGGCGGCCGGCTATAGCGCAATCGTCCTGACCCTGGACACGCTGCAGCTGGGCTGGCGCGTTCGGGATCTCGCAAACCAGTACCTGCCGTTCATCCTCGGGGAGGGCATCGGCCAATTCACCAGCGACCGGGTGTTCCGTTCGCGCCTTTCGGTTTCGCCGGAAGTGGATCCGCGGGGCGCGGGAGCGGCCATGGTGGGGATGTTCTCCAACCTGGGCCTGCGCTGGGACGACCTCGCATGGCTCCGTGATCGGACCCGCCTCCCCTTGCTCGCCAAGGGCGTCCTGCGCGCCGACGACGCACGGCGCGTCCTCGACGCCGGCTTTCAGGGCGTCGTCGTTTCCAACCACGGTGGCCGGCAGGTGGATGGGGCCGTCGCAGCGCTCGATGCGCTGGTGGAGGTGCGCGAGGCGCTGGGAGACAACGCGGTGGTGCTGATGGACAGCGGCATCCGGCGCGGCGCCGACGTCCTCAAGGCGCTCGCTCTGGGCGCGAACGCCGTCCTGCTGGGCCGGCCCTATGTCTTCGGTCTGGCGGTCGCGGGCCAGACCGGCGTGGAGCGCGTCATCCGCAACCTGATCGCCGAGATCGATCTGACGCTCGCGCTGATTGGCGGCCGCGATGTCAAGGCCCTGGACCGATCATGGATCACCCTGCGGCCCTGAGCAGCGAGCTGATCGGACGCGAGTCCGAGCTGCTCGTTTTCGAGGTGGAGCGGGGCGCCATTCGAAAATTCGCCGACGCGGTGCAGGACCAGACGCCGGCATGCGTGCGCGGCGATATCGCGCCGCCCACCTTTCCCACCACCTTTCGGATGACGATCCCCGGCGTGACCTTCGACCTGGCGCGCGTTCTGCACGGCGCCCAGGAGTACCGGTATGAACGGCCGCTCCGGGCGGGCGATCGCGTGCGCTGCCGGGTGCGGGTCGCCGACATTTATCGCCGTCAGGGCCGCCTCGGCGAAATGACGTTTCTCATCCTGGCGATGGACGGCACGGACGAATCGGGCAGCCCCGTCTTCAGCGGAACGACCACCGCCATCCTGCGATGACCGGTCCGGTGCTTGCGGCGCGACCCGACCTCGAAAGCGGTAGTGTCCTGCCGGACCTTCGCAAGCCGCCGATCACCAAGATGCAGCTGGTCAAGTACGCGGGCGCCTCGGGCGACTACAACCTGATCCACACCGACGACGAGACGGCGCGAACGGTCGGACTCGAGGGCGTCATCGCGCACGGCATGCTGAGCATGGCGTTCCTGGGCGAGTATCTCTGCTGGCTGGTGGGGCCGGAATCGGTGCGACGGCTCTCGGTCCGCTTTGTCGAGATGGTCCGGCCCGGCGACACGTTGACCTGCCGGGCTCGCGTGAAAGAGCAAACCACGGCGGATGCCGGGCGGCGACTTCACCTCGAGGTGTGGGCGGAAAATCAACGAGCCGAACGGGTCACTGTCGGCGAGGCGGAGGTTGACATCACATGAGCGGACGATTCGAGGGGCAGACCGCGTTGGTGACGGGCGGCGGGCGAGGGATCGGGGCAGCGACGGCGACGCGCTTCGCCGCCGACGGCGCGAAGGTCGTGATCTCCGACCTGGATCTCGAACCGGCGGAAGCGGTCGCCGCGCAGATCCGAAGCCAGGGCGGCGCGGCGCTGGCGGTCGCCTGCGACGTGACGGATCGCCTCTCGGTAAAAGCCCTCGTCGACCGCGTTGTGAAGGAGTACGGAAGCCTCGACATCCTCGTTACCTGCGCGGGCATCCTCCGCGACAACCTGGTTCACAAGATGACGGACGACGATTGGGACCTCGTCGTCGACACCCATCTGAAGGGAACATTCCTCTGTGCGCAGGCGGCGCAGCGGGTGATGGTCCCGGCGCGCCGGGGCAAGATGGTCTTCCTATCGTCCAATTCCGCATTGGGCAACCGCGGGCAGGTCAATTATTCGGCGGCCAAGGCTGGCATCCAGGGAATGGCGCGGACGCTGGCGATCGAGCTGGGTCCCTTCAACATCAACGTCAATGCGGTCGCACCCGGGTTCATCGAGACGCGGATGACGCAGGCGGTTGCCGAACGCACCGGGATCGACTACGCGGACTTGAAAAAGGCAGCGGCCGAACGCACCCCGTTACGTCGGATCGGCCGGCCCGAAGACATCGCCGGCGTCATCAGTTTTCTCTGCAGCGACGACGGGAGCTTCGTGACCGGGCAGACGATCTACGCAACCGGCGGACCCTAGCTGGAGGCGCCCTCATGAGCATCGCGGCGGGCAGTCTCGTGGTGATCACCCGGCAGGGCCGGGTTCGCGGATATGTGACCAACGGCGTGGCGGCATTCAAGGGAATTCCTTACGCCGCGCCACCGTTCGGACCGCACCGGTTCCAACCTCCACGACCACGGGAGTCGTGGGACGGTGTGCGCGACGCGCTCGAGTATGGCCGCGTCGCGCCGCAACCGCCCTACCCACCACCCTTCGATCAGCTCCTTGGTGATCAAGGCCGTCCGGGAGAGGACTGCCTCAACCTCAACGTGTGGACACCGGACCCGACCGGTGGCGGCCTCCCGGTCATGGTGTGGATCCACGGCGGCTCATTTGTCCGCGGCTCCGGTGCGCTCCCAACTTACGACGGCACCAGCTTTGCTCGCGATGGCGTGGTCTGCGTCACGATCAACTACCGGCTGGGAGCGGACGGCTTTCTGTCCCTGGGCGACGGGACGGCGAACCGCGGGCTGCTCGACCAGATCGCCGCGCTGGAATGGGTGCAGGAGAACATCCGCGCCTTCGGCGGTGACCCGGCCCGGGTCACGATTTTTGGTGAGTCCGCGGGGGCGTTCAGCGTGGCCACGTTGCTCTCGATGCCAGGTGCGGAAGGTCTGTTCCAACGCGCGATCGCGCAAAGCGGGGCGGGACACCACACGAGCTCGCCGGCAACCGCTCAGCTGGTCGGGCGCAATCTGGCCGACAAGCTGGGCGTGCCGCCGACGATGCCGTCGATTGCGGCGGTACCTCTGGATCGCCTCGTCGAAGCGCAGGCCGAGCTCGGACAGGAGCTCGCCGTCCGGCCAGACCCGGTGCGGTGGGGCGAGGTCGCAGCCAACGGGATGATTTTCGAGCCGGTCGTCGACGGCGAGGTGGTGCCGGCAAGGCCCATCGAGCGGATCGCTGCGGGAGCAGGTGGCGGCGTCGATCTGATGGTCGGCACGACCGCCGAGGAGTGGCGCTTCTTCCTCGTTCCCGGGGGCGCGATCGACCGCGTCACCGAGGAACGCCTCTCGACAACGGCCCGCGTGATGGGCCTCGATGTTGAGCAGGCGCTGTCCGTCTACCGCGCAGCTCGACCGCAGGCAACAGCCGGCGACCTTCTCGCCGCGCTGATCACCGACTGGTTCTTTCGGATTCCGGCGATCCGGCTCGCCGAGGCGCACGCCAAGAACGGCGGGTCGACGCATATGTATGAGTTCGCCTGGCGCTCGCCCCTCTTCGATGGTCGATTTGGAGCCGCGCACGCGGTGGAGATCGGATTCGTCTTCGACAATCTCGACCATAGGGGCGGCATGACGCTGGCCGGCGGCGACCCGCCGCAAGCACTGGCTGACGCGATGCACCGGGCATGGGTTGCGTTCGCCACGAGTGGAGAACCGGGATGGTCGCCATACGATTCGCGCGTGCGGGCCGTGATGCGCTTCGACGGGGCGGGCAGCAGCGTCGCGCTGGACCCGGCCGACAAGGAGCGCCGGCTCTGGGACAGCATTCGCTGACCAGCGTGTCGTCAACTGTTGACCGCTAACCCGTACGGCTTAATCCTGATCGAGATCGGCATTTGAGATTCGCTACGGTACTTTGCTATGAGTCAGACGTGATGCCAACGGCCACCCGACAACGGACTTCCCATCCAGCGCGAGACCTGTGCCTGGCGCCGGGGCGGATCGTCGATGCGCCGGTCACGTCGGGAGGACGTTACGGGCGCATGTTCCCCGATTTGCCGCCCGCGACCTTCGATGACGACCGGCTGCTCGCCCTCGGGATTGAAGGCAGTATCTGCGATGGCGGCGCGTGTGACACCGAAGGCCACGTCGAGGCAGGCCAACCCTTCTTCGGCCAGTACCTGGCGCACGACCTCACCGCCGACCGGTCTCCGCTCCGAGCGCATGGCGACCTCGACGCGTTACGTAATATTCGCTCGCCTCGAGCAAATCTCGAATCGCTGTACGGCGGCGGTCCGGTCGGCTCACCGTATCTCTTCGATCAAACCGATCCGGTCAAGCTCCTCCTTGGCGCCAATGGTCGCGATCTGCCTCGCAACCAGCAGGGGATCGCGCTGATCGGCGACCCGCGCAATGATGTCCACGCCTTCATGACCGGGCTCCAGGTGGCCTTCATTCATGCGCACAACCGTCTCGTCGACCGGCTACGCGAGGACGGCGTTCCCGAACCAGAACTCTTCGATGATGCTCGCCGGGCACTCACCTGGCACTACCAGTGGGTCATCCTCCATGACTTTCTCCCGAACCTGGTCGGCACGACACTGACGAGCACGCTCTTGGGCGATGGCGTCCGCTTCTATCGCGTCACGAGCGAACCGTTCATCCCGGTCGAGTTTGCCGATGCCGCCTTCCGCTACGGCCACTCGCAGATCAAGGGCGACTACCAACTCCGGCGGGGCGGCCCACGCTTTTCCGTCTTTCCCGACCTTGCGGGGTTCCGGCCACTCACGCCGGATCACGTCATCGATTGGTCGCTTCTCTTTGACGTACCGGACCACGCGCCGGCCCAGCGCGCCAAGCCGATCGACGGACAGTTGCCCGCGTCGCTCATCCGACTTCCGGAATCGATCACCGGCGTCGTCGAGGTCAGCGCCTACCGTTCGCTCGCCGCGCGGGACCTCCAGCGCGGCATGGGCACCGGCCTACCATCGGGCGAAGCGGTCGCCCGCGCGGTCGGCGCCCAACCCCTGACTCGCCAGGAGCTCGCCCTCGGTGACTGGCAGGACGAAACACCCCTGTGGCTGTATATCGTCCGCGAGGCAGCCGTTCGCGGCGCTGGCGACTATCTCGGCGAAGTCGGCGGCCGCATCGTCGCCGAGGTCATTGTCGGCATTATCCGCTGCGACCCTGAGTCATACCTCGCAAACAATCCGTCCTGGCGCCCGACACTGGCGCCCCTGGAGCCGGGCAGCTTCAGAATCCGCGATCTCCTGAGCCCGGCCCGCTAAGAAAGGCTGGGTCGATTTGACATACGGGGCTAGTTAGTGAATAATCACTTACATGGCACGCCTGGCGACCGCGAAAAAAGGCGGCGATCAGCGGCACACCGCCGACGAGCGCCGGACTGAGGTGCTGAAGGCCGCCGTGGCCGAATTTGCGCTTCACGGCCTGCACGGCACCTCGACCGAGGCGATCGCCAAGCGAATCGGCATCTCGCAGCCATACATCTTCCGGCTGTTTCCCTCCAAGAAAGCGCTCTTCCTGGCCGC
>DATEHI010000144.1:0-9938 GCA_035279665.1 Candidatus Dormiibacterota bacterium | reverse complement strand
CGTCCCCGCCTCCGCCGGCCGCGCCGTTGCTGATCACCGGGCTGAGCGCTGCCCGCCTCGGTCCGGACCCGTTCCGGTGGACGCGGAGGGCGGGGGGCGGCCGCCTGCGGCACGATGCGCGCCAGGCCGCGGGGTCGACGGCGGCGACTGGGCTGCTCTCGCGGGCGTGCGTCCTGCTGCTTGACCCGCTCCTCGAACTCAGCCAGCCACTCCTCCATCGGCCGCTTGATCTGCGGGCGTGGCGCGCGTGGCTCGTCCGGCCAGATGCGCGGCCGGTCCGGGCGAATGGCTTCGGGCGGCGGGTCGGCGTCGGTCGGCTCCGGTTCGACCGCGATCTCAGGCGGAAGTTCCGACATCTGCCGAAATCTTAGCGGGGGCCGGTTCCGGCACCGGTCCCGGCTCGGCCCAGTCGAGGAGGAAGCGGCGCCGGAAGCGGTCGAGGGCGCGGATCACGGCCGGACCCAGCAGCCCGAGCAGCACTGCGTTGCCGGCGGCGCGAAAGCTGTCGTAGGCGAGCGAGGTCGCGAGGTAGAAGCCACTGAAGCGGCGCAGCAGGGCCCCCAGACCAATCCCGGGCGCCCAGCTCAGTGGCGATGACCCGGCGGCGACGAGCAACGGCCATTCCCAGAGGTCGAGCAGGAGGCCGTAGCCGAAGCCGGCAAGGCCGCCATACAGGCACAGGATGGCGATGGCCCACGGGGAGGTCGAACGACGAGTCACCCGGCCAAGGTATCCGGCGCCCATCCCGACCCAACCCGCGGCGAGCATCTGGTAGGGAAGCCATGGTCCGAGGCCGGCCGTCAGGACCGCGGACAGGAGCAGCGTGAGCGCGCCGCCGGCGAAGCCGAAGCTTGGCCCCATCACGAACCCGCCCGCGATGACCAGGAAGAAGATGGGCGAAAAGCCGAGCAGCCCGATGACGATGACGAGCCGTAGCGTGGCATCGATCGCGACCAGCGCCGCCAGCACCGCCAGCAGCCGCGTCGAGAGGCGATGGGTTTGGAGCGCGACGCCCAGGACGACGACCGAGGAGACGGCGACCAGCGCGCTGAAGAGCACGACGGGTTGCGCCAAGGCCGGTCCGAGCAGGAGCGGCCCGATGAAGAGCGCGAGCCCGGCGGCAGTGAGTCCGAGCAAGACTGCGTCTTCTGCGCGGACGGCGAGCCATCGGATCAAAGCGGCACCTCCTCCGGCAAGAGCCAGCCGCCGCCGACGAGCTTGCTGATCTGGGTCGCGAACACCAAGGAGTCGCTCAACACGCTGCCGGCTGGACCGTCCGCATAGATTTCGCCGTCCGCCATCAGCAGGACTCGATCCGCCGTGCGGGCCGCCCATTCGACATCGTGGGTGGCGACGAGGATCGCGGCGCCCGCGCCTGCCCGGGTCCGCAAGTACCTGCTGAGGGCCGCCTTTACCTGGGGATCGAGTCCGCGGGTCGGTTCGTCGAGCAGCAGCAGGTCAGCTCGGGCGCCCATCAGTGCGATGGCCAGCTGCTGACGCTCCCCGGCGCTCAAGTCGCGTGGATAGCGATGGAGCCACGCGGCGAACGGCGCGACGACCTCGGCGGGCTGGCCCCGCAGCTCCTCATCGACGGTGGCCGCGAACAGCAACGAGTCGGCATCCTGTGGCACGTAGGCCGAAATGCCCTCGTGCGTGACGGTGCCGCGCTGTGGCCGAATCAGTCCGGCGATCAGCCGCAAGAGGGTGGTCTTTCCGGATCCATTGCGGCCCATCAAGGCGACGACCTGGCCGCGGCAGAGGGTCAGCGAGGCGCCCTGCACCGCGGGAACGGTGTCATAGCGATGATCCAGCCCGTCGACCCGGCAGAGGACAGGCCCCCACCCCGACCCTCCCCCGTGAGCGGGGGAAGGAGATTTCGGAAGGCTCTGGGCATGGACGCGGGCGTCACGCAGTCCCAGGGGGATCGGGGTCCAACCCGCTCGAAGTGCCAGGTCGACGACGGGCGGTCGGGCCCCGCCATCGGCAAGCGCGACGCGCGGCGCCTGATCACGCAGCACACCGCTGTCGAGCGTCCAGATCCGATCGACGAAGGGGGCGATCCGTTCGACGCGATGCTCGGCGATCACTGTCGTCATGCCGAGCTCGGCAACCAGCCGGAGCACGACCTGCAACACGTCCTCGGCGGCCTGCGGGTCGAGCTGCGAGGTCGGCTCATCGAGGACGATCGCATTCGGATGCATGGCAAGAGCCGCCGCGATGGCGACGCGTTGCCGTTCGCCGCCCGAAAGTGTATCGATCCGGCGGCGCCGCAGCGCGTTGATACCGACCTGGTCGATCACTTCCTCAACGCGCTTGCGCATCAGGGACCGCGAGAGTCCGAGATTCTCGAGACCAAACGCGAGCTCCGCCTCGACGTCCTCGAGGACGAACTGCGCCTCCGGATGCTGAAAGACGAAGCCGATGTGGATCCCGAGCTGACGCGGGGGGTGCTCGCGAGTGTCCAGGCCGCACACGACGACCCGGCCGCGGAACTGACCGCCGGTGCTGTGTGGGACGAGACCATTGAGGCAGCGAAGCAGCGTCGACTTTCCGCTGCCAGAGGCGCCGCGGAGCAGGATCACCTCGCCTGGCTCGACCGCGGCCGTGATCTCGCTCAGGGCCGGCCGGTCGGCCTCCGGGTAGCGATAGCTGACGGCGTCAAGCGTGATGAGGGGCATGGTCCACTCGCGAAAGGCTGGCGATGAGTGCGGGCACGGCGAGCAGGCCGACGGCAAGCCACTGATCCGGGTTGGGCACGCCGGGCATCAGCTCGAGGTACGGGTTGTACGGAACGCCCGGCAGCACCGCGATCGCGACGATCGCCGCGAGCGAGGCGAGCAAGACCACCACGTCCTGGGCGGCCCAGTGAAGCGGACGGTATCGGGACCGGCGTCCGCTGCCGAAGCCGCGCGCGTCGAGCGACTCGCCGTACTGCAGCGCGCGCTCGAGGGTCGTGAGCAGGAGCGGCATAAGCAACGCGGGCGCCGATCGCCAGCCCGTCCGCTGCCCGCGTAGCTGGCGCGCCTCGCGGATCGATTGAAACGCGGCCAGCGCTTTGGGGGCGAAGGCGAGGGCGAGGGCGATGGTGGTGCCCGCCCGATACAGCGGGCGTGGAAGGATCGCGACGACATCCGCGCTGCGCACCATGGTCTGCAGGACAGCGAAGGCGGCGACGGTCAGTAACAGCGCCAGCCCGGTCGAGGCGCCAAAGGCGACGGCGTCGAGGGTCCAGCGTCCGCCGATGATCGGGATCGCCGGGAGTGTGAAGAGTACGTGCTGGCCGAAGCGGCTGAGCGCGGCGCTGAAGAGGACCGGCACGAGTGCCAGCGCCAGCGCGAACTTCCAGGTACCGACGCGACGCCGCCCACGGTATGGCAGGAAGACGTTGACCACGACCAGCAACAGCAGGGCCTGGAAGTATGGATTGCGGTCGATGAACGCGGCGGCAAGCACAGCGGTCGCCCATGCGCCCCAGGCGAGCGGGTGGCGGATCACGGGGCCCGCCTCCTCAGGTTGACCGCGGCGAGCGCCACGAGCAGGATCGCCATGCTGCAGAACGCGAGCCAGGGTCCGAGCGCGCTCGCCTTCGGCGGCTGGGGCGGCCCCGTCGATGTCAGCACGGCATTGGGCTGCGGCGAGGCCGAGGGCACCAGCGCCTCGAGGCCGGTCGACGGCGCGGGCGTTGCCGTGGGAACAGCGGTCGCGTGATTCGGTGCGTGAGCCACCTGCGTCGCGGTCCCGGCGGGTGGTGCGGGCGCGGCGCAGACCGACGCAAATGCGACGTTGCCGGGGACCTGGTTCGCCCCGGCGGCATAGTGCCAGCCATCCGTGTCGCCGTCGTGCAGGATCGACGAGCTGGCGCCGAACGCCGACGTTTGCCAGGCGGCGCCCCGACGATGGAAGTACTGCCAGTACGGTCCCGAGCCGAAGCATCCCGAGGGCACGGTCGATGGCTCCCGGTCGAGCTGGCACATGGCACTCCCGATCGAACCGAAACTCTGCGCCTCGTACTGCACGCCGGATCGCTCGACAAGCTGAAGCCCCGTGATCTGGTCTTCGGCAAAGACCACGCATCGGGTGATGACGCTCCCGCTCGCGTGCTGGATGACCAGCGCGGCGTGATGGATCGCCGCATGAGCCGGCCGAATGGAGAGCAGGCCGGCGATGAGCGCCGCCGACGCGGCGGCGCCCATCCAGATTGCTTTGCTGATTCTCAGCGAGCGCGTCGGCGGAGCCTCCAGCCGAGCGCAACGATTGCGATCCCAGCCACCATCGGCAGCAGCGGTGTGGGATCTGGCGGAGCCCCCGTCCTGGCGAGCTGCGTCGGCGACGGGGTCGGTGCCGGCGTCGGCGTCGTGGTTGGTACCGACGGGCAGGTCGATGGCATCGCGCCTTCGGTCCGCTTTACCGGAAGGTGCTTCGAGGCCAGGGCAACGAGCGCCTGCGTCGTCGATAACGGATCTGGTGCTGCGCTCGCAGATGAGTTAGGCCTGAAGAAGCCTAAGCCACCATTTCCAAACTGGAACGTGAGCAGGTCAGTGACCGCATTCTTCCCGGCGAGTGTCCAGGCTGGGCCGGTGGGATCCTCTCCTACGACCAGCAACGCCTGGATGACCGCTGCGTCGGAGTTTGGATCCGAGTCGCCAGGCAGGGCGTACGGGGTCGAGTACTCGAATCCGCCGCTCGGTTTCTGGTGCAGGTTGAAGTAGTGAAGGGCCTTCTCTTTCGCCGTGGCATTAAGGCCATTCGCCGAGCTGAGTGCCATCAGCACGAGGGACGTCGTGTTGGTGTCGGAGCCGTAGCCTGCCTGGAATTCCCAGCCCCCGTCAGCTTGCTGTTGAGTCGTCAAGAAATCCTTCGCCTTCGCCGGCGCGGCGCCCGCAGGCAGCGCGAGAACAGCGAGAGCATCGTTGAAGAGTTGTGTGTTGTACGCGCCCGTGGACGCGTCGTAGGTGCAGGCCAGGTCCTGGAGCAGGTTGCGTCCGGCGAACTTGGTGGGATCGAGGCCGGCCGCTGAGGCGGCCATGATGGCGCCGGCGATGTTTCCAGCCGTCTTTTCTTCGCCGGCGATGTGTGAGCGCAGGGAATCGATCGGCGTTTTTCCGGCGGTGGAGAAACCATCGACGGATTGACCATTTGCCACCAGTCCGAACACGGTGTCTTCGGTTCGCGATGCGCTGCCGGCGACGGTGCCGTCGGGCGCTTGCTGGCCGTGCAACCAGGAAATCGCAAGGGTGGCGGCGCTAGTTTGGGGTGTGAAGGCCGACGCGCTGAGCGCCGGACCGAGGGCCGCGAAAGCGGCCGTCGCCAGGGCAACGAGCAGTCGTTTCATTTGATTCCTCCAGAGCAGTGATGCGCAACTGGAGGCCGATCGGAGAAGATGCCTCGCACCTCCCTCTCAGCCTCGAAGAGGGTCGTTGGTCCCCGACAGGCAGGTCTCCTGGCTCCGGATCATTACCGCTGGGCTCCTTCCCAAGGCACGGCCTCGGTGGATCTCGCCCACGGCTCCTCGGTTACAGTGACGGGTTCGCGCCGGATTCGCACCGGCTTCCCTTTTCAGCTCTTTCTCTCCATCTTTTCGCGCTGGGATGGAGCCTCTTTCTCTCCATCTTTTCACGCTGGGATGGAGCCTCTATGAGCCACCTGTCGGTCGTTCTTAACTTGTGGAACGCCTGGCCGGCATCACCTCCCCCAAATAGGTGACCGCATTATAAGGGGCCCCGCTCCGGCGTGGAAAAGCGGGGAGAAGGGGCCCCGCTCCGGCTTGGAAAAGCGGGGAGAAGGGGCCCCGCTCCGGCGTGAAAAAGTGGGGAGAAGATCCCCCGAACGTTCAGAGACGAGTGGTGCGCTATCTCACGCGACGCGCGATTGCTCGAAGTAGGCTTCCAACTCCTCGATGGTTGGGACGCGGTTGATCTCGTCGGGCTCGACATTCATGAACTGCTCCTGGGCAGTGAAGACGAGCTCGATCAGGTCGGGGATCTTGACGTCAGGCGTAAAGGGAACACCAAACGCGAGCAACTGCTCGACGACGTCGCCAGGCACTTTGGTGCGCTCGGCTAGGTTCAGCTCCTCGAGCGCCCACAGGATGCGGTCCAGCGCATAAAGGCTGAGCTTGCGCTTCGCCTCCTCGGCCCGGGTCGCGATCACTCGCAGCGTCGTGCGTTGCGTCTCGGTTTGAATCGCTTCGTACATTCTCAGGGCAGGTTCCTCCGACGCTTGTTAGTTCGGCCAGCGCCTACGGTACGAGCCGGTTTAGGCAGCAGCAAATAACTTTCGTTAAAACATGTAAACAAGCGACGCTCGGTCACCGGCAGGCTTTCGAAAACGAGCGGGATAATACCCACAATGGCTTTCATCGATGCCGACCCGGATCGCGGGCCGGGCCGTGACGCGGTCGAGCTTTATACGCGGACCTACGGCACGCTGCTGCGAAGCTCGGGTGAGACCAAGCTCAAGGTGCTCGAGCAGTCCCACATCGGGATGCGGTCGAGCCTGCACCCGAAAGCCGGATCGGCCGAGCCGGACACCGGGGCGCTGATCTACGCACTGCGCCGCCTGCCCCCCTCCATCACCGCCGTCAAGCGAATCGTGCTCGGCCAATCGGCTGAGGTCTTCAAGCGGCTGCTCGACGTCGACGTGGAGAAGTGGGAGATGCAGAGTGCGCCTGGGCGCCGCCGCCGCTACTACTTCGACGGCAAAGAGACGCTGGCCGTTTACATCGCCAGCCCATCCGACATCGACGACGTCATTCCGCAGCTGGTCGCGCTCCAAATCGAATGGAACAAGCTGCACGCGCTGCTGAATGCCGAAGACCTGAGTCGGGCGAAGACGGTGGCCGACCAGTTCCAGGTGCTGCAACGACTCGGCATTTCAGAGGATGACGCGCTGCGCCTGGTGGAAATCTGGGGCGACCTGCTCGAGCCGCTACGCCGCATCCAGGCCGAGGAGAAAGACTTCCGCGTCCGGATGCTGGGCGGCACCCAGATCGGCTACATCAAGGCGACCCGCCGCTGGTGGGAGCCGATCGAATCCTTGATGCAGCGCGAGGGCGTGCGCGACCGGCCCGTTTACTTCGTCTCCAGCAACACCCACAGCCTCGTGAACCTGTTGAGCGGCTCAGCGCGCCGGCACCAACAGGAGATCGTGGAGTTCATCGAACGCAGCAATAACCTGGAGCTGGTCCCCGAGCTGCGCAAACTCCGCCAGGGTCAGTCGCGCGGCAACTGGGACAACTTCCTCTATTACGCGGCGCGCTCCTATTACGGGCAGTCGCCCGAGGCAGAGGGGCGGCGGGCGCTCCGCACCACGGAAGAAGAGGAGCGCGGCATCTTCTTCCTTCCGAGCCAGGCCGGTCTCGACGTGGCGGCGCAGGTGATCATTCTCGACCGGCTGGTCGCCAACGATCTCGATCCGCGGCTGGGGAGCCCGCCGCCGGATCGCCTGGAGCGCAGCCCGGCCGTCTTGATCAACGTCAACTACCCACTCGGGCTCGGTGCCTACAACGTCCTGCGGGAAGTGGCGGAGAGTGTCGGGACGCTGCGCGGCGTCTATGTGCTAGGCAAGGCGGCGACCCTCAACGGCAGCATTGGCGACATCATGATCTCGAACGTCGTCTACGAAGAACACTCGGAAAATACCTACTGGCTCGACAACTGTTTCAGTTTCAACAGCGTGGCCCCCTTCCTCGTGTATGGCGCCGCGCTGGACAACCAGCGCGCCGTGACGGTTCGGGGCACGTTCCTGCAGAACCGCGGGTATCTCGACTTCTATCACCGAGAGAGCTTTACGGTGGTGGAAATGGAAGCCGGTCCCTACCTCAACGCGCTCTACGAGGCCGCCGAGTCGTCGCGCTACCCCATGCGGGAGAACATCAACTTCACGAAACTGCCGTTCGACTTCGGGGTGCTGCACTACGCCTCTGATACGCCGTACACCCAGGCCCGCACCTTGGGCGCTCGTGGTCTCTCCTACTACGGCCTGGATTCCACCTACGCCTCCTCGGTCGCCATCCTGCGGCGAATTCTGGCGCAGGAGCAGGTTCTTACGGCCGACGTTGCGACGCCGCGCTGGGCCGACGCCGGAGCCCGCCAGGGCGCCTGACGGTTAGCGGCACCGTAATGCGGCGCTGCTAGCCTGCGCTCAGGTTCCGAAATCCCACCGCCCCCCTCCTCCCCACAACAGGCCGCCCTCAAAAGCGGCCTTTGTCTTTCTCGAAACCGCTAAGCAGCGCGCTTGAGCTTGCGATTGCGTTTGCGGAGCGTCTTGCGTCGAAGCGCGAGGTCCTGCAGGGCGAGGTCGATGCGCCGCTCGGCCGGATCGAGATGCTTCGCCGTCGTCAGCAATCGGTGTGCCGCCATCAGGTCCTCGCGCTCCATCTCCGCCAGGCCGAGCTGCAAGGTGAACCCGGGATCGACCGGGCAGGCCAGCACGGCGCGCTCCAGCAAGGCGAAGCCCTCGTCGCGTAGATTCATCTCCCAGAGCAGCGTGCCGAGCTCGAAGAGCAGCTCGGGCTCATCGGGCCCCGCTTCCAGGGCGCGGAGGTACGCGAGGCGCGCCACCTCGGCGTGGCCCAACTGGCGGTGGTCCCGGCCGATCAGAAACCAGGTTTGCCAGGCACTGGGCGCGAGCATCATGGCGCGCGCGAATGCCGCCCGGGCCTGCTCCCGATCCCCCAGCGCATCGCAGGTGAGCCCCAGGCGGAAGGCCACCTCCGCATGGTCCGGATCGAGGCGAGTGGCCTCTTCCAGCGAGGCACGAGCCCGGGCATAATCGCGGATTCGGTGGCAGAGCGTCCCCAGCCGCAGCCGGGGAAGCGCCTCGTCCCCGGCGAGTTTGACCGCGGCTTCGAAGCGGACGAGCGCCTCACGGACATTTCCTTCCGTCTCCGCCAGTCTGCCGCTCTCGAGCAGGCGCTCGATTTCAGGGGTCATCGCAATAAAACAACGTGGCGCCGTGACCGCTCTTACGTTCGACCTACTCGGTGAGGAAGCGTAAGAGTTCCGGCTCCTCCATCTCCTGCGCCGGCAGGACCGGCGTGTACTTCAGCCGGGTGGCAAGCTTCATGGCGAGCTCGACCTTGAAATCAACCGGGGTGAAGCCCTTGTCGGTGAAGATGCCCAGGGCCCGGTCCCGGATGACGAGCGCCGCCCCCTGCTTGCGCGCCAGCACCGTCATCATGGCCGGCCCGCGGTCGCGGCGGGCACGAGCTGCGCGACCAGCCGCGCCAGCTGTGTTGGCTTGAAGGGCTTCTCAACCGTGGCTACGGCGCCGGCCGCCCGGGCCCGCTCTGGTGTGACGATGTCACGGAACTCGGTCATCATCACGACCGGGCTGCGCTGCGCGAGGACGTTGAGGAGCACGAAGGCATCGCCGTCCGGCAGACTCGAGTCCAGCAGCACGAGCTCAGGCTGGGTCGCATCCGCGGCGGCCGGCACGCCCAGGGCGCTGGGCTCCCAGCGCACCTGGTGGCCTTCCCGCTCGAGCTTGAAGACGATGATTGACGCAATGTTGGGCTCGTCCTCGACGAGCAGGACCCGTGCCATGGGTCGCTAATGTTAACGGGTGCCGCCACGAGCATCCGGCGTTCCCGCCATTTATCTCGCCCACGGCGCGTCGGGCGACGCCACGAGCATGCGCCCCTACGTCAAAGCGCTGCAGGCTCGCAGGCTGACGGCGAGCGCGATCGACTTGCCCAAATCCAAAGCCGAGCGGGCTGTTCCCGTATTCATCCAGAAGGTTCCCGCGGGCGCGATCGCGGGCGGTCACTCCTACGGTGGTCGCGTGGCCAGCATGGCCGCGGTGGAGGTGCGTTATGCAGCGTTGATCCTCCTCAGCTACCCGCTCCACCGGCCGGGCCATCCCGAGGACCTGCGCACCGAGCACTGGTCGAGGATCGATTGCCCGGTGCTGCTGCTGTCAGGCGAGTCGGATCCATT
>DATEHI010000143.1:0-10387 GCA_035279665.1 Candidatus Dormiibacterota bacterium | reverse complement strand
ACCCTGCCCATCCGCTCGGCCACCTCGACGGAGTAGCGATGCGAGCCATCGACCATGACGTCGCCATCCGCGCCCACGCCGCGTCGCGCCGCCCCGACCGCGGCGACGTCGTACTCCTCGCTGCGTCCCAGTCGCATCTTGACCCGTCGGAATCCGCGTTGGCGGTGGCGGCGCGCCTCCCGCTCGAGGGCGGCCACCTCGTCGTGCCAGAACAGGCCGCTGGCGTAGGCGGGCGCAACACCGCGCTCGCCGCCGAGGAGCCGATAGACGGGTTGGCCTTCGACCTTCCCCCGCAGATCCCATAGCGCGATGTCGATGCCGCCGATGGCCGATACTGCGGCACCCTTGCGTCCGTACCAGCGTGTGAGGCCGTACATCTTATCCCAAAGGGCCTCGATGCGTAGCGGATCTTCGCCGATGAGGTGCGCTCGGAGGTTGCCTTCGATGATGATCCGGACCAGGTCGGGATGGCTGTACGCGGCGCCGAGGCCCACGAGCCCTGAGTCGGTCCGAACGCGGACCAGCGACGTGACGCGGCTCGTAACCACGCCGCCCGCGTAGCGGAAGCCCCCGCCGGCGGGGTAATCGAACCGGAGGGTGATGACCTCGACGTCATCGATCCGCATGGTGGTCTAACCTCCTCTCGTCGCGCAGCCCGAGAACCCGCGTGGTCGGGACGCCTCGTCGAATCTCCGCGCGGAGGGTTTCCTCGCGCTCGACGCGAGCCCGGGCGGCCGCCGCGGTCTCATCGACGCTGCCGGCCGGCAGCACGCAGACGCCGTTGCGGTCACCGATGACCCAGTCGCCGGGACGAACCAGGAGCCCGTCGACCGCGACCGGCGCGCCCAGCGATACGGCGCGGCGCTTGATGGTACCGCGGGAACAGATGCGAAGCGCGGCAATGACGGGAGGCGACGAGAGCCGCTCGACGTCGCGGACCCCGTCGTCGATGACGAGGGCAGCCAGGCCGCGAATCCGGGCCGCTTCCACGATGAGCTCGCCGATGACGCCATACAGACCGTGACCACCGCTCGAGACGCAGAGGACGGCGCCGGCCTCGGCTCCCTCGAGCGCGAGGTGAACGCCCAGGTTATCGCCGGCAGGGATCGCCACCGTTTGCGCTGGGCCGGCGAACGCGTCTCCAACCACCAGCCACATCGACCGCATCAGGCCACGCCGGTGGTTCGCCTCATGCAGCGTTGGCACGCCGAGGGTGATCAGCTCAGTGCCATCCACAAGCTTAGAGCCCCTTGGCGAGTTGTTCGATGAGCCGCTGCGTCTTCTCCACGTGCCGATGGACCAGGTCCGCCACCCGTCTCGCGTCCCGTCCAAGCAGCGCCGCGGCGATCTCACGGTGCTCCTCTTCTGCGGCGCGCTCCTGGATGCGGTTCTGCAAGACGATCAGGCGATAGCGGTCCGTCCGGTTCCAGAGCTGATCGAGGGTCCCGATCAGGACGAGATTGCGGCAGCTGGAATAGATCGCGTGATGGAACGTGCGGTTGTGCTGCAGCAAGGCACGGGGATTGCGCTCTATACGCTTGCGGGCGAGACGCTCGATCTCGCCCAGGGTATCGTCAGACGCTTCCCGGGCCGTCAACGCGGCTGCGAACGGGTCGAGTTGCAAGCGCACGGCGTACAACTCGTGGAGTTCTCTCCGTGTGAGCGGGGCGATCGTCATCGTGCGATGAGCCTCGAGGCGGACCAGCCCATCCGACTCCAGTCGCCGCAATGCCTCGCGCAGCGGCGTGATCGATAGGCCGAGCGTGGCCGCCAGGGCCTCCTGGTTGAGCGTAGACGCCGGCTGAATCGATCCTTCCAAGATACGGCTGCGCAGCTCCTGGTAGACGGCCTCGGCTTTGGTCGCGACGTGCAGTGCGAGCGGAACCTGCGCCGGCGCCCTCATGAGACGGTCTCCGCGCCGCCGTCCACGGCGATCCGCGCGCCGGTCACGTAGGCGGGTGCCTCCTGGGTCAGGTAGCGCACGACTTCGGCGACGTCCCCTGGTGACCCAATCCGCGCCTGGGGGACGTGGGTGCTGACCCAGGCTTGCAGGCGCGATTGGTCACTGCCGAGGAACGGCGTATCGATCACGCCCGGCGAGACGACGTTTACCCTGATGCCACGCGGCGCGACCTCGCTCGCGAGCGAGCGGCAGAAATGCTCGAGGCCGGCCTTGCTCGCGCTGTAGACGGAGCGGTTGGGAAGGGCGCGCGTTGCCGAGATCGAGCCGACCGCAATGATGGTCGCGTTCGTTTCCCAAGGGCCATCGAGCAGCCGCCGGATCAGAAGCACCGGCCCGATGAGGTTCGTCAGCAGCGTTGCCTCGATGTCGGCCGGCGCCAGCTGCGTGAGCGGCCCCCGCAATGGCACACCGGATGCGAGGACCAGCCAGGCAATCTCGCCGGCATCGCCGGCCGCGCGGGCAATCGCTTCACGCCCGTCGTCAGTCGCGACGTCCGCGACGATGGTGGCCGTCTTGCCGGCGAGCGTCGAGGCGATCGCCCGAAGGCGCGGTTCTGATCGGCCGGCCAGGACGACGACGTCCGCGGATGAGTCGAGCGCCCGGGCGCAGGCCGAACCGATGCCGCCGCCGGCACCAACGATGATCCCGACGCTCATCGCACAACCTCGGCGGGCAGCACACGGCCGACGAACTCGGCGGGGTTCTGCACGGCCAGCTCAGCGATCAGGTCATAGCCCGCTTTCTCCGCGAGGTCGTTGAGCACGCGGCTCGAGAACTCGAATGGGTTGCCGACCTGCTTCTGTCCCGCGTCCGAGCTGAGGTAGACGAGGCCGCCCGTCTCCCGCAGCGCGGTCGCCTGCACGACAAGATCGCCGTACTGACGGTCGGGGACTGGGTGGACAGCGGTATACAGGTCCAGCTCAAAGGCGCACCCGAGATCGGCGAGGACCGTGGCCTCCTCTGCTGGGAGGTAGAGGCTGTGGGTGACGCTGCAGTGGACGTCGCGAACGTCGGCGGCGGCGCGAGCAAGCTCAAGCCGCCCGGCGGCGTCGAGGTGCGAGGTGGCTAGCACGACCGGGTGCGGCAGCGTGGGGAGCATTGAGCGCAGCCGCGGCCACCACGCCGGCAGGGGGAGGTCCCACGCCAGGCGTCCCTTCGAATCTCGCGAGGGGCCCCAGATCCACCGTGCCCCGTCGTCCACGGCAGCCAACACGCTAGGTAGGCTTGCCCAGGCGTTGAGGGAGGCGGACCCGATCGCCGTCGGCGGTCCGGGGGGCAGCCCACGTGCGCGTTGCGCCGTGTGTTCCTCGTGCGATTTCCAGACGAACCCCCGCAGGCCGGCCTCGCCCGCCGCCTGCCACAACTGCAGGCCGTCGCCCCACCGCGGAGCGGTGGATGGCGCCGGATGGAGGTGGAGGTCCCAGGAGAGTTGTGGCATCAATCCATCAGCAAGCCGCCGTTCACGTCGATGATCTCGCCGGTGAGATAGCTGGCATCCGGCGAGAGCAGAAACGCGACGACGCTGGCGACCTCCTCGGGGCGCCCGATGCGGCGGAGCGGAAGCTGCGGGCCGCGGTCGCGTATTCCGGGGACGCCGTCCAGGAAGGCGGTGTCCACAATGCCGGGGGCGACTGCATTGACCCGGATGCCTTCAGGGCTGAACTCTGCGGCGAGAGTCTTGGTCAAACACAGGACGGCGGCCTTCGCCGCGGAATAGGGCGCGCCGATGACGAGCCCGCCGGTTTTGGCGGCCTGGGACGTGAAGTTGACGATGCAGCGCGACGGATGGCGGGACTCGAGCAGAGAGGGGATGGCCTCGCGGCAGATGCGAACCGTTCCAAGGACGTTGACATCGAAGTGGAGGCGCCAGACGTCGTCACTGGCCTCCAGGAACTTCGACGGGCGCCCCATACCGGCGGCGTTGACGATCGCGTCGATGTGCTGATGATCGCGGCGCACCGCTCCGACGAAGCTCGTCACCTCGTCGGGCTTCGTGACATCGCAGCGGCTGACGCCGTCACCAGCCTCCAGGTCGGCGGCCGCTACCGTCCACCCATCCGCTCGTAGCCGCTCGGCGCACGACCGGCCGATCCCGCGAGCGGCCCCGGTAACGATCACGACGGGTTGGTTGTTGGTCACGATGCTTTCCTCCCGGCAGCGGTGCTATAGGCGTCGATGGCATTGATGATCGCGCGCTCGCGCAGGACATGAGCCGATCGTTCGCTGAACCATCCGACATGGGGCGTGATCAGAACGCGGGAATCGCTCGTGAAATGGCGCAGCGGGCTCTCTGGGCCCAGGCGCGCGTCCAGTCCCAGGCCGCCCAGCCGATCCGATGCCAGTGCCTCGGCGACCGCGTTCTGGTCGATGAGGCCCAGTCGGGCCGTGTTGACGATGATGGCGTTTGGTGGCAGGAGCGCAAGGCTGCGCCGGTCGATAAGGTTGACGGTGGGCGGTGTCAGGGCCGCATGCAACAGGATGAAGTCGGCGCTTCGCAAGCCGGTCTCCAGGGAGAGAATCGGCAGCCCAATGCGCTCGGCGGTTGCGCGTCCGTGGGTGGTAACCGCGACGACGTCGTAGGTCAGCTCCCGGAGCGCGCTCGCAACCGCGCTGCCGATCGATCCGAGGCCGACGACGACGACCCGTGTCCGCCCATTGATGGGGCGTGCTTTCGCAAAGGTCTGCCAGTCGGTGTCCAGCCACTCGTCGTTGTGCCACCCGTTGAGCCGTCGTTCGAGTGCGAACGTGAGCGCGAGCGTGTGGGCCGTCATCTCGGGGATGCAATAGTCGCGCACATTCACGACGGCGATCCCGTACTGGGTAGCCGCCGGCTGATCGACCGAGTCCAGACCCACTCCAAAGCGGCCGATCACGCGGCAGCGCGTCAGTTTTTCGATCAACGCCCGGTCGACGCGCGTGCGGACGTGGACGACGGCATCGGCATTGGCCAGCGCGGCCGCTGAACCATCCCAGCGCTGCAATTCCCAGCCGCGCCCGGTCGCTGCCGCGCGCTCGACGTCGAGGTCGTCGAAGAGGCTGTCGAGAACGAGAACGCGTTTGGCCTTCACAGGTGGGCCTCGCGCCAGGTGCCCGCCTCGAACGCGTCGAGGCGCTCCGTGAAGCGGTGGGCGCCGAACCGTTCCACCAGCCGGGCGAGCGAGTTCCGATCCCTTTCCGCCGAAAGCGCGAGGATCAAGTTCGGCGCCACATTCAGCGCCACCGGGATGACGCCATCCTGGCCAATCGCCGCGCCGACCAGGATGATCGGCAGCCCGGGGTAGGCTCGTGAGAACCGAACGACATCGTCCCACGGCGTAGCGGCGCCCACGTAGTCGATCGCAAGCCCAAGGTTCTCGCGCTCACAGGTTTCAGGCAAGGGGGAGAGGACCCAATCGAGCAGGGGATACCCGTCGCCATTGGGTCCCGGGCGGATGCGAACGACCCGGCCGGCATGATTCGTCGCCGCGTCGAGCGCCTGCTGGAGCGCGCCCTCGAGCGTTGGGTTGATATCGACGACGCTCACAGGTGCTGCTCCAGGTAGAGGACCAACTCCTGGAGGCTCGCATCCTCCGCCGGCGCGCCCGCCTGCTGCCAGACCTGCGCGGCACGCTCGAGAAGCGGCACGACGGCCTTGGCGACCGCGATCGAGGCGCCGCGCGCCGTGAAGACCTGCACCGCATCGTCCAGCTCCGCGGCGCGTCGCGTCGCGTGGCGGCGGTTCGTCGCGACAAGGAGAGCCAAGAAGTCCATCGTCTGCTTGCCGAGGTTGTTCTCAAGCGACGCAGCGACGATGCCGTCGTGATCGATCGGCTCGGTCAACGCGACGTACTCGAGGACCAGCCCTTCCAGGCTCTTCATGAAGATGGAGCGCGCGTACTTGAGAAGTGCCGCCTGCCCGGGCGCGGCTCCGGCGATATCGACGTGAAAGCCGAGCGCTTCGAGCAAGGGTCGGTGAACCTCGGCGCGCCCACCGCTGATCGCCAGGCGCGGCCGGGTACCATCCGCGTCGAGCGTGTCGAGAAGGGCGACGTCGAGCACCTCGCAGGGGGAGGCCGTCGCGATCGCCTGCTTCGTCTCGGGTGACACCGTGTTCCAATCGAGCAGCACCGAGCCGTTGCCGACGATCGGGACGATCAATGCCGGCACCTGCTCCGCGACCGAAGGCGGCACGCAGCTCAACACCAGGTCGACCGGCCCGTCAGCGCGAGCAAGGCGTTCGAGCCGGCGTCCGACGGTCACCGCAACCCGCGGCGCCGGATCATACACCAGGACGCGGTCGCCGGCGGCGTCAATCCGATGCGCCATCGACGATCCCACGGAGCCATGGCCGACGATCAGCCAGCTGCGCGCCGTCATCGTCGCTCCCCCTCGCCCGCGGCGCTGACGGCGAGCAACAGGTCGTTCAGGGACGTGCGCGCCGGATCGATCTCTTTGATCACGCGCCCTTTTCGCATCACGAGCACGCGGTGACACAGGTCGAGGGTCTCCTCGGCCTCCGACGACCAGGCCAAGATCAACATGCCCGACGCGGCGAGGCGGCGGATGGCCTCGTGGACTTCGCGCTTGGCGCCCACGTCGATCCCGCGTCCCGGGTCGTTGAGCAGAAGGATGCGGGGGGAGACAGCCAGCCAGCGCGCCAGGACAACCTTCTGCTGGTTGCCGCCACTCAGCTGCACGACCGGTGTGTCGAGGGATGGCGCGCGCACTCGGAAGGCTGTCGCGAACTCGCCCGCGGTTTCCGAGATGCGTCGATGACTGATGAACCCCAGCATGGATTTGATCCGCTTCAGCACGACGAGGACGATGTTCTCTCCAACCGATCGATCCATCAGCAGGCTGTCTGTTCGCCGGTCGGCGGGAATGGATGCCACCCCGTGCGCGATCGCGTCGACCGGGTGGTGGGGCGCGTACGGGCGGCCGTCGACCGCCACCGTTCCGGCGTGTCGTTTGCGTAGCCCAAAGAGGGCCGCGAAGACCGCCTGGACGCCGGCGCCCTCGAGGCCGGCAAAACCCAGGATCTCGCCAGGTCGTGCGTCGAAGGTGATGTCCGTAAAGCCGCGGCCGGTAAGGCCTGAGATGGTGAGCCGGGGTTTCGCGTCCGCTTGCGCGGTGGAACGGCGAGGGCCGGGTTGGGACTCCTCGGCCGAGCCAACCATCAGCCGCACGGCGTCGCCGAGACTCATCGCGCCGGCCGACACGGAGGCGACACGCTTCCCATCGCGCAGGATGGTGATGAAGTCGGCGATCGAGAAGACCTCGTCGAGCCGGTGCGAGACGAGCAGAAAGCTCTGCCCCTGCGCCTGAAGGCGGCGCATCATGACAAAGAGCGCCTGCGTCTCGTTGTCAGTCAGTGCCGAATTCGGCTCGTCGAGAAGAATCAGGTCCGCCCGCTGGTGGAAGGCACGCAGGATCTCGACCATCTGGCGTTCCGCCAGCGTCAGGTCGCCCACCGGCCGATCGACAGCCATCCACCAACCAACCTGATTCATTTCGGCCTTCAGTTCGTCGACCATGCGTCGCTGCTTGACGAATCCGAGCCGCGTGTGCGGCTCGTCGCCGGCGAACACGTTCTCGGTCACCGTCAGGTCCGGGAAAAGGTTGAGTTCCTGGTGGACGGCTCCGATGCCGAGGCGTCGCGCATCGACGGGGGAGGTGATCTGCACCTCCCGACCGCCCACCAGGATCTCGCCACGATCGGCGCGGACCGCGCCGGTGAGGATCTTAACCAGCGTGCTTTTCCCCGCGCCGTTCTCGCCCAACAAGCCGTGGATCGACCCGCGCGCGACGTCCAGGCTGACATCGGCGAGCGCCTGGACGCCGCCGTAGCGCTTCGACACATTGCGCATCGAGACGCGGGAGGGCGAGGTGATCACGGCGTTTACCCGTTAGCCGCCGTTACGTCCGGACTCTTTCGAATGTCCTGAATGTTGGATTGCTCCGCAAAAATGGCATCGCCGTGGATCGACCCGCTGGGAAGGGCAGCACCCTTGGCGACGTGCTGGTAGAGCTTGGTAAAGGTGACCATCCCTTCGCTGTAGAGGCTCGAGCCCTGCGCCCAGCCGACCCACCCTTGCTCGATCAAGTCCAGGGTTGCCGGAAGCCAGTCATAGCCCGCCACGAGGATGTGATGGTCGTTGTTCGCCTTCAGCACCTTGCCCCAGTTCTGCGTGTCCGGCCCGCACATGGCGTATTCGAGCTGGATCTGCGAACCCTTTGCGGTGTAGATGTTCTGCGTGTTGGCGAAGTTCTTGGCTGGGTCAGTGGTCGTGTTGTAGAAGCCGACCTGGTTGAGCTGGAATGGGCTGCCGGCGTTCTCGGCCGCGACCTCATCCTCGAAACCTTTCTTACGATCTTGCTGGCCGGTAACGGTTGGCAAGCAGGAGGTCAGGACATAGTTGATGGTGCCCGTCGCGCCTTTGGCCTTGTAGTACTGGAAGACGTGCTGCGCGGAGAGCTTCCCCTGGTCGATCGTCGTCACGCCGCCGAAGTAAAAGAAGCTGCGCTTCGAGTTCGGCGCGTCGAGCTCCGTGGTCGCCACCGGGATGCCGGCCGCCACCATGCTGTCGATCGCGGGAACAAGCGCCGCGGAATCGACCGGGAGGATCACCGTGCCGTCGACCTTCTGTGACTGCAGGTCCTGCATCAGTGAGATCTGCTGCTGGGCCGTCGCAGGGGACGGTCCGACGGTCTTGAGGGTGAATCCATACTTGGCGGCGGCGTCCGTGGCCCCCTTGCGCAGCGGGAGTTCGACCGGGTTGGTCAGGTCGTCGAGGACGAGCGCGAACGTGTAGGTCTTCGCCGGGCCGGCCGTGGAGCTCCCACAGGCGGACAAGAGCAGGCTGCCGGCCAGGACGAGGGCGCTTGCCCCGGCCAGTCCGCGTGATCGGTGTCGAATCGCGTGAAGGTTCACGATTTCCCTCCCTTCTTCAGGTGATAGCTCCCCCTTGAGACGGTCGTGCTGCTTGGCGGCTAGCCCGAATCCACACCACCCCCTACCTGGCGCCGCCGCGTGTAGAAGCGGTCGATCGCGACGGCGACGATCACGATGAGTCCGCTGACAACGATCAATAGGTAGATAGAGACGCCAACGAGCACCAGGCCGTTGCGGATCATCCCGAGCAGCAGCATGCCGAGGACCGAGGCCAGCACGGTCCCCGAGCCGCCGGTGAGCTTCGCTCCGCCGATGATGACGGCGGCGATCACGTCCAGCTCGTATCCGATGCCAACGTTGGGGTCAGCCGTTGCGGTCTGGGAGACGACGAGCAGGCCGGCAATCGCCGCCGCCAGGCCGTTGAACATGAGGACCCCGACGCGGATCCGGTTGGTGCGGATGCCGGCAAGCTCCGCAGCTCGGCGGTTGCTGCCCATCGCGTAGACGCGGTGGCCGATAACGGTCTGGCGCAACACGACCGCGCCAATAACCGCGAAGACGACCAGCACCATGGCGTCGTAGGGGACCACGTGGAAGAGCCGGTCCTGGCCGATCGCAAAAAAGACTGAAGTCTTCGAGTAGTTCTCGATCGGGTAGCCGTTGGAGATGAAGTAGGCGAAACCCCGATAGGCATTCAACATGCCGAGCGTGATGATGATGGTCGGTACCCGAAGGAGCACGCTCAGCCCGCCGTTGACCGCGCCCATCGCGCAACCGCTCAGCAGGGTCAGGACGACGGCCGGCCAGATCGGCACGTGGTAGTTCTGAAGCAGAATGCCGAAGACCACCCCGGTCAAACCGACCATGGAGCCGATCGAGAGATCGATCTCGCCAGAGATCAGGACGAAAGTCATGGTGACGGCGAGGACCCCTTCGAACGAGATCTGTGAGGCGATGTTGCCCAGGTTGCCGACGGCGATGAACCGTGGATCGAGGACCGTGAAGATTGCCCCGGTCACGAGGACAGCGCCCAGCATGCCACCTTCGCGGAACCGCTGGAGGGTTTCCAGCGCGGCGCGCGCCGGTGAACTCCGCTCGACGACCGCTGCCGTTCCGGCCTGTTTCAGGACGTGAACTCCCCTTCTTCGACTTCCGACTTCCCCACACCCCGCCCTGCCTGCAGCCTATAGGCGATAGGCGATACCCGCGACTGTACGGCTGACGGCGGGCTCCTGTCAAGGGGACGGAGCCGGCTGTCAACAAGCGAAGATGACCGACAAAAAGAAAGTCCCGGCCAAGGCAGCCGGGACCTGGGAAGGGGAGGGAGCGCGTGATCGGTCAGGCCGCGCGCGACCGGACGATGGCCGGGGCAGGTTCGAGCCGCTCCTCGCGAGCGCCATGGAGCGCGCCGACGATTCCGCCGTAGACCGTCCCGGCATAGATGCCGCAGACCAGGAATACGACCGGCTCGAGCCCGACCAGGATGGCGCTCATCGCGCCGAACACCGCCCCGCCGAGACCACCGCCTAACGCTGCACCCCCGATTGCGCCTC
>DATEHI010000142.1:0-6824 GCA_035279665.1 Candidatus Dormiibacterota bacterium | reverse complement strand
GGCCGCGCTCGACGACGCGGAGCCGCTCGTCCGCGGCCATGCGGCGTGGGCGCTGGGCCGGCTCGGCGGCGTTGCGGCCCGCGCTCACCTGGAGCGCGCGGTCAGGCGCGAGACCGACGCCTGGGTGCGGGACGAGTGCGCGCTGTCGCTGCAGGCGTGCGGGCCACTCGTCGTCCCGTCAGCGGTTTGACGGCGGTCCCCTCCTCGGCTCGGGCCAGCATGAAGAGCAGGTCCGAGAGTCGATTGGTGTAGCGAAGCACTTCCGGATTGCGCAGCTGACCGCCCTGCTGCAGGCCGACGATGCGGCGCTCGGCACGGCGCAGCACCGCGCGAGCCACGTCGAGGGCGGCGGCGGCTGCCGTGCCGCCCGGGATGACGAACGCATCGGGCAATTGCACGCGGCGCTCCAGGTCGATGATCTCGCTCTCGATGCGGCTGGTGAAATCCGTGGTGACGATCATGAAATGCTGTTCCAACTTGTCGTACTCGGCAGCATCGGTCGCCAGCTCGGCGCCGACCGTAAAGAGCTCGCTCTGGACTCGAAGGATGATCGCATGCCGGCTGCGGTCCTCGACGAGGGCGCGGGCCGCGCCCAGTGTGGAGATCGCCTCATCGACGGCGCCGTAGGCCTCGGTGCGCGGGTCCGTCTTGGCGACGCGGCCACCGTAGAGGAGGCCGGTCTCTCCCCCATCCCCGGTCTTGGTGACGATGCTCTTGCGCGCGATGGTGATGCCTAGGCGGCGCCTCGGGCCCGCACTTCCTGCGTCCAGCGCTGCAAGACGTTGCGGTGGCTGGCGAACGCCAACGGCGGCAGTGCGTCCGGCCGGAACCATCCGACCTGCTGCACCTCGTCGCCGGCAGCAGGATTACCGGAGACCAGCCGGGCGCGATACGGAAGGAGCACGATGCCCTCGTCACCCATGAGGATGTGCTGCACCTCGAGCAGCTCCAGGGGCTCGACGCGCACCTGGACCTCTTCCATGCATTCGCGAATCAGCGCGGCCTCAGGGTGCTCGTCCCAGTCGACATACCCGCCCGGCATCCCCCAGAGGCCGCGCCCCGGCTCGATGTCACGCAGGATGAGGAGGACTCGGCCGCCGTCCTCGATCAAGGCGGACACCACCAGTTTGGGGTTGCGGAAGAAAATCCGATCGCACCGCGGGCAGACACTCAGGTACTGCTTCGCGACCAGCCGGCTCTCCGTCTTCGACCCGCAGCTGGAGCAGAACGCGTTCATCGGCTGCAGCTGAGCCGCGACCCTGCCGGCAGGACGACCGCTGCGGCAGCCAGCCTGATGGCGTCCCCGATCAAGAACGGATAGAGCCCGACGTCGAGGACGTTCTCCGCGACTGTCGCCGATGCTTGCCGCACGCAGAAATCGTAACGCCTCAGCGAATCGCGGAGCGAGCCTCGGACCGGTCGGCCGCCGGCTCCAGCCGATCAGCCAGGTGGCGCATCCACTCGGCAAGAGCGACTCGTACGGGTCGCGTGGGCGCATGACCACCGTCTCGCACTCCGGTATCAGTCGACAGCAAGCGCTGCCGAGCGGCCTCGGTCAGTAGCTCTCGCTGACGGTCGAGCGTCTGCTGGCGCATGGCGTCGAAGTTGTACATCTTGCCTCCTTCTCAGGGGAGCCGCCGATCGGCTTCCTCAACATCGATCTCACCGCGCGCGAGCTGCTCCAGCATCTGCAGGCGCGAATCGGGTGCCGCCTTCTCGCCCAGGCCAAGTTTGTTCAGCAACACGTCGAAGCGCGCACGGGCGGTCGGATAGCTGACGCCGAGGTGCCGCTCGAGATCCTTCATGTTTCCGCGCGAGGCGAGGAAGACGCGCAGTACCTCTCGGTCGTCGGCTCCCAGGGAGCAAAACTCACATGTCTCGAACCCGCCGGAGAGTTCGGTGCTGCACTCGCGACAACTGAGCTGTGTCAGGGCCAGCTTGCCGCCACACACCGGGCAATCGCGCGGCGCGGACCGCAATGGTGTCATGCGTCGGCGCTCACCTGGACCGACCCCATACTGGTGTCGATCCGAAGACTTGCGTGGCCGTCACCGACGACCGCCTCGTGGGATGAGCGCCCCTTTAAGGCATCGCCGCCCGGCAACGTTACCTTCCCCAGCGCCGAGTCGGCTTCGATGCGCACGCTGCTGCCGTGCTCGAGATGGAGCTGCACGCTGCCCGCCTCGCAGGTGATGGTCGACGAGCCGTCGCGCAAGCAGCCGCTGGCGCGCACCGACCCCGCCTGGACCGACAGGGTCAATGGCGACTGGAAACCGTCGATGGTCGCGGACCCGGCCTGGACCCCCGCCTTGATGGGACCCCTCACACCGCGCACCCGACAGCTGCCGGCCTGGACCTCCAGCTCGAGGCCCAGTTGCGGGTTCATCCGCACCTGCAGGCGATCCGTCCCCAAGCCTCGTGCCAGGGCACGCCCAAACGCGAAGCCGCCGCCAGGGCCGCCGTCCGGCCCGGTGTCGATCACCATCGCATCGCCGTCGATGCGCGCGCGGTGAGTTCCCTCGGCCACGGCTTCACGCACGGCCGCGTCGCCAACGATGTCGACCGATCCGAATTGCCGCCCGATCCGAATACGCTTGATGGCGCCCGCGGGCGGCTCGTCGACGAGTCCATCGAGCTGCGCCGCCGCCTCCACCGGGCTTATCGTGCCGGCGGCGACCCGGTTCAAGATTTCACGCCGCTCCGCCTCGCTCATGGCAAGACTATAAAGCGGCGCTTATTAGAATGTCAAGTGTTCTTGCTAATTTGTTCCGGCGAGAACCTTCTCGAACTCGGGCTTTGGCGTCAGCAAGGCGAGATCCTCTTCCGTCAGCGGCGTCGACTCCAGCGTGTGGCCGGATTTCGCGGCGGCGACGATTTCGTCCTTGTGCAAGCGGATGCGGCGGGCACCCAGCGGGCACTTCAGGTACTCGTTGAGCGGCTCGTCGCAGTAGCCCATCCGCTGGTCGCCACATTTGGGTTGCACTGGCTTCGCCAGTTCCGGAAAGCTGGCCTTCAGCGCATTGCGGGCCTTGGCCCACATATGCCGGATCTCCCACTGCGCCCGCCAGCAGAGACGCAGGTCGGCCACGTGCAAGAACTCCTCGTAGTTCACGGTGAAGGTGAGGTTCGTGGAGGCGGCGTTAGGTAGGAGAAAACGGGCGTCCTCCGCCGGAACGCCCGCCTTGAGCGCCTGGTCATAGAGCTCGCCGACGCGACGCATGAAGGCGACGTACTCGTCACGCAAGCCGGCTCGCTCCCAGCTTTCTGGCACGACGTACGGAAAGTCCGCTTCCTTGAACGCGTAGTAGCGCTGCGATTGCTGGTCGAAGGTGATGCCGTTGTTGTGCCGCACCAGCTGGTGGCTGGCGGCACGCGACAGGCCGCTGACGGCGAAGGTGAAATAGACCTGGGTGCGCGGCGAGGAGTGTCCGCTCTTGAGCTTGTCGAAGATGAACGTCTTCATCTTCTCTTCAGAGATCTTCCCGGACTCGATGTCGGCCCAGATCTGCTGCGGCGTGAACTTCGAGTAGCAGGTGCGGAAGGCGACGTACATGACGCGGATCGGATCAGGCGTGTGGGTAAGCAACTGGACGTCGACAGCGGTATCCATCCGGGGCCGTCCTATTCTGCGACCCCACAATATCTTGTGTCAAGGCCGACTTTTATCCACAATCTGTGGAAATCTTGGGGAGAACGTATCATGAACCGGATGCCGGTTACCGAAGCGGATTTCCAGCTCCAGGGGCGGGTTGACAACTACCGCGAGCAGCTGTTCGAGCTGCTTGTCGCCCTCGATGCGACGGTCCAGGCTGAACTCGCGGCGATCAACCAGGAGAAGCTCGGCGGCCGCGGCCGGGTGAGCTATGAGACTCGGCCGCCACGCTGGACGCTGGCCTGGCGGGGGAAAGGCCGCAACTATGAGGTCAACCTGATGGCCTTCGCCCAGGGTGGCGCCTGGGTGATCCATGGCCGGATGGGTCTCGACCGTCCCTTTCGCAACCTCAAGAGCGTCCGCGAGCGTGACGAGGCCAACCTTCGTCGGGAGATCCTGGACCAGGTCGCAACCGACGAGGCGGTCCTCTAACCGGGACGCTGCGCACCGCGTCGTGTCCTCAGGTAAGGCGTAGCGTAGCCCGCCGCCGCGATCGCTGCAGCATGAACGCTCCTGCGTACAGCACGGCAATCATGATCAGCAACGCCTGGTAGCCCGTCACCAGTGACACGTACTCGAGGACACCCCCCAGCATCGCACCCAGCAGGTTGGTCGCGAACGCGAGATTCGAGGCCGCGACCTCGCGGAAGCGTCTCGCGAATACCAGGTTGGCGAGGAAAACAGGGGCGAAGGCAACCACGATGGCAATGGCGAAGCGTGGAACAACCGGCAGCGACAGGAGCAGGTTCGGTGGCACGAGCCACGCAACGGCGAGTGCGATGAGGAGGGCAAGATAGAGACGCCATTGCGGGCCAAGGTCGATTCGCCTCGCGACCTCGATGGCGAGGGACACGGCGAGCAGGATTCCGATGAAGACGAGGGCGTTGACGAACCAGGTCGTCCCGAAGAGCAGCGCGAACTGGACGACGTTCTTGGTCTCGAGCAGGAGGAAGGCGGCGCCCATGAAGAACAGGTCGAGGTAGTGGCCCATCGGTCGGAACGGTCCCGCGCCCAGCCGGACCAGCAGGAGCGCGCCCGCCAGGATGAGGGCCAGCGTCACCAGGTAGAAGCCAGGAATCGTCCGCTGTTGCAGGTACAGAAAGGGATAATCGTCGGTGGCCGGCGGGGGCGTCGTTCCGCTTGGGCGCCAAATCGTCGGGCATTGGAGAGCCGTCTCGTCGGAGCTCACCATCAGCAAGGCGAGCCGGCCCAGCTGCCCCGTCGAATCGACACACGGAGGGTGGCCGTAAACCTGCTGCAGGGTGCCGGCGAGCCGATCGACGAGCCATTGCTCGCGGTAATAGTTGTACTCACCGAACGCGCCGCCGGGCGTGAGGTGCGCGCGTGCGGCTTGCATGGCTTCCGCCGTAAAGAGGTAGCTCTCCAGACGGAGCGAGGACTGGCCCGCGACCAGGGTCAGCGAATCCGGTAAGGCGAAGAGGATCAGATCGTAGCGGCGCGGCGTTTGCTCGAGGAACGCCCGACCATCGTTGACGTACGACGTGACCCGCGGGTCCTGGAAGGCGTGGTCCGGATTTCGCTCGACACCGATGGCATGGATCCTCGGATCGATTTCCACCGCGTCGACGTGCTGCGCACCAAGGCGCAACGCAATCGCGACGTCATCGCCCGTGCCGGCGCCGACGATCAGCAAGCTCGCCGGCTTGGCCCGAGCGTGCTGGTATGGGAGGCCATAGATCGGAACCGCCTCGAGCCGTCGTTTCGCCGAATCGATCGTCTGGTGCGGGATTCCGTTGACGAGCAGTGTGACGGCGCCCGACGGATGGGCGATCAGCCGGACTTTGTAATACGGCGACCAGCTGTCGGTGGCGACCATCGATTCCAGCCCGAGCAGGATCACCATCACCGCCAGCGCCGCCAGCTGGGCGATTGCGCGCCGCCTGCCAATCAGTAGGAGGAAGGCGGCGGCGACGACCGCGCCCCAGACCACCGGAGGCACCTCGAGGAAGGCGAGGATCGAGAATCCCATGATGCCGGCCAGGCTGCCCAGGATGTCCAGGCGATAAGCCTCGAGCGGCGGGAATCGCCGGAAGGTCCGAGCCACGCCCTCGCCCACGAATGCCATGACCGCGGCGACGCCGAGGAACAGCAGCGGCAGGGTGACGAACGGTGGCAACCCACTCCGTGTGCCCAGGGCACCGAAGAAGATGAGATCGGTGCCGGATCGATCGATTTCGACCGGGAAGAGACGGACAAAGGCAACCAGCGTCGCGAGGGCGATCGGGGCGACCCCAAAACGATCGCGGGCGCCATCGGCTCTGAGGAATCCGAGACCGATGCCGAGGAAGCTGGCGAGCAAAATAAAGTTCGAGAAATAGGAAAGGTACAGGACGTTGGAGCCGATCCATCGAATCAGCGCGAGCTCGAGGAAGAGCATCAGAAAGCTGAGCGCGATCAGCCGGAGGCGTTGAGACTCCGTCCACTTCGCCGGTAACCACAACCACTCGAAGCTCACGGCGGAATTCTGTCATGCGCTTGGATGTTGGTTTGCGTTGGTCCGTTACCACCGAGCACTGTCCAGCGTTGTTGCAGCGGGAAATCGACCAGCAGAAAGGGGTGAGGTGATTCCGCGAGGTCGCGGACGGTATTCGGCGATTACATCATCAGTCGCGGCGTGCCAACATCGGCCGCGCCGCGGCAAAAGGACGACCAATGAACATGCGACTGCTCCCCATCGTGGGAATCACCGGACTATTTTCCATCGCACTGGCGGGCTCGGCGGTGGCGGGCGGTGGCGGCTGGCCACCGGCGCCCGGAACCTACAAGACGACGGACCTGTCGGCGACCGCGGACCTGATCGGGGCGACGACGATCGTCTGTTACCCCCCCAAGGGGTGCTTCCCACAAACCAGCGAGTCCGCGTACGTCAGCGTCGACCGCGGTCGACACACCTTCAAGCCCAAGGGAGGCGAAACGCTGGTACAGCAGACCGGGACGATGCTCAATTTCTACTACTCCAACATCTCCGGGACGAGCGTGGGCGGGTGCTGGATGATCGCCGACGGTGACTTCACCGTCGCCAGGGATCTCTCGAGCGCATCACTGGTGACCACCGTCCAGGGCGAGTCGAACTGCCCAGGGACACCGCTTTCGGTTTCCGCGTTAAACGTCGTCTCGCCCAAGGGTGGCGGCGGCGGCGGGGGCGGCGGCG
>DATEHI010000141.1:0-13942 GCA_035279665.1 Candidatus Dormiibacterota bacterium | reverse complement strand
GAAGGCCACCGAATTTCAGGCTCTCCATGCGGGTACAGCATTCGTGATCCCAAATCCGTGGGATGCCGGCTCCGCCCGAGTGCTGGCAGCGCTCGGATTCAAGGCGCTGGCGACGACAAGCTCTGGTTTCGCGTTCACCCTCGGACGGCTCGACGGCCAGGCGACGCTGGACGAGGTGGTCGAGCATGCCGCCGTGCTCGACCAGGCGACGGACCTGCCCGTCAGCGTCGACCTGGAGAACGGCTACGGCCCTGATCCGGAAAGTGCGGCGGTCGCGATCCTACGCGTCGCCGAAGTCGGTGCCGTCGGGGGATCGATCGAAGATTACGATCCACTCGGTCGTATCTACGAGCTGCATCACGCCGCCGAGAGGATTGAGGCGGCCTCCGAGGCGGCACACCGGCTGGAATTTCCGTTCACGCTGACGGCGCGGGCTGAGAACCACATTCGCGGCCATCCGGATCTCAAAGACACCATCGCTCGTCTCCAGGCGTTCGAGGCCGCGGGTGCCGATGTGCTGTACGCGCCCGGGCTGCGCACCGTCGACGAGATCCGAGCCGTCTGCCAAGCCGTTTCGAGGCCGGTAAACGTGCTCGCCGTCCCGGGTCTTACGTTCGCTGACCTGGCTGCCGCCGGCGCACGCCGGGTAAGTGTCGGCGGAAGCCTTACGTGGGTCGCCGTCCGAGCGATGGTCGACGCGGCGGAAGCGATCCGTGATGCCGGCGACTTCTCGGCGCTCCAGGCGAGACTCCCGCTGGACGAGTGGCTGGCCTGATGGGGTTGAGTTCCGCGCCTCGATGGGGCACAATGGCGTCGCCATGAACCTGGTTGACCTGGCGATCGTCGTCGTGATCGGGCTTGGCATCCTGATTGGCTGGAAAAACGGCCTGGTCGGCCCCCTCCTTGCCGAGGGAACCTTCCTGCTCGCCTATTGGATCGTCTCGACCCATCCCAGCCTGGTCAGCATCATTCCGGCCAGCGTTCCGCGGCCGCTCGCCACGCTTATCCTCCCCGTGGTTCTCGGCCTTTTCGTCGGATTCGTCGGCCGTGCGATCTTCATGTCCCTTTTCCGGTTGCCGTTCACGCGAACCGTCGACAAGCTGCTGGGCGCGGCGGCCAATGGCGCTCTCGCCTTTGTGATCGTCTATGTCGTTCTGCTCGGCATGGTCGGCGCCGGAACCGTCCTCGACCCCCTGACTCGAGTGGCTTCGATCCGGGCCAGCCAGGTCACGGCGATGCAGATGCTGCTGGCTCAGAACCCGCAGGTCGCTGGGTTTGTCCCATCGGGCGAGCTCGGCCAGCTCGCCGCGGTCTCCTCGGTTCACCCCGTTGCCTTCGGGCAGCTCGGCCAGTATGCGCAGGTAATCAACTACTACGAAAACACCCTGCGCCCGCAACTCGCCAGCAGCCGGCTGGCGCCACTGGTGATTCAGTACGGGGCGCGCCTGCCGATCATCGGCCGGCACGTGACGTTGCCCAAAGGCTAAGGCTCATCCTGCCACCTTCATAAGAAAAGCCCCTGGACAACGTCACCCTCTCCCGGGCGATCATGGGCACCTCACTCGGGTTCCACATCGTTTTTGCTGTGCTCGGTGTGGGCCTGCCGCTCCTGATGCTGGCCGCCGAAGGCATCGGGCTCTGGCGGCACGACCCTGCCTGGCTCGCACTGGCGCGCCGCTGGGGGAAGGCCTTCGCGCTGATCTTCGCGATCGGTGCCGTTTCCGGCACGGCGCTGTCGTTCGAGCTCGGACTCCTCTGGCCGGGCTTTATGGCGTTCAGCGGCAGCATCATCGGACTCCCATTCTCGGCCGAGGGCTTCGCCTTCTTCATCGAAGCGATTTTTCTCGGCCTCTACCTCTATGGGTGGGACCGCCTGCGGCCGCTTGCCCACTGGCTGTGCGGGGTGCCGGTTGCGATTTCGGGCGCGGCCTCATCCTTGTTCGTTGTGATGACGAACGCCTGGATGAATTCTCCGACCGGCTTCGTCGCGTCCGGTAACCGGATCCTCCGCGTCGATCCCCTGACCGCCGCCTTCAACCCCTCGACACCGACGGAAGACATCCATATGCTCGTTTCCGCCTACCTCGTCACCGGCTTCGCCGTCGCGGCCGTCTATGCCGCGGGCTTTCTTCGCGGACACGGTGACGCGCTCCACCGCCGAGCCCTGCCGCTGGCGATGGTCATGGCCGTGATCGCCGCCGGGCTGGCCGGGATCACGGGCGATACGAGCGCGCGCTTCGTCGCCGAGGACCAGCCGATCAAGTTCGCCGCTCAGGAAGGCCTTTTCCCCACCACCTCGCGTGCACCGCTCCACATCTTCGGTCTGCCGCTGCCCGACCAGAGCCGCATCGTGCTGGCCATCGAGATTCCGGGCCTGCTGAGCTTCTTGACGAAAGGCGACCCGAACGCGACGATCCAGGGACTCGACGCTTTTCCCCGCGACGTCTGGCCTAACATCGTCATCGTCCATCTGTCCTTCCAGTTGATGGTCGGACTGGGCATGGCGCTTGGCCTCTGCGGTCTGCTCTACTGGCTGCTCGCGTGGCGGCGGCGCGGGCCCCCCACGGACCGCTGGCTCCTGCTGGCGCTGGTCGCGGCCGGACCGGCCAGCGTGGTGGCGATGGAAACGGGTTGGTTTGTCACCGAGTTCGGCCGGCAACCCTGGATCATCTACGGCGTCATGCGCACCTCTGCCGCCGCGACTTCCACGCCGGCGCTGGGCCCGACCTTCGCCATCTTCCTCGTGCTCTACGTTGCGCTCGGCCTCACGCTGGCGCGCCTGCTGCTCCTCCTCGCCCAACGCGAACGACGGCGGGCCGCTATCACCCGAGCGCGGGAAACCCCGCGACCCTGATGACGGACTTGACCCTCGCCGACGGCATCGCCGCCATTCTCTTGCTCGCCCTCACCGCCTATGCGGTGCTGGCCGGCGCGGATTTCGGCGGGGGCGTCTGGGATCTCTTCGCGTCCGGTCCTCGAAGGAAGGCCCAGAGGACCGCCATCGCGGAAGCCATGGGCCCTGTCTGGGAAGCGAACCACGTCTGGCTGATCTTTCTGCTCGTCGGCCTCTTCACCGCATTTCCAACGGTCTTCGCCGCCCTGAGCATCGCCCTGTATCTGCCATTCACGATCGCGTTGGTGGGCATCATCCTGCGCGGCGCGGCGTTCACCTTCCAGGCTCACGGCGAGGAGGCCGTGGGCGGGCTGGCGCCCTGGGGCTTCGTCTTCGGCGCCGCCAGCATCATCGCGCCGGCGTTTCTTGGAGCCGCCCTCGCCGCCGTCGCCACGGGTTCGGTCAGGGCCGCCGGCGGACCGGACGTCACCACGGGTTGGATCAGCTGGCTCGCCATCGACATGGCCTTGCTCGCTATCGCCCTCGCCGCCTACCTCGCCGCGACCTACTTGATGGTCGAAACGGAGGACGATCCACCATTGCAGGCCGATTTCCGCCGGCGCGCCTTCGGTGCCGCGATTGTCTCCGGCATCCTGGCCGTGGCGGGGCTAGTGCTCGCCTGGCGCCAGGCTCCGCTGTTGTGGTCGGACCTCACCGGCCGCGGCCTCTGGCTGTTGATCATCGCGCTCGCGAATGGTCCCATCGCCGCGGTGGCGGTCTGGCGCGGGTCGCCGAGGATCGCCCGGGTCGCGGTCGCGGCGCAGATGGTCTTCGTGCTCTGGGCCTGGGCGGTCGGCCAATGGCCCGCGCTGGTGCCGCCCGACTTCACGATTCACGGAAGTGCGGCGCCGGAGACCACCCTGCGCGCGCTGACGATCATCATCGCCGCGGGCATGATCGCGCTCGCGCCTTCTCTCTGGTTGCTCTTCCATGTCTTCAAGGGCCGCAACCCAGCCGCAGCGTAAGCCGCGGCCTACGTCCCGGCAGCCGCCCTGGGCAAATGCTGGTCGACCCAGCTCCGCAATGCAGGTTCAGGGTAGGCGCCCGTGATGCGCGCGACCTCCTTTCCGTGATCGATCAGGACCAGGGTCGGGATGCCGCGAATGCCAAACCGCCGGGACAGGTTCGGCGCGTTGTCGCTGTTGACCTTGACCAGCTTCAGCCTGCCGGGTAGATCCGTCGCAATCTTTTCGACGGTCGGCGACACGATCCGGCAGGGGCCGCACCACGGCGCCCAGAAATCCACCAACACGGGCAGCGTACTTTGCTCGACGACGGCCGGATACTCGGCCTCGCCGCTTTCGGTCAGCCATGGCAACGTCGCGCCGCAGTTGCCGCAATGCGGGACGCCGCCCGCCGCCGGTGGGAGGCGATTCATCTTGCCGCAGTTTTGGCAGCGGACCAGCCCCGCTTCGTTCGCTGTAGCGTTCATTAACTCGTAACGCTCCCTACTCCTTTCGATCATAGGCTCACTCGCTGTTCTGGGGGACGCAGCGTGGGGCACGATCCGTCATCATCCGCTCGCCTCCTGAGACCACCCTCCCCCGCTCGCTGGGGGAGGGCCGGGGAGGGAGGCTACTATGTCCGCAGCGTGCGGACCGGCATCCCCGTCATAGTTATTGGCCTCTTGCTGTCGGGATGCGGAGACCAGCCCGCCGTTTACGGCGCCCACAGCTACAGCTGCTGCGCCGAAACTGTGGGCACCACCTGGTGGCACGCCGGCCAGAACCTCACGCTCCACTGGCAGTCAACCCCTCCGTATCGGACAACTGATCCCACCGCGCATCCGCTCGTGCTGTCGCTTAGTCTGACGGGACCTTTTGCGAGCATCGACGCGCTCAAACAGGCGACCAGCCAGGGCTTAAAACCCGCGGGTGTGAGAACCATCAGCGCGGCTCCCGTCTCTGCGACCGATCGAATGGTTGAACCGCCCGTCAGCCAGCTCGAGCTACCCGCAGACCTACCGCCTGGCTTTTACAACCTCGCAACGCAGACAACCGAAGGCGGCCAATCGTCGGGCGGAGGCGCCGTTGTCAAAGTCATCGCACCAGACCAGCCGCAATAGAGGCTGATCCATCGAGTTCGAAGTCACGCGCAGGCGGGAGATTCGGCTCTAGCTCCAGTCGTTCCAGGAGCGGGTCATCATGACCCTGGCGTCGGCGAAGCGCGCGCGGAGGACGGCCAGCGCGGCCGCGCCGCCCAGGAGCAGGATCGCGACCAGGCCGAAGACGATGAAGAGCGGGACTTGCTGGATCAGGATGACGAGCGCGCGCAGGCTGGCGAGCGCGGCGCCGGCAGCGCCGGCCAGGACCAGCGCCCGGCTGCGGGTCGCGATGCCGACCAGCAAGGCTCCGATCGACTCGCCGAGCAACAGGCCGGTGTACAGCGACGCGGACGTCGCCGGATCCAACGTCTGGAACGCGGTCGTGCCGAGCAGGCCGGCCGATCCGACGCCGATCCAGGCGTTGGCGATCGACGGCAGCGGCGTCGTGAACCGCCGGTCCCCGTGGAGCATGATCCCGCCGGCCACCAGTGCCAGTCCGGGAGCAATCACGTACCACTGGACGTTATCGGCGCCGAGGTAGCGCGCGATCCAGTAGCTGCCGAGTGAGGCGGTGATGAGCGCGGCGTAGTCGAAGGCCGGCGTCGCACTCATCCGAGCGTCGAGGGCAAACATCAGCGCCAGAGCCCAGATGGCGGCGAGCGCGGCGAAGGCGGCCGGGTTGCCGGTTGTGGAGAAATCGATCACGGTAAAGCAGGCCAGCGCCGTCAGTGCCATCAGCGCCAGCCCGCTGAAGCGATGCATGGTCTTCCAGATTTCGCGCTCGCTCCGGCGCCAGGCAAAGCCCGCCGCGTAGATCGCCCAGGCGACCAGGGTCAACGTCAACGGGTACCACTGCCACGCCGCCGAAGCGGCCATGAGCAGGCTAAAGAGGCCGAGCGCGCCCGCCAGGCTGGCGCCTGGCACGCCGTACGGCTCGTCCTCCACGGCGGTCGCGACGTAGATCCCGACCGCATAGGCAAGCAGCGCGATGCCCAGGATCGTCCGTTCCTCCTGCTCGATGCCGAGGTAGACGACGCCAAGCGCGACCGCGCCAGCCCAGCCATAGAGAGGAAGACGCCACCTCAGGCCCGTGCCAAAGCGATTCAGGAGAACGGCGACGGCGGCGTAGATCACCGGCAAGGGACTGAATACGAGCTCGAGCGTGCTCGGCCCCGGGTTCGGTGGTGGCGGGACGACGACCTTGAGCAGCCAGTACCACCCGTAGGTGAAGAATGCACCGGCGAGATAGAGCCACTCTGGCCGTTTGCTGTCGACCGCCATGAAGGTGCCCATCGTGGCGGCGGTGATCAGGATCACGACGCGAAGCCAGTCCTGCTCAACCGGGAGCGCGGCGGCGATGACCGCCTGGGCCACGGCCGTCACATATAAGAAGGTATGCATGCGGGTGCCCCGGTAAAAGCGGGCCACGATCGCCTTTCCAACAGCGAGCGCCAGGAACTCGACAGCCAGCGCGCTGAGGTCGAGTCCCACCGCCTGATTGGCGGTGATCGTGGTCAGCGTTACCCCAATGGCGACGGTCCACTGCATCCACTGTCGCTTCGAGAGCCAGCAGTAGAGGGCATAGGCAACGGTCAACGCGCCGAAGGTCCAGGCGAGGTATCCGAAGGCAGACCGCGAAACGGCCTGAGCCGCGCCGATCTCGGCGAGCGCCGGGTACGTACTCCAGGCGATCGCCATCAGCGCGACAGCGTGCACGAAGGGGTTTGCGACCCGGGCGTAGGCCGCGCCCAGTGAGCCGAGACGCTCACCGCGAAACGCGATGAGGGCGAACAGGAACGCGAGCGGCGTGAGCGCGAGACCCCGCCAGTCACCGAGCTGGAGCACCATCAGGTCGGCGATCCAGGCACCGACCAGTGCGCCCAGGCTGAGCGCCGGCGCGGGCCGATCGCCCCGAAGGTGCGCGTCGAGACCGTAGAGCAAGGCGATCACCGACAACCCCGCGGTCGTCGGATACCACGCTGATCCGGCGGATGGATCGGCGGCGGTTGCCGTCGCGTAGATCGACCACCCCGCCGCAACGCCCGCCGCGCCGGTGATCAACAGTTCCGGTTCCGAGGCGAAGAGTTCGCGGATCACCGGTCGCCGCGAAGCGACCAGGATGTAGAAGGCCATAACCGGCGTGAAGGCCAGGCCGCGCCACGGCCAGATCTCCGTGCCGTTGAGCAGGCAGAACCACGCGAGGCCCAGCGCAACCATCGCGGCCAGCCCGCCGTAGCGCTGCGCGGAGAGAGTCGCATACCACGCATAGAGCAGCGCGACAACGGCCAATGACGCGGCGGCGGTCAGCCACGCCTGGTCGGGGGAACCGCTGAAGACGGTGCTGGCCGAGTAGGCGGTCCATAGCAGCGCCAGTAGAGCCGCCAGGTGGATGAATGACTCACCCCAGGTCGCGAACACCACGTCAACGCCGGGAATCCGGCGCGAGCGGTAGGTGGCGAGGATATAGATGGCAACCAGCGGCGTGAGCAGCAGACCCGTCAGCGGCTCGAGGTCGATGGCGTTGAGCGCGGCCACCCATGCGACAGCGAGGAAAAGCATCGCCACTGCGCCGCCCTCCGCGCGCTTTGTCTGCAACCCGTAGGCGACATAGAGGATCGTGAGCAACGCTGCGGTCACTGCCGCGATCTGCCACTGTTCGCGACCTGGCAGGTCGACCGCGGATCTCGCGGTCGCGGCAATCGCGCCGAGAGCGGCAACGTGGATCGCCCAGTCGGCGAGGCGGGAGAAGACGGCATGAACTCGCGCGAACCGACCTGACCGATGGGCGATGACGAGGTAGACGCCGGCAGCGGGGGTCAGCAGCGCCCCGCGCCACCGCCCGGGCTCCACGAGGTCGACCGCCGCGCCCCACGCCACCGCGAGCGCGACCAGGCTGAGCAACGCGTATCCCTCCGACTCGAGATTGACGGCGAGCGCACCGTAAAGGAGCGCGCACGAGGTCGCCGCGATGGCGATCGCGACGTCACGCGAAAGACCGTATTGCTGTAGGACTAGGAAGACCCAGGCAGCGATGAAGGTCAGGGGCACCATCAACGCCGCGATGGCGACGTAGGTTCTCCCGACCAGGCGCATCGCCGGCAACCGGAAGCAGAGCCAGCCGGCGACACCAAAAACGAGGTTGAGGACGAGCACGCCCACGAACCGGGCCGTGCTGTCGACGGCGGTGAACGCCGACAGCTCGAAGAGCAGGGTTGCGACGATCAGGAGGAAGGCACCGACGTAGGAGAGGATCAGGATGCTGCGATCGGCGAAGAACTCCCGCAAGGATCGGCTGGGTGCGGCCGGCGCTGGTCTGGCAACCGTCGACGTCGCGACGATCGCTGGCCCAGGCACGACAACTGCCGGTTCTGTCTCCCTCCCCCTCTGGGGGACGGTTGGTGAGGGGGTTTCAACCATTCTGCGGGCTGCGGCGATCACGTTCTCGGCGGCGTCGAGGCGAGCCTGGTAATGCGTCCGCAACGCGGCGATCGCCGCCGGCGTCAGGTCACCCGAAGGCTCGAGTCTCGCGATCTCCTCGTCAAGGATGAACTTTAGCCGCTGGGCTTCCGCCTCGACGAGCCCGAGCGCGAGCGGGGTCAGCCGGCCGTTCTTGAGCACGGCCGCGGCCCGCTCGACGAGATACGCGCCACCCTCGCCCCGCATGCGCTCCCAGTCCGTGCCCATGTCTATCGGTACCAACGCCGTAACGGCCAAAACGGCACGGGCTGGCGTCCCCGCGCCTGTTGGTCAGATCGGCTGGTGTGCCCGTGGCTCGCGTGCCCGAAACCCGACGAGGGCGGCCAGGATGAGCGCGAGGGCTGCGGCGAGGAGGAAGCCGGCCCGAATCCCGGCGGCCGAGGCCACGATACCGCCGAGGAGGGGGCCGAGGCCGAAGCCCAGCGCGATTGCGCTGGACCCGACCCCGAAGACGGCCGCCTGCACCATAGCCGGCGACTCGAGTCCGATCATTGCGCCGAACGCGGGGATCAAGGCGCCGCTGAAAAAGCTGGCGACCACGAACGCGGCGATGACGAGCGGCGCGGTAGCCGCGGCTGCCGCGCCCAGCAGGGCCAGACCCAGCAGCAGCGCGCCGACGGTGATCAACCTCCGGTAACTCGTACGCCGCAGCAGGCGGTGATACGTGAGCGAGGCCAGCGCTGTCGCAATCCCCCCAGCGGCGAACGTGACACCGGTCAAGACCTGGGCCTGCTTCGAACCGGTGAGGTCGATCAGGCGCAGGACCACGAGCTGCTGAGCCGCGCCGTAACTCGTCTGCTGCAATCCCTGGGCCACGATGAGGATGGCGAGGGCGCCGACCGTTCCTGCTCGGCCCAGACGGAGTACCTCCATGGTGCGCGGCGCCGCGGCCCGTGCCATCCGTCGTGGACTCTCCCGGACAAGGAGCACCACCGGCACAGCCGCCAGCAGAAGCAGCGTGCCGCCCGCCAGGAAGATCGCGCGCAACCCGATGAGGTTGGCGGCCAGGCCACCGGCGGCGGGGCCGACGGCGCTGCCCAACGAGATCGAGGAGCTGAGGATCCCCAGCGCCCATGCGAGATGCGGCGCGGGGGTCTCGGTGGCCACCAGCGCGGTGGCCGCGGCGACCGTCCCCGAGCTCGCGCCCTGGACGCCACGAAGCACGGTCAGCTGCAGAGCCGATTGCGCCAGGCCCATCAGGCCGACCGAGATGCCGCCGCCGATCATGGCGCGCACCAGCATCGGCTTGCGGCCAAAGCGATCGGCCAGCCTGCCCCAGATCGGGCTGGTCAGGGCCAGCGCAAACCCGGTTGCGCTGGCGGACACCCCGGCCCAGAAGGAGAGCGCTGGGCCGTTGGGGATGTGGAGTTCCCGATGGAGGAACAGGGGCAGGAAGGGGAAGGCAAAGGAGAAGCCCAGGATGGCGGTGAACTCAGCCAGCCAGAGGGCCGCCAGGTTCCGGCGCCAGTCGACGGCAGCTACCACATAGTAAGGATGCCGGACTCGTGTTGCCTAGGCGACAGATTCTGCCTATCGCTGGCGTTTAGTTTTCGACATGGCCCGCTTGGGTCACCGCGGGGGGACCCTCCCCCTTTTGCTGGCGGCCGGCGTTATCGCCCTCGGCGTTCCGTCGATTCCGGCCTCCGCCGCCGGGGGATGCGCGACGCCCGGACGCGACGGAACGGCCACCCTCAACGGCGTCATCAACACCTATTACCCGGGCAGCGGCATAGCGTCCGGGGCAGGGGCGATCACACTCGGAGCGGCGACCGGCGCGGCCACGCCGATTGCGATCGGCGACCTGGTGCTGGTCATCCAGATGCAGGACGCCGGCATCAACTCGACTAACACTGGTGCGTACGGTGACGGCGCCGCGGGTGACCCGGCGACGGGCTGGACCGCACTCAACAGCGCGGGCCTCTACGAGTACGCGGTGGCGACCAGCGCAGTGCCACTCGTGGGAGGCAGCCTGACGATCAACGGCGCGCTGATCAATACCTACACGCAGGCTGCGCCCACGGCGACGCAGGGCCAGCGCGACTTTCAGGTGATCCGCGTCCCGCAATATGTGGCCGCGACGCTCACCTCGGGTCTCAGCGCTGCCGCCTTCAACGGGTCGACCGGCGGGGTGCTCGTCTTCGACGTCGATGGCGCGCTCAATCTGAACGGCGCGGCGGTGAGTGTGAGCCAGGAGGGCTTTCGCGCCGGGCTGGGCCGCCAGCTGGCCGGGGCTGCTGGGGGGACCGGAACCGACTACGTGAACCTCAGCGCCAATGCCTTCCATGCCCAGAAAGGCGAGGGCATCGCCGGAACGCCGCAGTACGTCTACAACTCGCTGGCCGGCACGACCGTCAACAACGGCGTGGACGGCTATCCCAACGGCAGCACCGCGCGCGGCGCGCCTGGGACGGCGGGCGGCGGCGGGACCGATCCCAATCCAACCGCGAACGACCAGAACACGGGTGGTGGCGGCGGGGCGAACGGCGGCACGGGCGGTATGGGTGGAAATTCCTGGAACACCAACCTGGCGATGGGCGGGTTCGGCGGCACCGCCTTCCCTGCAACCGCCGCGCGCGTGACGGCTGGAGCCGGCGGCGGCGCGGGAACACGAAACAACTCGGGTGCGATCGCCAACGCGAGCAGCGGTGGCAGCGGCGGTGGCATCGTCATGATTCGCACGGGGACCGTGGCTGGGGCCGGTAGTATCACGGCCGACGGTGGCACCGGCGTCGTTCCCGACAACGACGGCGGTGGCGGCGGTGGTTCGGGTGGGAGCGTCGTCGTCGTCACCCAGACCGGCGGGCTCGCCGGGCTCACGATCAATGCGCGCGGTGGTGCGGGCGCCAACGCATGGCCGACTTCGGCTGGTGGCGGCGGTGGCAACTACCACGGGCCGGGTGGTGGAGGCGGCGGCGGCGTCGTCCTCACGACCAGCGCGCCCACGGCGGTGACCGTTCCTGGCGGGGTCAATGGAACCACCACAACGGACCTGGCAGCGTACGGCGCCACGCCAGGCACGGGCGGGACGAGCGCGATCATTACGGCGGGTTCCATCCCTGGTGCCGGCTCGGGTGCGTCCTGCACCTCAGACCTGACGATCGCGAAGAGTCACACCGATCCATTCGTTCGGGGGAGCACCGGCACCTACAGCCTGACCGTCACCAACGTCGGCGGCACCGCCACCAGCGGCACGAGCACCGTCGTCGATACGCTCCCGGCCGGACTCACGCCGACGGCGGCGTCGGGCACGGGCTGGACCTGCGGGATCGTCGCGCAGACCGTGACCTGCACCAGCACGGCGGTGGTCGCGAGCAACGGGTCGTTCCCGGTCATCACGATCACGGTGAACGTCCTCCAGTCAGCCGCGAGCTCGGTGACCAACACCGCGACGGTTTCGGGCGGCGGCGAGGTGAACACAGCCAATGACACCGCGACAGACCTGACCAACGTCGTCGCGAGAGCCGATATCGCAGTTGCGAAGATCGCCAGCAGTGGCACGGTCACAGTCGGATCGAACGTCACCTTCACCATCACCGTTACCAACAATGGTCCCTCCGACGCCACCGGGGTGCAGGTCACCGACCAGCTACCGGCGGGACTGACGTATGTGTCGTCCGCGCCGAGCCAGGGCACCTACACCGCCGGCACCGGGATCTGGAACATCGGCGCGGTCGCCAGCGGCGCCTCGGTCACGCTCACCCTGACGGCAACCGTCACGGCAACGGGCTCGCTCACGAACACCGCGACCAAGTCGGCCGAGGTCGAAACCGATCCCAACCTCGCGAATGACAGTGCCAGCGTGACGATCACGGGCCAGGCACCGGACCTGACGATCGCCAAGTCGCACGTCGGATCGTTCATCCGGGGCTCGACGGGGAGCTATAGCGTGACGGTTAGCAACATCGGGCCTGTCGCGTCCAGCAGTTTGGTAACGATGTCCGACACGCTCCCGGCCGGACTCACACCGTCGATCGCGTCGGGAACGGGATGGACCTGCAGCATCGTGAGCCAGACGGTGACCTGCACCCGTTCGGACGCCTTGCCTGCCGGAACCTCGTATCCGGTGATCACGATCATCGTCTCGGTCGCGCAGTCGGCGACGAGCCCGCTGGTCAATACCGCGACCGTCGCCGGTGGGAACGAGATCAACACCGCGAACGACTCGTCCTCCGATTCGACGGCGATTACCTCGCAAGCCGATATCGGGGTCGCCAAGATCGCAAGCAGCGGCACGGTCATGGTCGGCTCGAACGTCACGTTCACCGTTACGGTGACCAACAATGGCCCCTCGAACGCGAGCGGCGTTCAGGTCACCGACCTGTTGCCCGCGGGGCTGACGTACGTCTCGTCGGTGCCCTCGCAGGGCACCTACACCAGCGGCACCGGGATCTGGAACATCGGCGCGATGACGAACGGTGCCTCGGTCACGTTGAGCCTGACCGCAACGGTGACCACGAGCGGACCGTTGACGAACACCGCGACCAAGACCGCCGAGAACGAGACCGACCCCAATGCCGCGAATAACACCGCCAGCGTGACCATTACCGGACAGGCGCCCGACCTGACGATCGCGAAGTCGCACGTCGGATCGTTTGTCCGCGGCTCAACCGGCAACTACAGCCTGACCGTCAGCAACATCGGGCCAGTTGCCTCGGGCGGCTTGGTGACTGTTTCCGATACGCTGCCGGCCGGACTCACCCCCTCGACCGCGTCCGGGACTGGATGGGGTTGTGCTATCGCGGGACAGACCGTAACCTGCACCCGCTCCGACGCACTGGCCGCCGGGGCGTCGTACCCGGCGATCAGCACCGTGGTCTCGGTCAGCCAGGCGGCGACCAGCCCGCTGACCAACACCGCGACTGTCGCCGGCGGCGGTGAGGTCAACACCGCGAACGATTCCGCGTCCGATTTGACGACGATCACTTCACAGGCCGATATTGGGGTCGCGAAGAGCGCCAGCAGCGGTTCGGTCCTTGTCGGCAGCAACGTCGACTTCACCATCACCGTCCTGAACCTTGGACCGTCGAATGCGACCGGCGTGGTGGTGACCGACCAACTCCCAGCCGGGCTGACCTTCGTGTCCGCGAATCCAAGCCAGGGTACCTACACGAGCGGCACCGGCGTATGGAACATCGGCGCGCTGGCGAACGGTGCCTCCGTGAGCTTGACCCTGACCGCGACCGTTACGACCGCGGGCTCCCACACGAATACCGCGACCAAGACCGGCGAGAACGAGACCGACCCGAATGCCGCGAATGACTCGTCAAGCGCGACCGTGAACGGCCTGCTGGTGCCCGACCTCACGATCGCAAAGAGCCATGTCGATCCGTTCGTCCGCGGCACGAATGGCACCTACCAGCTGGTCGTGAACAACATCGGCCCTGTTCCGACAAGCGGGCTCGTCACGGTCTCCGACACGCTGCCCGCCGGACTCACCCCGTCGACCGCCTCAGGGACGGGCTGGAGCTGCGGCATCGCGGGCCAGCTGGTAACCTGCACCCGCGCCGACGCGCTGGCCGCCGGCGGCT
>DATEHI010000140.1:0-3491 GCA_035279665.1 Candidatus Dormiibacterota bacterium | reverse complement strand
TGGCCAGACACGCCATTTCCCACCATCCCATACCGCCCCCGGCCCTCGAGTACGGCGAGTACGACTGGCAGACTTTCTGCGCGCGACGTGACGAGATCAATCACCAGGGATCGTCACTCAGCCGCTTGGGCGGTGCCGAGCGACCAAGCGCGCCTCTACCAGCGTGTCTTGATTGGCTACGTCGAGACTGGAGTGGCACCCCACTACGTCGAGATCGCGCGGGCGCTAGGTTGGCCGACGGATCGGGCGCGGTCGGTGCTCCGCGGCTGGCGCCCACGTTGATTTGCGCGACCACGCTTTCCGGCGAGATCGGAGGGGGAGACGCGGTATAAGCGCCGCAGGTACCAATCCACTTGTTCGATTACCTTCCGACTCGCCTAAGTGAACACATTCGCCCTGTCAGGTGCGGATTCCGCGCCAATCCGATCAGTCGTTTCGCTCGAATCCGATCAACCATTTCGGAGCAATCCGATCAACCGTTGAGGAGAGTCCAGAAGGCAGCGGCGTGAGGTAGAAGGGCAAGGCATCCTCGTTGGGACAAGTTCCATTCCACGTCCCAGGAGATGCCGATGCCCCGACCCCGAATCGTCATGCGCAAGATCCGAGAACTTCTACGACTGAGGCTGGGCGAGGGCATGACCCTGCGCACAGTCGCGGCCATCACTGGGCTGCCGTACACGACCGTCGCCGACCATGTGGCGCGAGCCGTGCGCTGTGGCTTCGGCTGGCCCTTGCCCGAGGGCATGGACGACGGCGAGCTCGAGAAGAAACTGTTTGCGCAGGAACCCTCGCCACCCAAGGAAACCCGTCCGGTGCCGGATTGGGCCTGGGTCCATCGCGAGCTGAAGAGGGTCGGAGTGACCCTGATGTTGCTCTGGATGGACTTCAAGGCATCGCATCCCCAGAGCTACGAGTACACGCAGTTCGTCCGCTACTACCGGCGCTGGGAGCAGCGCTGCGACTTGGTCATGCGCCAAGAGCACCGCGCCGGCCACAAGCTCTTCGTGGACTTCGCCGGCAAGAAGGCCATCAAGATCCGCAACCCGGCGACCGGCGTCATCACGATGGCCGAACTCTTCGTCGCGGTCATGGGAGCGAGCAACTACATCTATGCGGAGGCGATGCCGTCGCAGGAGTTGCCCTTCTGGATACAAGGTCACATCAACTGCTTCGAATTCATGGGTGGCTGTCCGGAGCTTTCGGTGTGCGACAACCTCTGGTCAGCGGTCACCAAGTCGCATCGATACGAGCCCAACGTCAACGCAACTTTCGAAGAGATGGGCGCCCATTACCGAGTGGGCATCCTGCCGGCTCGGGCGCGGAAGCCGAGGGATAAGGCCAAGGTCGAATCGGGTGTGCTGGTGGCAGAGCGCTGGCTGCTCGCCCGCTTGCGAGACCGCGTCTTCGACAGCTACGCCGAGGTCAACCAGGCCATCCGCGAACTTCTGGTGTGGGTCAACGAGCGGCCCTTCAAAAAGCTCCCTGGTTCGCGCCAGAGCTGGTTCGACGAGATCGACCGGCCGGCCCTGCGACAGTTGCCGGAGCGCCGATACGAATTCGGTCACTGGCGGGTCGGCCTCAAGGTCGGCCCCGACTACCACCTCGACATCGAGCGCCACTTCTACAGCGTGCCCTCCAGCCTGGTCCGCGAGTATTGCGACGCCCGCTACACCGCGACCACGGTCGAGATCTTCCACAAACACCGGCGTGTCGCCAGCCACCTGCGCAGCTACAAGGTCGGCAAGCACACAACCCAGAAAGAGCACATGCCGAGTTCACATCGGCGACACGCCGAGTGGACCCCAGGGCGACTTCTCAACTGGGGCCACAGGTCTGGTCCCAACACCGCAGCCCTGATGGACGGAATCATGAGTTCGCGTCCACATCCCGAACAGGGCTTCCGCTCCTGCCTGGGCGTCATGCGTCTGGGCCGGCAGTACGGAGCCGAGCGACTCGAGGCGGCGTGCGAGCGCGCGCTGGCGATTCGCTCCTTCAGTTACCACACCGTCAATTCCATCCTGCGCAACCGGCTCGACCGCCAGGCGCTGCCCACGGCCAGCGCTGCATATCCGCCCCGCCAGCACGAGAACGTGCGTGGCTCCGCCTATTACCAATGAGAGGTCATCGCAATGCTTCTGACGCCGACCAAGGACAAGCTCTACGCGCTCAACCTGAACGGAATGGCGCGCGCCTTCGCTGAGCAGCTCGAAAGGTCCGACTACCAGGCACTTTCATTCGAAGACCGGCTGGGCCTGCTCGCCGACCGCGAGTTGCAGGAGCGCGAGAACCGCAGGCTCGAGCGCAACCTCAAGGCGGCCAAACTGCGTATGCCCGCCTGCGTGGAGGACATCGACTTCCACCACCCGCGCGGGCTCGATCGCACCTTGGTCCTCAACCTCGCCGAGGCGCAGTGGGTCCAAGCCCACAACAACATCCTCATCTCCGGAGCAACCGGCTCCGGCAAAACCTACCTCGCCTGTGCCATCGCCCACGCAGCCCTTCGCCGCGGACACACCGCGCTGTACGTGCGCGCGCCGCGCATGCTCGACGAACTCTCGATCGCACGCGCCGACGGTCGTCTGCCTCGTCTGATGATCTCGATGGCGCGCGTCGCCGTTTTGGTCATCGATGACTTCGCGCTCCGACCGCTGACCTCCGACCAATCCGCGCATCTGCTCGAGGTAATTGAGGACCGCTCCCAACTTCGCGCCACCATCGTTACCAGTCAGCTGCCCATCGGTGAATGGCACGACTCCCTCGGCGACCCATCCTTGGCCGATGCCATCCTCGACAGACTCGTCCACAACGCCGTGCGCATCGAGCTCAAGCTCCGCGGCCGTTCGCTCAGGAGCGACCAGGCGGACCTGCCCGTCGCGCCGCCCGATGACGATAACGACCACAACCCCTCCGAAAAGGCCGTTAGACCGTCACCCTCTCGAAAACGAGCCGCTACGATGCCACAGGACGCCAGCTGACCATGGGCCGCGACCCCCAAAACCTGTCGATTCACGATCTTCACGAGGAGGTGATTACACCGGGGACAAGATGACCGGCACGCCGCTGCCGGACGACCCCACGGAGGGGTGATCGAAAACTCCGAAACGGTGATCGGATTCAGCGAAATGCGCATCAAACTCGATTGGTTGCCGAATCGCTTTCGCGTGAGGCCCAGCCTAGGCTGGAGGATTGCGGTCTGTCTTCTGCGGCGGCCGAAGCGAAATCGTTACACCTTCAATCGGCGGACGGTAAGCGGACGTACCTCCGAGTGGTGTTCTCTTCAGTCAAGTCGATAGCGGAATTGGACCGGCTGCTTGGTACTTGCGACGTAGGGTCCCGTCTCCCGCTCCAGCTTTGACCCAAGCGTCCGATATCGTTCGGCACGTGCGCAAAGTCACTCTCAGGGCCGCTCGGTCTCTGGCCGTTGCTCGTCAGCTTCTCAGCGGTCCGAGGCCCCCGGCGGCGACTGACCAGGAGATCCTGGAGGTTGTTCG
>DATEHI010000139.1:0-4069 GCA_035279665.1 Candidatus Dormiibacterota bacterium | reverse complement strand
CGACAACATCTGGAACACGGACATCTCGGCGCTGCCGGTCAACGGACAAAGCACCCAGTGGCTGGCGTCGATGGCATCGTCGACGACCAAGCTCCACCCGGACTTCGGTGGGCCTCCCTACGGGTTTCCCTTCAACGTCGTCGACCACACGCACGCGACGGTGTCGGTGACCTTTCAGTACGCGAGCGAGAGCGACCCGGGCCCGTACCCGCTGGGGCCCGACACGCTGATTGAGAACGGCAGCGATCGCCACGCGCTGATCATCAACAAGGACACCTGCACGCTCTACGAACTGTTTGGTCTGTCAGGCAGCGGATCGACATGGACAGCAGGGTCCGGCGCCATCTTCCCGCTCGGCTCGGATGCGCTGCGTCCCCTCGGCTGGACCTCGGCGGACGCCGCAGGGCTGCCCATCTTTCCCGGCCTCGTTCGCTGGGACGAGGTGCAGGCCGGTGCCATCAAACACGCGATCCGCTTCACCGCACAGCAGTCGGACCGGAGCTTCCTCTGGCCCGCGCGGCACCAGGCCGGCGCTGCCAACAACGCAGCGCTACCACCGATGGGTGCGCGTTTCCGCCTGAAGTCAACCTACGATATCTCGCATTTCAGCACGCAGGCCAAGGTCATTCTGGTCGCCATGCAGCATTACGGGCTGATCCTGGCTGATAACGGCAGTAACTGGTTCTTCAGTGGGACTGAAGACGCCGCGTGGCCCGACAGCCTACTGAGCGAGCTCAAAACGATCCCGGCCTCGCAGTTCGACGCCGTCGATGAATCGTCGTTGATGATCGATCCGAACTCGGCCGCGGCGCGCTCCTGCGGTAGCGGTGCCGCCGACCGCATGGGACCGGGGGGTTCGCCACATGCAGGGATCCTCCTCACGCCGGTCTGGTGCAGGGTTCCATGGCTCTCGCGCAAGGCATCCGGATTGTCGATGATGCGCTTTGCGACACCGCGTCATTCGTTTCGCTGAGCCCGCCTTAGTTACCGAATAACGCGTCGATTGCCGCGCGGCCGCGGCGGGCGATGTCTTCAGGGTCCTCTTTCCAGTAGCCGGGATTGAAGGTCTCGAGGCTCCAGGGCCCGGTGTAGCCACGGGCCTTGAGCGCGGCGAGCAAGGTCTTGAGTTGAATGACCCCCTCGCCGGGGAGCAGGCGGTCTTCGTCCTCGATCTCCCGCGGCGGCTTATCCGGCGCGTCATTCAGGTGCACCAGCGCCAGCCGCTCGACCGGAAAGGCGTCCAGCGGCCGGCTGCCACTCGCATACCAGTGACAGGAATCGAGCACGAGATCGATGCCGTCGATGCCGTCTACGGTCTCGGTGGCGATCTCGGGCGTGTTGATCGGACAGTCGCCGAAGCCGAGAAACTCGAAGGCGATGCGGATGCCCAGCCGATCGGCTCGGTCGCGGGCCAGCTCGAGGGCATCGCGCGTCGCCGGCATGGCCCGGCGCGTTTCGAGCCCCGCCGCTCGTGGGGGGATCGCCAGCAGGTACGGGGCGCCGAGGTCCTGGCAGATCTGCAGTCGGGGTTTCAAGTCATCCTCAATAAGTCTCCGGTCCATCCGGCCGTCGGCCTGAACGGTGAGGGCCACGCCGTTCAGGGTCAGGACGTCCTTGGGCCGCACGATGGCAGCGGCGGCGCGCACCTCGGCCGCGTCTTTCAGCAGGCGCTCGGCGCGTGCCTCGATCCCGGCGTACCCCGTTTCGCGCGCAATCGCCAGCACGCGTTGCGTCGGCGTCGTCATCAGCGTTGCGCCGTTCAGGTAGATCGCCGCCATCACTTCTCGCGGATGACGCCGAAGGTCAGTCCGGCCACCATGTACTTGCGCGCGATCACCATCAGGACGAGCGGCACGGACATGGCGATAACACCCGACGCTGCCATGTCGTTCCAGATGATCTCGAACTGGGTGACCAGGCCCTGAACGCCGACCGGGAACGTCTGGGACTGCGGCGTGGCGGTGAGGATCAGGGCGAAGAGAAACTCGCTCCAGGCAAACGTAAAGACGATCGTCGCCGCCGCCAGCAGGCCGGGGGTGGCCAGCGGCAGGAGCACCCGGCGGAACGAGGTCCAGCGGTTGGCGCCATCAACCAGGGCTGCCTCTTCGAGCTCGATGGGGATCTCCGCGAGAAAGCCTTTCAGCATCCAGATCGCAAACGGCAAATTGAACAGTGAGTAGATGCCGATCAGCGCGATCGGCTGGTTGTAGATCTGTAACGTACGGACGATCGCAAAATAGGGGACCACCACGGCGACGGGCGGTAGGAAGCGAAGTGAGAGCGCCCAGTTCAGGACACCAACGCGCAGCTGCGGGGGCACGGAAAGCCGCGTGATCGGGTAAGTGATCACCAGCCCGACGGCGATCGTAACCACAACGGTGGCGGCGCAGACCATCACGCTGTTCTTGAGCAAGACCCAGAAGCCGCGATCGAAAAGGACGCTGGCGTAGGAGTTCAAGCTCGGGTGCTGCGGGAAGAGCGTGATCGACTGATACAGTTCCGCTTTGCTTTTCAGCGACGTTGCGATCAGCCAGTAGAGCGGGAACGCGTAGAGAAAGCCGGCTACGCCCAGGCCGGCGACGATCAGGATGATCCGGGCCCAGATGGCGGCACCGCGGCTGCGCATCAGGCGCGCTCCAGCGGGAGGGCCCGCGTCACGAGCGAGTAGAGGATGCTGATCGAGACCAGCACCATCACGGCGAGCGCCGCGGCCTGCCCTCCGTCGAAAAATCGAAACTCGATCCGGTAGATGTAGAGGCTGAGCAACTCGGTGGCCGTCCCGGGGCCGCCACCCGTGAGGATGTAGACATGGTCGAAGACGCGGAGCACGTCGGCCACCCGAAAGAACAGGATCAGCAGAAAAAGCGGTCGCAGGTAGTGCAGCTCGATGTAGACGAACTGCGTCCACCAGGTGGCGCCGTCGACCTGCGCTGCCTCGACAGACTCCTTGGGAACCGTCTGCAGGCCGGCAAAAAGCACGAGGTAGACGAATGGCGTCCACTGCCAGATGTCGACGCTTGCCACCGAACCCATGGCGAGAATGGGGACCCCCAGCCACTGGATGTCGGAGTGCGTGATGCCAAGCGAATGCAACACGTAGTTCAGCACGCCGTAGCCGGGCGCGTAGATCAGCCGCGCCACCACGCCCACGGCGACCGGCGGGACGACCAGTGGCACAACGGCCAGCACGTAGAGTGTCGCCCGCAGCCCGGCGCGCTTGACGGCGCGATGAACCAGCAGCGCGAATCCGAGGCCAAGCAGGGTCTCGGTCGGGAGAACGATCAAGGCGTACAGTCCGGTGGCGCGCAGCGCGTCGACGAAGAGGGGATTGCCCAGGGCGCGCCCGTAGTTGCGGAGGCCGACGAACGTGCCGTCGTCCAGGGTGACCGATTGCCAGACCGCGATCACGAAGGGGATCGTGACGATCACGAAGATGGTGCCGAGCGCTGGCAGGAGGATCGTGTAGGCGAGCCGCTCCTGCCGACTCCGCCGGCGCCGACCGGCCCCCACCGGTTTCGAACCGGTTGGGACCGGGCGTTCGGCGACCACGCGGCTCACATCGTCAAATGTAGGACGGTTCGCTCAGGACGGGTAGTTGGCGGCCTTCATCAACGTGCGGATTTCGCCCGCCGCCTTCTGCATGGCGGCCGCCGGGGTCAGGAGGCCGGCCACCGCAGCGTTCATCGCCGTCCCATACGAAGTTTCGACGGCGCCCCACTGGTCGGTCCGCGGCCGCCAGTTCGGCACAGCCGCGAAGGAGGCTGCCAGTGCCTTGAAGTAGGGGTTCGCCGAAGCGAGCGACGTGTCATTGAGGATGCTGTTGCGGATCGGGATGCCGCCCTGGGCGACGTAGTTGCGCATCTTGTCGGTCCTGAGCATCCACTTGATGAAGTCGGCTGCCGCTGAACCGTTCTTCGAACCCTTGGGAATGCCGAGCAGCCAGTTGCCCATCATCGCCACACCCTTGCCGCTGGGGCCCTGCGGAATCGGGATGTACGAGACCTTGCCCTTGACCTGGCTGACGGTCGGATCCTCGACGATGCCTGTGATCTCACCGGGCCAGACGGTG
>DATEHI010000138.1:0-51772 GCA_035279665.1 Candidatus Dormiibacterota bacterium | reverse complement strand
GGCCTTCTCGCAGGCCTCCCACTGGCGCCGGACGGCGTCGATGGCGGCGGGCCTGGGGAGGCCATGCGTGATCACGGCAGATTCGAGAGCGACAACCGCCGCACCGGAGGCTATGGCATCGCGAACCGCCGGGGCGATGCTCAGGGCGCTCACGGCAGCAATGGTACGTGGGTATATTCATGTCTGCCCTGCGGGCGTAGCCGAACTGGTACAGGCGCACGGCTTAGGACCGTGTGGCGCAAGCCATGAGGGTTCGAGTCCCTCCGCCCGCACACATACGAAATCCCTCCCGGCCACATGCGGCCGGGTCAATGGTCATCTACGGACGGGTAGGAATGGCGGAATCCCCGAATACCGGTTCTTCTCTAGTTACTCTTATTACATGGAACATGAGGCGCCCTCCGACGATCTGGAAGGACCCCATTTCGCCGGTCAGATTCCTAGCCCAGACCGCCGCGATTGGCGCCGAGAGGATCGTGAGCGACTGAGGGGAGCTCGAACCGCTGCACAGCTGGCAGCATTGGTCCTGGTTCCGCTCACCGTCATCACGGCTGCATTGATGGAGACCCGAACGGTAACGGTGCTCGGCGGAGCAGTTGTTTTCTGCCTAGGATTGGCCGGAACCATTCTCATTCGACGCTTCATCCACGATCTGCGAGCCATCCGATCGCTTCATCAACACTCGCGATCTCGACGCGTCAAATAGCGGATCGGCCTTGACCGTGAGCAGGGGTGCTCGAGCCCCCACCTAAGAACTATTCTCCCAAAGTATTTCGGTTTAGTATAATGCGGTTTGGGACTTTATGGCCGAACCGCAACCTGAGACAGCTCGCCGCGTGCTCCGTGAATTGGAACGCCTCGGGCAGCGTTCGGGCCGCTACGTCCAGCAGCGGCTGGCTCAGCTTGATGTCACCGATCTGGAGGTGCATGTGCTGTGGCACCTCCGAAAAGGCGGCCAGACGCCGGCCGATCTGCTGCGCGCGTTCGGCATCCAGCCGTCGACCCTCACGGGAGTGCTTGACCGGCTCGAAACGCGTGGGCTGATCCGGCGGTCGCGCCATCCCACCGACCGACGCTCCCTGCTCCTGCTGCTGACGCCTGCGGGTCAGCGGGCCGCGACGACCGTCCGGCAGGTGCTCGACGGGTTCGAAGCGCAGGTGCGCCAACGGGTTGGCGCTGCCGAGCTTGCGGGGTTCTTCGCTGTGGCTGCTGCCGTCGACCGGGTCATCGATGGCTGACCGGGGCGCCTTCTGGAACCTGTGGCTGGCGACCTCCGTGAGCCAGCTCGGAACGCAGGTGAGCGAGCTGGCTATTCCGTTCATTGCGATTACCACCCTGCACGCGGCACCCTTTGAGATCGGCGTCCTCAACGCGGTGCAATTCCTGCCGATCCTCCTCTTGAGCCTGGTGGTCGGGGTGTGGGTCGATCGCCTGCGCCGTCGACCGGTGTTGATCGCGAGCGATCTCGCCCGGGCATTCATCCTGTTCTCGATCCCTGCGGCGGCCATCTGGCACGTTCTGTTAATGCCGCAGCTCTACGTCGTGGCGTTCCTGGTGGGCTCGTTCACCGTGTTGTTCGACATCGCCTACCAGTCGTACCTACCGGCCGTCGTCGATCGCGACCAGTTCATCACCGCCAACAGCCGGTTGCAGATCAGCGAGCAGAGCGCCTCGGTCATCGGTCCGGCACTTGGTGGCTCACTGATCAGCTTGCTCACCGCCCCAACCGCGGTGATCGTCGACGCGGTGAGCTACCTGGCCTCGGCAGGCTTGCTGTTCAACATCCACCGAGAAGAACCGGCCCCGGTGCGCGCAGAAGCCGAGGTGGGCGTCCGCCGCGAGATTGCCGATGGCCTACGGTTCGTATGGCGGCAGCCGATCCTGCGGGCGATGGTGATGACCGCCGGCTTGACGCAATTGTTCGGGCGGATGGTGTTCGCCGTCCTGCTCCTATATCTGGTTTCTGAGGTTGGGCTTGGAGCGGCCGGCGTGGGGGTGATCTTCTCCCTCGGGAGCGTCGGCTTCGTGGTCGGTGCCCTGATCGCGGGTCGTGTCAGCGCCGCGCTCGGGGTGGGCCGCACCATCGTTGTCGCCGCGGTGCTGGCCTCCAGCAGCCCACTCCTCTACGCCCTCGGCCCGCGAGCGTTCGTCGGGCCCCTGGTTGCCACTGGCTTTTTCCTCTACGGCGTCGCGGCGGTGGTCTGGACCGTGAACAACCTCAGCGTGCGGCAGGCGATCACGCCTCCGGCGCTGCTCGGCCGGACGAACGCATCGATGCGCCTACTGGGCTGGGGCGCGATCCCTATTGGCAGCCTGATTGGTGGCCTGCTGGGCGGTGCCATCGGACTGCGTCAAACGATCCTGCTGGCGGCGCTGGGCTCTCTGGTGGCCTCGCTCCCGGTCTGGTTCTCGCCGCTTCCCCGACTGCGCGAGCTCCCGGAGCCAGCCCCGGTCGGCTAGCCCACTCGGACGTATGCGAATTCGGGGCGAACTGGTAGCGTAAAACCCGTGGCCGCGGTCAAAGTCGATACCGAGCGTAAGCCGGGCTCGCAAGTCATTCTTTCGGTGGAAGTCGACGCCGAGCAGGTGTCGCGATCGATCGACCAGGCCTATGGCCGGCTGGCGCCACGCGTGCGGATCGCGGGCTTCCGGCCGGGCAAGGCGCCGCGACCGATGGTCGAGCGGGAGATCGGCTGGCCGGCGCTCCGCCAGGAGGCCCTTGACTTGATCCTCCCAACCGCCTACAACTCGGCGCTCGACGAAGCCGGCCTCGATCCGATCGACGTGCCGCGCGTCGAGGTGCAGCAGTTCGACCGCGGCCAGCCGATGAAGTTCACGGCGACCGTGTCGATCAAGCCCGAGATCGCGCTCAAGGACTACAACGACATCAGGGTCCCGCGCCCGCACAGCGAGGTCGGCGACAAGGAGGTCGACGAGGCGCTCGAGCGGTTGCGTGCGCGCTTCGCCGAGCTGCATGCCGTCGAGCGGCCGGTGCAGGCCGGCGATTTTCTGACGATCGACACCCACATCATCAAATCCGGAGCGGTGCTGATCGGCGAAAGCGAGACCGACGCGCAGCTCGAGGTCGACAAGGATCGCCTGATCACGGGCCTGGCCGAAGGTCTCCTGGGGCAAGCGCCCGGCGAAACCCGTGACATCGCGCTAACGCTCCCGGCCGACTACCCTAAGAAAGATCTGGCCGGCCAGAACGTCGCCTTTCGCATAACCGTGAAGACGATCAAGGAACGCCGGCTGCCCCCGCTGGATGACGAGCTGGCCAAGCAGGTCGGACGTGGACAGACGTTTGACGAGCTCCGGCAGGAGGTGCACGACGAGCTGCAGGAGGCGGCCCACCAGGCCGACGAACAGCGTTTCGAGAACGATGTGCTCAAGGCGCTGGATGAGCGGATGGAGGCGGAGGTCCCTGAGGCGCTCATCGAGCGCGAGGTCTCACGCCGCATCAAGGAGCTGGAGGGTCGCCTGCAAGAGTCGGGCGTGAAGATGGACCGGTATCTGCAGTACACCAACACCTCGATGGAGGTGCTCAAGGCGGAACAGCGCCCCGCGGCGGTGCAGAAGGTTCGGCTCGAGCTCGCTTTGGAAACGGTCGCCGAGCGCGAGGGCGTCACCGTGTCCGACGCCGAGGTTGACGAGGCGGTCGGCAATGCCCTGGCTGAGGAGGATCACGCCGGTCATCGACATGGGGACCTGCGTACCGCCGACCCGGTGCGGGCCTACTTCCGCCACCAGCTTTTGATGCGCAAGACGATTGACCATTTGAGCAGCGTGGCGGCCCCAGAATCTTCGGATACAATGGAGCCGCCCTCGGAAGCGAAAGAGCTGGAGAGTGCGGGGAAATCGGCGTCGGGGGGAGAGAAGCGCACGCGGCAGAAGAAAGGACGCTGACCTGATGCGTATTCAAAAGTGAGTACGCGGAAGACTGGATTGTAAGAATTGGACCCTATAATGACGACAGGAGAGCCAGGCATGAATTTCGAACGGCTCAGCCGGCGTCCCGAAGCCCTCATCCCCATGGTCATCGAGACCACCAACCGCGGTGAGCGCGCCTTCGACATCTATTCCCGGCTGCTCAAGGACCGAATCATCTTCATCGGCACTCCCATCGATGATCAGGTCGCCAACGTCGTCATGGCGCAGTTGCTCTTCCTCGCCTCGGAAGACCCCGACAAGGACATCAACATCTACATCAACAGCCCAGGTGGCGTCGTGACCGCCGGGTTGGCCATCTACGACACCATGCGCTACGTCAGCCCGCGGGTTTCCACGGTGTGCATGGGTCTGGCGGCCAGCATGGCGACCGTGCTCCTGGCCGGCGGCACCAAGGGAATGCGCTTCGCGCTGCCCAACACCCGCATCCTGATCCACCAGCCGTCCGGTGGCTTCCAGGGCCAGGCCTCGGACATCCAGATTCACGCCATGGAGATCCTGCGTATCCGCAAGACTCTCAACGACATCCTGGCGCAGCACACCGGCCAGCCGATCGAGAAGATCGAGCGCGACACCGAGCGCGACTTCTTCATGAGTGCCGAAGAAGCCAAGGGTTACGGCATCATCGACGACATCATCCTCAGCACCGCCCGCCCGAGCGACCCCGCCGCTAAGGATGGCCGTCTCGAGCTGAGCACCGCCGGCAGTGGCCGGCCGGATCCGCGGCCCGAACCCGAACGGGAAGGTCCCAAGACGTCCCGATGAACGAACGCGAGGATCGCCGCCGGCACACGCGCTGCTCCTTCTGCGGGAAGGACCAGTCACAGGTGCGCAAACTGGTGGCGGGTCCCGGCGTCTACATCTGCGATCAATGCATCGATCTCTGCCAGGAGGTCCTGGAAGAGGACACCAAGACCACCTCGCAGAAGCGCACCAAGGGTGGGCTGATCCCCAACCCGAAGACGATCAACGCGGCTCTCGATCAGTACGTCATCGGCCAGGACCATGCCAAGCGCGTGCTCTCGGTCGCCGTCTACAACCACTACAAGCGCATCGCCCACAGCAAGATGGCGGGCGACGTCGAGCTGCAGAAGTCGAACGTGCTGCTGGTCGGCCCGACCGGCTGCGGCAAGACGCTGCTGGCGCAGACGCTGGCCAAGATCATCGACGTCCCCTTCTCGATTGCCGACGCCACTTCATTGACGGAGGCCGGCTACGTCGGCGAAGACGTCGAGAACATCCTGCTCCGCTTGATCCAGGCCGCCGACTTCGATATCGCCCGTGCCGAGCGGGGCATCATCTACATCGACGAGATCGACAAGATCGCTCGCAAGTCAGACAACCCCTCGATCACCCGCGATGTTTCGGGCGAGGGTGTGCAGCAGGCCCTGCTCAAGATCCTGGAGGGCACCATCGCCAACGTTCCTCCGCAGGGCGGCCGCAAGCATCCCCACCAGGACTTCATCCAGATCAACACCACCAACATCCTCTTCATTTGCGGCGGCGCCTTCGACGGCCTGGAGCGGATCATCGAGCACCGGATCGGCCACAAGCAGATCGGCTTCGGCTCCGAGGTCCACTCCAATCGCACCAAGGAGACGACTAAGATCCTCAAGCAACTCCAGCCGATGGACCTGTTGAAGTACGGCCTGATCCCCGAATTCGTCGGCCGTCTGCCGATCGGCGTCACCCTGGATTACCTGGACGAATCGGACATCATCCGGATCCTCACCGAGCCCAAGAACGCCTTCGTCAAGCAGTACCAGAAGTTCTTCGCGCTGGATGACGTCCAGCTTGTCTTCGAGCCGGCGGCGCTAACCGCGATCGCCAAGAAGGCGCTCCAGCGTGGCACCGGGGCGCGCGGGCTGAAGAGCATTATCGAGGACATCCTCTTGAACTCCATGTTCGAAGTTCCGTCACGCCCGGAGGTCAAACGATGCGTCATCACGGAGAAGTCGGTCAACCTCAGCATGGAGCCCGAGATGTACTCGGAAGAAGAGCTCGAGGAGATCGCGCCCGAGCAGACCGCGTAGGACGATCTTGTCGACTGTGACCGGCGGGCCGGCCACCATCCAGCTAGCGCTCCTTCCCCTCAAGAACGTCGTTCTCTTTCCGCACATGATCGTGCCCCTCTATGTCGGGCGGGAACGATCGATCAACGCGCTCGAGGCCGCGATGGGGCAGGGAAAGCAAGTGTTCATCTGCACCCAGCGCCAGGCCGATTGCGAGGACCCCAAGCAGGAGGACCTCTATCGCGTGGGGGTGATCGGCGAGGTCGTCCAGATGCTCAAGCTGCCCGATGGCACCATCAAAGTCCTGATCGAGGGGTCATCACGGGCAGTGATCGACCGCTTTATCGAGACCGAATCGCACCTCCGGGTAGAGGTCGCCTTGCTGGACGAGGACTTTCTGCCGTCGCCCGAGGTGGAGGGCCTGATGCGTGGTGTGGTCGACCTCTTTGACCGCTACGTCGAGCTCGACAAGAAAGTGCCGCCAGAGGTCAACCTCACCGTACGCGGCGTCGAGGATGCCGGCCGGATGGCAGACATCGTAGCCTCCAACCTGGGCATCGGCGTGACCGACAAGCAGGACGTGCTGGAGACCTTCCAGATGAATGCGCGCCTCGAGAAACTCTCCACCGTTTTGCAGCGGGAGATCGAGATCCTCGACATGGACCGCTCCATCCGGCAGCGTGTCCGGCAGCAAATCGACCGGCGGCAGAAGGAGTTCTACCTCAAGGAGCAGATGCGCGTCATCCAGGAAGAGCTTGGTGGAGAAGAGGCGCAACTGACCGAGCTCGACGAGTTACGCGAACGCGTTAGGGCGCTGGAGCTGGCCGAAGCAATCGAGGAGCGCCTGCTCAAGGACGTCGATCGCCTGGAGCGGATGCCGCCGGGGTCGCCGGAGATCTCGGGGCTGCATAGCTACCTCGACCTGGTCGTCTCTCTGCCCTGGCACGCGTCCAGCGAGGACGTCACCGACCTGCGGGCAGCCGAGAAGGTGCTTGACGAGGATCACCATGGCCTGCGAAAGATCAAGGAGCGCATCCTGGAATTCCTGGCCGTGCGCCAGCTGACGAAGTCGCCCAAGGGGCCAATCCTCTGCTTCATTGGGCCGCCCGGCGTGGGGAAGACCAGCCTTGGCCGCTCGATCGCCCGCGCGTTGGGGCGGAAATTTGTTCGGGTGTCGCTGGGCGGCGTGTCCGACGAGGCCGAGATCCGCGGGCACCGGCGGACGTACGTCGGCTCGATGCCGGGACGGATCATCAAGGGCCTGCGCGAAGCCGGTACCCGCAATCCGGTGTTCCTGCTGGATGAGATCGACAAGATGTCATCGGATTTTCGAGGGGATCCGGCCTCGGCGATGCTCGAGGTCCTTGACCCGGAACAGAACAAGCACTTCTCGGATCACTACCTGGAAATCCCCTTCGATCTTTCGGAGGTCCTGTTCATTACCACTGCGAACGTCTACTACTCGATCCCGCGGCCGCTCCTCGATCGGATGGAGGTGATCAACCTCCCCGGCTATACCGCCGAGGAAAAGATGGTGATCGCGCGCGAGTTCCTGATCCCCAAGCAGCTCGCCGATCATGGCCTGACCGAGAAGCACATCGAGATCACCAGGCCGGCGGTCTCCACGATGATCAGCCGCTACACGAGCGAGGCCGGCGTCCGCAACCTGGAACGATCGATCGCCGGCGTGTGCCGCAAGGTCGCGCGTGAGGTCGTCAAGGGCAAGACCCGCCGGATGACGATCGCGCCGCGCCGGCTGGATGACCTGCTCGGGCCGCCGCGGTACAAGCCCGACGAGGGGCACAAGGAGCCGCTCGTGGGCGTCGCCAACGGGCTCGCCTGGACCGAAGTTGGCGGCGTGCTGCTGACGATCGAGGTGATCACCATGCCGGGCAAGGGCAACCTGAATCTCACCGGGCAGATGGGCGACGTAATGCAGGAGTCGGCGCGGGCCGCGCTGTCGTACGCGCGATCGAATGCCGAGGCACTCGGCATCCCGGTCGATTTCCGCGACAAGCTCGACCTGCACATCCACATCCCCAAGGGGGCGATCCCCAAGGACGGGCCCTCGGCCGGGATCTCGATGGCGCTCGCCATCATCTCCGCGCTCTCGCAGCGACCGATCCGGTCGGACGTCGCGCTCACGGGTGAGATCACCCTGCGCGGTCGTGTGCTCCCCATCGGCGGGCTGAAAGAGAAAGTCCTGGCCGCCCACCGCATTGGCATTCGCACCGTTCTCCTGCCGGAGGACAACGAGGCCGACCTGACCGACATCCCGCCTGACATCCGCAAGCACCTGACCTTCAAGCTCGTCAAGACCATGGACGAGGTGATCGCCGAGGCGCTGCTGCCGAGGACGGGGACGATCCCGCTCCCCGAGCTCACGCACCCCGCCGGCGTTGAAGAAGCCCTCGTCGCCAACGCCGACGAACGGCCGCGACCGGCGTAGCAGACCGCGCCCTCGCTGGTCCGCTAACGCGCCTTAAACTGTGCCAACGATGGAGACCAGGTACGACCCCAAGACGGTCGAGCAGCGCTGGTATGACACGTGGGAGCAGCGCGGCTACTTCAAGGCGCGCGAGAGCCTGACCGGCAAGACGTTCACGATCTCGATGCCACCGCCCAACATCACGGGCGATCTGCACATGGGGCACGCCATGTACACGCTGCAGGATGTACTCGTCCGCTGGCACCGCATGCTCGGTAACGCCGCGCTCTGGGTGCCGGGCACGGATCACGCGGCGATCGCCACCCAGAACGTGCTGGAAAAGCAACTGGCCAAGAAAGGGACGTCCAAGGAAGCGATCGGTCGACAAGCCTGGGACAAGCTCGTGCAGGAGTGGTACGACACCACCGGTCATACCATCCTGCAGCAGATGCGCCGCCTCGGCTTCTCCGCCGACTGGTCGCGCATCCGCTTCACCATGGACCCGGCCTACGTGGAGGCGATCCGCTACGTCTTCGTCCAGCTGTGGAAACAAGGGCTGATCTATCGCGGTCCCCGGATCGTCAACTGGTGCCCGCGCGACCAGAGCGCGATTTCCGACCTCGAAGTGCAGTACGAAGAAGAGGACGGACACCTGTATTACCTGGCCTACCCGGTCGAGGGTGGCGGGACGATCCCGGTCGCCACCGCGCGCCCGGAAACGATGGTGGGCGACACCGGCGTTGCCGTCCACCCGGACGACTGGCGCTACAAAGACCTGATCGGTAAGTCCGTCATGCTGCCCATCGTCCACCGCCGGGTTCCCATCGTCGCCGACGAGGCCGTCGACCAGGAGTTCGGCACCGGCGCGGTCAAGGTCACGCCCGGGCACGACGCCACCGACTATGACATCGGGGAGCGGCATCATCTGCCGGTCCTCAGCGTCCTGAGCTTGGACGGCCGGATGAACATCCCGGAGATTCCGCAGCTCCATGGCCTCAAGGTGGCCAAGGCGCGCGATCGGATCGTCGAGATGTTGCGCGCCGAGGGCGCCTTGCAGAAAGTCGAGCCCTACCGGCATTCGGTCGGCCACTGCGACCGCTGCGGGGCGGTTATCGAGCCGATCGTGTCGGCCCAATGGTGGGTGCGGATGAAGCTGCTGGCCGGGCCGGCGATCGCCGTGGCGGAAGCGGATGCTCTGCGCTTCCACCCCGAGCGCTGGCGCGAGCAGTACCTACGCTGGATGCGCAATATCCGCGACTGGAACATTTCCCGCCAGCTCTGGCTCGGCCACCGAATTCCCGTGTGGACCTGCGCCAACGGGCACGCGGTCGCCTACCTCAAGGATCCGCCGCAATGCGAGCAATGCGGCGACCGGCATCTGACGCAGGACCCGGACGTGCTGGATACCTGGTTCTCGTCGTCGCTCTGGCCGTTCGTCACGCTCGGCTGGCCGGCGGACACGGAAGACCTGCGCCGCTTCTATCCGACGCAGGTGCTCGATACCGCGCGCGACATCCTCTATCTGTGGGTGGCGCGCATGGTCTTCATGAGCCTGCACTTTCTGCACGTCCTGCCCTTCTCGGATGTCCTGATCCACGGCACGGTGCTGGCGCCCGACGGCCGGCGCATGAGCAAGTCGCTAGGGACTGGGGTCGATCCGCTCGACATGATCGAGCGTTACGGCGCGGATGCGACTCGCGCCTGGACCGCGTACTTCGGCACCGGCGGCCAGGACATCCGCTTTTCCGAGGAAAAGATCAAGTCCTACCAGCTCTTCGCGAACAAACTGTGGAACGCGACCCGGCTGCTGGTGTCGAAACTGCCCGACGGCGCACCGCTGATGCCGATCGACGAGGCGACGCTCGAGCCGGCGGATACCTGGATCCTCGGACGGCTCAGCGCGGTCACCCGGATGGTGACCGAGTCATTCCAACGTTTCGAGTTCGGCCCGGCGATCGATGCGCTCTACGAGTTCACATGGCACGAGTTTGCCGACGATTACCTGGAATTGATCAAGCCACGGCTGCAAGCTGACGATACCTCGACGGCGACGGCGCTGGCGGTCGCGGTCAGTGTGTTGGAGACCACCCTCAGGTTGCTGCATCCGATCATGCCGTTCGTGACGGAAGAGCTCTGGCAGCGGCTGCCCCACGAGGGCGAGACGATCATGTACGCGGCCTGGCCGCTGCCCGACGAGACGATCGAAGATCGGGGCTTGATCGAGGAGATGGCGCACCTGCTCGAGGTGGTGCGGGCCGTTCGCAACGTGCGTCAGGCTTCAGAGCAAAAAACACGTCGGCAGCCCGCCGAGGTGACCTCGGCGCGGCGCCTGCTGACCGAACGGGTCGGCCGGGCCTACCTGGCCACGCTGGCCCGGCTAGAGCTCAATGGCAAGCTGCCCGAGGGGACGCCACAGTCAGTGGTGGTCGTCGGCGATACGACCGTGCGCCTCGGGCTCCCCGGCGATGGCGGGGCCGAGAGGGAGCGTCTGCGGACCGAACTGCAGAAGAAGCTGCGCGAGATCGAGTCGATCGAGGCGAAGCTGAACAACCCGGACTTCACGCAGAATGCCCCCAGGGCGGTCGTCGAGCGGGAGCGCGCCCGGCTCGCCCAGGCCCGCGAGGCCGCCGACCGGCTGCGCGGCCGGTTGGGTGAAACCGGCGGATTAGGGTAAGGTATCTGAAGTCAAATTCTGTGAGTGCTGAGGAGGCGCATTGCCGAATCTAACGTCGCTGAAACCGCTGCTCTTCATCGTGATCTTCTACCTGCTGGCGTTCTGGCTCAGCCTCTCGTACTGGGCCTTCCGGGATGCGCGGGAGCGCTCGAACAGCGTGTTGTTCCACGTGTTCGCCACCGGCCTCTCGCTGGTCCTGCCCATTTTCGGCCTGTTCATCTACATGATCATCCGCCCACCGCTGACGATGGCCGAGCGGCGTGCGCTGGAGCTCGAGACTCAGGCGTTGTCCGAGCCGGGCGGCCCGGCGCGCGAGCTGCGGCCCTGCCCCAGCTGTGGCGAGCCGATCGACTCCCAGTACGTCCTCTGCCCGCACTGCAAGACGCAGTTCAGCAAACTCTGCCCGCGCTGCAACAAGCAGCTGAAGCTGGGGTGGAGCGTCTGCCCCTACTGCGCCGAAGAAGTCCCACTCCAGGGTGGGGCCGTCCCCACGCCCCGCATCGCTCGCTAGTCAGCTTGAGCTAAGCAACCATGCCGCTTGCGGCGCAGGCGCTGCTCCCATTTGTTGCTCTGCTGGGTGCGTCAGCCATTATTCAGCGCCGGCCGCGCCACAAGACCAACGGCTGGATCGCCGTGGCCGCGACGGGCACCGCCGGGATCATCGCCATGGTCGAGCTGGTGCGGCTTGCGCCCGGCGAACACGTTGATGTTCCTTACCTGACGACGTTTCCGTATGCCGACCTCGCCGTCCGGCTCGACGGGCTCTCGCTGGCGTTTGCCAGCGTCACCTTGATCACCGCGGCGTTGCTGATGCTGGCGCGGCTGGGGCTGCGTGGTGATCGCCGCGATCCCTGGTTTGGCTGGCTGCTGACCAGCGCTGCCACGTGCGGGGTGATCTTCGCCCACAACCTGCTCCTGGTCTACATCACGCTCCAGCTGCTCACCCTGGCCTGGAGCGGGGCACTCGACGAGACGGCGCGCCGGCGCCGCGGCCTTCGTCTCGCTGTCCAGGTCGCGGACATCGGGCTGCTGCTGGCGGCCGCCAGCGCGATTCAGTCGGTGGGGACCAGCGCCTTCTCGGGCGTGCCCTCTGATACCTTTGGGCTTGCGACCTTCGTCCTCGTGCTGCTGCCGGTCGCCGTGCGAGTGGTGGCGCTGGCGCTAACCACGGGTGGCCCGCAGGCGACGGTCGCTTTCGAGCCCGCCATCGCCTGGGTCGCACCCGCTGGGTACCTGCTGATGCGCATGCTGGCCCTCATGGGCGGCCGGCTCCCCGACCGCCCGACGGCGGTGGCGCTCTTCGCGGTCGGCACGCTCGTGGCGCTCGGGTTTGCCGGCCTTGCGCTCTTCGAGCGGCCGGGTCCACGACTCGCCGCATTGTTGCTCGTCGCTCAGGCGGGGCTCGCGCTGGCGTTGTCGACCGGTAGCGACCCGCTCATGACGGTCGCCTGCACCTGGCTCTGGTTGCTGCTCGTCCCGCTCGCGGGGCTTGCCAGCGTGCGCGTCGCGACCGGATCGGCTGCGGAGGGACTCACCATGCTCCACCTTGCCATGATCCCGGGAAGCGTCGCGTTCATCGGGCTTTGGCTCGGCGGCCTCGCGCTCAACGCCCGGGGGCTCCTCTTCGCGATGATCCCGGTCCTGCTGGCGGTGGGCGCGGCGGCGATCGCGACCGTGCGCCGGATGGTGCGGTTACGATCGGTCCGCCTCGAGATCGCCGCGGCGTGGGGAGGCGCACTCTTGCTGATCGCCGCCTTTCCCGTTGTCGTGATGGACCACCTCGTCGTGCCGGCTGCGGCGACTGTGCGGCTGGTCCCTCGCGGTACGGTGGTGACGAGTCTGTTCGGGCTCGTCGCCGGTGGCGGGAGCTGGCCGGCGTTCGTCGTGTCGCTGGCGGTCGTGCTGGGCCTTGGGGTCGCGACGTGGGGGCTTCGCTCCAAAGCCCCCACGCAACCCTCCCCCAGAGGGGGAAGGCATTTTGTGGCGTGGAAATTGCCCGGCGTGTCGTTGCCGTCAATGCCGGAATGGAGTCGCTTCTTGCTCTGGGGCGCCTTCGGCATCGCGGTCTTCAACGTCCTGACACGCTCATGATCGTGTACCTGCCGGCGGCGCTGTTTCTCGTGAGCCTGCTGGTGGCATACGGCAGTGCGGGGCGCCGGCGACAGGTGGCGACCATCGGCACGGTGCTGGCGGCGGGCTGGTCGCTGATGCTGCTGGTAGAGCCCGGTTCGGCGACCTGGGCGATCGGACCGATCGTCGCGACTGTGCTGCTACCACGCCCGGGTCAGCGCGTCAACTCGAGCTTCGAAGGACTGACCCGGCGTGTCGTCTCCATCGCCCTGGCATTGCTGATCGCCATCTTCCTCGCGTCGCGGTTGCCGGTTGGGGAGAACCCCCTCTCGCTCAGCGCGGTCCCCTGGTTCCTCGGCGCGCTGGGCGCCGCCTGGTTTGCGAGCCCGATCGACCAGCCCGAGCGGCTGCAGGGCCAGGTCCTCATGGTGGCGGCCGCGGCAGCCGTGATCCTCGTCGCCGTTCCCGCCGGACCGCTCACCGCAGGGGTAGCCGGAGCCATGGCGCTGATGCCGCTCCTGGGCGATCGCTGGCGTCTGCCGGGCGCGCTCCGGTTACCGGTGAGCGTTGGGCTACTCGGGCTGGCCGGCGCCGCAGCGGTGGTGGCCGTCGTCGGCACCTCGATCGCCCGCCTCGTCCTCTTCGACCTGTCGGTCAACGTGAGCGGGGCGATCCTGCTCGGCGTCGCCGTCTTGCTGGTCGCCGGTGCGGCCATCGCGCCAGTCGGCTTCGAGTGGGCGGCCCTACTCGGTGTCCTGGCCGTGAGCGCGTCGGCGCCCAGCCTGCGTTGGGCCGCCCTGGGGGCGCTGATCGCGGTGGCCACGGTGCTGGTGAGGGACGCGGAACACCCGGCCTGGATGGCCGTCGGCGTTCTTGGCCTGATTCCGGTGCTGCAGGGACTGGCCACGCCGGCCTGGAGCGGCCGTGTGCAGGCCGTGGCGCTCGCGCTTGGGCTCGTGCTCGTGGTGCTGGCCTCACGAGGGGGGATGCTCCGGGTGCTCGTGCTCCCCGCCACCGGGTTTCTCATCATCCTGGCACTCGGCGCTGTGACTCCGCCGAACCTCGTCCGGTTCCAGTGGATCGCAGCACTCGCCACCTTGCTGTTGGTGTCGCGGATGGTGCTCGCCTGGCTCATCGACCGGAGTGGCCGTGCGGAGATCGTGCGCGACCAGCTGCTCTTCGCCCTGCTCCTGCTCGCGATCAGTGCCCGTGACTCGCTGGGGCTCGGCGCGCTCGCCGCCGCGCTGCTGCTCGTCGACCTCGCGATCGTCCGGATCGAGGCGATGCCCGAGCGATGGTCGGGGACAGGCGCCCGGTTGGTGCTGCTCGCGCGCTCCAACTGGCCACCGGCCGTGACCTTCGCAGGTGCCGCGATCGCCGTGATCGCCGCTCTGCAGGCCAGCCTGGTCCTCGGTTTGTTGGCCGCGCTCGTGCTCGCCTGGCTCCAGCTGGCGCCGCTCCTCGACCGCCAGGCGCTTACGCCATCGTTGGAGCGACCCCGTTCGGCATTGAGATGGGTCGGTCCGACGCTGTCGATCGCCTGTGGCGTCGCGCCGGCCCTACTGCTGCGTATGCTCCGGCTCTGACGCCGGGCAACGTCGTGCGACCCATCGTGCTTGCGTCGACATCGTCGAGGCGGATCGACATCCTCGCGCGGTCGGGCATCGCGTTTCGGGCGGTGCCTCCAGGGATCGACGAGAGGCCGCCGGTGCCGCTCGGCCCGCTCCGCTACGTCACCTGGGCCGCGGCCGAGAAGGCCAATGCGGTCGCGAGGCGATTGCCAGGGGCAGTCGTCGTCGCTGCGGATACCGAAGTCGTCCGCGACCGCCGGATTTATGGGAAACCCGGCGACCGGCGCGAGGCGGCCGCCTTCCTACGGTCACTCTCCGGACGCCGTCACCAGGTCTACACCGCGGTCCATGTCATCGACGGCCGTACCGGACGCCGGGCACACGGGATCTCGCGGACGGATGTCACGATGCGTGAACTTTCGCCCCGCGTGATCGCGGCCTATGTCCGGACCGGAGAGGCGCAGGATAAGGCCGGCGCCTACGCTATACAGGGCAAGGGCCAACGGCTGGTCGAGTCGATCCGCGGCCCTTACGACAACGTCGTCGGGATGCCGATGCGCCTGCTGACACGGTTGCTGGGCGAATGTGGGATCCCGCTTCCGCTGAAGAATCCGGATGAGCCCAAAGTCACTCAAAGAGGCCGCAAACGCTCTCGCCGTCAGCCTGCTACTCAGCCCGCTGCTGCTGGCCGCCTGCACCGGTAGCGAAAGCTCGCGGCTGGTCATCACGCAGAGCACAGATGCCCCCAGCGGCGTCGACCACAAAGGGCACCTCGCGCCCGGGGTCTTCACAGGGATCACGCTCTCGATCCGCAATACCGGCGCCGGCGCGGCTCGCGGGCTGGTCGTCGAAGACATCCTGCCGGCCGGGTTTCATTACTACGAGCTGACGACCCTCGGAGGCAATGCCATCCGCACCGCCACCAGCGATCCGGCACCCAGGGGTAACCCCTCGTGGGGGACGTGGACGATCCCCGCGGGCAACGGCAACACCATCAGCGCCCTCGTCCTCAGCTTCACGGTGCAGGCGGCGCTCAACCCCGGCGATTACAAGAACCAGGTCAAGATCACGACCGCAGTCCCTGGGGAGGTCGACCAGGGCGATCCGGTCGCGCTCGTCGTCGAGCCGCGGCCGTCGCTCACCCTCACCGCGGCGGCCACCGCCGGCCAGGTCCTGACGGGCGGCATGGCAACCTATGTCATCTCGGTCGCCAACGTCGGCTCGGCGGTCGCAAAACGCGTGGTCGTCTCGGTGAGCCTGGCGCCCGGCTTCCTCTACAGCGCGACCACGAACTATGAAGGCAACGGGATCCGGGTGGCGACGGTCGATCCACCGGCGAACAGCCTTCTCCCACTCTGGTCGTCGTGGGATATCCCGGGGGCGAGCAACGGGGTGCCGGGCCTGCTGCGTCTCACGTTTCAGGCACGGGTCCTGGCGGCCGTCGCGCCGGGACTCTATAACCTGACGGCAGCGGTCACCAGCTCCGCCGATGTCCCACCGCAGACGATCGGGAACACCGCGCCCGTTTCGGTCGGCAAGGGGAGCAAACTGCCAGTCACGATGACGGTCGCGCCGACCGCCCCGTACGCCCCCCAGAGCGGCACCGTCACTTACGTGATCACGCTGGAGAACGACAGCAACGACGCGGCCCAGGCGGTGACAGTGACCGACACCTTGCCGCAGGGCTTTACCTACCTCACGACCAACAGCATCGCGATCAGCGGCAAGCCTACCGGCTCGCGGCTCCAGCCGGCGGCCGGTTCGGCGACGCCGCAGTGGGGCCCATTTGTCGTTCCCGCCGGCGGCTTCAACGGCGCCATCCTGGTGATCACCTTCACGGCGAAGGTCAACGGCGCCGCGCTCGGGGCGCACGCCAACCTCGTCTCCGGGAACAGCAGCAACGCCCAGATCACGGGCGGGTCAGACCAGTCCCCTGTCACTGTGACGGCGGGCTAGCGCTTCCGCCGTTTGCTAAGCGTCTCGGTTTGGGAGAATGAGGGGCAGTGTCCAGAACCCAGCGGGAGCTGAAAGCGCTCCGGCAGCAGCAACGGGAAGAAGCGGCGGCGCGCCAGCGCGCTCGTGACCGCCGAAACCTGTTCATCATCAGCGGCGTCCTCGGCACGGCCGCCGTCGCCATCCTGATCGTCGCGCTCGCCCTCAATCACGCCGCCCAGGTGACGAGTCAGAATCGACTACCGTTCCAGGCGGTCAGCACCACCCAGGGGCAGCCGGTCGCCGACGAGGGCAGAACGCACGTGGACCCGTCCACCTCCCCGACCTACAACTCGTACCCGCCCGCCTCCGGGCCGCACTATTCGGCGGCGGGCATTGCCCCGGTCCCCTGGCAGACGATCGCGAACTCCAGCAATCCGCTGGTCGAAGGCCAGTACATCCATAACCTCGAGCACGGCGGGATCGCGATCCTCTACAACTGCCCGACGGGCGCTGACTGCACCACACTCAAGAATTCGCTCGAGAACTACGTCAGGAACCTGGCACCGGCCGAACCGGCGTTCAACGAGGTGAAAGTCGTGCTGACCCCCTATAGCCGGGGCATGACGAAGAAGGTGGCGCTGGTTGCCTGGGACTACATCGAGTTCCTGGACGTCTACGATCAGGCGGCGATCACCCAGTTCTACGAAAACCACGCCGACAAGGGGCCGGAGAACATCGCCTAGTGCTAGACTACGAAGTCGCGCCCGGGGGCGCTTTCTCCATGTTTGCCATCGTAGCCACCAGCGGAAAGCAGTTCCGAGTGTCGGAGGGCGATCGAATCGTCGTCGATCGCGTGTCCGCCAACGTCGGCGAGACGGTGCGCCTGGATTCGGTCTTGCTGGTGGGCGGCGATGGCGGGCCGATGGTGGGCACGCCCTTCGTGTCCGGCGCCGCGGTCGAGGCGACGGTGGTCTCGCACCGGTCCGGCGACAAGATCATCGTGTTCAAGTTCGAGGCTCGCAAGCGGAAGCGGCGCAAGACCGGGCACCGTCAGCAACTCTCCGAGCTCCGCATCGGCGCCATCCGGGCCCCCGGCGGCACGAGCGGCGAGCGGCCGGCGGCGAACGCCCCTCCCGCCTCGACGGAGCGGCCGGCCAGCGCGAAGCCGGCACCGAAAGCCCGCAAGGCCGCAGCGCCACCCGCATCGAAGACCACGCAGGAGTAAGACATGGCACACAAGAAAGGCGCAGGGAGCTCACGCAACGGACGCGACAGTGTCGGCCAGCGGCTGGGCATGAAGACGGGTGCGGGCCAGGCGGTGAACGCCGGCACCATCCTGCTTCGCCAGCGAGGCACGGCGATCTTTCCCGGGACCAACGTTGGCATGGGGCGCGATCACACGCTGTTCGCGCTGGTCGACGGCGTGGTCCGCTTCGAGCGGACTGGCCACGGACGCAAGAAAGTCTCCGTCCTCGCCCAAGCCGTCTAGCCGGTCGAGCTAACGGTCGCCCGGGCCGGCCGGGCTGACACGGCTCGGATCATGCCACCGGCAGGGCGGTCCTGATGTTTACGGACCGGGTCAAGATCTTCGTCAAGGGCGGCGATGGCGGCGCCGGTGCCTTGAGCTTCCGCCGCGAGAAGTTCGTGCCGCGGGGGGGCCCCGACGGCGGGAACGGCGGCAGGGGCGGCAATGTCATGCTCGAGGTATCGCGGCAGGTCAACTCCTTGCAGGACTATCGCTTCAAGCATCACTTCCCCGCGGGCCGCGGCGGCCGGGGCGGTGGCAGCCGGCGACACGGAAAGGATGCCATCGATATCATCCTCCCGGTTCCTCCGGGGACCCTGGTCAAGGATGAGGAGGGAAAGACCGTCGCCGACCTGGTCTCGCAGGGGCAGCGCCTCGTCGTCGCCAAGGGCGGGCGAGGCGGCCGTGGCAACGCCAGCTTCAAGACCTCCACCCGCCAGACGCCACGCTTCGCCGAACTGGGCGAGCCTGGGCAGTCCACCTGGCTCTGGCTGGAACTGCGGCTGATCGCGGATGTCGGCCTGCTCGGATTGCCGAACGCCGGCAAATCGACGCTCCTCTCCGCCGCCAGCGCCGCCAAACCGAAGATCGCCGACTATCCCTTTACAACCCTGGAGCCGGTGCTCGGCGTCGTGGAGCTCGACGAGGACGCCACCTTCGTGATGGCAGACCTTCCCGGACTGATCGAGGGGGCGCACGCTGGGGCGGGCCTCGGCCTGCAGTTTCTTCGGCATGTGGATCGCACCCGCGTGCTGGTCCACGTCATCGACGCGGCCGCCGGGGATCAGCACCGATTGTGGAGCGACTACCAGCAGGTGCGCTCCGAGCTCAAGAAATACAGCGCGGCGCTGGCGCGCCGTCCGCACCTGGTGGCGCTGAACAAGATGGACGCCGTCACGGCCACATCGGAGGTTCTCGCTTTTCGACAGCGCCTGGTGAAGCTTCGCCGGCGCACCTTCCCGATTTCAGCTGCCACCGGTAGCGGGGTCCAGGACTTGCTGTGGGCGGCATGGCGCATGCTCGAGACGCGCAAGGGTGAACCGGCGCCGCAACCATTGCCCGCGCTCAAGGTCTATCACGGTCCCACCTCCGCCGAACCGTTCACGATCGAGCCGGTCGAGGGTGGGTTCTTGGTCTCCGGCGAGCAGCTCGAGCGACTGCTGGCCATGACCGACATGACCAATCCCGAGGGACTCGCGCATTTCCAGCGCATGCTCGATCGCTGGGGCCTGAACGACGCGCTGGCGCGCCACGGTGCCCACGGCGGGGAGATGGTGAGAATTTCCGACGTGGAGTTTGTCTACGATCCGCAACGCTGACATCGGCATTTTGGGTGGGACCTTCGACCCCGTGCACAACGGCCACCTCGCCGCGGCCCGACAGCTGCGAGGTGTCGCGGACCTCGATCAGATCTGGCTGATTCCCAACGCGACGCCCCCGCATCGGACCGCGGCGCCGGCTGCGCCCGCGCCGGACCGGATGCGCATGGTGGAGCTGGCGGTGGCCGGCCACGTTGGGCTGGTTGCCTCCCACATCGAGCTGGACCGCGGCGGTGTCTCCTACACGATCGATACCGTTCGCGAGCTCGCCCGCGCGTATCCAGGTCAACGATTCGTGCTGCTCGTTGGATCTGATGCCGCACTGCAGATCCGCTCCTGGCACGAAGCCGAGGCGCTGCTCGATAGCGCGAATTTCGTGATCTTCAACCGGCCGGAGACCGCGCTCGCGCCGCAGACCCTGCACGAGCTGGGGTTTGCGCCCGCCCGCACCCGGATCGTCCATCTAGACACGCCGGCGATCGCCGCCCACCAGGTTCGGGATCGCCTCGCGCGCCGGGCTCCGATCGATGACCTGGTGCCGTCCGCCGTGGCCGACTACATCCGCAACCACGGGCTCTACCGCGGCTCGGATGTGGAAAGGTCGACGTGACATCAGCGAGCCTCGGCGTGGAAAGGCGAGCGTAACTATTGCGATAATTAGCGCGGTGACCCCCCTTCAGCTCAGCCGGCTCATCGCGAACGCGGCTGCCGACAAGAAGGCTCGGGGTATCGTCCGGCTCGACATCCGGCAGAAAAGCTCGATCGCGGATTACTTCGTGATCTGCGAGGGCGACACCGACCGACAGGTGCGTGCCATCACCGACTCCATCGTGGACAGCTGCCAGGCGAAGGGTGTGCGGCCGTTGCGCACAGCCGGCTACGACGACGGATCCTGGGTCGTGCTCGACTATGCCAGCGTGATCGTGCACGTGTTCCTGCCGGGCGAACGCTCCTACTACGACCTCGAGTCCCTCTGGAAACCGTCGGCGAAGACCGCCTCCCCCGCGCCTGCCGCCAAGAACGGCGCGACGAAGGACCCCGCAAAAGAGCGTGCGCGCCCCAAGGCCAAACCGACCCGTCCCTCTCGACGCCGCGTCCGAACGGCCTAGGAGCCCCCCCACCCTGCCTGCGGCGCAAGCCGGGGAGGGGATATATGCCTTTGTGCTCGGCGTCTTAATGGCGCCCTGAGCGCTATGGGATAATATCGCTCGTCGCGCCACCGTAGGGCGCGGCGCACGAAGATGGCCTCCACCAAATCGGCCGCTCCGCCGCACCCCCATGTCACGGTGGACGATGTGTGGCGCGGCGCCCTACCCAAGGAGACCGAGCTCGTGGCTGGGGTCGCCGGCAGCCGCCGGGAGGTCGTCTGGTGCACGGCGCTCCGGGCCCGCTCGCCGGCCTTCACCCCCCTTCGCGGCGGAGAGTTGCTGCTCATCAATCCCCAGGTGCTGGCCGCCGTCGACGCGCATCTCACGCTCGCCCGCCTGCTCGACTCGCTCGCGGGGCAGGGCGTGGCCGGGGCGGCGGTCCTCGGTCGCGTGTCCCCCGAGGCCCGTCGGGCCGCTGATGCCCACGGGCTGCCCCTGTTTTCGTTGCCGGCGACAGTGCCGCTCGACCAGGTGGAGCAGCAGGTGCTGCGCTTCATCGTCGACCGCCGAGCCGAGCTGCACGAGCGCGCGCAGGATTTGCATCGCCAGCTGAGCGAGCTTGCGATGGCGGGACGCGGACTGCCGGCACTGCTCGCGCGGCTCCACGAGCTGACGGGGGTGCCAGTCGTGCTCGAGCGCGACTCCCAGGTCGACTACGTCGGAAGCGGCCGGCTCTCCGAGAGCACCGCCGCGGCGATTGCCGCCGAACGCCCGGCGCTGGAGGAGTGGTTGCGCGAGGTCCCGCTCAGTGCCTTCGATCCGCCGGTCGCGGCCCGGCCGCTGAACGAGGGTCAGGCGCGGCTGGTCGCACCCATCCTGGTGCAGGGAAGCATTGCGGGGTTTCTCTCATTGCTGGGCTCCGACGGCGAATTGGGGGAGATGCATCGGCTGGCGGTGGGCCGGGCCGCGCACGCGTGTGCCATCGAGCTGGTTCGTGCGCGGGCCGCCCGTGATGCCCGTGACGAGGTCGAGGAAGAGCTGCTCGACGTGCTGACCGCCGGGCGTCCAGGTTCGCAGCAAGCGGCTGGCGAACGGGCGAAGCGCAAAGGATTTGACGTCGATGCGCCGTACCTGGTCATCGCCGCCGAGCCCGCGGAGGCCGGCCGGGCGGCAAAGGTGCGCGCCGCGTGGGAGCGTCACCTCGCCACCATGCGGACCAGCGCGCTGGTGCGTCAGCGGGGAGAGTCAACACTGGCGCTGGTCAGCCTTGCGGGCCGGCGAACCCTGGAACCGAAAGCCGTCGTCGAGCAGCTCCATCGCGCGGCCCGCGCCGTCAGCGGCCCGGTCGCGCTCGGCTACGGCGCGGTGCGGACCGGAACGGCCGAGATCGCCAGCGGCGCCCGCGAGGCCGAACAGGCCCTGTCGATGGGCCGGCGCCTCTTTGGACCGGACAGCGCGACCGCGTTCAAGAACCTGGGTCTTTACCGGCTGCTCTACTCGCTGCAGCCGCTGCCCGAGTTACGGCAGTTTCGCGACGAGGCGCTGGCGCGGCTGGGAGCAAAGGATCGCCGTGGCGTGCTGCTGCAAACGCTCGGCGCCTACCTCGCGACCAATGGCAGTCCGACCGATGCGGCGGACCTCCTGCACCTCCATCGCAACACAGTGCTCTACCGCCTGGGCCGCATCGAGGATTTGCTCGGGGTGGACCTGCGCAACGCCGAAGTGCGGCTCGCGCTGCATCTGGCGCTCAAGATCGGCGACATCCTCGAGGCATAACGTACGCTCGACTGAGACGGCGCGCTTTATTTCGGATGGGTCCGAATGACGTCAGGGATCTGTGGTACCGGCGGCGGCGGACCGACAACGGGAGCCGGTCCGGCACCGAGCGCGGAGAGGACGGCGGCGGCCATCGCCGCGTGCCCCTGGTCACCGGGATGGAACCAGTCGGCGCTGCCGAGATAGCTCGACCCACCGTCCCGGGCGTGGAATTCGTTGACCGCGTAGAAGCCATCCAGGCTGACGAACGTCCCGCTGTGGCGCACGCACACCTGCTCGATGATCGCGTCGAACCTCGTGGATGGCAGCCAGCTGCCGATGCAGAGCACGCGCGTGTGCGGCACGGTTAGCGCACTGACGATCGTCTCGTACTGCGACGCAAACACGTCCGGGGGCGTGTTGAAGCCCACATCATTCGTGCCGAGCTCGATCGTCACCAAGGCCGGGTGGGCGGCAGTGATTGCGCCCAGCTGCGGGATCGCCCAGGCGGCCTTTGCGCCGCTGCGGGCCACGAGGTCGAGCGTCATCCCCAGCTTGTCGGCGACCAGCGCTGGGAACGTTGCGTCCTGCGCGGTCGCGAAGCGACCGGCGCTGATGCTGTCGCCGAGGGCGACGTACACGTTGCCCTGGAGGCCCTCGTTGTCGGTTCCCGCGTGCACGCCGATGACCTCACTTGGTGCCATCACGGGACCCCTCACGGCCGGCTGCCCGATGGCAAGAACGAATAGCAATGCCCAAACTAGATATGTCACGATCCTCGGGGTACGCGCCGGTATAGCCGCTGACCCCATCCTCCTGCGATCATTGTGCCAGCCGCGGCCGGTGCGGTGCCCCCTCGAACGTCGCTCACGCCGCCTAAACCAGTCCCGACTCCAGGGTGGTGACCATCTCAGCCAGGGCACGGACGGCCCAGTTGGGACGGTCGGTCATGCCGAAAAGCTGCAGTCGGGCTTCGGCGAGGTGCTCGGCCGCCTGACGGCGGCAAATGCCCTGGGCGCTGGCCTGGGTGATAATGGCGCGCGCCGTTTCCATCTCGGCGGCGGTGAACCGGGCCCGGGTGAGCAGGGCTCGGAGCACGCGCCGGTTGCCGGCCGCGCCGCCTTTGAGCGCGACCAGCGTCGGTAGCGTCTTCTTCCCGTTCTTCAAGTCGCTGCCGACCGCCTTGCCGGTTTGGGAGCTCGAGCCCCAGACGCCGAGCATGTCGTCGATCACCTGGAATGCGACGCCAAGGTGGTAGCCGAACTTGCCGGCCTTGTCGAGCGACTCGTCGCCCACACCGGCCGCGAGACCGCCCAGTCGGGCGGCGCACTCGAAAAGGGCGGCTGTCTTGAGGCCGATCATCTCCAGGTAGTCGTCGACGGAGACGTCGACGCGCTGTTCGAACTGCAGGTCGATCACCTGGCCGCGACAGAGGGCGAGCATCGCCTCGGAAAGTAACGAGAGCGCCGGTCGGGTGCGGTCGGCATAGCGCGCGGGCAGCAGGTCGACCACGGCCCGGGTGACGAGCGCCTCCAGCGCGGCGCCCGCGTTGATCGCCTGGCCCAGGCCCCAGACCTTCCAGACCGATGGCCGGCCACGACGAAGCTCATCGCGGTCCTGGACGTCGTCGAAGACGAGCGAGAAATTGTGGACGAGCTCGACGGCGACGGCCGCCCACAGCGCATCCGCGTAGCGTCGCCCGAACGCCTCGCAGGTGAGCAACGCGATGTTTGCCCGCAGCCGCTTGCCAGGGCGGTCGCCGGCCTTGCGCAACCCGAGGTGGTACTGCACCATCTCGGTCAGGAGCGAGCTCTGACTCGAGCCGGCCCGCTGCGAGAGGCGCGAGAGTTCACGGTCGAGCGCCTGGTTCATTGCCTGCAGGCGATCGGTGCGGCTAGCGAAGCTCTTGGTCTTCACCAGCGAGCCCCGACGTGGAAAGGCGAGCGTGTCATGCGCGAGCCCCGCTCATAAGCGGCCCCGGTGTGGAAAGGCCGCGTGATACGTAAGCGGCCCGGCGTGGAAAGGCCGCGTGATAAGTGGAAAGGCGAGCGTGTCATCCAACTTCCGTCGGTGGCGTCGTTTTGAGGGCGGCGATGGTGGGTGCCCCGGCGCAGAACATAGCGACCCGCAGTTGCCAGGCGAAGCCGTCGAGCAGCCGCCGTACCGGCTCTTCGCCCTCCGAGGCGGCGGCAAGCACGGCGTGGGCGAAACCGGTCAGGTTCGCCCCCAATCCGATCGCCTTGGCGGCGTCGAGACCGTGATGCAGTCCACCGCTGGCGATCAGTGGCAACTGCGGTGCCGCGCGGTGGGTCGCGACCAGTGCCTCGGCCGTTGGGATGCCCCACTCGGAGAAGGCCAGGGCGAGCTCGACTTCTTCGGGTCGCTCGCGCCGAAAGGCCTCCACCCGGGCGAAGCTGGTGCCGCCCAGGCCGGCCACGTCGATGGCGGCGACGCCCGCTTTCGCGAGCAGCGCCGCGGTTTGCGCCGAGATACCGCAGCCGACCTCCTTGACGATTACCGGCACGGGCAGTTCCTGGCAGAGCATCGCGATCTTCTCGACCAGTCCCCTGAAGTTGTGATCGCCCTCCGGCTGCAGCGCCTCCTGCAGCGGGTTGAGGTGCAGCACCAGGGCATCGGCCCCGATCATCTCGATCGCCTCCAGGCACTGTTCCTTGCGCATGCCGTAGTTCAACTGGACGGCGCCAAGGTTGGCGAAGAGAAGGACATCGGGGGCGACGCTGCGAACCTGGTAGGTGGGGCGCAGGTCCTTGTGCGTCAGTCCGGCTCGCTGGGAGCCGACGCCGAAGGCAATGCCGACCGTTTGAGCCACGAGCGCCAGCCTCCGGTTGATGTCACCCGCCGCCTGGGCGCCACCCGTCATGCTCGAGATCAGGAAGGGGAGCTTGAGCGGCTTGCCCAGGAAGCTCGTGCTGGTATCGATGGCGTCCAGGTCCAGGTCGGGGAGCGCCTGGTGGGTGAAGGCGAAGCGCTCAAAGCCTGCTCCGCGCGTCGACTGGACGGAGGCTTCGAGCGAGAGCCGCAAGTGCTCGAGCTTGCGCTGCGCGATGCGAGAGACCGGATGGCCGTTCGCGTCCAAGGCCATGGGGGTTTTAGCTCGCGGCCGCCGCGGCGTCCGGTGCACCCGGGTGATCGTCGTGCACGTCCGGCTCGAGGGCGTCCGGGTTCTCCGCCTGGCGCTTCCGCATCATCTGGATGAAGTAGTCGACGATGATCGGGTCGAACTGCGTGCCCTTGCCGGCCTCCAGCTGCGCGAGCGCGAACTCGGGCGTGCGTCGCTGGCGGTAGGGGCGAGTCGACGTCATCGCGTGATAGGCGTCGCAGACGGAGACGATGCGCGCGTGCAGCGGGATGTTCTGGCCCGCCAGACCGTCCGGGTAGCCGCTGCCGTCGTACCACTCGTGATGGTGCAACACGACGTTGAGAATTTGCCGGAAGGCCTTGATCGGCTGCAGGATGCGCGCACCGAGGATCGGGTGCATGCGCATGATCAGCTTCTCGTCCTCGTCGAGCTTGCCCTCTTTGAGCAGGACTTTGTCGACGACACCGATCTTGCCGACGTCGTGCAGGATCGCGGCCAGGCGCAACTGGTTCTTGTGCGCGCCCGACAGCTGCAGCATGTCGCCCAGGTCCTCGGCCAGTTTGGCCACCGACTGCGAGTGGCCGCTGGTGTAGGGATCTTTGGCGTCGATCGATGCCGCAAGGGCGTTGAGCGCTTCGAGCGTCGCTTCACTGTTCGGCGACAGCATGCCTTCGGCGAGCTCTTCCAGGTGGCTCGAGTTGGCGATCTGGCCAAGCCGTTTCTCGAGCGTCGCCACCATGCCGGGGCCGACCGTGTCGGCGCTCGCCAGCTGCGCCACGACTTCGCTGAGGACCGAGTCCAGGGCGGCCACACTTTCCAGCTCGCAGGCGCCACAGATGCAGTTACGGCCACGCTTCTTGGCCATGTACATGGCGAGGTCCGCTCGATTCAGCAGCTCGTCGCGGTTGCGGGCATCCACCGGGTAGGTCGCCCACCCGACCGACGCAGTGAGCGGCGCGAAGATGGTCTTGGGGTTGTACATGAAGACTTTGGAGAGCGTGTCGCAGATCTCCTGCGCCCGGATCGGCGCGGTCTGGATGTCGACGCCCGGGAGGATGGCGACGAACTCTTCGCCGCCGTATCGGGTCACGGTGTCCTCGCGTCGCATGGTGGACGAGATCGTCCGCGCGGCGGCTTTTAACGCGACGTCACCGGCTGCGTGCCCGAAGCTATCGTTGTAGACCTTGAAGCGGTCGAGGTCGATCATCATCACCGTGATCGAGCCACCGGTGTCTTTCGTCTTCTCCATCTCCTCGTCGAACCTTGTGTGGAAATAGCGGTGGTTCGGCAGGCCGGTGACCGAGTCGGTGACGGAGAGCTTCTGCGCCTGGTCGAGGGCGTGAGCGTTGCGCATGGCAATGCCGGCACGCTCGGCGAAGGTCAGCATCAGCTCCTGCTCGGTCTGGCGGAGCGGCTGCTCGCGCCCCATGAAGCCGACGATCATGTCGGCGATCGCGCGCGCGCCGTGGAAGACCGGGATGCGGAACCACATGCCGGCCGGCAGCGGCTTGTGCTCGTTGGGGAGCAGCAGGTTGGGGTCCGACACCGCGATCACCTGTTCGCCGACCGCCGGCGTCAGGGCCAGGCGAGCGGTGGCCAGGTCGACCCCGGCGTGGTGTTCCTTCAGCTCAGGAGTCCAGTCGACGTAGAGCATCGAGGCTGGCGGCATCGACTCGTCCTGACCGATCAAGGGTGGCATCTGAACCTGCATCAGGAATGCGTCGGCGTTGAGCAACGAGCGACCTTTCTCGGCGGTGAGCTGGCACGTTTGCTCGAACTCGAGGTCGCGGTTCAGCTCGACGGTGACTTCCGACAGCGAGGCGTGCGCCCGCTCCAGCTCTTCCTGCAGAGCTCGCTCGGCGCGCCGGGCGCGGTCGCCAACGAAGCCGACGAAGATGCCGGTCAGGGCGACAAAGCCGGTGCGCATCGCCAGGTTGGTGAGGTCGTTCAGCTGCAGCGCCGTGCCCTGGACCGTGTTGCCGTAGTAGACGACGGCGGTGTAGCTCAGCGCAATCGTCAGAACGGCGACGATCGCGGCCAGCCCACCGAATCGGACGGCCGTAGTGACCGTCACCACGAAGTAAGCCAGGAAGAAGGGTGACGCCAGGCCACCAGTGACGGCAACGCCGCCGGTCACGAGCAGGACGTCACCAATGGCCGAAATGTATCCGGCGGTCAGCCATTCCGGCTTGCGCGGCAGGAGCACTACCAGCAGCGTGAGGTTGTAGATCGCGCCCAGGCCGATCAGGGCGAGCAGAGTCACCAGGGATTGGCTGTTGAGGCTGGACGACAGGAAGGGCAGGGCGCCGAGCGAGACGAGAATCGCGAGCCAGCGGATCCAGATGATGCGCCGCTCCATCTCGATCGCCGACGCATCCGGCCTCCCGGCCGGAGCCGGCTTCCGAGCGCCAAGCTTCAGGTTGATGGAGCTGCTCATGGGACCAGTTAGCCGGCCTTCAACACCCGATCGGGCCGGCTCTGGCTGTGGCGCCCGCCCGGGACTTCATAGAAGTCGAGCAAGACCTGGGTGCTGTCGATCAGATGGCTGAGGAATTGCTGCGTGATGCCGGTCCGCCGCTCGCGCGCGATGGCCTTCTTGAGCTGCTCGAACTCTTCTTCCATCAAGTGATGGACCGCGTCGCGGGCGCTCTCCAGTGTCCGCTCGGCCGACCCGCCGAAGATGAGGTCGACCGAGTTGAAGCGGCCCTGCGCCGACTCACGCTCGTGGGTGCGCAGGTCGTTCGCCAGCCGCACCACGCGCGCGGCCTGGCAGATGTGGCCGAAGATTCGGTTCTTCAGTTCTTGCGAGACGTCCTGGTAGGAAAACGCCAGGATCGATACCTGGACGATGGGGAAGGAGCTGCTGTACATGCCGTTCGCCAGGTAGGCGTCGAGCGTGACGCGTTCCTTGTGCTTGAGCCAGTGGTTCTCCTGGAGCATCGTCCAGATCGACTTCTCCCAGACGAGCCGGCGCATGGCGGTCCATTCCTCCGGGACTTCGTCTTCACGGAACTGCTCCTCGATCTTGCGTGCCACCGTGGCATTGACGAGGGGCATCTGGCTCAGGTCGCGGTTGGGCCAGAGCAAGAAGTTCTGGCACACTCGACGGTAGTCGGCCAGGTCCAGCTCGGGATGTTCCTCTTCGAGATAATCGTCGATGTAGACGATGTAAGCCATCGTCCGCGCCAGCGTCAGAGCTTGCTCGAAGCTCGCGCTCGGATGCAGCAACACGGCTGCGCGGCAGACCTCACCCAACATGTCATCCCCGCGCGGGTTGGCGTCCACCAGATGGCGGACCACCAGGCCCTCGTCGGCCTGCCGCAGCAGGTTCTCTTTGAGCTTGTTAATTCGCCGGTCTAGCATGTTCGCTCCTCGCAAGCAGGATCTGGGCGGAGAGCACCGCTGAGCGGACAACCTGGGTTGGCCCGTAGAGCGTCTTGCCGACCCACATAGGAATGACGGGTTCGCCCTCGGTTTCATGTAGGTAGCTGGCAGCCCGGCGGAATTGCTCCTTGATCTCAGCCCGGAAGGGGGCCGGGGCCAGCATCAGGGCCTGGACCGCGTAGGCGGTCTCTTCAGGGGTGCCCCGGTTGAAAAAGCCCCAGGAGCCGTCCGCGCGCTGGGTCTTCGAAAACCAGCTGAAGGCCGGTGTGCAGAGGTCGGGTGCCGACGCGGTGAGCGCGAAGACGGCGTGGGCGGTGGCATAGAAGGGGGATCCATGCCACTTGTCGACCCAGTGGTCGCCGTCTACGCGCGCATCACGCAGGTACTTGACGACTTTCTGTTGAATCACGTGCTGGCGGGGGAAGGGCGGAGCGACCTGGAGCACCTCCAGGACGTGGGCGTTGGCCGTTACAGAAGCGTCACGCTCGAGCGGAAACGTAAAGAAGAAATTCACGCCCTCGAACGGCCGGAGTGGCCCGGCAGAGATCGGGAAGCCGTAGCGATGCAAGACGCTGAGCGTCAGCGCCGTGTCATCCGAGTCGGGCCGCAGCCCGTGCATCGACACCCCGACGCCGTCGTCGGTGAGCGCCTGGGCGAGGTAGCGCACAAGCGGCTGCGCTTCGGCGGGGCGCTGGTCGGCGCGAGCCAGGTTGTAGAGGACCCAGGCGATCTCGAACACCTCGAAGGGCGCGACGGTCGGCAGGCTGCCGTCGCCCCGATTGCGCAGCAACATGGCGATGTACTCGTTCGCTTGCTCGTCGCGGGTCTTGAGCATGAAGTAGGCGGTTGCCGAGGGCGAGTTCGCGAAGGATCCATTGGCGGAGAGTTGCTTGCGGGCGGCCTCGACGTCAAGACGGTTGCCCAGGTATTCGAGCGAGTGCAGCAAGGGCGTCGCCACGTTGTAGACGAGCCGGGGCGGGATGTGCCCGATCTTCGCGTCCCGCTGGGCTGAGATTCCCATGAACCGCTCGTAGGGCAGTGGCAGCTCGCGGAGCTTGGCCGCGTCGAGCATCGCCGGCAGCACCAGCTCGAAGCCGGCCAGGTCGGGGCCGGTCTGCCAGTTGCCGGTGTCCTCGTGGACGAAGCGCAGCGCCCTGACGCGTGCCCGGTGGGCGGCACCGTCCTGAAGATTCTGCGGCAGGTCGGCCAGCGCGACCAGCGCGCTCAGGGTTGACACCAGCTTGTCCTTGGGAATCGGCAGCGCCGTTCCGAAGCTTCCATCCGCGTTCTGGCTGCGGAGCAGCCAGCCCAGCGTTTGCGGATAGGCCATGGCGTTGGGATCGTTCGGCTCGCGCAGGCGGGCGACGAACGCGGTGTCGTAGGCCGCGGCCGAGATCTCGCCCTGCTGCAGCAAGGCCAGCAGCTGGCGGGTAGCGGCCGGTAACGGCAGTTCACCCGGCCGTGGCAGAACGTCCTTGGTTGTGAGGTGGACGTCGTTGATTTCCGTAGTCGCGACCCCCTTAATGGCGCTTGCCCTGCGCCTACCGGGAGGCTACTGCCGCCCCCTTGCGGCAGACGTTACGTCCGGGCGTCACGGGGCCGTATCGCCGGTGACAGGCCCATGACCCGGGAAAGCGGTCCGCGTTCCGGGCGTTGTCCGAATACGGGTCTTGCGGGACGGGGCCTAAAGAGAGGGACGGGTTGTTTGCGCCGAAGGCGTTAGCGGGCGGGCTGGACCGGCGCGCCAACTGCATGGTGTTGGTTCACGGCGCCTACACGGCAGCCAACCTGCTCGCCGGGACGTTCCTCTCCATCTTTCTCTGGCGCGCGAGCCATGACCTGGCGCCGATCGCCGTCTACAGCGGCCTGAGCGCCCTCATGATTCCCGCGGCGTTCCTCGCCAACGGGTTGCTCTGGCGTGGCCTGGGCGCCGGCGCCTCGATCCGGTTGGGCCTTTTTGGCTGTGGCCTCTCCTACCTGGTGATCCTGATGCTGGGAAACGAGGCCCCGCACTGGGTCGTGGGCCTGGGCCTCCTTCGGGGGGTGGCCGAAGGTTTCTACTGGTCCGGCTTTCACCTGGTCACCTACGACACCACCTCGGACCGGGACCGGGACCGCTACTTCGGCGCCCAGGCGACGGCCAGTTTGTTCCTCACCGCGACGCTCCCGCCGGCCGCCGGCGCGATCATCGTGGCAGGTACCCACGTGGGCGGGGCTTACCGCGGCTACCAGCTGGTCTTCGCGCTTTCCACCGTGGTGCTGATGGCGGCCATGGTGCTGGCCGGGAAGCTGCCCTCGTCGGCGAGGCCGCGGTTGTCGCTTCGCCGGGTCGCTACCCTGGCGCGCCGCAACCCCGACTGGCGTTGGGTGACCAGGGCGCGGCTGGCCGACGGGTTCACCGGCAGCCTCGTCGGGCTGGTACTGACGATCCTGATGTTTCTGGTGCTCAAGAACGAGCAGCAGGTCGGCAACTTCAACGGCCTGATGGGACTGCTGGGTGTCGCGATCAGCCTGGGGCTGGCCGCCTTCATGAAGCCGCGGCACCGGATCGCATGCGCCCTCGTGGGCGGCGCGCTGTTGGTGCTCTCGACCTTCTTGTTGCCGCTGTATCTGACCGCCTGGGCGGTCGTTGGATTCGGGTTATTGCGCGCCATCGGTGGCCCGCTTCACGGCAACGCGCTCGCGCCCGTGGCGCTCCAGGTGATCGACCGCGATCCCACGCCACAGGCGATGCGCTACGACTACATCGTCCACTCCGAACTGTGCCTGGGGATCGGGCGGGTGCTCAGCATCGGCTGTTTCCTGTTGCTGGCCGCGCCCATGAACCAAATGCTGCTCGCCCGCATCGTCGTCGCGGTCGCCGGTGCCGCCCCGATCCTGATCTGGGCGGCCTTTGCACGGATTCCGCAAATTGCGCGGGTCGCCGAGATGGACAACCGCGCCCTGCCGGCCGCGGCGTAGCGCCTCAGCGGCGCTCGAACAATGGTGGGCGTGACTGTTCGCGCTTCAGCCGAAGTCGCACTGGGGGTGGTGGAGCGAAAGAGACTCGAACTCTCGACCTCCGCAATGCGAGTGCGGCGCTCTGCCAGCTGAGCTATCGCCCCGCGCGGAATTATAGGACCGACCCTCGTAACAAGCGCGGCTGGGACGGCGTTAGTGTCTCGTGAGATATCGCAGGGCGGCCGTGATCGCGCTGGCCCTCGCCACCGTCGCGTGCGGGAGCATGGCTCCGAAGGCGGCGAAGCCGACGCCGCCGGCGTCGGCGAGCGCGCTTCCAACTGCCAACCCTTCGCCAACCGCCGCACCGAGCGCATCGAGCCCGTCGACGCCGTCCTACGGCATATTGGTTGCGTTTGCCGATGGGACGGGTCCACAGAGCGCCGGTTACGATCTGGCACTCGTGGCACCCGACGGCAAGGTGGCCGCGAAGGCGCACGCGGCCGTTCGGAGCTTTATCCATTCGCCCGGTAACGGACCGGGCGGCGCGGCGGCATCTGACCTGCCGGAGGTGAGCACGTCGAGTTCCCGTGTCTATTACCTGGACGGTGACGGCGACGTTCGTTCATTGCGTCCTGATGGTTCATCGGCACATGTCACCCAGGTGCCGGGAACAAAGACTGTCCATGCCGCGTTCTCGGTCACCCCAGACGACCGCCGCATCGCGGTATCCCTGTTGGATTACGCCCTTTCGCCCCCGGCTGTGCGCCTCTACGTCGAGGACTTGCAGGGTGGAGGCAACCACGCCGAGATCTTCTCTTCGCAGAAGGCCTGGGTCTGGCCGATCGGCTGGCGCCAGGGCAAGCTGGTACTCGCGGCGACGAGCTCACCACCGTTCTCGCAGCAAGGCATTGCCTGGAATCCCTACGGCGCGCCGGAATATCACGTTGTGGATGCCACCAGCGCGACCCGCCTGGCGACGATCGGCAGCGGACAGGACCCGACCGGCTGTCAACCGACGGGACCGCTATCGGCGGGGGGAAGCGCCTGCTACCACCGAAATGCCACTACTGGCGGAGCCGGCTACTTCTCGACCCTCGACTGGACTGGAAGGGTCGGATCACTGCGAGTGACGACCGACAGCGGAGGAGCCCCTGCGGTCACACGGAGTGGCGACTCGCTCGCGGGCTGCTGCGATCCCGGCGGAACCGCCTGGATCGCGATTCCAGGCAATCGCTTCCAGAGTCAGGTGCGCGGCTCTTTTGAGGATTGGCCCTGCTTCATCGACGAAGCGAACATATTGTTCGGGTTCCTGTATCCGACCGCCAACCAGCATCCCCAGATCGTCAATGCCAGACGGAATATGGATGGGATGGTGCCAATTCAGGTGCCGGCCAGCGGGTACTGTGCCGGAGTTCTCCCCGCCGCGCTCGATTAGTTGAAATGTTTGCGAACTGGCCGCGACGCATAGACTAGCCCTATATGGCCCTAAGGCCAGACCAGAAGCCGCCGCCGCAGACCCCGAAAAGCCCGCGCCCGACGGGATCCTGGGTTCGGCTTGCCCTCCTCGCCGGCCTCGGCCTCTATTTCGTGATCCTGCTGTCGCCCGTTCTCAGCCGCCTGGGCGGCCCGGCCCGGGTCGACCTCAGCTACTCACAGCTCATCACGGAGATCGACGGTGGCAAGGTGGCCGACATCACGATTCAGGGCCAGAGCGCGCAAGGTGACCTGAAGGAGACCTTCACCAACAACGGGGTCACGAACACTCAGTTCACCGCGACCCTCCCGGACAACGTCGCCTTGCCCGACTCATCCTTCTACACGGCTCTCAAGAGCAATGGCGTTGCGACCACGCTCAAGCCCGATACGGGCGGCCTCGGCAGCACGCTCCTGTATTTCCTGCCGTTTATCGCCCTGATCGCGATCTGGATCTGGTTCATGCGGCGGAGCGGTCAGGCGGCGCAGGGCATTTTCAGCTTTGGCCGCAGCCGCGCCCGCCTCCAGGATCCATCCACCCCCAAGACGACATTCCACGACGTCGCCGGGGTGGAGCAGGCGCAGTTCGAGTTGCAGGAGATGGTTGATTTCTTACGCGACCCGCAGAAGTTCCAGAAGCTCGGTGGCCGCATGCCCAAGGGCGTCCTGCTCATCGGCCCGCCGGGGACCGGGAAGACGCTGCTCGCGCGTGCCATCGCCGGTGAGGCGGGCGTGCCCTTCTTCAGCATCTCGGCCTCGGAGTTCGTCGAGATGTTCGTCGGCGTCGGCGCGTCCCGGGTCCGCAGCCTCTTCGAAGACGCGAAGAAGCACTCGCCCTCGGTGATCTTCGTCGACGAGCTCGATGCCGTTGGTCGCCAGCGCGGCGCCGGCCTCGGTGGCGGCAACGACGAGCGGGAGCAGACGTTGAACCAGTTACTGGTCGAGATGGATGGCTTCGACCAGCGCGAAGCGGTCGTCGTCGTCGCCGCGTCGAACCGCGCCGACGTCCTCGATCCGGCCCTGCTGCGGCCCGGCCGGTTTGACCGGCGCGTGGTTGTCGACCGGCCCGATCGTCGCGGCCGTGCCGCTATCTTGAAAGTGCACACGCGCAGCGTGCCCCTGGCCTCGGACGTCGACCTGGAGATCATCGCGCGCTCGACACCGGGCCTGGTCGGGGCCGACCTCGCCAACCTTGTCAACGAGGCGGCGCTGCACGCCTCGCGGACCAGCAAGACGAGCGTCGCCATGGAAGATTTCGAAGAGTCATTCGATCGCGTAGTCCTCGGGTCGGAGCGAAAGATTTATCTGAGCGAGGCGGAGCGTCGTGTGATTGCATACCACGAGTCTGGCCACGCTCTGGTGGCCTGGTATCAGCCGCAGTCAGATCCGGTCCACAAGATCACGATTGTCCCTCGCGGCATGGCGCTCGGCGTCACCCAATCGATCCCGACGGACGATCGGCATAACCTGTCGGAGGAGTATCTCGAGGCACGCATTGCGATGGCCCTGGGCGGACGCGCCGCCGAACAGCTGGGACTCGGATCGATCACGACCGGCGCACAGAACGACCTGGAGACGGCAACCGAACTGGCGCGGCACATGGTCATCAGCTGGGGCATGAGCAAGAAAATGGGGCTGTTCTCATTCGACGATTCGCCGCAGGCCGTGTTCCTCGGCCGCGAGCTGGCCGGCAGCCCGCACATCAGTCAGCGGACGGCGGCAATCATCGACGAGGAGGTGACCCGTCTGCTCCAAGAGGGCTATGACGCGGCAGAGACCATCCTGACCGCAAACCGGGCCAAGCTGGACACGCTGGCCGCGGCCCTCATGCAAGAGGAAGTCCTCGACGAAGACCAGATCGCGCGGCTGATCGGGCCGCGCGCCCTCGAGGGGGGCATAGCGTCGCTCAAACCCTGGAAAGCCGCCGTCAACGACGCGGGGGAGCAGGTCTGAGGCCATGGCGCAAAAGATTGCTGACCCTCCCGCCCAAGACGCGCCGCCGCCAGACAAATCGCTGCGGCGGCTTCCGCTCGTACCCTTGCGCGACGACGTTGTCTTTCCCAAGCTGATCGTGCCCCTTTCCGTGGGCCGCCGGACGTCGATTGCGGCGATCACGGCCGCGATGGACAAGGACAAGCAGGTGCTGCTGGTCGCGCAGAAGGACCCCCAGGTCGACGACACGGTCGAGCAGGACCTGTACCCCATCGGCACGATTGCGGAAATCAACGGTATGCGGCAGACGCCAGCCGGTGTCCAGATGCTGGTGGCCGGCGCCCAGCGGGCGCGCATCATCCGCTACGTCCAGTTCAAGCCGTTCATCGAAGTCGAGATCGAAGTCCTGGTCGACCAGGTGGGTGAGGGCCTCGAGATGGAGGCCCACATGCGCTCCGTGAAGAGCTTGTACGAGAAGTATGTCGAGTCTGGCGCGGGGGTCGCCCCCGAAGTGGCGGCCACGGTATCGAAAACGGATGACCCCGTTTATCTCGCCGACCTGGTGTCGGCGGCCCCGGATCAGACGCTCGAGCAAAAGCAGCACATGCTGGAAACGCCCAACGTGCTCGAGCGGCTGAGACTTCTGGCGTTGTTTCTCAGCAAGCAGGTCGAGATCCTCGAGCTCAAAGCGAAGATCCAGAACGAAGTCCAGAGCACGATCGGCAAGCTCCAGCGGGATCAGATCCTGCGCGAGCAACTGAAGGCCATTCGCAAAGAGCTCGGCGAAGACGAAGAGGGCGCCGAGCTGCATGGCCTGCGCGAAAAGATCGAGGCCGCCGGGATGCCGGACGCGGTGAAGGAGCGCGCCCTCAAGGAGATCGACCGGATGCAGAGCATTCCGGCGGCCTCCCCAGAGGTTGGCATTATTCGAACGTACGTCGACTGGCTGATCGCCCTACCCTGGGGGCCGCCGCCTGGAGAGACGTGGGATATCAAGGTTGCCGCGAGAGTCCTCGACGAGGATCACTATGGCGTCGAAAAAATCAAAGAACGGATCCTGGAATACATGGCGGTCCGCCAGCGCTCCCAGAGCCTGCGGTCGCCGATCCTTTGTTTTGTCGGGCCGCCTGGCGTTGGCAAGACCAGCCTGGGTAAGTCGATTGCCCGAGCCCTTGGCCGCAAGTTCGTGAGGCTCTCGCTTGGTGGCATCCACGACGAGGCCGAGATTCGCGGCCATCGGCGAACCTACATCGGCGCCATGCCAGGGCGAATCCTGCAACAGATGAAAGTCGCCGGCGCGCGCAACCCGGTGTTCATGCTGGATGAAGTCGATAAGGTCGGCGCCGACTGGCGCGGCGATCCCTCGTCAGCGCTGCTCGAAGTGCTCGACCCCGAACAAAACAGAGACTTCTCGGATCACTATCTCGAAGTCCCCTATGACCTGTCCCAGGTGCTGTTCATCACGACGGCCAACGTCGTCGACACGATCATCGCCCCGCTGCGTGACCGCATGGAGATCATTCGGCTTCCGGGGTACACGGAAGACGAAAAAATGCATATCGCCCAGCAGTTCCTCGTGCCGCGCCAGCTGCGCGAGCACGGCCTAACGGAGGAGAACCTGGAGGTGCCCGAGCCGACCCTGCGCTTATTGATTCGCGAGTACACGCACGAAGCCGGGGTCCGCAACCTGGACCGCGAGATCGCCAACATCGCTCGTAAGATCCCTCGTCGCATCGCCGAAGGCCAAACCGAAAAAGTCCGTGTCGAGCCGGGCGACGTAATGGGCTACCTGGGGCCGCCGCGCTTCGAGTTCGGCGTTGCCGAGTTGGAAGATCAGGTCGGTGCCGTCACCGGTGTGGCCGTCAACGAATATGGTGGCGATGTCATGACGGTCGAGGCGATCTTGATGCAAGGGCGCGGTGAGTTCGCACTGACAGGTCAGATCGGCAAGGTCATGGAGGAGTCGGCGCGCGCTGCCGTCAGCTACGCGCGGTCGCACGCTCTCGAGCTTGGGTTGAAGCCCGGCTTCTTCGAGGATCACTTCTTCCATATCCATGTGCCGGCCGGCGCCATCCCCAAGGATGGTCCCTCGGCGGGCATTACGATGGCGACGGCCGTTGTGTCGGCGCTCACCGGCCGTCCTGTCCGCCGCGAGGTGGCGATGACGGGCGAGATCACGTTACGCGGCAAAGTGCTGCCCATCGGAGGGCTCAAAGAGAAGCTGCTGGCCGCGCATCGGGCCGGCATCAAGATCTTCATCCTGCCTGAGAAAAATCGCAAAGACCTCCACGAAGTGCCCGAAGAAGTCAAGAAATCGATGGAGCTCGTTTTGGTCAAGCACGTCGACGAAGTGCTGGACAAGGCACTGCTGCCGCCAGCAACGCGGCCGTCGACACCCGGCCTTGGGTTCCGGCGACCCCTCGGCGACTCCCAGCCTGGCACGGTCAACTAGCTTGCTGGGCCGCTGGCCATGGTTGGTGATGTTGTTACTGCTGGCCGGATGCAGCCTGCAGCCCGACGTCTCGCAGGCGGCATCCAACGGCCGGGTGGGCGCCGCGGCCCCGCCCCTTTCGGGCCAGGCGCTGGATGGAGCTACGCTCACCGTCGACTTCAAGGCGTCGAGCACCGTTCTGGTGTTTTGGGCCGCCTGGTGCGGGCCCTGTCGGAAGGAGCAGCCGGGCTTGAACGCGCTGGCGGCCAGATATGTCGGCCAGGGCATCAAGTTCGACGGCGTCGACATGCTGGATCACGATCGGGCGCTCGCGCGCGCCTTTGTTACCGAATTCAACGTCCGCTATCCCAGCCTCTATGACGACTCGGGGAGCCTGACCGCCGCCTACGAAGTGGACTCGCCGCCGTCGTTCGTGCTGGTTGACCGCCGTGGCATCGTCGTCGCTCGCTATCCGGGGGAGGCCTCGCAGGCGCAACTGGCGAACTTGATCGATCAGAAGCTGGTTACTTCGTCCGGCGCTGCCACCGCGTCGCCTTGAGCATCTTCTTGTGCTTGTGTTTGCGCATCTTCTTCCTGCGCTTCTTGATTACCGAGCCCAATCGGCCCGCCCAGTGAAAGCTCGCATGTGCCGGAACATTGTAAGGGAACTCGGGGTTTAGACTAGTGCTGGGCATCGAAGCCCACCAACCATGACTGAAGCCGTAATCGTTGACGCGGTCCGCACGGCCATCGGCCGGCGCAGCGGCAAGCTGAGCCCGGTCCGCCCGGACGATCTGCTGGCGCTCACCCTCCGGGAGCTGGTCACCCGTGCCGGCATAGCCCCCGCGCTGGTCGACGACGTCATCGCCGGCTGTGTCACCCAGACCGGCGAGCAAGGCATGAATATCGCTCGCGCCGCGGCCCTGATTGCGGGCTTCCCGATCGAAGTCCCGGGGACGACGGTGAATCGCTTCTGTGGATCGGGCCAGCAAGCGGTGAACTTTGCCGCCCAGGGCGTCCTGTCCGGTGCACAGGACATCGTCATCGGCGCCGGCGTCGAAAACATGTCGCGGGTGCCCATGGGATCCGACGCGTTCGGCCCGGGCGAGGGTCCGGTCAGCCCCAAGCTCACGGATCTCTACGAGATAATCCCGCAGGGCAATTCCGCCGAAATGATCGCCAAGAAGTGGGGCTTCTCGCGGGAGCAACTCGACGAGTTTGCCGTTCAGAGTCACGTCAAGGCCGGCCAGGCGATCCAGGAAGGCCGGTTCGCGCGCGAGATCATGGCGGTCCAGGTCAAGCAGAACGGCAGCAGCTATGAATTTGCTGTCGACGAGGGCGTGCGCATCCCGCCGTCCAGAGAAAAGATGTCGCAGTTGAAGCCCTCGTTCCAGGAGGACGGCGTCGTCACCGCCGGCAACTCCAGCCAGATCAGCGACGGCGCCGCGGCGGTGCTGATCATGACCAAAGAAAAGGCCCAGGAGCTCGGACTCAAGCCGCGGGCTCGCATCGTGGCGCAGGCGATCGTCGGCTCAGAGCCCACCATCATGCTGACCGGTCCCATTCCCGCAACCCAGAAAGTCCTCAAGAAGGCGGGGTTGCAGTTGAAGGATATCGACCTGTTCGAAGTCAACGAGGCCTTCGCACCGGTCGTGCTGGCATGGCAGCACGAGACCGGCGCCGACATGGAGAAAATCAACTACAACGGTGGCGCGATTGCCCTGGGACACCCACTGGGGGCCAGCGGGGCGCGGCTCATCACGACCCTCCTGCACGAACTCGAGCGGCAGGATGCCCGATACGGCCTGAGCACGATGTGCATCGGCTACGGAATGGGCATCGCCACCATCATCGAGAAGCTCTAGCTCGTCTTCTCGCGCCGATTGGGGAAGGTGATCGGCTGGCTTTGCCGGCGTCGTTCGACGGCATTGCTGAGGACGAACAAGAAGATCACCTGCACGAGAAAATAGAGCGCCACGATCAGGTCGATCACGGTGGTCAGGCTGCCGCCAGTTTCGCGCATGTTACCAACGGCAAGGCCAAAGAACAAGAAGGAGCACATGTAGGTGATCAGGGCGATCGCGTAAATCGCGTTCTTCCAGAGCCCCCGATTCGCCAGCGCGCGATTGAACCAACCCGTGCTCGCTGCAGGGTTCGGAAGCGCCGCTAGTGCTGGCCGGTCTCTCGACATTTCCACTTATGGCCTCTCAGTTCGGCGGACTCTCCGGCTGGACAACTGCCGGAGCCCGGCGTAACGCCCGCGCTGAGCGTGGTTGTCCCATCGGGCGCGAGCGTTGAGGTATCGGCGAGGTGGTTGAGCTCGTAACTGACGTCGCTGAAAGCACCCTGGAGTTGAGCGCCCGCCAGGATGACAACCGCGAAGGTGATGGTGGCCAGTAAGACCATGAGAAATGCATATTCGATGAGCGCCTGGCCAGTTTCTCTCCGCCGTCTCTTCATGACTTAGAACGACGGTAGCATCGGTTTCCAGCCGAACCATCCGCCGTTCGGCCCTAATTGAGGCGCGTGCCACTAACGGTTGCCGTTACGACAGTCGATCGAAGCCGGCGCGCAGCTGCTGGTAGCTGACCGTAAGGCTTTCGTTAAGGACTTTTGTGTCGGCAACGAGCGGCATGAAGTTCGTGTCGCCGTCCCAGCGTGGCACCACGTGCTGATGAACATGGTCGGCGACGCCCGCCCCTGCCGTCTTGCCGGCGTTGATGCCCAGGTTGAAGCCTTGCGGCGAAAGTACCTGTCGCAACACACGAAGGGCGCGCCTTGTCAATGCCATCACCTCATTCGCGGTGGCAGTCGGCAGGTCTTCGAGGCTCGCAAGATGCGCGTTGGGCGCAATCATCAGATGTCCGTTGTTGTACGGATAGCGATTGAGGATCGCCAGGGCCAGCTCGCCGCGGGCGAGGACGAGAAGCTCGGCATCGTGGGATCCATCGGCTGCGGCCGCCTCGCATAAGAAGCAGCCCGAGGGTTTGGGCCCCTTGATGAACTCCATTCGCCAGGGCGCCCATAGGTGCTGCATCGTCTGCATCATAGGGCGCGTTCCCTCGGAGTTTGCTGCGACAGTTACACAAACATGTGTATACTGCTGGCATGGCGCCGGCGAGCGCTGCTCTCGATCCGACGAGTTCGCTAAACTTGACCCTCGACCCGCGCAAGTGGGGCCGTGGCGCAGCTGGGAGCGCGATTGCATGGCATGCAATAGGTCACGAGTTCGAATCTCGTCGGCTCCACCATTCCTTTACTGACATGGCCAGAACTGTCGCTCCCATCTACGATCCACAGGCGATCGAGCCCAAGTGGCGCGAGGCCTGGAAGAAGGCAGGCCTCTTTCGGGTCATCGAGGACTCGAGCAAGCCGAAGTTCTACAACCTGGTCATGTTTCCCTACCCCTCGGGGCCGTTGCACATGGGGCACTTCCGAAACTATGTGATCGGCGACGCCTTTGCCCGCTACAAAGTCATGCGCGGTTTCAACGTGCTCAACCCGTTTGGTTGGGACGCGTTCGGTCTCCCTGCGGAGAACGCCGCCATCCAGAGCGGCATCCCGCCGAGGGTGTCGATCGAAGGCAACATTGCCATCTCCAAGCACGAGCTCGAGATCATGGGCGTGCTCTATGGCTGGGAGCGCGAGGTCACCACCTGCAACGAGGACTACTACCGCTGGACCCAGTGGCTCTTCGTGAAATTCATGGAGATGGGCATCGCCTACAAGCAAAAAGCGTGGGTCAACTGGTGTCCGAAGGACAACACCGTGCTCGCCAATGAGCAGATCGTCAACGGCGTCTGCTGGCGCTGCGGGACCAAGCCGACGAAGATCGAGCTCGAGCAGTGGTTCTTCCGAATCACCGCCTTTGCGCAGCGATTACTCGACGACTTGAGCAAGCTCGATCGCTGGCCGGAGCGGGTCAAGGTGATGCAGGCCAACTGGATCGGGCGTAGCGAGGGCGCCGACCTGGACTTTGCCGTCGAGGGCAACGGCAGGCTCCAGGTCTTCACCACTCGGCCGGACACGGTCTTTGGCGCGACCTTCATGGTCATTGCCCCCGAGCATGAGCTGGTTCAGAAGATCGTCACGCCGGAGCAGCGCGCCGGAGTCGACGGGTACATCGAGCGCACCAAGGCGGAGACCGAGATCGAGCGCCTCTCGACGGAGCATGAAAAGACGGGGGTCTTTACCGGCGCCTATGCCATCAACCCGTTTACCAACGAGCGCATCCCGATCTGGATCGCGGACTATGTGCTCGCAACCTATGGCACGGGCGCGATCATGGGCGTCCCCGCGCACGACGCGCGCGACTTCGAGTTCGCGAAGAAATATCAGCTGCCGATTCGTGAAGTCATCAGCGCGACGCCCAAGCCGTCGGCCAGGGCGCTGGACGGCGCCTTCGAGACCTACGACGGCTTCCTGGTCAATTCCGGTCCCTATGGCGGCCTGCGCGTCAAAGACGGCATGGCGAAGATAATCGCCGAGGCCGAACGGCGCGGCATCGGCAAAGGGACCGTCATCTACCGGTTGCGCGATTGGTTGGTCTCGCGCCAGCGCTACTGGGGGGTGCCGATCCCCATCATCTATTGTCCCGACCACGGCATCGTCACGGTGCCCTACGACCAGCTGCCGGTGCGGCTACCCGAGAACGTCCAGTTTCGATCCGATGGTCAGAATCCGCTGTTGCACACGCCGTCCTTCGTCAACACCACCTGCCCGAAATGCGGCAAGCCGTCGCGCCGCGAGACGGACACCATGGACACCTTCGTCGACTCATCCTGGTACTTCCTGCGCTATGCCGACCCCAACAATGTCGCGCTGCCGTTCGACCAGCGCAAGGCGGACTACTGGATGCCGGTCGACCAGTACACGGGCGGCATCGAACACGCCATCCTGCACCTGCTCTACTCGCGGTTTTTCATGAAAGCCCTCTTTGACGCGGGGATGGTGTCGGTGGACGAGCCGTTCATGGCGCTCTTCACCCAGGGGATGATCCATCGCAACGGCGCCGTGATGTCCAAGTCCAAGGGCAACGGCATCACGCCCGACTACATCGTGGAGAACTATGGGGCCGACACCGGGCGCGTGTACGAGCTCTTCATCGGCCCCCCCGACCAGGACGCGGAGTGGAACGATCGCGGCGTCGATGGCGTGGCGCGCTTCCTGAATCGCGTCTGGCGGCTGGTGCTCGGCGAAGAAGACGAGGTCGTGGCGGGCGCTCCCGCTGTCTCGTCCGGTGACCTGATGCGAAAACTGCACGAGACGATCGACAAGGTGACACATGACGTCGATGCGTTTCATTTCAACACGGCGATCTCGGCCTTGATGGAGCTGGCCAACCTGATGCAGGACTACCTGCAGGGCGGTGGGCAGCGGACCGATGCCTGGGCGGCCACCGCCCTCGGCATGACTCGCCTGCTCGGGCCCTTCGCGCCTCACCTGTCCGAGGAGCTCTGGCAGCGGCAGGAGGGCGTGGGGCTGCTCGTCTTTCAGCCCTGGCCCGAGGCGGACGCGTCGCTGCTCCGCCGGCCCCATGTCACGATCGTCGTCCAGGTCGACGGACGGCTCCGCGATCGGATCGAGATGCCGGCCGGCGCGGACCAGGCCGATGCGCAGGAACGGGCGCTAAAAAGCGCCAACGTCGCGCGCGCGCTGAACGGCCGGCGGCTCGCGCGCGCCGTCTACGTTCCCGACCGGCTGATCAACCTGGTCACGGAGTAGGTCAACAGCCCACATGAGGATCGAGGCGTCCACGTGCGCGCCAGATTAGGTCTGGGCAAGCAGACAAATACGTGGCACGCCACGGCCCGTGGCTGGCTCTACCGGCATGACTGGCACCTTGCCGGTCTGCTGGCCATTGCGATCATCGCCATCGCGGGCTTCCTGCTCTGGCCGCGGCCGCTCCCCGTGGCGGTGGCGCCCGCCGTCATCTCGGCCAACGATGTCGAGGCGGCCCAGGAAAAGACGGTCATCGTCTACGTCGCGGGCGCCGTGCGCAACCCTGGGCTCTACACACTGCTGGCAACGCTGCGCGTCAGTGACGCGATCGTCGCCGCCGGCGGGCTCACGGAAAACGCCGACCCTGCGTGCCAGCCCAACCTGGCGGCCCATCTCAAAGATTCAATGCAGGTCGTGGTGCCGCAGGCCGGTCATTGCGCCAAGGCGAAGAAGGCGAAGCTGGATATCAACCTGGCGACGCGGGAGCAGCTGCTGCACGTGCCAGGGATGGATGGGGTGCTCGCCGACGCGATCATCAGGTACCGGCAAGACTATGGCAGCTTCACCGCGCTGACGGAGCTCAAGTCGGCGATGGGACTGGACGCCGCCACCTACAAGCAACTGGCCAGGACCCTGACCGTCCCCTGAAGATCGGACCCCCGCCCCGACGCTCCTCCGCACCGGTGGAGGCAGGTCGATGGCCCTGGTGGGGCCTGGCCGCAGTGCTCACGGGCTGGACCACCGGCGTGATGGCGGCCGTGCTGCTCAGCCCGCTGCGCGTGTGGTTGGCGCTGGCGGCCGGACTTGCCGGCGCCGTGGCGCTGGTCGATCGCCGGCTCGCGCTGCTGGCCGGCCTGTCCCTGGCGGCGTTCATGATCGGTGCGGGCCGCGCTGCCCTCGCCCCAACGGTCGCGCTCCCACCCGACCTCGCCGGCCAGAACGTCTCTGTCTCGGGAATCGTCGACGACGATCCGGTCGAGCGCAAATCCAACCGGCGACTGACTGTGCGGCTGGATCATGTGCTTACCGGTGCGGGAGAGATGGCAGCTAGCGTGCGGATCGAGGCCACTGTTTACGGTATGACTCCCGTCCAATACGGAGACCTGGTGCTGCTCAGTGGCGAGATCCTGCCGCCGCCGCGCTTCGAGCAGTTCGATTACCGCGCCTACCTGGCCGAGCAGGGCATCGCCGGGGTCATGCCGTCAGCGCGCCTGGTCCGCGTGACCTCGCACGGCGGCAGCCCGCTGCACGCCGGGCTGCTCGCGATTCGGCATGCCGTGATCGATGCCGTGGACCGAGCCCTCCCAGAACCGCAGGCCGCGCTGCTGCTGGGCGTGGTCTTCGGCTACCGCGCCGCCCTGCCGCCGGTCCTGCAGCAGCAGATGATCGCCAGCGGACTGATTCACATCGTCGTGATTTCCGGACTCAAAGTCAGCTTGCTCGCGCGGATCGTGCACCAGACCCTTGGTCGCGTCGCGCCGCGAGCGGCGCCGTTGATCGCGGTCGGAGCCATGTCCGGCTATGCGCTCCTGGCCGGAGCGTCAGCGGCGGCCTTGCGCGCGGCCGCCATGGGGATCCTGGTCGTCATCGCGGGCCGTTTCCGCCGCGACAGCCAGGTGTTTGTGTCATTGGCGTTTACGGCGGCCGTGATGCTCGCCGTCAAGCCGGCGCTGGCCGCCGATGTCAGTTTTCAGCTGTCGTTTGCCGGGACCATCGGGATTGCGGCCATGACGGACCGGATCGCGGCCCGGCTCGCCTGGATCCCAGCCGTGCTGCGCGATCCGTTCGCGGCCACCATCGCGGCCGAGGCCGCCACCTGGCCCCTGATGCTCGCCAACTTTCATCAGCTGTCGCTCATTGGCCCGGTGGCGAACGCGCTGGTCCTGCCGCTGCTCCCCGCGGTGATGGTGGTTGGCGGCGCCGGTGCGCTGCTGGGCAGCCCGCTGGCGGCGGCCGGCTGGCCGCTGATGCAGGCGGCCGGGTTGATCACCAGCTGGTACGGGGTGGTAATCGAGAGGCTGGGCAGCCTTCCGATCGCCGCGATCACGATGCCGTACTTTCCGGGACGCTGGCTCGCCGCGGCAATGGTCGTCAATGGCGGCGCGCTCGCCGGCGTCAAACTTCGCCAGTTCTTCTGGCGACGGCGAGTCTGGGCCGTGCTGGGTGCCGCCAGCATCGCGACGATCGCCCTGCTGCTGATCCGCCCCGACGGACGCGTGCACGTCTACGCGCTCGACGTGGGTACCGGCTCGGCCGTCTTGGTGCGAACGGCGAACGGACACCAGGTCCTGATCGATGCCGGCCCCGACGCCAACAAGCTGGCCCAGGCGATGGGACGTGCCCTTCCCCCGACGGCGAGGACGATCGACATCTGGCTGATCACCGGAGGCCGACGGTTGAACATCGGCGCGGCGACCGCTGTGCTTGGGCGGTTTCAGATCGGCACCATCGTCATCGCCGATCCCGATCCGTGGAGCACGACCCTGCGCGCGGTGGTGCAGCAGGCCCAGTCTGCCGGCATCCCCGTTGCCTCCGGGACCCAGCCGGTCGCTTTCGATGGGGTGACGATGAGCCTGGCCAGTGATGGACGCAGCTGGCTGATTGCCGGCGGGCAGGCGCTCCTCGCGGTGGTGCCACCGCAGACGACGTGGCAATCACTGCCCGCGGGTATCAGCGGCGCGATCTTCACCGATGGGGGACCAGCCGAGTGGCAGGGCCCGGGTCAGGGCGTCAGCGTCGTCCAGGTTTCGTCAAACAGTCGTGACGGCCTCCCCGTGCGCGCCTTCCTGCGCGCCTTGACGGGCGCGGCTATCTATCGCACCGACCGCTTGGGGACGGTTGAACTCACTGCCGCGCCACCCGGATTCAGGTTGGCGGAGTAGCCCAGTCCGAGATGGACCCGAGTGGGGCCCACCGAACGTATCGGTGGTATTTTTGGTGGTAATGGTGGCCGCGTGATTCGGTGCTGAGATCGTCCAGATTAACCGGCATGTTGGGATCGCTCGGCGATCCAAGGTCTCGTGGAGAGAGCGACTGATGCGGACTGTCACTCTCGGCGAATATCGGAACCTGATGCACGCTTTTAGCAGCGGGCGCATGGGCGAAACGGACTTTGAAGAATCCTACCTTCGACTTTCCAAGGAGGACGGCGCGACGCGATCGGAGGAAATTTCCAGAATCCTCGACGGTGTCTCGGCATGTCTGCACCAGCCCGATATGATGGGCATCGTCACCGCAGCCCTGCGGACCTTGGACGCCATGAGCCACGGCGCCCGGGGCCCGCAGTGACCAACAGGTTTTTGGGCGCTGCGGTATTTGGGGCACTCGCTTTAGTCGCCCTGGTGGCGGAAGGTGCCTTGTACCTGTTTGTTGACAAAGTTGCTGAAGGGGTCCGATCGACTGTTGCCGGAGTCCTTGTGCTCCTGATCGCACTCGCGTTAGTGGGCGCCCTGATGTTGTTCGCTTCTCGTCGTTAACCGTCATGTCCGGATTGGCCGGAATGCACAGTCCGCGCGGTCGCTCTGGTTCGCGAGGTTAAGTATCAGTCTGCCAGGCAGCCAACGGGAGCGTAGCTCGAGGGAGCACGCGGGGGATGACCGGTGCCGTGCGCGCCTTCCTTCACGCGCTGGCGAGCGCAGCCAACTATCGCACCGACCGCGTCGGCACGGTCGCGCTGATCGAAACCGGAGGGGCGTTCGCCGCCACACCGTAGCGGCTCGACTCAAACCGGGTCCGGCGGCGTGAACCTTTTGGCGATGTCGGGAAAATCTTCGAGCTTCCACGCGAGCTTCCCAGCTCTGAGGTCGTTGACGACGCTGTCGACCCATTTCAGCTCGGCAGCAGTGACTGTGCGGACGTACTCCGTCTCGAGGAGGAACAGACGCGGCGGACCGGATTCGCTGTGAAGCTCTCGATCGAGTTCCCGGATGCTTTCTCGGAGAAGTCGCGCTCGTCTGTCGAGTGCGGAAAGCGCCTCGCCGGGGGTCAGCCCAAAGACGAAGGAGAGGGCTGCGGGAAACTCCGGGAACTCGTTGCGCGGGGTGGCCAGCATCTCCGTGAGCCACTCGCGGCCCACCTGGAGCCCTTCTTCGGTCAGACCGTAGACCGTTCGCTCCGGGAACCGCTGGTCCCGTTCCGTTTTCTTGACGTCGATCAGGCCCGCAGCGCGGAGCCGCTCGATGGTCTTGTACAGCGTCGCCCGCTGGCTGACGTCAACGACCCGGTCTTTACCCCACGCCTTCATCCGGCTCTGGATCGCGTAGGGGTGGAGGGGCCCGCCCCCGAGCATCCCCAGCACCGTCAGGTTCAGCGGCGTCGGCCGGACTTTGGCTCTCGCTGGCATCTCGCGTCAACCGTATCACAACCTAGTTCGAGCGCGGCTAGTTGACAACGCACTAGTGCCTGTGATACTATGCAGCCTATCCACGCAAGAGGAGGCCAAAACCCATGACTACCCCTTCGCACACGACCACATCGGAGAGCCTGCCGGAGACTGAGGGGACGGTCAAGATCCGCGCCCACGGCAAATCGATCCGCCGGATGGGCCACTGGACCACCGCCACCCGCTTCGACGTGCGCGCCTCGCAGAGCAGCGTCGTCCTCGAGCTGCGCTCGCCGCGCATCGAGCCCGGCGACATCGAGGTCAACCTCGACATCGACCATTCGATGGTCAAGCTCCTCGTGCCAGAGGGGGCAATCATCGATGATGACGAGCTGCGCCGCGTCGGCCGCTGCGGTCTTAACGACTGGAGCGGAACGGCACAATCAACCGGACGGGTGATCCGTGTCGTCGGTGAAATGCGCCGGTCCGAGCTTCGCATCAACCGGGGTGGCATCGCGATCGTCTCGGCGATGCTCACGGGAGAGTACCTGGCCGACCTGCGGAGTGCCTTCCGCACGAACCACATCACCTCGCTCAAGGACATGCAGGACGCGTATCGCGAGGGCCGCTGGACGACCATCGACGATCCGGGGCGCTCGGCATGAGCTCGCTGAATCGGAGACGACATCTGCTTCCGGAGATGGAGGGGATGACCGCCCGCTGGTACGCGCGGCAGCGGGGGACGCCCAGCCAGATCGCGACGGTGCGCCGTCAGGCGGCGGAGCTGACCGGCGCGCTGCCGAGTGGCGACGTGCTCGAGGTGGCGCCGGGTCCCGGGTATCTTGCGATTGAGATCGCCCGGCTCGGACGCTTCCGGGTGACTGGTCTGGACATCAGTCGGACCATGGTGGAGATCTCGCAAGAAAACGCCGCGGCTGCCGGCGTCACTGTTGACTTTCGCCACGGGGATGCGACCGCGATGCTGTTCGCGGACGGATCGTTCGACCTGGTCGTGTGCCAGGCCGCCTTCAAGAATTTCCGGCAACCCCTGAGCGCGCTCAACGAGATGCACCGTGTGCTGCGCCCCGGGGGCCTGGCCGTTATCCAGGACCTGCGCAAAGACGCATCGAGCGCCGACATCGACCACGAGGTCGATAGCCAGAGGCTGGGGGCCATGAGCAGCTTCATTACCAGGCGCGTCCTGGCCGGGCTGCGGGCGCGGGCCTACTCCACCATGCAGTTTGAGCGCCTCGTCGCCCAGAGCCATTTCGGGACTTGCGAGATCAAGACCGGCGGGATCGGGCTGGAGGTCCGGCTCAAGAAATGAGCATCGGGTGAGCAGTCCGCGCGGCGGGTCCTAGCGGGTGCGACCGGCCCACGGAAGGGCCAGGGCAAGGAGGGCACACGTTGCGGCGGCCACGAGCGGGAAGGCCAGCGGCCGGACACTCGCAAGTGCCCCGGCGGCCGGAGGGCCGACCATGAACCCAGCCTGCCAGGCGAAACCCGTCACGGCGAGATAGCGGCCGCGCAATGCGGGAGCCGCGATCGCGGCGGCGGTGGGCGTTACAACCGCTGAGTAGATGCACTCTCCGATTGCGTAGACCGCCATCGCACCGGTGAGCGCGGCAACGGCGGACCACCCGTGTAATTGCCACCCCGTGACCGCGATCATCCCCCAGGCCACGGTCCATATGGCAGCGCCGGTCGCCAACGTTAGGCCCGGCGAGCGGCCGGCGACGGCGCGGGTGATGCGCAGCTGCGCAAGCAGCACAACCGCGGTGTTGACGGCGTAGATCAAACCGATCGCGCCGGCCGCCACGCCAGGAATGCCTCGGGCGAAAGCCGGCAGGATCAACAACATCGGGGCGATGCCTGCCCCTACCATCACCAGGCTGACGATGGCCAGGAGCCGCAGCTGAGGATCGCCAAGCGCCACCCGATAGCCGCCTGACGCGGCCCTGTAGACGATCCGCGGGTTCGGCAGGGCCGTCAGCAGCAGCGCGAATCCAAGAAAGGTCGCTGAGTCGAGCAGCAGCAGAACAATGTAGACGGACGGTATTCCGGCGGCAACCAGCGCGGCGCCGGAGAGTCCACCAAGACTCAAACCGACGATGGCACTCATCCGCTGTTGTGAGAGCGCGGCCGCGCGTTGCTCGGGAGGGACGAGGCCGGACATCAGTGCCTGCACACTCGGACCGTAGGCGCCCGTCCCAACTCCCACCGCCATGCCGACAACGACCGCCTGCCACGGAGCGTGGACCTGGGTGTAGGCGGCATAGGCGACGGCGTTCGCCGACATCGCGAGTGCCACGCAGGGACGGGGTCCAAAGCGGTCGACGAGCGGGCCGACGACGAGGCCAGAGATGGTGGCAAGAATGCCTCCGGATCCGATCGCCAGGGCGGCCAATGTAAGGGGGATGCCGCGATTGAAGTGGAGGTAGATGACCAGGTAGGGCGCGACGAGGCCGTTGCCGAAAAAGTTCAGCACCACGCCCGCCTGCAGAAGCCATGCGTGCCTCGACAGACCCGGAGTCACCAGTCGAGTGACGCTTGCCAGGCGCCAGAGGGTGTGTAACTTACGTTGCATCGGCAACCTAGGTTACACTAATCGCATGCCTCCTACTCACCGATGGTTGGTTCTGATCTGGCGCCTGCCCACCGGCGTGAGCACCCCGCGGGTGGCGGCCTGGAGGCGGCTGCGACGTTTGGGCGCCGTCCCGCTGACCCCCGGAGCCGCCATCGTCCCCTACTCGGAGGATCTGCACGAGCAGATGGACTGGATAGCAGAAGACATCACCGACTGGGGTGGGGACGCCTGGGTGCTTCCAGTCGGCGATCTCCCGAAAGCGGACGAGACGCGCATTCGACGACGGACGACCACGAAGCGCGCCCAACCGGGAGCAGTGCGCGCCGCCAGGCCCTCGCTCTCGCGCCGGGGGAGCTGACGCCGGTGCGCTTTGTCACGCGCTCCAGGGTCCACGTCGATCGGATCGCCACGGCCTGGGCGATCCGCCGCTTCATCGATCCAAACGCCACCTTTATCTTCGTCGACCGCAACGCCGACGTGAGTGCCCTCGACGCCACCCCATTTGACATGCGCGGGGCGGAACTCGGGCACCACGCGGGTCGATGCACGTTCGAGGTGCTGCTGGACAGCTATGAATTGCGCGACCCGGCCCTGCGCCGAATGGGGGAGATCGTGCGAGCGATCGACCTGCCGTTCGACGCAGATCGGACGGCGGACGTGGCAGAGCTGACGGCTGCTTTCAACGAGCTCAGAGATGCCGAGATTGCCGATGAAGATCGCCTGCTTCGTGGTGGAGTGGTCTGCGAGGAGATCTATGTGAGGTGCGGCGGAAGTCGGAAGGAGGTTAGAAAATGAAGTGGGTCACGCGGAAGAATGCCAACGTCGACCGGATCGCCTGCCCCTGGCTCATCAAGCGCTTCATCGATAAGGATGCGGAGTTCCTGTTCGTCCCCACCGAGGAGGTGGGGGCGGTGGCGCAGCGAGAGGGGGCGACCCCGTTCGACGTCAAGGGCGCTGAACTGGGGCACGTCGATGGACGCTGCAGTTTCGAGTCGATCATGGTCAAGTTCCAGCTGACCGACCCAGCTCTGCAGAGGCTCGCGAGGATTGTCCATGGCGCGGATGTATCCGCCGACATCAACATCGTGGCGGAGTCGGCCGGGCTGAAGGCCATCGCCCACGGTTTTGGGCTGACTCACGGCGAGAACGACCACGAGAAGATTCGACTCGAGACGCCGATGTATGACGCCCTCTACGCCTGGTGCCAGAATGCGCACGCCGACGGCAAGCCCCGCTGATTGAGTTCTGCGCGTCGCCCGTCCCCGCAAAGAACTAAAGTAAATCCATGGCACGCGTATCACCCGAAGAATTTCCCGATCCCGTCGTCGACACGGCGCTCGCTGACAAAAGCGGCCAGAGCCGAGCCGTGCTGGCCGGTGGATGTTTCTGGTGCGTGGAAGCCGTCTACAAGAACCTCGAGGGAGTGTCGTCGGTCAACTCGGGTTATGCTGGCGGCACGGCCGACACGGCGGACTACGAGACGGTCTCGAGCGGTACTACGGACCACGCCGAGTCCGTCGAGGTCGTCTATGACCCGAGCCGCATCAGCTACGGCCAG
>DATEHI010000137.1:0-6056 GCA_035279665.1 Candidatus Dormiibacterota bacterium | reverse complement strand
ATTGCTCGGGTCGGGCGACGCCCCGGAGTAATCGCCCCACCGGCACGGGTTGGTCGTGCAGTTGCCCTGGAAGAGGGTCTCCTGGTCGAATGTCGCACTGCTCCCAAGGACGACTTCACCGGCGTCCATCTGGCCCGGCGGCGTCGTGCTCTGGCGGGCCTGCGCGCCGATCAGGGCCAACGTCGACCCACTTCCCCGGTTGTAAAAGACCCCGGCTGCGCTGCCGGCAGATGATGGCGAAATCGCGCCATTGAAGATGTGGTCCGTGGCACTGCCGATCTCGCCCTCCTGGAGCACGGTGAGCGTCGACGGTGCGAACTCATCCCAACGGACCACCGCGCGCCCGCTTGCCCCAGCCACGGTGTGCTGGGTCCAGACCGCCTCGACGCCTCCAGCGGACGGGTCGCGAAGTTGAACCGCCTGGGTCAGGCGTCCGTCCAGGCTGTCGAGAAGGTAGGTCGTGCCCGGTTGTGGCACGCTCGGTGGAACGCTGAACGTTCCAACGGTTATGTCACCATCGGCGACCAACGTTGGTCCGGGCGCGAAATGCCAGACCATGACCTTCGACTGTGGCGCAGTCGAATCGTCATGGGCGCCGACGATGTATCCGGGCGATGATCCGTCCGCGGTATTGGCTGGCACCGGCGTGAAGGCGAGCGAGCCGTCCGCGTTGTGCAGGAGATGCGTGGCGTCGGCGAAGTACCAGGCGGATACCGGCGAACTGCAGGACGTGTCGCCGGCGAGCGGCTTGGGGATAGCCCAGATGTTGGCGGTGACGAAGGGGTAGGTCGGCACCGTGTCGCTGGACACGTTGGCGCCGATCGTGATGAAGTTGGCGTCGTGCCCCAGCTTGGGATAGTCGTTCAGGCTGCTCCCGGTGCCGACGCCGTAGCGGCACCAACCGCCTGGCAGGCTGCTCGGGTCGGCGGTCTTCGTCCAACCGAAGAGCACGTAGTTGTTGCTTGTCTGGAAGCCGATCAGCGCATAGACCCAGCGCATCGACTGAGGATCCCATTGGATCTGCACATCGGTCGTGGTGAGCCCGGACGGGGCGCCGACAAAGCTCGCCAGGTCAAGCGCAGCGACGCGGGCCAGGGTGTTGCGGTCGAACACTCCGACATACTGGTTGACGAACTCCACGTAAAAGTTGGGACCGATGGCGCCGGTGGTGTCCGGCGGCGTAACCCCGTTACCTTCGTCGGAAGCCGATAAACCGGGCTGATTGAGATTGTTCAAGATCGCGGCCGACGGTTCCCGGGCCACCGGTCCGCGTGCAGCTTGAGAGGGGATCGTCGGCAAGGCGCTGATCGCGGCTGCATCGGCGCGGCGCTTCGCCGCTGCGAGCGCGGCCGGATTCATCGCGCGAACGGGAACCACGCCCGCGTGCGCGGGAGGAGAGTAGCCTGTCGTGCGCATTGTCGTCACCTGGGCGCGCCCAACCGGATGGAGAATGCTCTTCGCCCCCGCGGCTGAAACGGGCCGACCCGGCGCGGCACCAGCACCGACCTGAGCGAGCAGGACGACCAGGGCGCCAATGGCGAGCACGGGCCCGCGGATCAGTACGCGGCGCGCAAGGCGCGAACGCGCAAACGATAGATGGTTGGCTGACATGACTTTCCTCCCCCAAACCCCCGCTAATGCCGAAAGATGATCGGAATATGACGCGGCCCTGAGGCGGTGTCAATAGAAAACAGGTAAGGAGCGATTTTGTCGGGACGGTCGCTACCCAGCGCGAAAAATCAACCACGCAGGTCGACGTCACAAATAGAAAAGCCGCCCCACTTGGGGCGGCTTCATACAGCAGACTCAGCCAGGTCAGTCGACGACGGTCGTGGTCGAGCGCGGGCGAGACAGGAGCCGGATGAGCGACACGATGCCCCATCCGATGAGAGCGTAGATCGCCATCGCGACCAGTGACTCCGGCTCGAGAATCGATTTGCCTTCCTGAGCGGTGTTGAAGATCCCGTGGAAGGGCGCCACCAGCGGCCAGGTCACGTCGTACATGAACCGGACAAATGGGGCCGGATTCGCGCCAAACAACTTGAGCACGAAGCGAATCGCGATCAGGACATCGATGAAACCGACGATCCACCAGACGGCCTGGATCGCACGGGTGTTGTAGCCGCCCTCACGGTAGACAGCCGTCCGCGAGGTCGAGGTGGTCGTTACGGGCGTAACGGGTGCGACCGGCCGTACCGGCTCGCCAGCGGTCGTCTCCTGTCGTACGACTTCGCGATCGTATGAGTCAGGCATGATCCTTCTCCTTTGAGCCCGCAGATGGGTATGAAGCGTGGCTCAAACGCTACAGACATATTAGCACATTATCGTGCAACGCAGACGATCCATTCGGCGGGCTGACTTCCCGTCCGTTTGCAGGGTGCGCGACGCGGCCTGAAAGGGAAGGAGGCGAACCGCTGCAGCGGGAGAGAATGGGCATCGTGCAGGTAGTGGTCTACGGAGCCGGCGCGATCGGGAGTTTGGTGGGAGCGCGGCTCCACGAAGGTGGCTTTACCGTCCAGCTGATCGGACGCGAGGCGCAGGTCGACGCGATTCGGGCAAACGGGCTCCAGGTAAAGGGCCTTCAGGATTCGCAGGTCGTCCAGCTGCCGGCCGCGACAAGCCTGGATGGGCCAGCCGACATCATCCTGCTCACGGTCAAGTCTCAAGATGTTCAGGACGCGTGCCGGATGATTGCCCAGAAGAACTCCGATGGCACCGTCGTCACGATGCAGAACGGCGTTCGGTCGGACCGCGAGGCGGCGGACATCCTGGGACGCGGTCGGATCGTAGGATGCGTCCTCAATATCAGCGCGACCTATCTCGAACCGGGCGTGGTCGAGCAGAACACCCGCGAGTTCTTGCAGGTGGGAGCGCCCTTTCCCGAGGCAGCCGCCCGGGTCGACTCGGTGGTGGAGTTGCTCAGCCCTGCCCTGAGGGTAGTGATCGCCCCCGATATCGCCCGTGCCCGCTGGACCAAGCTGATGGCCAACCTCAACAACGCCATCATGGCGATTACCGGGTTGCCGATCGGCAAGGCGCTGCGCCACCCGGGTCTGGCGCGGCTATCGATTGCCACGATCCGAGAGGGTGTCAGGACTGCGCAGCTTGGCGGCTTCGGTCTCGATCAAAGCCGACGGGCTCGGACCTTTCGTCTGATGTCGACCCTTCCCATGTCGCTCAGCTACCGCATCTTCGGAAGCAGGCTGGCCGGGAACTTCCCGGCGGACAGCACCTATGGCCCGTCGACCCTGCAGAGCCTTCAGCGTGGTTCCAGCAGCGAGCTCGATTACCTGAACGGCGAGATCGTCACACTCGGCAAACAGATCGGCCGCCCGACGCCATTCAACACCGGATTGTTGGAGCAGGGCCAGGCGGTCTTCGCCACCGGGCGCCATCTGAGTCCCGAGGAGCTACTGCAGCACTTCAGGTTTTGACCTACCGGCCTGCGGCAATAAACTAAGGCCTATGCCCACTGGTCTGGACCTGTTTTCGCCGGCGGCGCGGGCCTGGTTCTCGGGCGCCTTCCCGGCGCCGACCGAGGTCCAGGCAGGGGGCTGGCGGGCTGTCGCGGCAGGGCAGCACACGCTGATGTCTGCGCCCACCGGCAGCGGCAAGACGCTCGCTGCTTTCTTCTGGTGCATCGACCGGCTCGCGACGGAACCCATCCCCGAGGACGCCGCGCGCTGCCGCGTCCTCTATATCTCCCCGCTGAAGGCCCTCACCGTGGACATCGAGCGGAACCTGCAGGCGCCGCTTCGTGGCATCGGACTGCAGGCCGAGCGGATGGGCCTCAACCAGTCGCCGATCACGATCGCGATCCGCACCGGCGACACGCCACAGCGTGACCGCCGGCAGATCGAGCACCATCCGCCGGACATCCTGATCACGACGCCGGAGTCGCTGTTCCTGCTGCTGACGAGCGCGGCTCGCCAGATCTTGCCGAGCGTCCGGTGGGTGATCGTCGACGAGATCCACTCGATGGCCGACACCAAGCGCGGCGCGCACCTCGCGCTGAGCCTGGAGCGCCTTGCAGCGATCACGAAGACCGAGCCGCAACGGATTGGGCTCTCGGCAACCCAGCGTCCCCTCACGGAAACGGCACGCTTTCTCGGCGGCACCAATCGCGAGGTCACCATCATCGACGCCGGTCGTGTCAAGCCGATGGAGATCACAGTCGAAGTTCCGGTCGACGATATGGCGGACCTCGAACGGGGAACGGAGACGTACTCGGGACCGGCAGCGGTGATTGGGGCCGAGCAGGAAGGCCCGCGTCGCAGCATCTGGCCGGCGATCCATCCCCGCATCCTCGAGCTGGTTCGCGAGCACCGCTCGACCATCATCTTCGTCAACTCTCGCCGCCTGGCGGAGCGGCTCGCAGCAGCCATCAACGAACTGGCAAGCGAAGAGCTCGTTCGAGCGCACCACGGATCGATCGCCAAGGAGCAGCGCCTCCTTATAGAGGATGCGCTCAAGGCGGGCCGGCTACCTGGGCTGGTTGCGACCTCCAGCCTCGAGCTGGGCATCGACATGGGTGCGGTCGACCTCGTCATCCAGGTCGAGTCGCCGACCAGCGTCGCCAGCGGCATCCAGCGAATCGGGCGCGCGGGCCATTCGGTCGGTGAGCCGTCGAAGGGCACCATCTTCCCCAAATACCGCGGCGACCTGCTCGAAACGGCGGTCGTCGTCGATCGGATGCTGCGCGGCGAGATCGAGACCACGCGCGTCCCGCGCAACCCGCTCGACGTCCTCGCCCAACAAATCGTCGCGATGTCGGCGATGGAGGATTGGTCGGTCGCGGCTCTCTCGGAACTGGTGCATCGCGCCTATCCCTTCAGCGACCTCGGGCCGCGCGCGCTCGAGTCGACGCTCGATATGCTGAGCGGGCGATATCCCTCAGACGAATTCGCCGAGCTGCGGCCTCGCATCGTCTGGGATCGGTTGGAGGGGAAGATCCGTGGCCGCGCCGGCGCGCAGCGTCTGGCCGTCGTCAGTGGCGGCACCATCCCGGACCGCGGGCTTTTCTCCGTGAACCTGCTGGATGACGGGAAGAAGGTCGGCGAGCTGGACGAAGAGATGGTCTACGAGATGCGACCGGGCGAGACCTTCGTGCTGGGCGCCACCACCTGGCGGGTCGCCGACATCACACCCTCGCAGGTCATGGTCACCCCCGCGCCCGGCGAGCCGGGCCGGATCGCCTTCTGGCATGGCGATGCGCTGGGACGGCCGGTCGAGGTCGGCCGCGCCATGGGAGAGGCGATGCGCGAACTGACCGCCATGGAACCCGATGACGCCGTCGCGCGGCTGCGCGAGCGGTCGCGCTTCGATGACCGGGCGGCCGCCAACTTGCTCAACTATCTCTCGGACCAGGTCACGGCTACCGGCACCGTCCCGACCGACCGAACGATCGTCATCGAGCGATTTCGTGACCAGCTTGGCGACTGGCGGCTTTCGGTGTTGACGCCCTTCGGTGCTCGCGTGCATGCCCCCTGGGCGCTGGCCGCGCGGGCGCGGATGCAGGAGCGCCTCGACCTCGAAGTCCAGATGATCTACACCGACGACGGCTTCGCGCTGCGGCTGCCGGAGGCGGACCGCGCACCTGACATCGATGACCTGCTGCTTGACCCCGAGGAGGTCCGCGAGCTGGTGACGTCGCAACTGCACGGTTCGGCGCTCTTCGCCTCGCGGTTCCGCGAAAACGCCGCCCGCGCGCTGTTGCTGCCGAGGCGGCGTCCGGGTGAGCGCACGCCCTTGTGGCAGCAGCGCCAGCGCAGCCATGACCTGCTGCAGGTCGCCAGCAAGCACGCCGAGTTCCCGATCCTGATCGAGACCTACCGCGAGTGCCTGAGCGACGTCTTCGACATGGACGGCCTGCGAGACCTGATGAGCGCCATTCGCTCACGGCAGGTCCGCACCGTCGTCGTCGACACGGAGCGCGCGTCACCCTTTGCGTCAACCCTGGTCTTCGACTACATCGGCCAATACATGTACGAGGGCGACGCCCCGCTCGCGGAACGGCGCGCGCAGGCGCTGACCCTGGACAAGGAGCTGCTGGCCGA
>DATEHI010000136.1:0-14245 GCA_035279665.1 Candidatus Dormiibacterota bacterium | reverse complement strand
TCGGTGAGCTTGAGGGGCTCGACCACGACCATCTCCAGCATCCGCCGGCCGAAGTACTGGAGCGGCGGCTTGTTGTTCACCATGATCGTGCCCTCACCGGGATAGAGGCGAACACGCGCGACGGCATTCTTGCGCCGTCCGGTGCCGTAGTAGTAGGTGGCGTTATCGGCCAATGACTTCTATATCTCCTTTACTTCCAAAGCGGATTGGCACCGGCTGCTGCGCCTTGTGCGGATGCGCGTCCCCGACGTAAACCTTCAAGCGGCGAAGCTGTTCCTTGCCCAGCGTCCCATGCTGCAGCATCCCGGACACCGCGTGCCGGAAAGGATAGGTCGGATGCTTGACGACCATGTCGCCGTAGGCGCGCTTGCGAAGGCCGCCGGGATAGCCGGTGTACGAGGTGTAGATCTTGTCGGTCGGCTTCTTGCCGGTCACCCTGATTCCCTTGACGTTGACGACGATGACGTGGTCGCCCGTGTTCAGGTGTGGGGTGTACATCGGCTTGTGCTTGCCGCGCAACACCTTCGCCACGTTGGCAGCAAGCCGGCCCAGCGTCTGCCCGTTGGCGTCCACGATGTACCAGCCGGCCGTGATCTCCGACGGTTTGGCGCTGTAGGTCTTTCCTGGTTGCGGCATTTCTCTAGTACTCCACCGCAACCTGTACCAGCCCCTGGGCCGGCGCGAGGCGTAATCCAGTCGTCGACCCGCCCAGCAGGGCATCGATCCATTCCAGCGGCTGGCGCCGGCGACCGACGTCGACCAGCGCACCGGCGATGCGGCGCACCATGCCGTAGAGAAAGGCGTCCGCCGCGACCGCGATCGTGACCCAGTCGCCGGCGCCGCGCACGCTGACCTCGTGGACATGGCGCACGGTGTGGCCGCCGGGTCGCGGGCTCCGGCCGAATGCGCGAAAGTCGTGCCTCCCGGCGAGGCGGTCCCCGGCCGCCTGCATGGCGGCGAGGTCCAGCGTGTCATGCAGGCCCCAGGCATACTGGCGCTGGTAGGCGCCCCGCGGGAGCGCCTGGCGGATGCGGTAGGCGTAGAGCCGAGCCCGCGCCGAGTAGCGGGCGTGGAAGCTGTCATCGACCGCTTCCGCACGGCGGACCGCGATATCCGGGGCCAGGCGGGCATTCAGCGCGCCAGGCAATTGTTCCACCGGAAACGCGCGCTCGAGGCGGAAGTTGACCACCTGACCGAGCGCATGCACGCCGGCATCCGTCCGGCCGGCGGCCGTCAGCACCGGTGACTGGCCGGTGAGGGACTGGATCGCCTCGCGCAACGCCGCTTCGACGGTCGGGGCGCCCGCCTGCGCCTGCCACCCGTGGTAGCGGGTGCCTTCGTACTCGACGGTGAGTTTCACGTTCATCGGTCGACAAGCTCCACCAGGACCATCGGCGCGCCGTCGCCCTGGCGTGGGCCAATCTTCAGCACACGGGTATAGCCTCCCGGGCGCTCCTTCATGCGCGGCATCAGCTTGCTGAATAGCCGCTCGGTGACCTCACGGTCCTCCACGATCGCGTCCACCGCCCGGCGGGCGGCGACGTTGTCGTTCTTGGCGGTTGTGATCACCGTCTCGACCCAGCGGCGCAACTCCTTACCCTTGGCCTCGGTCGTTTCGATCCGGCCGTGGTCGAGCAGGGACGTAACCAGGTTGCGGCTCATCGCCTTGCGATGCGCCGTGCTCCGGCTGAACTTGCGTCCCGCCTTCTGGTGCCGCACCCGCCGCTGGCCTCTTAGACCAGGACCTTGGTCAGCTCTTCCGGCGTCAGGAAGCCGCGCTGAACCAATTTTTCCTTGATCTCGTCCAAGGACTTGCGGCCGAAGTTGCGCAGGCTCAGCAGGTCCTCCTCGCGCAGCGCCACCAGCTGGCCAACCTTGGTGATCTCGTTCGCCTTCAGGCAGTTGAGGGCGCGGACCGACAGGTCGAGGTCCTCAATCGGCACGTCCGCCAGCCGCGAGGAGAGGTCGTTTCCCTTCTGTTGCGGCACGTCGGCATCCTTGATCCGCTCGGTGAAGCGGGTGAACAGCCCCAGGTGGGAGGTGAACTGCTTGGCCGCCTCGCTGATGGCCTGGTCCGGGACGATCGTGCCGTCGGTCCAGACCTCGAGGATCAGCTTGTCCCAATCGGTCTCCTGGCCGACGCGGGTCTTCTCGATCAGGAAGTTGGCCTTCACCACCGGGCTGAAGATGGCATCGATCGGAATCACACCAATCGGCTGGCCTTCTTTCTTGTTCCGCTCGGCGGGCACATAGCCCTTGCCGCGCTCGACCGTCAGCTCCATGCGGAGCCGGCCCTTGTTGCTGTCGAGCGTGCAGATGTAGAGCTCGGGGTTGACGATCTCGACGTCACTCGGCGCCTGGATGTCGGACGCCTTCACCTCGCGGGGGCCGGTGACGTCCAGCGTGAGGCGGACGGGGTCGTCACTGTAGGAGATCAGATTCAACCCCTTGAGGTTGAGGATGATCTCGGTTACGTCTTCCTTGACGTATGGGATCGAGGAAAACTCGTGCGCCACACCCTCGATCGAGACCGAGGTGACGGCGGCGCCCTTCAGCGTGGAGAGCAGGACGCGGCGCAGCGCGTTGCCGAGCGTGGTGCCGAAGCCGGGCTCGAGCGGCTCGATCTCGAACTTTCCATAGGTGGCGGAGTTCTCGATGCTTTTGACCTGGGGTTGGGCGATATCGATCATGGTTCTCCTTGTATGAATGGGTTCGCTAGCGCGAATAAAACTCGACGATCAGCTGCTCCTGGATGGTCTGGTCCATGTCATCGCGTCCGGGTTGCGCGGTGACTTTCGCGGTCATGTTGTCTTTGTCCAGGCTCAGCCAGGGAACGACGGGCCGCTGCTCGCCGGCGTCGAGGGCATTCTTGATGCGATCGACCTCCTTGCTCTTGTCCTTGATCGCGATCACATCGCCGATGCGCACGGCATACGAGGGGATGTTGACGAGCCGGCCGTTGACGGTGACGTGTCGATGCGAGACGAGCTGCCGGGCATCGCGACGCGAGGCGGCAAAGCCGACCCGGTAGACGACGTTGTCCAGCCGCGTCTCCAGGAGGCGGAGCAGGTTGAGGCCGGTGACGCCGGCCATCTTGGCCGCGCGGTCGAAGTAGAGCCGGAACTGACCCTCGAGCAGGAAGTAGATCCGGCGCGCCCGCTGCTTGGCCCGTAGCTGGATCCCATAGTCAGAGACCTTGCGGCGGCGGACCTGGGTGTGCATGCCGGGCGGCATCGCCCGACGGTCCAGGGTGCACTTGGTCAAGCACTTCTCCCCCTTGAGGAAGAGCTTGACGCCCTCGCGGCGGCAGTGGCGGCAAACCGGGCCTTCGTAGCGGGCCACCTAGACTCGCCTCCGCTTCGGTGGACGGCAGCCGTTGTGCGGGATGGGGGTGACGTCGGTGATCGCGGTGACTTCGAGACCCGCCGCCTGCAGCGAACGGATGGCGGCCTCGCGGCCGGCTCCGGGGCCCTTGACGAAGATCTCGATCTGCTTAAGGCCGTGCTCCATCGCGCGCCGCGCCGTCGCTTCGGCGGTGATCTGGGCGGCGAAGGGCGTGCTCTTGCGCGATCCCTTGAAGCCCTGGCTGCCGGCGCTTCCCCAGGCGAGCACGTTGCCCTGGGCGTCGGTCAGCGACACCACGGTGTTGTTGAAGGTTGACTGGATGTGTGCCTGGCCCACCGTGACGTGCTTCTTCTCGCGGCGGCGGGTGCGGACGACTTTCTTCTTGGGCATGCGTTACTTCTTTGCCTCGGCCTTCTTGCGAACGCCGACCGTCTTGCGCGGGCCGCGGCGGGTACGGGCATTGGTGCGGGTCCGCTGCCCGCGGACGGGCAGGCCTCGCCGGTGGCGCAGGCCGCGATAGGTCCCGATCTCCATCAGGCGCTTGATGTTGAGCGCGATCTCGCGGCGCAGCTCGCCTTCAACCTTGGCTTCCTTGTCGAGAACGTCGCGGAGCCGGCCGATCTGCTCGTCATTCAGGTTCTTGACGCGCATGTTCGGATCGACGTTGGCGATGGTCAAGACGCGGCGCGCGGTGTGCGGTCCCACCCCGAAGATGTAGGTGAGGGCGATTTCGACGCGCTTCTCGCGGGGAATATCAACGCCGGCAATTCGAGCCATCTACCTTCTTATCCCTGCCTCTGGTTGTGTTTCGGCGTCACGCAGATGACCCGCACCTGGCCGCCGCGCTTGATGACCTTGCACTTCGCACATATCTTCTTTACCGACGCCCGGACTTTCATTTCCTCACTCTGCCTTTCTGACGATTCGCCCGCGCCCCGGATCGAGCGGCGACACCTCGACGCGGACGCGGTCACCCGGGATCACCCGGAGAAACCGAAGCCGCGCGGCCGGCGCCACGTGTGCAACGATCCTGTGGCCGGTCTCGAGTTCGACACGGTAGAGCGCGTTGGGCATCGGCTCCACCACCCGTCCGACGACAATCCCCGTCATCAGCAAATACCCATGACGAGATCGCCGGATTTCCGGCGCACGAACGAATAGCTTACCACAAGATCGCCAGCTCCAACCAAGGCCCTCATGGGCGTGCCTGGAGGGCCTTCTTCGAGACCGTCAGGATCTCGGGCCCGTCCGCGGTGATCGCCACCGAGTGTTCAAAGTAGGCGGACAGGCTGTGGTCGACGGTGACCACCGTCCACTGGTCGCCCAGCAGCGCGACGTCGGGTCCACCGGCGTTCACCATCGGTTCTATCGCCAGCACCATCCCCGGCTTCAGCAGCGGCCCGGTGCCGGCGACGCCGAAGTTGGGGACCTGGGGGTCCTCGTGCATGTCCCGGCCGATGCCGTGCCCAACGAACGAGCGGACGACGGAAAAGCCAGCCTGCTCGACGTGCCGCTGCACGGCGGCACTGATGTCGCCAATTCTGTTGCCAACCCGCGCCTGGTCGATCCCGATGCTCAGGGACTCCCGGGTGACATCCATCAGCCGCTGCGCCAGGGGCGAAAGCTTGCCAATGCCGACGCTGAGCCCCGCATCCGCCCAGAACCCACGGTGGATCAGGCCGGCGTCAAGGCTCAAGAGGTCGCCCTCTCGGAGCTTGCGATTGGTCGGGATCCCATGAACGACCTGGTCGTTCACCGAGGTGCAGATGGCGTGCTGGTATCCCTGGTAGCCGATGAACCCGGGGATACAGTCTCGGGCCCGGATGAATCGATCCGCCTCGCGGTCCAGCTCCAGCAAGGTGACCCCAGGCCGCGCCATCGTCTGCAGGTGGGCGAGGGCCTCGCCCAGGATGGCGCCCGCCTCCCGCATCAGCTCGACCTCGGCCGCCGACTTGTAGATGATCATCGCGAGCCGGCCCCCTTGCGGAGGGCGCTCAGCCGGCGGGTGATGTCCGCGCGCACGGCCTCCACCGACATCTGGCCGTCGATGTTCTCCAGCTTGTGCTGGGCCGTGTAGTAATCGATCAAGGGCGCGGTGTGCGTGAGGAAGACGTCGATGCGGTGCGCCACGATCTCGGTACGGTCGTCCGGCCGCTGGTAGAGCTCGCCGCCGTCGAGCGTGCAGCGCGGCAGCTCGCGGGCCTGTTGCGGTGTGAAGGTGTAGACCGCGTGGCAGGTCCGACAGCTGTAACGATGCGACAGGCGGTCGATCAACACCTGGCGGCTCACCCGCAGGTAGATCACCGCGTCGACCCGCCGCCCGAGCTGGTCGAGCATGGCGTCAAGGGCCTCGGCCTGGGCGACCGTCCGCGGGAAGCCATCGAGGATGAAGCCGTCCTTCGCGTCGGGCTTCTTCAGGCGGGTCTTGATGATATCGATCATCAGCTCGTCCGGCACCAGCTCGCCGCGGTCCATGTAGCCTTTCACCTTTTCCCCAAGCGCTGACCCGGCTCGCCGCTGCTCGCGCAGCATATCGCCGGTCGCGATCGCCGGGATGTGATAGGTCTCGATCAGGGACCCCGTCTGGGTGCCTTTGCCGGCGCCCGGCGCGCCAAAAAGAATCAGATTCATGTGGACAGTTCGCGACCTGAGGTCGCTACTTTATGAACCCCTTGTATTGACGCATGATCAGCTGCGTCTCGATCTGTTTCATGGTGTCGAGCGCAACGCCGACCACGATCAGGATCGCGGTCCCTCCGAGGTACATGTTCTGCGTTGGTATTCGGGTCAGTGCCGTAGCCAGTAGGGGAATCAGCACGGTCACGCCACCGAGAAAGAGGGCGCCGGCAAAGGTGATGCGCGTCATGGTGCGGTCCAGGTACTGCGCCGTCGCCACGCCCGGACGGATGCCGGGGATGAAGGCGGCGTGCTTCTTCAGGTAGTCGGCCGTATCGACCGGGTCGAAGGTGACCGCGGTGTAGAAGTAGGTGAAGCCGAAGATGAGGACGAAGTAGACGAAGTTATAGAGGATGTCGGTGGGGATGTTGGGACCGGTCGGGACCCAGTAGGTGCGGAGCACCCGCGAGATCGTCCCCCACGGGTCGGGAGCCGTCGCCAGGAAATTCCCGATGATGACGGGGAAGAACATGATCGAGATGGCGAAGATGATCGGGATGACGCCCGCCTGGTTGACACGGAGCGGCAGGTGGGAGCTGCGCCCCTGGTAAATCTTTCGGCCCACCACGCGCTGCGCCGACTGTATCGGGATCTTCCGTTGGGCCTGCTGCACCTCGATGATGAAGGCGGTGACCACGACCGCCAGGGCGGCGAAGAGCAGCATCGGTGCCAGGTTCGCGGAGCCGCCGCCGGTCAGCAGGTTGTAGATGGTGTTGGGGATCCGCCCCACGATGCCGGCGAAGATCACCAGCGAGATACCGTTGCCGATCCCATATTCGGTGATCAGCTCACCGAACCACATCAGCATCACCGTGCCGGCGGTCAGCGTGATCATGATCTCCACGATGCCCAACCAGCTGAGATTGGACAGGACGCCCTGGCGGCTGAAGACCAGCGTGAGGCCCCAGGCCTGAAGCAGGCCAAGGGCGACGGTGAGCCAGCGGGTCCAGCGGGTGATCTTGCGCCGGCCGAACTCCCCTTCCTTGCTCAGCTCCTTCATCCGGGTGGAGACGACGGTCATCAGCTGCATGATGATCGAGGCGTTGATATAGGGGTTCACGCCCATGGCGATGATGGAGAAGGTCGACAGCCCGCCTCCCGAAAACAGGTCGAGCAGACCGAGGAAGGCATTGGTATTGAAGAGCTTGTCGAGCGCGGCCTTGTCGGCGCCGGGCACGGCGATGTGCGCCAGGATCCGGAATACGAGGAAGAGTCCGAGCGTGAAGAGGATCTTGCGGCGCAGCTCGGGAATACGGAGTGCGTTACCGATCGCTTCTAACATGCCTAGCTCTTCTTTTTACCCTTATCGGGTTTGGGGGAATCCTCCGCATCGGACGCACGGGTCGCCTGGCCTTTCTCGCCTCGCTCGCGTTTCTCGCCGCGGTCGCGTTTTTCGCCCGTTTCGGCTTGCTCGCCCGGCTCGCCCTGCTCGCCCGGCCCGCCCGCTTCGGCCCCGACGCTCTGCTCGGCCTTCGCCCTGGCCTTCTTTGAGGCCCTGGCGGCCGCGGGGTCGTCTTCCGCTTCCGCCTTTTCGACCGGCTCGGGCTTGACCGGCTTCGGCTGGTTCTTCGCCCGCTTGGTCTTGGGGCGGATCGGCGGGGGAACCTCGATAACGGCTGCCGTCCCGCCGGCGGCCTCGATCTTGCGGCGCGCCTCCGCCGAAAACTGGTGGGCGTGGATCGTCAGCTTGCGCTTAAGGTCACCGGTACCCAGCACTTTGATGCCGGCGCCGACGTCCTTGATGATGCCGGCCTCCAGCAGGGTTTCCGGGCGAATCTCGGCGCCCTCCTCGAAGCGGTTCAGCCGGGTCAGGTTCAGCACCGCGAACCGTTTCTTCCAGCGGTTGTGAAAGCCGCGCAGCTTGGGCGTCCGCATGGTCAGCCGGGTCTGGCCGCCCTCGAACGTCTTCGGCAGATTCACCGAGGTGCGCGCACGCTGCCCCTTCTGGCCCCGGGTCGCGGTCTTGCCATGCCCGGATCCCGGCCCGCGACCGACCCGCTTGCGCGAGTGGTGCGACCCAGGCGAGGGCTGGAGCTCGTGGAGCTTCACTTTGTCTCCTCTACCTTGACCAGGTGCCGGACTTTATGCACCATGCCGCGCAATTGCGGGCTGTCTTCGTGCTCCACCGTCTGGTTCAAGCGGCGGAAGCCCAGCGCCTGGACGGTCCGTTCCTGGTCGGGCTTCTGCCCGATCACGCTGCGGACGTACGTGATCTTCAATCGCGCCATGGTTAGCCGACCGGCTCCTCCACCGGCACCTCGGCCGCTGCGGGCACCGCCGGCTCGGGCTTCCTCCCGCGCCGGCTGAGCCGCTCCATCTCGTCGGCGGGTTTGCCGCGCGCCTGGGCAACGCTGTCGGCCGTCTGCAGCGCCTGCAGCGCGGCGATCGTGGCACGGACGGTATTGACCGGATTGTTCGTGCCTAGCGATTTCGTGATCATGTCCTTGATGCCGGACAGCTCGACGACGGCGCGCATCGCGCCGCCCGAGCGAATGCCGGTGCCCGGCGCCGCCGGCTTGAGCAGCACCTTGGCGGCCCCCTTCTTCAAACGGATCTCGTGGGGAATGGTGGTCCCCACCATCGGCACGGTGATGAGGTGCTTCTTCGCCGACTCCACCGCCTTGCGGATGGCCTCGGGCACCTCGCCGGCCTTGCCGAGCCCGGCGCCGACGCGGCCGTTCTGGTCGCCGACGACGACCAGGGCGCTGAACGAGAAGCGACGGCCACCCTTGACGACCTTCGCCACCCGGTTCAAGTGGACGACTTTCTCCGTGAATTCCGACTGGCCTCTTCCGTACTGGTAACTCATTTCTTCCCTTTTAGAACTTCAATCCGGCGCTGCGGGCGGCGTCGGCCAGCGCTTTGATCCGGCCATGATATGGAAAGCCGCCGCGATCGAAGACGACCGTCTCGATGCCCGCCTGCCGGGCGCGCTGCGCAATGGACTTGCCCACGGCAGCCGCGCCTTCCGCCCCCGAGGGTGACTTCAGGCTCTTGCGCAGGTCGGCGTCGGTCGTGGAGGCGGCCGCCAGCGTACGTCCCGAGGCGTCATCGATCACCTGGGCATAAACGTGGTGCAAGCTGCGGAAGATCGCCAGCCGCGGGCGCGTGGGACCGCCCACCAGGTGGGTCCGCAGCCGAACGTGCCGGCGGATGCGCGTATTGCGGCGATCGGCCTGCCTGTGCATTATTTCGCCGCTCCGGCACCGGTGGTCTTGCCCGTCTTGCCCGCCTTGCGGCGAATACGCTCGCCACGGTAGAGGATGCCCTTGCCCTTGTAGGGTTCGGGGGGGCGAATTTTCCGCACTTCGGCGGCGACCTGGCCGACGTCTTCCTTGTTGGCGCCCTTGATGTTTATACGGGTTGGCTCGGGGACGTCGATCGTGATGCCCCTGGGCACCGGGTAACGGACCGGGTGCGAGAACCCCACATTGAGGACCAGCGCCTCGCCCTGGCGGGTGGCGCGATAGCCCACACCGACCAGCTCGAGCTGCTTCTCGTACCCCTTGCTGACGCCCTCGATCATGTTCCAGACGAGCGTCCGCGTCAGCCCGTGCAACGACCGGTGCAGCTTCGATTCGCTCGGCCGCTCGACGACGACGGTGCCGTCTTTGACGGTGACCTTCATCGACGGATTCAGCTTGCGGCTGAGCTCGGCCGTGCCACTCTTGACCACCACCGTGTGATCGGTGAGCGTCACCGTCACCCCGCTGGGGATCTTGACCGGCAGTTTTCCAATCCTACTCATGGGTCACCAAACGTAGCACACGACCTCGCCGCCGAGGCCGGCCCGGGTTGCCTTCTGTCCCGACATGACGCCGTGTGAGGTCGACAGGATGACGATGCCGAGCCCCCCGAGCACGCGCGGAATCTCGGTCTTGCGCGCATAGACGCGCAGACCTGGCTTGCTGATCCGCCGGAGGCCGGCGAGCGACTTGCCGCGAGGTGTCTTCGGCTTGAACGTGATGTCGAGCTTCTGACCCTGCTCCGCGGCAGCGACGTCGTAGGAGGCGATGTAGCCCTCTTCCTTGAGGACGCGCGCGATCTCCACGCCCACGCGCGAGGCCGGGATGGCGACGCGCGAGTGCCCGGCGGTATTCGCGTTACGGATCCGGGTCAGCATGTCGGCGATGCTATCGGTGCTCATCAGTCCCTTTAGTCCCTCCTCACCACGACGACTTCTTCACGCCCGGGACCTGTCCCTGCGATGAGAGTGTGCGAAAGCAGATGCGGCAGATGCCGAACTTCCGCATATACGCGCGCGGCCGTCCGCACAGGTTGCAGCGGTTGTGCTGCGAGACCGCGTGCTTGTGTTTGCGGATTCCGCGATTGATCGTCGACTTCTTAGCCACTCAGTCTCAACCTCACTTCCTCCAGGGGAACCCGAGCTCGCCAAGCAGCGCGCGCGCCTCGTCGTCGCTCCGCGCGGTGGTGACGAACGTGATCTCGAGACCCCGCAATTTATCGATCTTGTCGTACTCGATCTCCGGGAAAACCAGCTGCTCGCGCAGCCCGAGCGTGTAGTTGCCGTGCCCGTCGAAGCCGGTCGGCGAGAGGCCGCGGAAGTCGCGAATACGAGGCAACCCGACCGAGAGCAGCTTGTCGACGAACTGGTACATCCGCGCGCCGCGCAACGTCACCTTGATGCCGATCGGCAGGCCGGCCCGCAGTTTGAAGTTCGCGATCGCCTTGCGCGATTTCAGCACCACCGGCTGCTGGCCCGTGATCTTCTTCAGGTCGGCGGTCGCGGCGTCCAGCGCCTTGGGATTGGAGATCGACTCGCCGATGCCGATGTTCGCCACCACCTTGACCAGGCGCGGCACCTGCATGACATTGGTGTAGGTGAAGCGTTGGATCAACGCCGGAACGATCTTGTCCTGGTAGCGCTGCTTCAGCCTGAGCTCCGTCCCAGCCGGGCTGGAAACGACGCTCGGACCCTTCGGGCTAGGAGCGGCCTTCGCGGCCTTCGCGGCCTTCCCGGGCTTCGCGGCTTTCGAGCTCGCGGCGACGTTCATACCTTATTCCTCACACGCTCGTAGATCTCCCCGCAGTTCACGCAGACGATCGCCTTTGTCCCATTGGGCAGCACCGTCTTGCGAATGCGCGTTGGCTTGTCGCATTTATTGCAGACGAGCATCACGTTGGAGTAGTCGAGCGGCGCCTCGAAGTCCACGATGCCGCCCTGGCGGACGGTCGTCGAGCCCTTTTGCTGGCCGGCGCGCGTGTGGCGCTTCAGGATGTTGACGCCCTTGACGACGATCTTGCCCGACTGGGGCACCGTGCGGACGACGACGCCACGCTTGCCACGGTCCTTACCGGACATGACCTGCACGGTGTCGTCGCGATGAATGTCGAGATGAAGCCGAGACATGTTTAGAGCACCTCCGGTGCCAGGGAAACGATCTTCATGAAGTTCTTGTCGCGAAGCTCGCGCGCCACCGGGCCGAAGATGCGGGTGCCGCGCGGGTTGTTTTGCGGGCCGAGGATGACGGCCGCGTTCTCGTCGAAGCGAATGGTGGAGCCATCCTGCCGGCGGAATTCGCGCGAGGTCCGGACGACGACCGCCTTGACTACCTCGCTCTTCTTCACCTGGCCGCCGGGCGTCGCGACCGTCACGGCGGCGGTGATGACGTCGCCGATGGAGGCGTACTTGCGGTAATGACCGCCCATCACCCGGATCAACAGGATCTCACGCGCACCCGTGTTGTCCGCCACCTTCAACCGCGACTCTTGCTGGACCATGGCGACGGCTATTTCGCCTTCTCCACGATGGCGACGACCCGCCAGCGCTTGTCGTGCGAGAGCGGCCGCGTCTCCATGATCCGGACGCGGTCGCCGACCTTGCACTGGTTCTGCTCGTCGTGCGCCTTGAACCGGGTGGCCTGCTGGATGTGCTTCTTGTACTTCGGGTGCTCCTTGAGGGTTTGCACCCGGACGATGACGGTCTTGTCCATCTTGTCGCTGATGACGGTGCCGGTACGCGTCTTGCGCATCGCCCGCTCCGTCGTGTTCTCTTGATCGCTCATGCGGTCTCCTCCGTCGCGGGCTTGCGCCGGCGGGGCTTGGGCGATGTGGGCTCCGGCGTGGTCGCCGGCTCGCCGGTGCGCTCCTTGAGGAAAATCTCGGTCAGGATCTGGGCCAGGTCGTGGCGCACGTGCCGGATCTGGCGGTGGTTCTGCAACTGCCCGGTGGCCATCTGGAAGCGCAGGTTGAACAGCTCCTGGCGGGAGTCCTTGAGCTTCTTCTGCAGATCAGGCATGGACAGGGCCTGGAGGTCTTTCATCTTCATTTCTTCCCACCACCCTTGGCCGGCTTGGCCGGTGCCGCCGCTTTGGGGGCGGCCGCCGCTTTCGGGGCGGCGCCGGGCGCGGCTTTCGGGGCGGAACCGGGTGCGGGCTTCACCGACGGCGCGGCACCCGGGGCCGCCTTGGGCCCACGCGCCGGAGCAGCGGCGGCGGTCGGGGCCGCCGCGGCACCCGCGATGCCCTCGACGCCCTCACCCGGCTTCAGCTCCGCCGGTCCCTTGATCTTCACGTCGGCGGCCGCTTTGACGCCCGACTTGATGCCCAGCGTCCGGGTCTTCATCGGCAGCTTGTAGGCCGCCAGCTGGAAGGCGCGCTTGGCCATCTCGGGCGTGACGCCGCCCATCTCGAACAGAACGCGTCCCGGCTTGATCACGACCACCCACCCCTCGGGCGCACCCTTGCCGCTCCCCATGCGGGTCTCGGCCGCCTTCTTGGTCACCGACTTGTCGGGGAAGACCCGGATGAAAACCTGGCCGCCCCGGCGCACGAAGCGCGTCATGACGCGGCGGGCCGCCTCGATCTGGCGATTCGTCATCCAGGCGGCCTCGGACGCCTGCAGGCCGAACTCCCCGAATGCCAGGTCGGCACCCTGGGTGGCCACACCGCTGCGACGACCCCGATGCAACTTGCGATGTTTGACGCGAGCGGGCAGCAACATCTAGTTATTCCTTCTTCTTCGTCGCGCGGGTGCGCGGCGCTTTTGCTGCGTCTGGTTTGTCGGTCGTGGTCGTGCGAGCGCGGCTGGTCCGCTTCGGTGCGGCTTTCTCGCCGGCATCGGCCGTGGTCGCCTCCGTGGTCGCCTTGGTCGCGCGGCTGGCGCGCTTCGGCTTGGCGGCGGCGGCCGCATCGGCCGTCACCGGGGCCGGGGCGGCGGGCGCCACCTCAGGCACGGCGGGCACGGACGGCGCAGGCACCGCGATCTGCACGAGCTCGGCCAACGGGCTGGGCGCCTCGCCAATCGTAAGACCCACGGGCACGCCACTTTCGACGGGTTCCTCGGCCGCGGTCGGCGGCTTGACCGGCGTCTCGGTCGGGAAGTTGCCGGTGTAGACCCAGGCCGACACGCCGATCCGGCCGAAGGTGGTCTTGGCTTCGGTCTGACCGAAATCGATGTCGGCCTTCAGCGTATGCAGCGGCACCCGACCCTCGCGGTTCCATTCGACGCGCGCCATCTCCGAGCCGCCAAGGCGGCCCTTGACCCGGATCTTCACGCCCTGGGCGCCGGCCCGCATGGTCTTCATCAGCGACTGCTTGATGGCACGGCGGAAGGCGATGCGCTTCTCCAGCTGGGCGGCGACGTTCTCCGCCACCAGCTGGGCGGCGAGCTCGGGCTTCTTGATCTCCTGGATCGTGACCCGGACGCGCTTGCCGGTGATCTTCTCCAGCTCATCGCGCAGCTGGTCGACGCTGGTCCCACCCTTGCCGATCACGATCCCGGGCTTGGCGGTGTGCAGCGTGATGGTCAGCGCCGACGAGGAGCGCTCCGTCTCGATGCGGGCCAGGCCGGCATTCTTGAGGCGGATCATCAGCATCCGTCGCAAGCGGACGTCCTCCAGCAGAAGCGGCTTGTACTCCTTGTCCGGAGCGAACCACTTCGCCTCCCAGTTACGGTAGACGCCCAGCCGGAACCCATTCGGGTGAACCTTGTGCCCCATCTACTTGCTCTTTTTCTCCTTGGTGTCCTTCTTGCCGTCGTCCTTTTGCGCTCGTCTTTCCACGCCGGGGCTCGCTGATTTCCTGGCGTCGGTCTTTTTGGCCTCAGTCTTCTTACCCTCGGCGGGCGCCTTTGACGCGGGCGCCTTGCTCTCCGGCTTCGCCTTCGTCGGCCGGGCGGGAGCGACCCGCTCGTCCGACTCGGTGGTGGCCGGCGTAAGGGCGGCAGCCGCGCGCGCGGCGGCGGCCGCGGCCGGCGGCGCCTC
>DATEHI010000135.1:0-9694 GCA_035279665.1 Candidatus Dormiibacterota bacterium | reverse complement strand
ACGATGGTGACCTGGAAGGTCTGGGTGCGGCCGGGAACCCAGGTTCGGGGCGCGCCGGTGATATCGTAGCTCGCCGACCAGACCAGCGGGACGGGGATGATCGTCAGCGGCGCCCAATCCTGGAACCAGAACGCCTGCTCTTTGACCATCTCAAACTCGAGCGTGTTGAAGGCCCACGTCGCGGGAGCCGTTGCGGTGACCGTCAGCGCCGCGCTGGCGCCTGGCGCGACATCATTCGGCAGGATGAATCGCTGGTCGCTGAGCCAGGTCGTCGTCCCGGACTTGACCTGCACCGGATAGCCGCCATCGCGTGTCGCGAAGTGCAGCCCGAGATGGACCGGGCTCGCGCCGCCGGCCGGCCATGTCTGGTTGCCCAGGTTGGTGACGGTGACCGTAAACGTCTGCGTTTGGCTCGGCGTCCAGGTGCGCGCAGCCTGCGTCAGGTCGTAGCCCGCGGCCCAGACCGGATTGGTCTGTGTCACGGCCACCGGACTCCATTCGTTGAACCAGAATTGCTGCTCCTTGACGGCCTCGACCTCGAGGACGTTGGGAATCGCCGCCGGCGCGGTCAGCGACACGGGGACGCTGACGCTCGCGCCCGGCGCGAGATTCACCGGCAGGCTCACGCGCTGGTCGGTCAACCAGGACGGGTACGCCGGGTACCCTCCGGCCGCCCTCGCGAAATGGAAGCCCAACCGTACGGGCGTCGACCCGCCCGCCGGCCACACCTGGTTTCCAGTATTGGTGACGGTAACCGTGAACGTCTGCGCCTGCCCGGGGGTCCAGGTCCGCGGTGCGCCACTCATGACGTAGCTCGCGTTCCACGTCGGCGATCCGAGGATCGTCTTCAGCGGAGCCCAGTCGGAAAACCAGAATTGGCCCTCCAGGACCATTTCGGCCTCGAGCACAACGCCCGGATTCGACGGCGCTTGCGTGGTGACGGTCAGCATCGCACGCCCGCCCGGTGGAACGTCGCTGGGGAGCGCGACGCGCTGGTCACTCAACCAGGAACCGCTCGGGTACCCACCGATCGCGTTCGCGAAGTGAAGGCCGAGATGGACAGGCGCGGCACCGCCGGCGTGCCACGTCTGGTTGCCGGTGTTGACCACCTTGACGGTAAATGTCTGGACCTGGTTGGCGCTCCAGTTGCGCGGCATGGCGCCCAGGTCATAGCCGGCGGCCCAAACGGCAGGCACGACCCTGACGCTGCTCGACAACCACTGGTCGAACCAGAATTGCTGCTCCTTCACCATCTCGGCCTCGAGCAGCAGCGACGCGGAGGTCGCCGGCGCGGTCGGGGTGACGGTGAGACTGACCGTTTGTCCCGGAGCCACGTCGCCCGGCAGGCTGAAGCGCTCGTCGGTGAGCCAGGCCTTCAGGCCCGACTTGATGTAGTTCGGGAAACCACCGGGCGAGGTCGCGAAGTGCAGGCCGAGCCGGACCGGGTTGTTGCCGCCGGCGGGCCAGGTCTGGGTGCCATTGTTGGTCGCCTGGATGACGAAGCTCTGCGACTCGTTGACCGGGAAGCTGCTCGGGACATTCGACAGATCGAAGCTCGCCGACCAGACCTGGGCGATGCCGATGCTGTTCGAGGGGGACGAGGCGGTGCCCGTGCCTGCGGCATTGTTGGCGGCAACCGTGAACGTGTACGCCGTGCCCCCTGGAAGATTGTTTACCGTAGCGCTGGTCGCCGAGGCCGCGGCGGAGGCGGTGATGCCCGCCGGCGACGACGTCACGGTATAGCCCGTTATCGCGTTGCCACCATCGAAGGCCGGCGGTGCCCAGCTCACCGTGGCGGCGTTGTTGCCAACCGCGGCCGCCGTTACGTTTCCCGGGGGGGTGGGCACCGGATACTGGGCTACGCCGGTCAGCCAGAGATTGCCGGCGTCGGATGGCCAGGGATCGGCGCCCGGCGCACCCCACCAACCCCATGGATCGATCGCGGTCCACGAGCTCGTGATGTAAGTGCCGAAGTGCAGGTGCGGGCCGCTGCTGCAGCCGGTGTTGCCGCTCTGCGCGATGACCTGGCCCCGCGTGACGCTCGCCCCCTGGGCGACGTAGAGCGCCGACAGGTGCCCGTAGCGCGTGCTGTAGCCGTTGGGATGATCGATGATGATCGTCTGGCCGAAGCATGGATTGATGGAATCGATGCCGACCAGGCGGGCGACGCCGTCCGCCGCGGCGTAGACGTTTTCGTAGGACATGCCGTAGTCGATGCCGTTGTGGCCGTCGTAATAGAGGTAGTCACCGCCGCCGGGCGTTTGCGCGTAGCCGAGCGAGAACGAGGGGTCGACGCCGTAGCTCCTCAAGCCGAGGGCGCCGTCGAAGCGGCAGACCTTAGCGTCGGTGGTGTAGTCCGGGTTGCAGTGGTCGAAGACGGACGTGGTCGAGTGCCAGCCCACGTAGGGTAGCGTCAGGAACGCGTTCGGGTTACTGGAAGTGGCGACCCGGCTCTTCGTCGCGGACGCCGGCGTTCCCGGTTGGGCCCAGGCCGGCATCTGATCGGGGATCGCCCGCGCGTGCAGCGTCCCCCTGACCGGACGGACGTGCTCGTCCTTGATCGGCGATGAGGCTGGAATCGCCGCGGCCACCGCGGGCGCGGTTAAGGGGTTGGCTGCCGATGCCGGCACGGCCGGAATCATCGCCATCAACGCCACGGTCAGTGCAAGAAAATGTGCCCGCATGCGTGTTCACCGCGCTCCCCCCTCCTTGTGCCGGCCGGCGGCTGCTTCCCCAAGCTCCGCGCGGGCGCAAGACCCGCTGACCATAACGGACGCCCGCGGCCCAGTCTGGCGGAAATCCTTCCGAAAAACGTTAGTGCTCGTGCGCTTGTTTTTCCGAGAGGAAGCGCCGCAGCGCGACCTCCCAGGGGGAGAGGGCTGAAAGGCCGGTGGCCGGCCAGCGGGTGCTGGTCAGCGCGCTGAATTTCGGGCGGGGGGCTACCCGGGCAGCCTCGGCGGTCGTGATCGGCTGGACCTCCACGCGGCCGCCGACGATGGCCCTGGCGAATTCGAACCGGCTGCACGCCCCCGAGTTGACGACATGGAACAGGCCCCAGCCTGAGCCCCCATCCTGACCCGAGCCCCCACCCTGCCCTCCCCCAGAGGGGGAGGGATTTGAAGGCTTGGGAAAATCCCGGCCGATCAGGGCGGCGATCGCCTCGGAGAGGTCGCGGGTGGCCGTCGGGCTGCCGACCTGGTCCGCCACCACGCGGAGGGGTCCGCCCCGTTCGGCGGCGGCCAGGATGGCCTTTACGAAGTTGTTGCCCTGCCAGCCGTAGAGCCAGGCGGTGCGCAGCACGCAGGCCGAAGCGCCCGACGCGAGCACCCGCTGCTCGCCCTCGTACTTCGTCCGGGCGTAGACGCTCAGCGGATTCGGGCGATCGTCCTCGGTGTAGGGCGCGCCCTTCGCGCCATCGAAGACATAGTCGGTGCTGATGTGCACGATCGAGGCGCCGACGCGGGCCGCCGCGTCCGCCAGGTTCCCCGCCCCTGCGGCGTTCACGGCAAACGCCTGGTCGGGCGCCTCCTCCGCGCCATCGACGTCGTTGAAGGCGGCGGCGTTGATGATCCAGTCGGGACGTACGCGATCGACGGCGGCTTTCACAGCCCGGGTATCGGCGATGTCGAGCTGGCGGTGGTCGAACGGATGGAGCTGGGCCCCGCGCAGCGCCGGCTGGAGATCGCGGCCGAGCTGCCCGCCGGCGCCGGCCAGCAGGATGATCATCTAGCTGGGGTAGGCGTTCGCCGGCAACCCCTCGTAGTTGCGCCGGTAGTAATCCCAGAATTCGGGCGATTTCCGCTGGCGCCACCAGTCGTCGTGCTTCCGGTACCACTCGACGGTCTCGCGCAGCCCGTCGCGGAAGGTGGTAGTTGGTTGCCAGCCGAGCTTGCGCATCCGGCTCGCCTCCAGCGCGTACCGATAGTCGTGACCCGGCCGGTCTTTGACGAAATGCCGGAGCGAGCCTGGCTTGCCGCAGAGGCCCAGCACGCTGTCGGCCACCTCCACGCCGCTGACCTCGACACCGGTGCCGATGTTGTACGCCTCGCCCGGTTCGCCCTTCCAGAGGACACGCGCGATCGCCTCGGCGTGATCGTCAACATATATATAGTCGCGAACCGCCTTGCCGCTGCCGTAAACCGGGAGCGGCAGATCCTGCAGCGCATTGGTGATGAAGAGCGGCACGATCTTCTCCGGGAACTGATACGGCCCGTAGGTGTTGGCCCCGCGGGTGACCAGCGTGGGCAGGTCGTAGCTCGCGTGATACGCATGGACCAGCATTTCGGCCGCCGCCTTGCTGGCCGAGTACGGGCTGCGCGGCGATAAGGCATCGGTTTCGCGGCTCTTGCCATCCTTGACGTGGCCATACACCTCGTCGGTGCTGACCTGCAGGAAGCGCTGCAGCCGCCGCTTGCGAACCGCCTCCAGCAGGACATAGGTCCCGTAGACGTCGGTTTGCACGAAGCTGCCCGCGTCCATCAGGGAACGATCGACATGCGTCTCGGCCGCGAAGTTCACGATGGCGTCGACCTCGCCGGCCAGCCTGTCGACCGTGGGCGCATCGCAGATGTCCCCGCGGACGAAACGCAGCCTGGGATCGTTGCGGTACTCGCCGAGGTTCTCCTCGCTCCCGGCATAGGTGAGCTTGTCCAGCACCGTGATCTGGACCTCGGGGTCGGCGCGCAACCGCTGCCGCGCGAAGGCGGAGCCGATGAAGCCCGCGCCGCCGGTGACGAGCAGGCGCCGCATGCGGGGCGCCATCTAGGCCCCCACCCTACCCGGGCCCCCACCCTGGCCCTCCCCCGCGAGCGCGGGAGGGAAATTTCGGGCTTGATCCGCAAGGGGCTTGTTCGCGCCGTGCCTGCGCACGAAGTCGTTGACGGCGTAGTAGGCGTCGATCGATTCACCGGCGTCACCCCAGAATCCCTGCAGGACTTCCCATTCCATCAACCCACCGTCGATCAGGGAATTGTTGACGTCCGTAATCTCCAGCTCGCCGCGGCCCGACGGCTTGAGGCCCGGAAGGATCTCGAAGACGCTGGCCGGATAGAGATAGATGCCGGTCACGGCAAATTGGCTCGGCGGTGTCGACGGCTTCTCCACGACCTTCACGATGCGGCGGTCGCCATCGAAGGCGGGCACCCCAAGGTGTCGCAGGTGCTCTGGATCCTTGATTTCGGCGAGCAGGATGCGACCGCCCCGCTTCTGCTGACGGAATCGATCGACGGCGGCCCGGATGGTGTACTCGAAGATGTTGTCACCGAGGACCACGATCACCTGGTCGTCCTCGACGAACCGCTGCGCCAGCCCGAGCGCCTCGGCGATTCCGCCGGGGTTCTCCTGGTAGGCATAGAGCAGCCGGTCGATCCCCCACTCGTGCCCGTTCCCGAGCAGGCGCAGGAACTCACCGGCGTGGGTGCCGCCGGTGACGACCATCATCTCGGTGACGCCCGCGCACACCAGGGCCTCGATAGCGTAGGTGACCATCGGCCGGTCGAAGATCGGCAGCAGGTGCTTGTTCGTGATGCGGGTCAGGGGATGGAGCCGGCTCCCAGTCCCACCGGCGAGGATGACCCCTTTCATGGACGGTAATGAAACGCGGGACGCTCCAGATATTGCTGGAGGCTGATGGCCGACGCATCACGGGGGGCGAGCACGGGGGCATCGATCGGCCAGCTGATGTTCAGGTCCTTGTCGTTCCAGGCGATGGCACCTTCCGCTTTCGGGTCGTAGTAGCCACCGCACTTGTACTCGACGTCGGCCCACGGCGAGAGCGTCAGGAAGCCATGGGCGAAGCCGACCGGGATAAAGAGTTGATGCATGTTCGTGTCGCTCAGCTCCGCCGCGAACCACGTGCCAAACGTTTGGGAGCCGACGCGCAGGTCCACCGCGACATCAAGGATACTGCCGCTGGGGCAGCGGACCAGCTTGCTCATGGGAGCCGAGAGGTCCTGGTAGTGCAGGCCGCGCAGAACGCCCTGCTTCGAGCGCGAGTGATTGTCCTGGACGAACTGGTCGCGGATCCCGGCTTCGGCGAAATGGCGCTGCTGATAGGCCTCGAGGAAGAAGCCTCGGTCGTCGCGGCGCACCTCGGGCTCGACGAGGAGCAGGCCCTCGAGCCCGGTCGTCCGGACCCGGATGCTCAGCGAAGCCGCTCCTGGAGCGCCTCCCGCAGCCCGGTGAGCGGAACTCGCACCTGGGTCATCTCGTCGCGGGAGCGAAGGGTGGCCGCCTCATCGTTCGCCGTCTCGAAGTCGATGGTGACGGCGTACGGTGTCCCGATCTCGTCCTGACGCCGGTAGCGCTTGCCAATCGACTGCGTGTCGTCGTACTCCGTTCGGAAATAGGGGCGCAGCTCGTGCTCGATCCGCTGCGCCATGGCGATCAGCGGCTCTTTCCGGCTGAGCGGAAGAATGGCAACCTGGATTGGTGCGATCGTCGGTTTGAGGCGCAGCACGACGCGCTGCTCCCCGCGCACCTCCTCCTCGTGGTAGGCGTCGATCATCGTGGTCAGCATCGTCCGGTCGACGCCGGCGGACGGCTCGACCACGTGGGGCACGTACCGCTCGCGCCGGACGTCGTCGAAGTAGGAGAGGTCGCGACCGGAGGCTTGCTGGTGGGCGACCAGGTCATAGTCGCCCCGAGCGGCGACCCCCTCGAGCTCGGACCAGCCGAAGGGAAATTCGTACTCGACGTCGAAGGCGCCTTTGGCGTAGTGGGCGAGCTCGTCCTTGCCGTGCTGGCGCAGCCGCAGCTTCTCGGGCTTGATGCCGAGGTCGAGATACCACTGCAGCCGCTCGTTTTTCCAGTGGTCGAGCCACTTCATCTCCTCGGCAGGCGGCACGAAGTACTCCATCTCCATCTGCTCGAACTCCCGCAGCCGGAAGATCGAGTTGCCGGGCGTGATCTCATTGCGGAACGCCTTGCCGATCTGGGCGATGCCGAAGGGCGGCCGCATCCGAGTGGAGCTGAGGACGTTGGCGAAGTTGACGAAGATGCCCTGCGCCGTCTCCGGCCGTAGATAGACCTGGGCGCTCGAATCCTCGACCGGTCCGACGAACGTCCGGAACATCAGATGGAACTGACGGGCTTCGGTGAATTCGCCGCCATCGTCCGCATGGCGCGTCCCGCTGACCTGGTCGGCGCGAAAGCGCTGGTGGCACTTCTTGCATTCGACGAGGGGGTCCGTGAAGTTCTGGACGTGGCCGGAGGCAACCCAGGTCTTGGGATTCATGATGATGGCGGCGTCAATGCCGACCACGTCGTCACGCAGCTCGACCATCGTCCGCCACCAGGCACGCTTGATGTTGTTGCGCAGCGTGACCCCCAGCGGTCCGAAATCCCAGAAACCCTGGAGCCCGCCGTAGATCTCACTCGACTGGAAGAAGAAGCCGCGACGCTTCGCCAGCGAGACGAGCTTTTCCATGACGGCCGGCGCCTCGCGCTCTGGTAGCGGGGCGGTCGCCACTAGTGCGCAACGCTCCGGATGAAATCGAGGCTCTTCAAGCGGCGGTCCAGATGATATTCCAGCTGTGCTTCGAGGGCCTGTTCCACCTGGTCGAGCACGGGATCGGGTAAGCGCAGCCGGTCGTACAGCTCGCCCTGGTCGCCCGCCATCACGCGCAGGACCTTCAGGCTGTTGACGGAGACCGGCGAGCCGGCCTGGTCGTGCGAACCACACGTTTCGCAGAGCACGCCGCCCAGGAGTGGTGAGAACCAGGCATCGGCCTCTGGCAGGGGTTTGGAGCAGCCGGCGCAGTCGAGCAGTTGCGGCGCGTACCCGAGCAGGTCAAGCATCCGCATGACGAACCAGCCGGTGTCCGCGCGCGCCGACCGACCCCGGTCGTTCAGCCGGTCGAGCGTGCCGGCGACCAGCTCGAAGACGTCGTCGACCGGGTGCCGGTCCTCGAGCACTTTGTCGGCGATTTCCGAGACGAGGCAGGCATAGGCGGTCCGCCGCAGGTCACCGGAGATGTTGCGCACGTCGCCCCGCCGCTCGACCTGGGCGACGACGTCGAGGTTCTTGCCCTTCGCCAGCATCATCCGCGAGCGGCCGAACAGGTCAAGGCTGCTCCCGACGCGCGCCTTGCTGCGGCGGGATCCCTTGGCGATGGCGGCGAGCTTGCCGTACTCCCGCGTCAGCAGCGTCAGAATCCGGTCGGCGTCACCATAATCCAGGCGTCGCAGCACGATTGCGTCGGCCTGATACGTCGGCATCGACCAATTCTACGGTGCAGATTGCGCTGCGGCTGGCCTGTTCGAATCCGCCACGGGCTACGACTCTTTTGCAGGGCTGGGTGAGCCAATCGTGGTCGTCAATTCGAATAATGCCCCAACGGGCTGCGACCGCTTCGCCGATCAAACGAGACGCCACCGAACAGCGTCGCTACGAACTCCTCGAGGGTGTCGCCGCAGGGCACGATGGCCGCGTCCTCCGGAACAATAAATGGGATCACGATGTATGTGGCCCTCCGATTGGGCCGCAAGTCCCATGCGTACGCCTCGCCACCGCCATCAGTTCCGAAGAAGACAAGTCCCGGCGCGAAGTCGTTGGCTCGAAAGTAGGCGTTCGTCTCCACCAACAGCTCCACCGACCAAATTCTGACCCAGGATTTTCCGAACTCAGCCTCTCCGCCATTGGCCTGGTGCATCATGGCCCGGTAATCGCCGGGAAGCCTCATGCCCAGCGCCGCTTCCGCCGCGTCCAGCTCTTCATCCGTCGATCCGACCGAGTCAGGTTCTCGACTGACGGCAAGCCACCGCTCGACCATCGACGATTCGGTCATTGACCGACGGAGCGTAGCAGGTCACTGCAGTGCAGTGTGCCGCAGCCTAGGGCGCTGACCGCGGTTCGAATAGTGTCCGCCACGGGCTACTCTCTCAGCACCAGTTATCGCTTCCGAAACGGCAGGACCAGGACGAAGCTTGCGCCCAGCAGCGCACGGATGCGGGGGCGCCGGGCCCTTCTCCTATCGTCTCGACACGGGGGAGATGATTGAGAGCGACAACGCCAATCCGTATGCCAGGGCCACGACGAGGTTGAGGATGGTGAATGGCAGACCTTGCCCAGCGCTCGCCTGCGCCATACTCGAGAAGCAACTGAGGACGACTACCGTGGCGATCAGCCCGAATCCGACCCGGGCGACGACGAACTTCGTCAACCAGACAACAAGCGCGCAGAGGCCAATGACTGCGAGAACAGCAACTGCGATGAACTGTTGAAGCAACTCCTCGAAGGCCGCCGTAAACAAAGATGTGCTGCCCCTGAACAGGAATCCGAGTGCGAGCAGTGCCACTACGATGAAGGAGCTGTAACCCGCCGTGATGCAGCGTGAGACCAAGACCCAATTGACGCCGTCCAATCCGAACCATCCGGTCGATGCCGCCGCATCACTGCTGGGGTGCGGCGAGGGAATCACGCTGGGGACACGCGCCTGATTCAGGGCCGGCGAGCGGGGTGGCGGAGCGGTAGTCTCAGCCCTGACGATCCCGTCGACGCGCCGACCGTCAGCGAAGATAAGCGGGGTTCCACACTTAGTGCACGTCTTTCCGTCGCGTGGCTGAGACCATGTCCAGCACGTCGGGCAGCAGACGGACAGATTCTCCGCCATGTAATAGAGCACTTGCGCGCGATTGTGCGCGGTGGTCTTGCTCCACGCGGTACGGGAGCGCGCAGCTTCGACAGCGTTACGAA
>DATEHI010000134.1:0-12599 GCA_035279665.1 Candidatus Dormiibacterota bacterium | reverse complement strand
CCGCGTCGTCGAGCGCGGCCGCCAGCGCGGGAACCGAGGCGCGATCCGCGATGTTGCCCAGCGCGATACAGACATTGCGAAGCAATCCGGACCGTCGCGCTCGCCAGACGGCGCTGTGGCGAAAGCGGGCGCGGAAGCCGTCCTCGCTCAGGGCCAGCAATTCTTCCAGCCGCGGTCGCGCATCGATCGTCGGGCCGAAGGCCTCGAGCGCCATGGCGTCCGGCTCGGCCGCGCGCGGCCTCACGTTGACCGGGCAGATCTCCTGGCAGAGGTCGCAGCCGAAGATCCAATCGCCGATCAGCGGCCGGATGTCGAGTGGGATGACGCCGCGGTGCTCGATAGTCCAGAAGGAGATGCAGCGCCGGTTGTCCAGCACACCAGGTTCGATCAGTGCGCCCGTGGGGCAGATCCGCATGCAGGCATCGCAGCTGCCGCAGGTCTTCTTCAACGGCTGGTCGGGCTCGAGCTGCGCCGAGGTGACGATCTCTGCCAGCAACACGTTGGAACCGACACCGGGAATCAGCAGGTTGGTGTTCTTTCCGAGCCAGCCCAGACCGGCTCGGGCCGCCGCCGCGCGGTCGAGCATCCAGCCGTGGTCGACGTAGGTCTTCGCGATGTGGCCGCGGCCACGCAGCATCGCCAGCAGCGGCTGCATTCGCTCGAGCAGGACCTCGTGGTAGTCGCGGCCCAACGCATACGCGGCGATCCGTCCGCGCGGGCGGCTGCCCTCACCCTGCTCCCCCTCGGAGGCGGAGGGGCAGGGAAAAGCGAGGGCAATCACGCTGCGGGCATCAGGCGTCGCTGCCCGAGGGTCGGCGCTGGCGCGTGCCCTCGACTCGCTCCACCAGGACAAGCCATCCATGAGGCCCTGTTGGGTCCGGTGAGCGGCCGCCGCTTCGGCTTCGAAAAACCGCTCCACCCCGGTGACGCCCACGGCGCAGAAGCCGAGCTCCCTGGCGCGACGCTTGAGGGCGGCCGTGAGACTCATTTGGGCCTAGCTTAGGAGGGACTCCGGGAGTAGCATTAGGGGTAATGCAGGGGAGTGCAGTCTGGAAAGAACTTCAACTCCTCCTCAGCCTGAACCTGCCGGACACCGCCTACTACCTCTGGGAAGGCACCGCCACCTGCTGTCACTGCGACGACCAGCGCCTGGTGATCGGCGCCCCCACCGAGCAGTCAGCGCGCCAGCTGGTGCAGGCCTACCTGCCGGTGGTCCGGCGGACCCTGCAGGCCATCCCGGATGCGCCCAAGCGCGTCTCGGTGGTGGTGACCGCGGGCCCTCTGGCGCACGCCTGATTGCCCAATAATCCACCCGGGCGCCGCCCGACGCGAGGCGGGATGTGCCAACCGAGCGTTTGAGACGTTGAAACGCCGCCTCAAGGCGGAGATCTTCGGCGACGTTCAGGGCGTTGGCTTTCGCTACTTTGCCCAGTCACACGCCCGCCGGCTTGGCCTGGAGGGGTACGTTCGCAACCGTTACGATGGCGCGGTGGAAGTGGAGGCCGAAGGCGAGGCGTCCTCGCTGGAGCGGTTCCTCGAAACGCTGCGCCAGGGACCGCGACAGGCGCGGGTCCGAGACGTGCGCCTGAGCTGGGCGCCCTTTAAGGGCGATCTCGGTCCGTTCGGCGTGAGAGGATGAGCGACATGAGGTTCGCCCAGCGCATGTCGGAGATCGGCACCGAGACCGCATTCGAGGTGCTCGCCAAGGCTCGCAAGCTGGAAGCGCAGGGCCGCAACATCGTCCACCTGGAAATCGGCGAGCCCGACTTCCCCACCCCGCCGAACATCGTCGAGGCCGCCGAGCGCGCGCTGCGAGACGGCTACACGCATTACACGCCTGCCGGGGGACTGATGCCGGCGCGGCAGGCGGTGGCGGACTGGATCCGCCGCTGGTACGAGGTCGAGGTCAAGCCAGAACAGGTCGTGATGGTGCCAGGTTCCAAGAACGTCCTGTTGTTCACCATGCTGGCGTTGGTCGACCAGGGTGAGGAGGTCATCGTTCCCGATCCCGGCTACGCCATCTATGCCTCGGCCGCGACGCTTGCCGGCGGTACCCCGGTCGGTATCCCCTTGCGAGAGCGCAACGACTTCCGGCTCGACATTGAGGAGCTCAAAGCGAAGATCACCCCAAAAACGAAGCTGCTGGTCATCAACTCGCCGCAGAACCCGACCGGCGGCGTCCTGTCCACCCACGATCTCGAGCAGATCGCGGACCTGGCGATGCGGCATGACTTCTACGTTCTGACCGACGAGGTCTACGGTCAGATCAGCTACGACGGCCACCATGCGTCGATCATGACCGTACCCGGGATGCTCGAGCGCACCATCTACTCGGATGGATTGAGCAAGGCCTATGCCATGTGCGGTTGGCGGCTCGGTTTCGCGGTCGCCCCGCTGCCCCTGGCGCAGAAGTTCGAGACGCTCATGATCAATAGCAGCTCGTGCGCCGCTGCCTTCACGCAGATGGCGGCGATCGAGGCGCTTTCCACTCGATCGGATGCCTCGGTGCAGGCCATGGTCGGCGAGTTCAAACGGCGCCGGGACCTGGTCGTTGATCGGCTCAATGCCTTGCCGGGCGTGAGCTGCCACAAGCCACTGGGAGCCTTTTACGTGTTTCCGAACATCACGAAGACTGGCCAGGACGAACGCGTGCTGGCCGATCGGATGTTGAACGAGGGCGGCGTGGCCCTGCTCGCCGGGAGCACGTTCGGCGAGATGGGGAAGGGTTATTTGCGGCTCTCGTACGCGAACGCGATCGATCAGATCGAAGAGGGCGTCAAGCGGATGAAAGGAGTCCTGGAAAAGACCGCAGCCCGCGCTTAGTCGGGACGGTGGACTCCGGCTGATGGCCACGAAAGCTGCGCCCATCCTCGAGCGCATCCTGGAATCACGGCGCGCCGCGGTCGCGGCGCTCAAGACCGGTGGGGCGGACGCGGGCTTGCGGCAATCGGTCGCGGCCGCGCCGGCGCCGCGGGATTTTCGCCAGGCGTTACGCCGGACGGGCGTGGCCCTGATCGCGGAGTGCAAGGAACGCTCGCCCTCGGGCGGCCTGCTGCAGCGTCCGTATGACCCGGTGCGGCTGGCCCAGCGCTACGCCGCCAATGGCGTGGCGGCGATCTCCGTCCTCACTGAGCCCGAATTCTTCGGCGGCAGCCTCGACCACCTCGAGGCAGTCCGCGCGGCCGTCGAGGTGCCGGTCCTCTGCAAGGATTTCATCATCGATCCGATCCAGATCCTGGCCGCCCGCGCGGTCGGCGCCGACGCGGTGCTGCTGATCGTCGGGGTGCTGAATGATGGCACGTTGCGTGAGCTTCAGGCGCAGGCGGCCCGACTCTCGATGCAGGCGGTCGTGGAGGTTCACTCCGCGGAGGACGTCGAGCGCGCCCTTCGCGCCGATGCGAGCATCATCGGAATCAATAATCGCGATCTGACAACGATGAAGACCGACAGGGCGACGACCGTCCGGCTGCGACCCCTGATCCCGGCCGGCCGGGTCGTGATCAGTGAAAGTGGCATCGGCAGCCGCGCGGATGTAGACGAACTCGGCCGCTTTGGGGTCGATGCGGTATTGGTCGGCGAGTCGCTGCTGCGCGCCGCGGATCTCGATGCAACGGTGCGGGAGCTGAGCGGCGGGTGACGAAGATCAAGATCTGCGGCAACACCCGGAGCGAGGACGTTGAGTTCGCTGTTGAGCTCGGTGCCGATCTGCTCGGATTTATCTTCACGCGTAGTAAGCGCCAGGTACGAGTCGACGAGATCAAAGGGATCATCGCCCAGGTGCCGGCCGGGGTCGAGCGGGTGGGCGTTTTCATCGATGAAACCCCCGAGGAGATCGGCAAGGTTGCGCAGGCCTGTGGCCTGACGGCAATCCAGGTTTACCGACCGCTGACGGAAAAGGATCGAGCCCTAGGCCTCCTCCTGCTGCCGGCCTTCCGGGTGCAGGAAGGGGAAGACCTGGGAGGCATCCCGCTCGAACGTGGTGACCATCCTCTGTTCGACACCTGGACACCCGACACCATCGGCGGCACCGGGCGAGCCTGGGCATGGCCCCAGGCAAAGGCCGTAGCACGGCAGTATCCGGTCGTCGTCTCGGGGGGGTTGACGCCAGACAACGTCGATGGTGCGGTGCGCGAGCTCCATCCCTGGGCGGTCGATGTCTGCAGCGGCGTCGAGGCCGAACCTGGCCGCAAGGATCACGCGAAGTTGCGCGCCTTCGTCGAAGCGGTGCGCCGGGTGGATCGATTGTGAGCCAGATCACGCCGGATGCGCGCGGCCGCTACGGACGCTATGGCGGCCAGTACATCCCGGAGACGCTGATGGCGGCGGTCGAGGAGCTGGCGGCCGCGTTCGAGGCGGCGCTCAACGACGAGGGCTTCCGGAATGAGTTTGCGTACCTCTCGCGGACGTTCAGCGGCCGGCCCACGCCCATATATCGCGCCGACCGGCTCACCCTGCAGGCTGGTGGGGCGGAGATCTGGTTCAAGCGCGAGGATCTTTGCCACACCGGGGCGCACAAGATCAACAACGCGCTGGGGCAGGTCCTCCTCGCCCGCCGGATGGGAAAGCGTCGGATCATCGCCGAGACGGGCGCCGGGCAACATGGCGTCGCCGTCGCAACGGTGTGCGCGAAGTTCGGCCTCGAGTGCGAGGTGTACATGGGCGTCGACGACATGGCGCGCCAGGCGGTCAACGTCTACAAGATGCAGCTGCTGGGCGCGACCGTAATGCCAGTGGACAGCGGTAGCAAGACCCTCAAGGACGCGACCAACGAGGCGATCCGGGACTGGGTGACCAACGTTCGCTCCACGCACTATGTGATCGGATCGGCGGTGGGGCCGCACCCCTACCCCTTGATGGTCCGCGAGTTCCAGTCGGTCATCGGACGCGAGGCCCGGGCGCAGATGCTCACCGAAACCGGGCGGTTGCCGACCGCGGTGGTGGCCTGTGTGGGTGGCGGGAGCAACGCCATCGGGATCTTCGCCCCCTTCGTCGATGACCCCGTCCGGCTGGTCGGCGTGGAGGCGGGCGGTCGCGGGCTCGAGAGCGCGGCGCACGCCGCCTCCATTGCCGCTGGCCGTCCCGGGGTGCTGCACGGGTCGTACAGCTACCTGTTGCAGGACGAGGACGGCCAGGTGCTGGCGACGCACTCTATCTCAGCGGGCCTGGATTATCCTGGGGTTGGCCCGGAGCATGCCTCCCTCCACGACCGCCGTCGCGCCGAGTACGTGAGCGTCACTGATGTGCAGGCGCTCGCCGCCTTCCATCAGACGTCGCGGCTGGAGGGGATCATCCCCGCGCTGGAGAGCTCGCATGCCATCGCCTACGCGATGCCGCTGGCGACTGAGCTGGCCGCCGATGATGTCGTGCTCGTGAACCTTTCCGGTCGTGGGGACAAGGATCTCGACATCGTCCACGGCGCGAGCGGCGGGTGAGCCGCATCGCCCCGATGTTCGCCCGGCTCGGGGCGGAGCGACGCCTGGCACTGATCGCCTACCTCACCGTCGGTTACCCGCGCCTCGAGGTCACGCCATCGCTGGTCGAGGCCGCCGCCCAGTCGGGGGCCGACGCCATCGAGCTTGGCATTCCGTTTTCTGACCCGCTCGCCGACGGTCGCACCATCCAGGCCGCGTCCCAGGTCGCGCTGAAGGGCGGCGTGACGGTCGCGCGGGCGCTCGAGGCGGCGACGGCGGCGCGGAAAAAGACCGACGCCCCGCTGCTCTTCATGACGTATCTAAATCCGGTCCTCGCCTTCGGTCTCGAACGGTTTTGCCGCGCGGCCGCGGCGGCGGGCGTCGACGGACTGATCGTGCCCGACCTTCCGCCCAGCGAGTCCGCGGACCTCCGCCGCTGGGCCGACGCCTGTCAGATCGATGTCGTGTTCTTCGTGGCGCCGACCAGCAGCGAGTCCGGCATCGCCGCCGCCTGCCGGGCCGCGACCGGGTTTATCTACTGTATTGCCGTCACGGGCGTGACGGGGGCCCGTGCCGATCTGGATCCGAGCCTCCTGCCGTTGATCGACACCGTGCGAAAGCACACAAAACTGCCGATCGTGGTCGGGTTTGGCATCTCGCGCCTGGAACACCTGCGGGCGCTCGAGGGCAAGGCCGACGGCGTCATCGTGGCGAGCGCCCTGCTGGACGCCATCGCGCGCGCCCCGGACGACCCCACCGCCGCGGTCCGCCGGTTCCTTGGCGGTCTGGGCCGCCACCCCACCCGCTAGCTCCCGTCGCAAGCCCCTCCCCCGCCCGGCGTCACACCGTCGGGAGATGGCCAGGGCCGACGATGCTCCCTCGATCGAGGGGGATGCCGAAGAACGCCGGTTGATCGATCGGAGCGCGGCCGGGGACCAGGAGGCCTTCCGTCAGCTCGTGATCCGTCACCACCGGCTGGTACTCAACGTGGCCTTCCGGGCCCTTGGCGAACTCAGTCTGGCCGAAGACGTCGCCCAGGAGGTCTTCCTCAAGGTCTACAAGGCGCTGCCCGGCTACCGTCACGAGAAGCCCTTCAAACACTGGCTGCACCGGGTCGCGGCCAACGCCGTCACCGACGCCCTCCGCCGTCGCCGTCCGGTGGTCTCGCTCGATGACATGGAACAGCCGCCGGCCAGTCGAGAGTCGGACCCCGTGGATGTGGCGACCCGGCATGACCTGCAGCGCGCCGTCCGTCGGGCAATCGCGAGCCTGCCGTCACACTACCGTGACACGATCGCGCTGCAGGCTTTCGGCGAACTCAGCTACGACGAGATCGCGAAAACGCTCGACATCCCCCTGGGCACGGTCATGTCGAGGTTGAACGGTGCCAAGCGCCTGCTCCGTGAACGCCTTGGCGACCTCGTGCGCAGCGAGGAGGCGAATACGGCGTGAATTCAGTCCGTTTTACCAGACAGAGGTTGCTATCCTGATGTTGAGTCATGCAACGACGCGCGATTGGCTGATCCCGTATGCCGACGGCATGCTGGCTGCCGACGAACGCCGTCGCATCGACGGGCACATCACCGGGTGTGCGGCCTGCGCCGCAGAGCTGGGCGAGGTGCGCGAGCTCAACCTGCTGCTGGTGACGCTCCCTCCCGCACCGCCCCTGGCGGTCGCCCCTTTCTGGCTGAAGCTCCAAGCCCAGTTGCCGGCGCGCCGCACGCCGCGCATCCCGACCTTTGCCGCATACCGGCGGCTGGGCGTCGCCTTCGCGGTGGCGGTGGTCGCCCTCATCGCGGTGGCGGGGTCCGCCTTCGCCGCGCCGTCGGCGCTGCCGGATAACCCGCTTTACCCTGTGAAGCAAATCGAAGAGCAGGTTCGCCTTGCCCTGGCGCCGTCCAACGAGAGGCTCCCCGTGCAACTGCAGCTCGCCAACGAGCGTCTGCGGGAAGCACAGGCGATGGCCGCCAACCACAAGCCGCAGCTCGCCGAGAACAGCCTGCGCGCCTTCGCCATCATCATCGACGGCGCTGCGGTGTCGTTCAAGAATCCCGTCAACCCGCAAGCCACCAAAGATGCGCTGCTTGCGTTGCGCGCGAACCTCGATGCCGTCGAACGAGTGAACGCGAATCGCAACGACGACATCGCGGGCATCAAGCAGCTGGTCACGGCGGCCGGCGACGAGCTCGATCGGATCGAGCATCAAGACAGCGGCACGGCGCCGGTGCTCGTTGTCGGCGAGCAGGCCACGCCGGCACCGACGCCGCAGGCCACGCCGAAACCGACGCCGAAACCGACGCCGACCGACGACGGCGACCGTCGCGACCATCAGATTGACGGCAACGCCAACAGCCAGACGCACCGCTAGACTCAATCGGTGGGCGCGCGCGAGGATGTCCTTGTCGTTTCGAGGGACACCCTGTTCGACGGCAGGGAGTGGACGGGCTTTCGGGCGACCGGCCTGGACGAGCTGCTCGCCCGCATACGCGCCAACTACCGGTTCCGTCCACGCAGCCAGGTCGAGGAGGACCCAGCCGACCCGCAGATCATCCCCTACGTCGTCTTTCGCCATGAGGACCGCTACTTCCTGACGCACCGGTTGCGCCGCTCGAGCGAGCGGCGGCTGCGCCACCTGTACTCCCTGGGGGTCGGCGGCCACATCAATCCCGAGGATGTCGCCGGCGCCGCTGACCCGATCGACGCGGGACTGCGGCGCGAGTGGGAAGAAGAGGTTGTCTACAGCGGCCGCTTCTCGACGCGGCTGCTGGGGGCGATCAACGACCAGACGACACCAGTCGGGCGCGTGCACGTCGGGCTGATCTTCCTGGTGGAGGGCGACCGGCCCGAGATCTCGATCCGCGAGGTCGACAAACTGGCGGGCGCGCTCCTACCGCTCGATGCCATGCGCAGCTACTACCTGGACATGGAGTCCTGGTCGCAGCTGATCTTCGATTACCTGACGCGAGTTCCAGTCGCGTAGTTCGTTGTGGAGGCATGGCCTCTCACCGGATCCGGCCGATGCCGAGACTGCTTGGCTATCCGCTGCTTGGGGCGGCGGCCGGCTGCGTAATCCTGATCGGGCTTGGCGCGATCTTTGGGGAGTACAGCGTGGCCCTGTACCCTGTGCCCTTGCTGGCCGCCGCCGCGGGCATCGCAGCGGCGCGCGAATGGAATCGGCCGGCCCAACGCGCCTTTGTTGGCGGATGCCTGGGCGTCATGCTGGCGTTCGTCGCGCTGCTTCCATTCGATAACCATCCCGGCCTACTCGTTCCGGCGATGGGCCTGGGTCTCGCGTCAGGGATCGGAATCAGTTATCGGCTCAGGAGGTAAGGTCCCTGGCCAACTCCTCGAAGTTGCGGACGTAGCGCAGGACATCCTCCTCCGAGTGCTGGACCGAGAGCGTCCAGTTCTCCTCGGCGCCCGGCGCCATCAACACCCCCCGATTGCACTGGTAGAGCCATGACAGATAGGCGTACTTCTTGTCGATCGTGAGGTAGTCCCGGTAGTTGCGCACCCGTTCTTTGCGGTAGGTCACGCAGCCGCGCGCCGCCAGGGTGATGGGGTGAAAGGGCAGCTGGTAGTCGCTCATGACTTTGCGCAATCCGCCCTCGAGCGCCTCGGCAAGCGCATCGAAATGCGCGTACGCCGCGGGTGTCAGGACGGACATCAACGTCGCCTTCGAGGCCGCGACCGTGAGTGGGTTGCCGTTGAAGGTGCCGATCTGGGCCACTTTGTGCGCGTCGATCGTCCCCATCACGTCGGCGCGGCCGCCGACCGCACCGCAGGGCAGGCCGCCGCCGATCGCCTTCGCCAGGGCCACCAGGTCGGGCGTCACGCCGAAGCGCTCGGTCGCGCCACCGGCGGCGATGGTCGCGCCGGTCTTGACCTCATCGAAGATCAGCAGCGCCCCGTGGCGATGCGCGAGGTCGAGCACGCCGGCCAGGTAGCCCTCGTCGGGAAGGACGATGCCGATGTTCATCATCACCGGCTCGACGATGATCGCCGCCACCTCGCCACGATGCCGGTCCAGCGTGCGCTCCAGGATCGCGAGATCGTTGAAGGGGACGACGGTCGTGAGGTCAACCACCGCCTGCGGCGTGCCGGCGCTGTAGGGGACCGAGACGGGTGCGTCGGCCGGACCCATCAGGTCGGGCGACGGCTCGACCGACACCAGCAGCGCATCGTGGTGCCCGTGGTAACTGGCCTCGATCTTGACGAGGCGGTCGCGGCCGGTAAACCCCCGCGCCAGCCGGACGGCGTCGAGCGTCGACTCCGTGCCGCTGTTCGTGAAGCGCCACTGCGGTTGCTTGAAGCGACGCGACAGCTCCTCGGCGACGATCGCGTCGTCGGCGACGGGCTGCGCGAAATGCGTACCCAGGGCGGCACGCTCGCTGATCGCCTTGACGATCAAGGGGTGGGCATGCCCGACGACCATGACGCCGAAGCCATTGTGAAAGTCAACGTATTCGTTGCCGTCGACGTCCCACACCCGGCTGCCTTTGCCATGATCGACGAAGACCGGCTGGGGTGCGGCGTCCTGGAAGGATGAGGGCACGCCCCGCGGGATGAACTGCTTCGCCTGCTTCCAGAGCTCGTCGGACCGCCGCCGCGTGGAACGAAACCGCTCCTCCTCCCTGGCGATCAGTTCCACGACGTGCTGGGTCGCGATCGGCTCCGTAACAGTGCTCACAGGGTCGCTCCTTTAGATTTCTTCACGGCCAGGGCGGAAATCGCCTCTAGTATGCAGCGGTTGGCATTCTGAGCCGTGATCTCCGCATGATCGTACGGCGGCGAGACCTCGACCACGTCCATTCCGACCAATTTCGTCCGCAGGCTGATATTTCGGATGGCTCGGAGCAGGTCGGCCGGCTGCATGCCGCCCGGCTCGGGTGTTCCCGTTCCGGGGGCGAAGCCCGGATCGAGGACGTCGATATCGACCGAGAGATAGATGAACTCCGGACCGTCGAGCGCCTCCTGGATGCCCTGTCCGATCACGGTCTCGACGCCCCGGTCCAGCAATTCGCCCATCAGGTGCCAGCGCATACCCTGGGCCGTCATCCATTCAAACGTCTCGCGCTCCGGCCAGTAGCCGCGCAGCCCGATCTGGACGAAGTTGCGGCCCGGGATCGCGCCGGACTCGATCAGGCGACGCATGGGGGTTGCGTGCGAGGCGAGGTCGCCCCAGGTGCTGTTGCCGGTATCGGCATGGGCGTCGAAGTGGACCATGCCGACCTTGCCGCGGCCGTAGGCGTCTGCGACCGCGGTGGCGGACGGATAGGTGATGGAGTGATCGCCGCCGATGACGATCGGGACGATCTTGCGCGAGGCGACCTCGGCGACACGCGCCCGGATCGCCTCGTGCGCCGGGTCGCTCAGGCCCGGGTAGCAGGCCGCGTCGCCGTAGTCGATGACCTTCAAGACATCGAAGGGCGCGACCTGCAGATCCAGGTGCCAGCTGGGTGGCTGGTAGTTGGCCACTCGAACCGCACGAGGACCGAAGCGGGCGCCCGGCCGCGAGGTGGTCCCGCCGTCCCACGGGGCACCGACGATCGCGATGTCCGGCCGCGATTGGTCGAGCTCCTGGGGCTCCGTCAGCGCCGTGACCTTCATGAAGGTAGCCGGTCCCATGTATTGCGGGCCGCTCAGCTGCGCGTCGAGGTTGGGCGTCTCTGGCATCCGCCTACCTCACCGGCGGCGCTTCAGGTCTTTCAGAATCTCGCGCGCGGCGTTGCGGCCGTTGATGCCGCTGATCCCGCCACCGGGATGGGTGCCGGAGCCGCAGAGATACAGGCCTTTGATGGGCGTCCGGTAGTCCGCGTAGCCGGCCACCGGCCGCCAGGAGAAGAGCTGGTCAAGGGTGAGGTCGCCATGCATGATGTTGCCCCCGACCAGTCCGTACTCCTGCTCCATGTCGTAGGGCCCGATCACCTGGCGATGCTCGATCGCGCCCGGCAGGTTGTCCGCGAACCGTTCATAGCCGGCCACCACGCGGTCGGCGTACGCGTCCAACTCCTGGCGATGGGGCGCCTGCGACCAGCTCGCTGGAACGTACTGCGTGAAGCAGCTCATGACGTGTTTCCCGGCCGGCGCGAGTGAATCGTCGACCAGGGTGGGCAGCACGCCGTCGGAGTAGGGGGCGGTCGACGGCTTGCCGTACTTCGCGTCGTCGAAGGCCCGCTCCAGGTACTCCATGGAATCGCAGAGCTGAATGAATGAGCGCGCCGCCGTCATCGAGTCCTCCGAGGCGAGTCCGACGAACTGGGGCAGCTCCCCCAGCGCCAGGTTGACCTTCACCGTCCCGGACCGCGTCTTGTAACGATCGATGGCCCGTAAAAAGTCGGAAGGCAACTCCTTTGTGTCAACGAGCTCGCAAAACGTGATTTTGGGGTGCGCGTTGGAGATCACCGCTTTGGCGTGCAACTCGGTTCCGTCGGTCAGCGCCACGCCGACCGCGCGGCCGCCTTCGACGAGGATGCGGCCGACGCGAGCCCCGGTGCGGATGTCCGCGCCGTGCTCGCGTGCGTCCGCGGCGATCGCCTCGGAGACGGCTCCCGTGCCACCCCGGACGAAGGCCCACTCCGCCATCTGTCCCTCGACTTCACCGATGTAGTGGTGCAGCAACACGTAGGCTGTTCCCGGCGTGTACGGTCCGCCGTAGGTGCCGATCGCGCCAGAAACGCAACGAGCCGCCTTCACCTGGGGGGACTCGAACCACTCGTCGAGGAGCTCAGCGACCGACAGCGTCATCACCTTGACGAAGTCGCCGGTGCTCTGCACATCGAGCCCTTTGAGCTTCCACGCAAAGCGCGCCAGCTCGAATAAATCGGAGGGCGTCTTGGCCCCGACGCTGGGCGGGGTCGTCAGGAGCAAGGGGCGGACCAGGCGCGCGATCTTTGCCAGGTAGGCGCTGAAGTCGGGCCAGGTCTCCGCGTCCTTTTTCGAGAACTTGCTGATTTCCGCCTTTGCCTGGGCCGCATCTTTCGTCAGGAGCAGGTGGGAGCCGTCCGGGAAGGGAACGTAGTAGTCCGCCGCCAGCGGGTAGAGCGTCAGCCCGTGGCGGTTGAGCTCGAGCTCGCGGATCACCTCCGGCGGCATCAACGACAGGACGTAGGACAGCGTCGAGACGGTATAGCCGGGCCAGGGGTGCTCGCTGACGGCGGCACCGCCCAGGACGCCGCGCCGCTCCAG
>DATEHI010000133.1:0-14712 GCA_035279665.1 Candidatus Dormiibacterota bacterium | reverse complement strand
GTATGCCGCGCGTCGCCCGCCTGCCGGGGTGCCGCTTTCAGCTTGAGCCGGCGCCCCGTCATCGTTTCCAGCTTCTGGATCACGGCGTTGAGCGTGACGCGGTTGCCACCACCGATGTTGAACACCCGGCCGGGGTTCTCCGCCGCCGCCGAGGCGGCGAGCAGGTTCGCCCGCACGATGTCCGCCACGAAGGTGAAGTCCCGTGTCTGATCGCCGTCACCGTAGAGCTCGAACTCGGTGCCAACGAGCAGGGCGGTGCACAGTTTGTGAAACGCCATATCGGGACGCTGGCGGGGACCGTAAACGGTGAAATAGCGCAGAGACACGACGGGGATGCCGAAGCTCTCCGCATAGAGCCGGCAGAGGTGCTCGGCCGCCAGTTTGGTCGTCCCATAGGGAGACACCGGCATGGGCAGCGCCCCTTCCGATGTCGGCAGCTGGGGCGTATTTCCGTAGACCGACGACGAGGATGCGAAGACGAACGCCTGCACCGGGGTACGCCGGACCGCCTGCAGCAGGCGCTGGGTGACGATGATGTTGTTGACCACGTAGCTGGGAAAGTCCGCGTCCCAGCTGGAGCGCACCCCCGCCTGGCCGGCCTGGTGAAAGACGTGGGTGGTGCCGTCCAGAAGGCTGCCGAGGTCGGCCGTTGCCAGGTCCGCCTGGATGAACCGGAAGCCCGATTGCTGGCGCAGCTGGAGCAGATTCCGCTCCTTGATCGGACGCGGATAGTATTCGACAAAGCTGTCGACGCCGATCACCTCGCAGCCGGCCTCGATCAGGCACTCGGCGAGATGCGAGCCGATGAAACCGGCCACGCCGGTGACCAGGCAGCGACCCTGCGCCAGCCCATCCGCGCCCGGCAGCGGTCGGCTCCCCGAGGTGACAGTGGTCAACCGCATGCTTGGCGCTAAGCATAGCCCGTGGCTCGCGGCGGCTGTCCACCATTCGATCTCGCCGGGATCACAGGACGGGTGATCGATACACTTTGGCCATCGAAGTTCGGCGCCTGGTTCGGCCGTCGTTCCTGGTGTTCTGCCTTTATCTGGTCCTGAGCGTCCTGCTCTTCGGTCAAACCTGGCTCTCGCCGGCAACGAGACTGGTTTACGGCGAGGCGGATGTCCGCGAGGTGACCTGGTTCATGGGTTGGACGCCATATGCGCTCACCCACTTGAAGACGCCCCTATTCACGGCCCACATCGACTATCCGACGGGCGTCAACCTGATGTGGAACACCGCACTGACCGTCCCCGCCCTCGTGCTCTGGCCGATCACCTGGGCCTTCGGACCGGAGGTGTCGACCAACGCGGCCATCACCCTCGCCCTCGCCGTCTCGGCGTGGGCCGCCTACCTGGCGGCCCGCCGCTTCGTTCGAAGCCGCCTGGCGGCGGTCGTCGCCGGGCTCGTCTACGGCTTCAGCCCGTTGATGATGTCGCAGTCACCGGGACACATCCACATGACGATCGCGTTCTTTCCGCCGCTGGTCCTGCTGGCGTTCGACGAAATCCTGGTCCGACGTCGCGTTCCGAGCGTGGTGATCGGCGCGGGCCTCGGAGTGGCCGGGGCGGCGCAACTGCTGATCGGCGAAGAGGTGCTGGCGTTGACGGCCATCGTCGGCGCGAGCGGCCTTGCCATCCTCGCGGTGATCTACCGGCGCCTGGTTGTGAGCCATCTGCACGAGCTCGCAGGAGGACTCGCCACTGGGGCCGCGGTCTTTGCCGTGCTAGCCGCCTACCCGCTCTGGATGCAGCTGTTTGGGCCGGAGCGGGTGGTCGGGGTGCTCCCCGATGCCTACGCGAACAATGTCCTCGCCTTCCTGGTTCCCACGCGCTGGCAGGCGCTCGATGTGGCACCGGGGCTGGTCCATCTGTTCGCCGGCCGGAACATCATGGAAGAGGGCGGAGCGTATGTCGGCATACCCCTCCTCATCCTGTTGCTAGGGGTCATGATCGGCTTCTGGTCGAAAGGCATCGTGCGGCTCGCCAGCATCATCGCGATCGTCACCGCCCTCCTATCCATGGGCAGCCACCTTCAGATCGGTGGTCGACATACACGCATACCCTTGCCCTGGATCGTGCTCGAGCACAGCCCGCTGCTCAAGAACGTGGCGCCCCCTCGCTTCATGCTGTTCAGCTACCTGATGATCGCCATTCTTGTGGCGATCTTTCTCGACTGGGCGCTGTCGCGACCGAGCGCGAACTGGCGCTTCGCCTGGGTGATGGTTGCCGCGCTCGCGCTCCTGCCCCTCTTTCCCAGCGTCCCCTACCCGACCGATGAGGCGGTCACGCCGTCCTTCTTTCTCGGCGGAGCGGTACGACGGATTCCGGAGGGTGACGTCGTGCTCGTCGCACCGTTCTCCCGATCGTTCACATCGGAGGCCATGATGTGGCAATCCGAAGCCCGGATGTCCTTCCGCATGCCCGAGGGCTATGCCTACCGGCCCGGTCCCACCGGGCCGACCCGAGATCCGCCGCCGTCCGCCCTCCAGACGCGCCTCTACGCCATTTATTACGATCTACCGCGCCTGGCCCTGGCAGCGCAGTCGATACAGCAAATGCAGCGCGATCTGAACGACATCGGCGCGGCCACGGTCGTGGTCGGGCCGGAGCCTCGTGAGCAGGAAGTGATCGACTTGTTCATCGCGCTGTTGGGGCGGACGCCGGAACACACGGGCGATGTCTACGTCTGGTGGAACGTCCGCTGACGGCCCCGACGGAGTATTCCCCGACCTATCGCTTCAGCACGGTGAGGGCGAAATGCAACAGAGGGACGCCCAGCCAGAAGGGCATTAGATTGAGCCAGAGGGTGGAACTGATCCAGAACCAGGCGCGCTGACCCAGGGATCCGATCACCGGTAAGCAGAGTAGGGCGGCCAGGACGACGCCGGTACTGAGCCGGCCCGAGGCACTGAAGTTTGCATAGGAGGCGGCCTGCAAGAACACGACGAACAACAGCACATGGGCCAGCAATACAAGGACGTCCCGTCCCGCGATCCGCCGAGCCAGGGCGACCGCAGCCACCGCGCCGCAGATCACGCCCGGAATGAGCACCGACCGGATCTGATCCATCAACTCCAGTGTCATGACCTGGCCGCGCCAGTGCCAGATTCCCTGGAACGGCAGCGGCGTGAACTGCAGGCCGGCATCGCCTTGCGGACCCAGCCAGACCAGCAGGAAGGCCTTCCAGGCTGCGAGAGGCAGCAGCGCGATGGCCAGAAAGAGGAGCACGCGCCGCCAGTTGGCGCGGACGCGTTCGCCCCAGCCGCTGATTCCCTGCCCTCGGACCAGGAGCGAAGCTCCATAGAGCACGCTGAAGAGCACCGTCGTTTCGCGGGTCAAGGCGGCGAGGGCGAAGACGGCCGCCGCCGGTAGCAGCCACGACGAAGCCCTGTCAAACAGCAGAACGGCGAGCGCAACCAGGCCGTACGCGAGCGGTTCGCTCAGGTCGCGCTGCAGCCCGAAAAAAAGGCCCGGATAGAGGCCGTACACCAGCGCAAACCATGGCGCCACACCCCGGCGTCTCAGCCAGGCACCGAGCGCCACCGTGCCGCCGGCGAGCGCGAGCCAGTTGACGAGGATGAGCGTGTAGGGGATCAGTCCGGGGCGGCCGAGCGCCAGGGCCCGCGCGACCATCGGATAGAGGATCCGCGTGTAGCGGTAGGTGTCGGCGTCCATGTAGTAGCGGGCGTTGACCGGGTCGACCGCGAGGTAATAGAAGAACTGGCTGTCGTAGCCTCCGGCATCGCTCGTGACGCGCGCATCGGGTGTGATGATGGAGCTGACATGACTCTGATTGAGCAAACTCCGGCTCCTGAAGGTGAAGTCCATGGCGTCGTGGCCAAGGCCGAAAAAGGCGACGAGCCAGGCCCCGTAGACAACCAGGACGACAATGCCAACCGCCCAGGGGGACCGGCCAAATTTTTCCCTCCCCCTCCGCGGGATGGCAGGCTGGCCTTCCATTTCCTTCCCCCTTTGGGGGAGGGCAGGGTGGGGGCCGGACACGTTACCGGCTACTATACGCGGCGTTCGTCGCGGGCTCGCGTGTGCCGTGAGGCCCTAGGTCGCGTTTGGGTCGTAGGTCCGAATTCCCCAATCCGCGCCGACAACAACGACACGGCCATCGTTAAGCAGGCTTGCCCGCACCTCCCCATGAAGACCGCCCATGTCCCCAGCGGTCGACCACGTGTCCTTGAGGGGGTCGTAGAGATCGGCCGTGCCCGAAAAGCCCGCTGCACCATACAAGCCGCCGAGCAGCATGACCTGCCCCGAGGCCAGGCTCACGGCAACGTGACTCCGCCGTTCGGTCGGCATCCGCGCGGCGGCCGACCAGGTATTCGTCGCCGGGTCATAGAGCTCGGTGCTGTCGGGCTGGTCGCCGGAGTTCCCCGCGACAAGCACTTTCCCGCTCGCCAGTAACGTCGCCGTGTGATCGGCCCTCGCTACGCGCATCGATGCGGAAGCCAGCCAGGCGTCGGTACGAGGGTCATAGATTTCCGTGCTGGCCGTGGCATTCAGGTAGATGCCGGCATCGCTGACGACGCCGCCCGTGACGAGCACGCGACCATCGAGCAGGGTGGTCGCGGTCGGCCGCTCTCGAGGCGTTGACATGTTAGGTACCGCCGTCCAGCGTCCGCGCGCGGGATCGTAGATCTCCGCGTTGGTGATCGGGCCGCTTGGGATGCGTCCACCGACCGCCAGCAGCCGACCATCGGCCAGCGTCGCCGCCGCAAAGTTGACGCGGCCGACCACCATGCTGCCGGTGCTCGACCAGCTGTTCAACGCGGGATCATAGAGCTCGGCCGTCGGCGTCCGATGCATGTCCGGACCGTAGCCGCCGGCGACCAGCACCATACCGTCGGGTAGACGGGTGGCCGTGAAACCGGCGCGAGCGGTCTGCATATTTGGAACGCTGTTCCAGCTCAAGCAGCTCGGCGAGCAGAGAAATACATGGGCATCGGTAACGCCGCCCGGGCCTGTCAACGCGCTGGCGAGGAGGAGGCGGCCATCCGCGAGCCGCGTTACGCTCTGCGCCTGTCCCCGAATGACCGGCATACCGCCATTGAAGTTGTTATCGGTCCACCGACCGTAGCTCACGAGCGATGGGGCGGGCGTCGCGCTCGCCGCTGCCGCGACGGTGGTAGTGGGCGTTGCGGCGGCGGTTGTGGCCGGCGACGCGGTGGCCGTTGTGGCATGCATCGTCGCTGGTTTGGAGGCGACCGAGCTGCAGGCACCCAGCAGCAGGCTGGTGACCGCGAGCGTACACATTGACGCTCCCGCCCTGGGTTTCATGAATGACTCAACGCAGCCCCCCGAGATTCGGTTACGTGCCTTGCGCGGCGAGGTGCTGCCGGATGATCGCCTGGCAGAGCGCGACATCGCGAACGCCATCCTCGGCGGTTGTGCGTGGCTCCCGATCTTGGGTGACACACGCGTAGAACTCCAGCAACTCACGTTTGAACGCAGACTCGAACGAGATCGTCTCGACGGTCCGCCACGAGCGCGAGCTCTCCTGGCTGCCGCCCTCCAGCACGAGCTCGACCGGTGCGTTGCGCAGAAATGGCGAGGGAAAGACGAGTGCCGCTCGCCGTTGCGGACTGAAGAAGGAGAAGTCCTGCTGGTAGCGGGCCACCCCATCGGTCAGGTTGACCCAGTGCATGGCCGCCGTCGTTTGGGGGAACTCGAGAAAGACGGAGATCTCCTCCTGGGAAACGCTCGCGAAGCGGAGCCGCGTCGGCTCGCCGAGCAGGCCGCGCATCAGGTTGAAGTCGTGGATCATGCTGTCGAGCAGTGAGTGCCGATAGGCGTAACGCAGCACCGGGTCGCTGAGCTGAATCGCCTCAGTGACCCTCGCCTCGTCCTCCGCCTGGAGCGCGCCGACCGTCCTGGCATCGATGTCCGTCCCGCGGACGATCGGATAGTGCCCCACGTACCACTTCAGCGGATACTCAGCCGTCGTCGACCGGGCGAAGCGCAGCGGCTGCAGCCCGCGAAGTTCCTCCGTGATTTGCTCCACCGCCGGGTCATAGCGCTTCATGTAGCCGACCATCAGCCGCACCCCCGCCTTCTTGCCGGCCGCGATGATCGCCTGCCCTTCTGTCTCAGAGAGCGCGATCGGCTTCTCGATGAAGACGTGACGGCCCGCCCCCGCCGCGGCAACCGCAATCGGTTCATGGCTGCCGGACGTGAGGACCATCACCGCATCCAGTGGCTCCTCGAGCAGCGCGGTCCAATCGGTGAGGCGGCGGCCGACGCCGTAGGCCTCGCCCACCCGATCGACCACCGTCCGGGACAGGTCGCAGACTGCCGCGATCTCGAAGCGGTCGCTCAACTCCCGCAGGTAATGCAGGTGCATCACCTGTGCGATCAGCCCGCAGCCGATCACGCCGACGCGAAGTCGAGGTTGAGCCAAGCTGCGCGCGACTATACTCCGACCACCGATGAGCGGTCAATACGTTGCGCGCCTGAAGACCTGAACAAATCGATTGCCGTCGCCGGCGCTCCGGTGTCCTTCGGCGCTTTCGAAGTCACCGTTGGGATCGACCCGAATGTCCCTGACGCGAGCACCGTCCTCGATGCGGTGGCCGCTGCAGGATACGCGGGCATCGACCTCGGCCCACCCGGCTACCTTGGCAGCGGCGCCGAGCTGGCGCGGCGTCTCCGGGATCGGGGCCTCAGCCTGGCCGGCGGGTACATTGCCATGCCGTTTTCTGAACCGGACCGGATGGCGCCCGCCATCGCCGAGCTCGGTCGTCTCCTCGATACGCTCGATGGGATCAAGGACGGTGCACCCGTGCCGCCTCGCCCCACCCTGGCGGATGCCGGCTCCGACGCGCGCCGCCGCACGCCCGGCCGAGCCCATGACGACCCATCGCTGATGCTCGACGGCGCAGCCTGGTCACGCTTTGCGGAGAGCGTGAAGCGCGTGACCGCACTCTGCCGCCAACGCGGCTACGACCCGACCTTCCACCATCACGGCGCGAGCTACGTCGAAACGCCGGAGGAGATCGAGGAGCTGCTTAGACGCACCGACGTCGGCCTCTGCCTCGACGTCGGTCACCTGGTGATCGGGGGCGGCGACCCGGTCACGGCGGCGCGGGATTGGGCGAGGCGGATCAATCACCTCCACGTGAAGGACGTCCGGCGGGATGTCGTCGCCCGGGTGATCGCGGCGGAGGGTACCATGATCGATTTCTGGCGCGAGCGCGCGTTCTGCCCGCTCGGTGAGGGCGACCTCGACATCGACGGTGTGCTTGACGCCCTTGGCGAACGAGGGTTCTCCGGTTGGCTGGTCGTCGAGCAGGACATGCTGCCGCGCGCCGGTGAGCCGCCCGACCGGGCGGCCACCGACCAGCAGCGCAACCGCGAGTTTCTCCGGGCTCGGGGCATATGAGCGATCCGAGCCTGGTCCGGAAGGCGGCCGAGGGCGTTCGTCCCGAAACGGCCGGATGGAAGTACCTATCGTTCCGGACCCGCCGGCTCGCTCCCGGAGAAGAGCTTGCCGGGAACACGAAGGCGGAGGAAACGGCGCTGATCTGGCTCGGTGGCACGGCGGAGGTGGACGGATTCGGCGAAGTCGGCGAAAGGGATCACGTTTTTGACGGCAAGCCTTCGGCGTTACTGCTCCCGCCCCGCGCCGACTACCGCCTGCGGGCGCTGACATCCCTGCAGCTCGCGATCGTGTCGGCGCCCGCCGAGTCGACCATCCCGCCACGCGTCATTCGCCCCAACGATGTTCGCGTCGAGGTCCGCGGCAAAGGGATCACCGAGCGGCGGATTCACTGGATTCTGTCGGAGACAGACGCCGCGGCGCGGCTGATCCTGGTCGAGGTGCTGACCCCGGCAGGCCACTGGTCGACCTTTCCGCCCCACAAGCACGACGAGGACAAACCCGGCATCGAGCGCGCCCTCGAGGAGCTGTACTACTACCAGTTCAACCCCGAGCAAGGCTTCGCCTTCCAGGGCATCTATACGAAGCCCTCACCCTCCCCCTGCGGGGGAGGGCAGGGTGGGGGCCTGAACGTGTCGATCCGCGCCCGCAACGAAGACCTCGTCCTGGTCCCGCGCGGCTACCACGTCGTCTCCGCCGCACCTGGCTACGACTGCTACTACCTGAACGCGATGGCCGGTGACGTACGCGAGTGGCTCTTCACGACCGACCCGGACCACGAGTGGCTGATGGACTGGAAGAAAACATGAGCCTTCGCTCCTGGACCGCCGCCGGCGGCGTCGATGTGGTCGTGATGGGCCGCCTCAGCGCCGACCTGTATCCCGCCCAGATCCGGACCCCACTGCGCGAGCAACGGAACTTCGTCCGCTACGTAGGCGGCTTCGCGGGCAATGTCTGCACCGGCCTCGCTCGATTGCAAGTGCGCACCGCCATCGTCAGCAAAGTTGGCAACGACGGCCATGGCGAGTTCATCCGCGATTTTCTCGCGCGGGAGGGTGTAGAGGTCGGCTGGCTTCGCATCGACCACACCCTGAACACGCCTATCGTCTTCTGTGAGATCTGGCCGCCGGATCGGTTCCCGCTGCTCTTCTATCGAACGCCGACCTGTCCGGACTGGGAGCTGACGACGGACGACTTCGACGTGGAAGCCGTCGCCGACGCGCCGATCATGCTCGCGTCGGGCACCGGCCTGGCGCGCGAGAAGAGCCGCAGCGCACACATGGCGGCGCTGGAGCGGCACCGGGGCACGGCAATCTTCGACCTGGACTATCGACCCTCGTTCTGGTCCGGAGCTGGCGCCTACAAGACGGCGGTCCAGGCCGTGTTGCCGCGAGCGGACATCGTGGTCGGAAACGAAGACGAGGTTCGCGCCGCAACCGGGGTCGAGGACCCCCGGCAAGGGATCGTCGCCTTGCGGGCGTTCGGACCCAACATCCTCATCCTGAAGCGCGGTGGCGAGGGTGCCGCGCTGTTCGAGGGCGATCGCACGGTCGAGGTGCCTCCCGTGCGCATGACAGTCGTCAACGGCCTCGGCGCGGGCGACGCCTTTCTCGCGACGGTCACCCACGGCCTGCTGCGCGGGATCGATCTGTTAACCGCGGTCCGGCGCGCGAACTGGTCGGGCGCCTACGTTGCGAGCCAGATTCCCTGTTCGGAAGCGATGCCCTACCTCAAGGACGTCGATGCGAGTGTCCCTTGATGAGCTCGCAATTCCCTGAAATCTCCCAACTAATCAGTTGGTCCCGAGTTCGAATCCTGGTGCAGGCACTTCCTCTCCGTTTCTCCCGGTTTTCAATTCGGTTTCGGCCCGCTTTCGTCCCGCACACAACCCCCGAAACCGCGGCCAAAAATGGTCGGAGTCAAGTGATCTACAAGATTGCAAAAGTGCAAAAGGATGATCTATCCATGGCTTCGACTCCCCGCGTTACGTCCGCTTCTAGCGTCGTCGGTGCTCCTTCAACTGGGGGCGGCACGCCCCTCGAGGTTGCCTTACGCGACTGGCTTTCGGAGCTGCGGCTGAGCAACCGCAGTCAGACCACCCATCGATTGGTACCGCGACCTCTTTCAGGGGCATCCTGCCGGTGCTGACCAGCCAGGGCATCCGCACTGTCGAGATCGAGGCTATCAAAATCGGTCCAAAAAACTCCGGACTCTCATCCATTTCTCGTGGCGCGGCGGGACACCATCTCTCGCGGCACGCACTCGGGCGACGGTGGCGCCACGGTCGGCGAGGATGTGCGAACCAATTCCGTCACCCTCGATGACGGCGATCAGAAGGTGTTCGGGCCCCACCGCGTCGACGCCCTCCTTCGTGGCCTCGAGTGCGGCAGCGGTGAGCATCGTTGTCGTCCTAGTCGTGAGAATGGGCGGTGCCGAAGGAGATGCGGATTTGTTGTTGCGTCCGACCACCGCAGCCACGGTCTTTCGGACTCGTGGGTATGTAATTCGTAACTCCTCAAGAACGCGTCGGTGAACACCGTTCTCGACCTTCAACAGCCCCATCAGGATGTGCTCGCTGCCCGTGTACTGCGAACGCATTGCTTCTGCCTCAGAAAAGGCCACCTTGACGACTTGCTTTGCTGGTTCGGAAAAGCGATCGAAAACGACCATCCTCCAGCTAGGAGCGACTACCTCCCAAAGACGATCGGCGAAGGCTCGATGCTGCGCGAGACCCGGGTGAAGGCCGTCGGCGGCCAGCCAATCGTCACGAGTGCTCCTCTCGCGACTGATGGCCGAGATGTCAACGTACCAGAAGAGGCCGGAGTCAGCTTCTGTCCGAGCGATCGCATTGAAGGCGTCGACTCGCGCGCGGAGGTGACTGGGCGATCCGAAGGGGGCAGCACCCGGCAGCGGCGAGAAGTCGGGGATCGAGATGGCCAGGACGCGTGCCGCCGGCACGCCGAGTTCCTTGATGGCCTGATAGATCTGCTGAAGTCGGCCACGGTAGCCCGGTTCGTCTGAGCCCTGCACGATATCGTTGGCGCCGATCAGAATGCTGACGAGCTCTGGTCGGGCGTTGCGCGCTACTGGCAACTCTTCGCGAATCAGATCCGTCGTCGTGTATCCATTGACGCCAAGATTGACGAGTGCGACGTCGATCCCGGTTTCGTCCTTGAGCCGCCTTGCGAGCAGGCTGGGAAAGTTCTGCGCCTCGTCCTCCAGCCCGGTCCCGATCGTGTACGAATCGCCGAGCGCTAAGTATCGGATAGATTCCACAAGGCGATGTTAGAACCGTGATGTCGCAGAAGGCAGGCATATACGCGCCGCCTGCCGGCCTGGGGGCCGAACAGCAGGCAGATCTGTAATGTGGCGCGTCGTTGGTGGCGGTTAGCGCCTAATCAACAGCAGATAAAGTGGGTCTTTTGCCCCGGCTCCCGAACGCCAAGCACAGCGCTCAGCCGCACATACCTCTTAATCAGTTGGTCGAAGACCCCAAACGGAATCGCCATGGGAAACACCTAGGCACGCATATTCTCCCTGCCAACGCCCGCTTGTATAACTTCTGTCGTTCTCAGCCCAGAGAAGGTCCGGCCCTTTGCAGGAATCGCCTCACCCGCTGGATGGATACGCATGGCCTCGCGATCGGGCTGGCAATCAGCAGGGGACGTTTGATCTTCGGTCGCTCGCTCCTTCAGCAGCCGGAAGCTTGAGGTCCCACTGGCGGCGCGGTGACGAACAGGTCCCAGCGCGGCCTTGCTGCGCTCTGGTCCGGAACAGCGTTGGACAGCTGAGCTTGCGCAATGGCGCCGTTATCCAGACGCCTGGTCCAGCCAACCTGGACGAAGGCGCTTTGGTTGTTGACATAGTCTTGCCGCCAACCGAGCGTGCGAAAGGCCTGATTGGCTCCTTGAACCACAGTGTCAGTCGAGCTCCCCGATTCGAAGTGAATCTGAACCACGACGTTGTCCCAGCCGAAGGTTCCAGGCCGCCCATCGCATGAGTCCCATTTCGGTTCGAGGTCGTTGCGGTAAAGCACGTGCGCATCATTCGGCAAAGCCTGTTTTGTCGACCGAAGCGCGTGCAGGATCCGTCCGCCTGGATCGGCGCTGGGGCCCGCGATGGCGTTCCCGAGAAACCAAAGGGAGAGAGCTGAGACACCGATCACCCCCACAAGTGCCGCGACGAACCTCCAACGCGGGCGTGTAAGTCCCCGCCTTCTCATGATTGTCCAAACGAAGGGCGGGGATGTACGTTACGCGCCGGTCTTGGCTAAAAGCGCCAGCGGGTCGCCCCGAACGGCTCGGCGCTTGCCACACCAAAGGCTGCGGTCGCGGTCATAACGTAGAGGTTCCACGGCGGTGGCCCGGCGCTGGGCGCGCTGTACTCGGCGGCGAAGGCGCCATCACGCACGCTCGCCGGCCAGCCCTGCGCGGCATAGACTTTCGCCAGGCGCTGAAGGGTCGGGTCATCGGTGACCACGCGGGCGGTACCCTCGACGACCAGGTCGAGCCCGCTCAGGGCAACCGAGATCACGCAGTTCGGATTGTTCGCCAGGTTGCGGCTTTTGCGCGTCCCGGCGCCACTCACGAAATGCAACCGCCCGTCGGCCCAAACCGCGCCGACCCCGGCGATGTGCGGCCGCTGGTCTGGCCGAGTCGTGGCCAGCCAGTACGTGGTTGGGGGCTCCCCGGCCGGCTTCGCGGGGTCCGCCTCGAGTGCCTTCAGCGCGCGCGACCACGGGATCGCCGCGTTGCCGTAGATGTCGAGATTTTTCTGCTCCACGTCAAAGCCTCCTGTCGAAGTCCTTGGTTCCATGATGCTCCGCTTGCCCTTAAGACGGGCGGTTCGGGCCAAAGTCATCTGTCACCCTTTCGATTCGAATCCTTCCGTCTCCAAGGTTGCCGGTGTTTAATGCTGCTGATCGATGAAGCGCATCCATTACGCCTGGATCGTCGCCGCCGTGACCTTCGTCGCCCTCATGGGCGCGGCGGGATTTCGGGCGACGCCCGGCGTCCTGATCGTTCCCCTCGAGCACGAATTCGGATGGAACCGGGCCATCATCTCCTTTGCGGTCTTCATCAACCTGCTCCTCTTCGGTTTGACGGGACCGTTCGCCGCGGCGCTCATGAACCGGTTCGGCATCCGCACGGTCACCGTCGGCGCGCTGATCACGGTCGCCACCGGCGCGCTGCTGACCACGGTGATGACGGCCCCCTGGCAGCTGTACCTCCTCTGGGGCGTGGTCGTGGGACTCGGCACAGGCTGCATGGCGTCGGTGCTTGCGGCGACCGTCGCCAGCCGCTGGTTCGTGCAGCGTCGCGGGTTGGTAATCGGCGCCCTCACCGCGGCCGGCGCAACCGGTCAGCTGATCTTTCTTCCATTTCTCGGCTATCTTGCGCAGAACCGCGGCTGGCGCAGCGCGGCGATCACGGTCGGCATCGCGGCGCTTGCGGTCGTGCCGATCGTCGCGCTTTTTCTTCGCAACCGGCCGGCCGACCTCGGCCTGCGCGCCTATGGGGCAACCACCGCGGACACGGGACCGCTGGCAGTCGGCAACCCGATCGCGAACGCGTTTCGCGGCCTGCGACTCGGTGCCCGCTCGCGTGATTTCTGGTTGCTGGCGGGCAGCTTCTTCATCTGCGGGGCATCCACCAACGGCCTGATCGGCACGCACCTCATTCCGGCCTCGATGGACCACGGGATGGCCGAGGTGACCGCGGCCAGCCTGCTGGCCCTGATCGGCGTCTTTGACGTGGTGGGCACCCTGGTCTCGGGGGTCCTGACCGACCGTTTCGACAGCCGCTGGTTGCTGTTCTGGTACTACGGCCTGCGTGGCCTCTCGCTGCTGTTCCTGCCCTACGCGTTTGGCACCGCGTACTTCGGCCTGATCCTGTTCATCGTCTTCTATGGCCTCGATTGGGTCGCGACCGTGCCGCCCACCGTCCAGCTGGCCCGCAAGCTCTTCGGACAGCAGAATTTCACGATCGTGTACGGATGGATCTTCGCCGCCCATCAACTCGGCGCCGCATCGATCGCCTTCGCCGCCGGCGCGGTGCGGACGTTCTTTGGCGACTACCAGCTGGCCTTCATGAGCTCGGGCCTTCTTTGCCTCTTCGCGGCCGGCCTGGTGCTCCGAATCGCGCGCACGCGCCGAACGGAGGGACCGGGGTTGCCTGCTCCCGCCGAGGCGCCCGCCTACACCTGAGCTTGGGCCGGCGACTCCTGGTCGTCGGCCTGGCCCTTACCGTGGCACTCGCGCCGCGGGTCGCCTGGGCGCATGCGGTGCTGTTCGGCTCAGACCCATCGCCGGATGCGGTTCTCAGCGCAGCGCCCGCGTCCGTGTCGCTCACGTTCTCGGAAGCCGTGACGCCGGCCGGCAAAGGGATCAAGGTCTATAGCCCGAGCGGCCATCAGGTCGCCGGGGCAGTTCGCGTTGTAGGCCATGCGATGACGGCGCCGATCGATTCCACTGAGACCGGAACCTACGTGGTGACCTGGCAGGCGCTCGCCAGCGACACCCACCCATCGCGTGGGGCATTCAGTTTCGTCGTAGGCCAGCCGAGCGCCAACCCCTATTTGCCCGCACTCTCAGGTGGCGAAATCGGGACCGCCACGCCGCTCGGGTTCGCGCTCCAGGCCCTTGCCCACTGGATCCATTTCCTCGGTGTGGCACTGGCGTTCGGGGCCATCGCATACCAGGTCGTGACGCACCGCGAGCCGCGCCTGCGCAGGTTGGTGGTGGCGGGTGTGGTGTTGCTGATCGCCGCTGAACCGGTCGCGCTGATCGCGCAGCTGGCGAGCCTGTCGTTCGACGGCGACACGGCTGTCGCGGTGCTGGCCTCCGGCTTTGGCCGTCTCCTCGGCTTACGCCTGGCCATCGCCCTGTCGGTGTGGGCGCTGCTCGCCGTCGAATCCCCCTGGCCCATCCTCGCCCTGGGCGCTGGCATGGCCCTCGTCGACGGGGCCGCCGCGCACGCGATTGTAGGACTGCCCGGCGCCGGCCTCGTGCTGGACGCGATCCACGTGGCGGCGATGGGAATCTGGGTGGGTGGGCTCGCGGCCTTCCTGCTCGCGCCGCACCGCCGATTCACCCGTTACGCGATGGGCGGGTTGGCGGTCGCGATCGCCAGCGGACTGCTACTCGCCCTGGCGCATCTCGGATCCGCGGCAGCATTGTTGACGACCGGTTACGGTTGGGTTCTGCTGGTAAAAGCCGGTATCGTTGCCGCCGCCGTTGTCATCGCCCTGCTCGGGCGCCACCGCATCGAGGCCTGGGGCGCCGCCGTCGTGCTGGCCTTTGCTGCTGTACTGATCTCGTTGCCACCA
>DATEHI010000132.1:0-7349 GCA_035279665.1 Candidatus Dormiibacterota bacterium | reverse complement strand
CGATTTCGGCTTCCAGCATCCAGTAACCCACTAAGATTCGCCTGTGCCGGGCGACCTCGGGGAGATCTTCAAACTCGGGATCCCGTGGACCAATCTGGTCATTCGGGCGATCATCATTTACATCGCCTTCTTCATCGGTCTCCGCCTCTTCGGCAAACGCGAGCTCGGTCAGTTCACGACGTTCGACCTCGTGCTCGTGCTGCTGGTTGCCAACGCGTTGCAGCCGGCGATCACGGGCCCCGACAACTCCGTTACGGGCGGCGTGATCATCATCGCCGTCCTGCTGGTGTTCAACCGCGGGGTAGCACTGGTGCGCAGCCGCTGGCCCTGGTTCGACGCCCTCATCGAGCCACCGCCAACGGTAGTTGTCCACGATGGCGAGATCAGCAAGGTGGCGCTGGAAAAGGAAGGACTCAGCCAGAACGACGTCGAGATGGCGATCCGCGAGCACGGCGTCGACAAGCTCAGTGACGTCAAGATGGCGGTGCTCGAAAACGACGGCAGCATCAGCGTTGTGTCGAAAGGCAGCGGCGAGCGCTATCGCCGTCGCCGCCGCGTCCGATTCCTCAAGCGGTAGCTGGTCGTGGCTGAAGAGCGCCGCGTTGTCACGATCCTCTTCGCGGACGTCGCGGGATCCACTGCGCTTGGCGATGCCCTCGATCCGGAAGATCTCCGGATTCTGCTGCGCCGCTATTACGACCTGGCGCGCGAAACGGTGACCGAGCACGGCGGAATCCTGGAAAAGTTCATCGGCGACGCCGTCGTCGCCGTCTTCGGCTTCCCGCAGACCCACGATGACGATCCGCAGCGCGCCCTCGCCGCCGCCCTGGCGCTGCGCGACCGCGTGCGCGCGGACCCGGCGCTGGGCGAACGCCTCCCAATTCGTTTAGCGATCAACACCGGCGAGGTCGTGGCGATACGTGAGAGCGCCACCGGCGACTTTCCGCTCAGCGGTGATGCCGTCAACGTGGCGGCGCGGCTGCAGCAGGCCGCAGAATCATGGGGCATCCTCTGCGGTGAACGCACCGTGGCGAGCGTTCGAGGCGGGTTCGAGTTCGGGCCCGTGACGACGGTCGAGGTACGCGGCAAGCCCCAACCGATCCGTGCCCTGGCGTTGCTGGGTCGGTCGGCGCTGCCGCCCGTGGCGGTGCGTACCCCGTTGATCGGCCGAGCGTCGGACCTGCAGCAACTGGAACTGGTCGCGGGCCGGGCGTTCCACGAGTTGCGTCCTTTCATGGTCAGCGTGATCGCGCCGGCCGGAGTCGGGAAGACGCGACTGCTCGAAGAGTTCCTCGAACGTCTGGGGTCGCTCGAGCCACGTGCCACCGTGGCGATCGCGCAGTGCCTGCCTTACGGCCAGCGGCTCACCTACTGGCCGCTGCGTGGCGTCCTCTACCGCCTGATCGGTGTGCCCGATGACGCGAAAGCGTCCGCTGTCCGAGGCGCGATCCGGGCCTGGCTGGAGGGGTCGAGGCTGGAGGCGATGGATCGTGAGGTCGAGCTGCTGGCCGCGACCGTTGGAGCCGGAGAGTCAGAGGTCATGGACCGCTCGGCTCTCCTGGCTGCCTGGCGAACGTTCTTCGAGATTGCCGCGGCGCGTGCGCCGCTGGTCCTCGTCTTCGAGGACTTGCACTGGTCCAGTGACAGTCTGCTGGATCTGTTCGAATTCGTGATGCAACCGCGCGGCGATCTCCCGTTGTTGATGATCGCGCTGACCCGTCCCGAGCTGCTCGACCGGCGTCCGGGCTGGGGCGGCGGCCGCCGCAACTATGTGTCCATCTCGCTCGAGTCGCTCAGCGACCGGGACACTGCCCGGCTGATCGATCAGTTGTTCGAGGGCTGCTCAGCCGACCTCGTCGACCGGATCGTGCGCCGGGCGGAGGGAAACCCCTTCTTCGCGGGCGAACTGATCCGATCGGTCGCCGAGCGTGGCGGGACCGACCAACTTCCAGATACGGTTCAAGCCACGGTGCTGGCGCGTCTCGACCAGCTAGCGCCTGAAGAGCGCCGGATCATCCAGCTGGGCTCGGTGTTTGGACGCGCGTTTCGTCCGCCGGGCCTGCTCGCCCTGGAACCGACCCTCGAGAGAGTGAACGACGTCATCGACAGGCTGGAGGACAAGGACCTGCTGCGCTCCACTGGTGCCGATATCTTTGCCTTTCGCCACATTCTGATCCGCGAGGTGGCGTACCAGACCTTGACCCGCGCCGAGCGGGGCCGCCTGCATGCCGCTGCAGCAAGGTGGCTCGAGGGTCTCGCCGGCGAGCGCGAGGATTCACTGGCCGAACTCATCGCCTTCCACTACCGCGAAGCCGCCGGCATCGCGACCGCGCAGCGCCCCGGCGAACGAGAGACGGCGGAGGTCCGCAAGAAGGCTGTCGAATGGCTGACACGCGCGGCTGAGGTCGCGGCCTCGGCGGCGGCCACCATCGAGGGATCCGGGCATCTGCGCAGTGCGATCGAGTTTGCGCAGCCCGGTCAATTGCCAGATCTTTATCAGCGACTGGGCGAGATCGGGGAGAACAGTGACTTAACCGTCCCCGCGTACCAGATGGCGCTGCGCCTCTGTCGCGAGCAGGGGCGGCCGCCGGAACAGGAACTGCAGGTGATGACCGGCCTCCTCAGCATCTACACCCGAGCGCAGGGTTCCGTGGCGGATCGCCTCTCCATTGACGCGATGCGTCAGTTTCGGCAAGAGGCCGCGGAGCTGGCGGCCCGGGTGACGGATGAGCGAATCCTTGCGCGATACATGGCTGCCAACGCTTTCTATCCATTCTGGATGCTGGGGGGCTCGACCGCGCCCTCGACGGAGGACCTGACGGAGGCCCGCGTCAGTGCCGAGAAAGCCATGGCTATCGCCCGACGTCTGGATGACCCAAACCTGGAGAGCATGGCGCTCGACGCTCTATCCGGGAACGCCCAGATGGGAGGCAGCTGGACACAGAGCCGAGAGTATGCCCGCCGCCGGCTGACGTTCCAGGATCGCTTGAACATGATCGAGAAAGTGGATGCGCACAGCATGGTGACCTGGAGCTCGGCGCTGCTCGGCGACTTCGACGAGGCGGACCGGGTCTCGGCCCAGGGCCTGGCGCAGATTCAGCCGGGGCAGATTCCAGCGTGGACGCTGCATCTCGTTGTCTGGCGGACCTATATTCTGACGTTGCTCGGTCGCTGGGACGACGCGCTTCAGATGGGTGAGCGGGTCCGCCAGCTCTGGCTCGAGGCGCGGAAGCCGTCGGCGGGCTACGCGACCCGCGGGTTGATGGCTGTAATCGACGTGGCCCACGCTCGCGAGGACGATCGGCTCGCCGATGCCTACCGCGAGATTCTTGACACCATCCTGATGGCCTTTCCTGCCGACAGTCACTTCCGGCGGTGGCTCGGGTACGGGTCCGCCGATCTGCGGCCCATCGCGGAGGCCGTCAGCGACATGGCCCGGACGAGCACCGGTCTACCCGAACGCGCCGAGCGAGGCCTCAACCTCCTGCTCGACGCCGGGCAACCTCCAGGGCCCGAGCGGCTGACGGAGCTCCTCGCTTTTGCCGAACGGGAACACTTTCGCCCACTGGAAGCGCAGGTGCGGCGCGGACTCGGGATGGTCGAACGCGACCGCGACATGCTGACGCGCTCGCTGGACCTCTGGGAGGCGATGGGTGCGGTGCCCTATGCGGCACGCGTCCGCTGTGAGCGTGCGCTCCTCATCGGCGATCACGCAGAGCTCGAGAAAGGCCTTGCCGTTCTGGAACGTTTGGGCGATCGGCTCCAGCTGGGTCGCTACGAGCGGCGTCAGGTAGGCTGACCCGATGCCGCATCCCGACACGATCGCCGTGCACGCCGGTGAGCCGGCGCTCGACCGCAAAGACGCGCCCATCACGCCCGACATCTCGGTCGGCTCGGCGAGCGGCTACCAGGACCTGAAAACCCTCGATGCGGCGATGGCCGAGCACCGCGGCTATGGCCGGTGGGGGACTGACAATCATCGACAGCTCGAAGCGGCCGTGGCCAGCCTGGAGAGCAACGACCTGACGACCAGGCTCGACGCGGTGGCGGTCGGCTCGGGAATGGCGGCGATCGCGGTGGCGCTGATGAGCGAGATGAACGCGGGCGATCACGTGGCGGCCGCGCACGACTGTTACGGCACGACGCTGACCTTCCTGCGCGACGACCTCCCGCGCTTCGGCATCACCGCCAGCATCGTCGACTTCCAGGACCTGGACGCCGTGCGGCACGCCGTGACCGATCGGACGCGCGTGCTGCTCTGCGAGATCTGCACCAACCCGCTGATCCGGGTGCCGGACCTCGAGGCGGTCGCCCGGATTGCCCACGACGTGGGAGCGTTGCTCGTCGTCGATAACACCATCCCGACGTCGGCGCTCAGCCAGCCCTTCCGCTGGGGCGCCGACGTCGTGATCTACAGCGCGACCAAGAACCTGAGCGGGCACGCCGACGTGATCGGCGGCGTGATCGTCGGGAAGCCGACCTGGATCGAGGCAGCGCGAGCGTTCGCTCACACCTTCGGCCCGACCCTCGGGCCCTTCGATGCCTGGCTGACGCTGCGCGGTATCCGTACGCTGGCGGTCAGGATGGAGCGGCACACCGCCAATGCGCTCCGCCTGGCCCAGTACCTGGAGCGGCATCGGGCGATCAGCCGCGTCAACTACCCCGCGCTGGAGAGCAGCCCCTTCTACGCCCGGGCACGGCGGCTCCTGCCGGGCGGGGCGGGTGCGCTGCTGTCCTTCGAGCTCGACGGCGGCACAACTGCCCTCGAGTCGATGATCCGCCGGTTGCGGCTGGTGCGGCTGATGCCCAGCCTCGGGAACGTCGCCACAACGATCAGCCACCCGGCGTCGACCTCGCATCGGGGGCTCGATGGCGCGCAACGAACGCGAGCCGGAATCAGCGAGACGTTGGTAAGGTGCTCAGTCGGAATCGAGCATGCGGACGACTTGCTCGCTGATTTCGAGGAGGCACTTTCTTGAACGGGAAGGCTCCCTACCGCAGGTCCGGCTTTTTCAACAACAAGGTCATGAACCCGCTGCTGAGTGCATTGCGGCTGGCGCCGAGCCTGACCATTCGCGGCCGCGCGACTGGGCGAAAGTACACGATGCCGGTGCTGCCGCTGGAATACGAAGGACGGCGCTACCTGGTGGCGCCCCGCGGCAACACCCACTGGGCGCGCAACCTCCGTGCCGTCGGCGAGGGCGACCTGCGGCTTCGTGGCCGAAAGATCCACTTCAAGGCCACCGAAATTCCGGCGTCGCAACGGGCTCCCCTGGTGGCCGCCTACGTGCAGCAGCACGGGAAGAAGTACGGCGGCTTCGTGGCCAAGGAATTCGAACTGATGCCGGATCCCGCCGACCACCCGGTCTTCCTCCTGATCGAAAGCCGGCCGGCAAAATCCTGATCGAACCGGCGACCTCGGCGAACTCCCCCGATAAAATCACTCCCGATGCCTCATCGTGCCCTCTCCCTGTTCGAGAACCTGCCGGATCAGTCGATCCTGCAACGGATCGGCAACACCCCGCTGATCCGGATCCGGCTGCTCGAGAAAGAGTTTCCGCATATCACCTTCTACGCCAAGGCCGAGTGGTTCAACCCCGGCGGCTCGGTGAAGGATCGGCCGGCGCTGCGCATGATCGAGGAGGCCGAACGGACCGGCGAGCTGACCGTTGAGAAGGTGATCCTCGATTCGACATCGGGGAATACTGGCATCGCCTATGCGCTGATCGGGGCCGCGAAGGGCTACCAGGTCAAGCTCGTGATGCCCGCCAACGTCAACGAGGAGCGGCGCGAGATCGTCAAGGCCTTCGGCGCGGAGGCGATCTTCACGCCGGCCCTCGAGGGGTCGGACGGCGCCATCCGCGAGGCGCATCGGATCAAGGAATCGGCACCCGGCGTCTATTTCATGCCCGACCAGTACAACAATGCCTTCAACTGGCGCGCCCATTTCGACACCACTGGACCGGAGATCCTTGATCAAACACACGGCGAGGTCACCCACTTCATCGCGGGCATCGGAACGAGCGGCACGTTGATGGGGGTAGGTCGATTCCTCAAACGCCATAACCGCGGCATCAAAGTGATCGCCGCCGAGCCGTCGGATGGATTGCACGGTCTCGAGGGTCTCAAGCACATGCCGAGCTCGATCGTTCCCGGCATCTATGACCCGAGCGTCCAGGACGAGAAGATCAGCGTCCCCACGGAGGACGCCTATGAGCTGGCGCACGACCTGGCCCGCTCCGAAGGGTTACTGGTCGGGAACTCGTCGGGCGCGGCGCTCTATGCGGCACGAGAGGTCGCCCGCCGCACTCCGGAAGGCGTCTTTGTGATGGTCTTCCCGGATGGCGGCGACCGCTACTTGAGCTCGGGACTCTACCGCTCCAAGTTTTGACGCTGCGAATCCCGCAGTCCGTGATGGACCAGATGCGCGAGCATCTCGAATCGGGCTATCCCAATGAGTCCTGTGGGGCGCTCATCGGCCGGGTCGATGGGGCCGACCACGAGGTCGTCGAATTCCGCGGCATGCGCAACATCATCACCGATCGGCCCTGGGACCGCTATGCCCTCGACCCGCTGGAACAGCTGCGCGTGCAGAAGGATTCGGAGGCACACGGCCTGGAGATCATCGGCTTCGCCCACAGCCACCCCGACCATCCGCCCATCCCGTCCCGTTTCGACGCCGAGCATGCCTGGTCCTTCTATAGCTACGTGGTGGCCTCCGTGCAAAACGGCGTGCTCCGCGACGCTCGGTCGTGGCGTCTCGACAACGCCAAGGAATTCCGGGAAGAGCCGCTGCAGGTCGACCAGGTCGCGGGCTAGGGCTAGCTGCAGGGCGGCGGTAGGGCGGCGTAGATCGAGGTCGCCTGTGCATCCTGTCCGGTACAGCTGGTGTCGCTCGCGTACCAGCCTGTCGCGGTCTGCAGCACCGTCACGTCTAGCCTAGCGGTCGATCCCGCGCCGAAATCGAGGACGACGTGGGCGATCGCGCCGGGGTTGCCTTCGGGCAGCGGGGTCGAGGTGATCGTTCGCGATTGGTAGGTGTTCTGGCAGCGGCAGAGCGGTTCGGCCGCCCTGAGCGGGTTCGAATCGAGCCGCTGGGCGAGCCCATCGGTGACCGGGCAGGCGTCGTACTTGCCGTTCGTGCTGCAGCCGCCTCCGGTCGGCGGATAGAGGATCCCGGCGACCACGGCGGCCCCGTCGGGGTCGAGGTTGGAGACCACGATTTGTCCGTTGACGACGGTGGGCGAGGGGATGGGCGTCGGCGTGGGGGAGGGCGTCACCGTCGCCGTCGGTGTCGGGCTTGCGGGCGCGCCGGTCATGGGATTGGAACAGGCGCCAAGCGTCAGGGT
>DATEHI010000131.1:0-82188 GCA_035279665.1 Candidatus Dormiibacterota bacterium | reverse complement strand
GAGGACGGGCATCGCGTAGTACCCGTAGCGCCGCTTTGCCGCAGGGACGTAAATCTCCATCGTGTAGTCGAAGCCAAACATCCGGCGAGTACGTCCGCGGTCGATGATCAAGTTGTCGAACGGGGATAGTAGCGTGGTCCGTGGCTTCCACTCGCCGGCCTCGAGTCGGTCGAGAAGCGCGAGGTCATCCGCGTGCACATAGCAAACGCCCGGCCACGACCGATCCGCGTCTCGCACGGTGACGGGTACGATTCGCCCCTGCTTCTCCAGGGAGGCCAATGCCGCCGGCAGATTCACGTACTTCCAGCGGATGAAATGATCGCGGATATCCGTGGGCGATGCGACACCAAGCGCCCTCAGCGAGATTTCGGCCGCCCAGCGGACGATCGCCGGCTCCCCCAGCCTGGTCTTTGGAGTCCACGAGGGCAGACACCGGTCCGAAAGATCCCACAGTTTTTGACCACCGCTTCGCCCCGCGACCATCAGCTGTCCCATCATCTGCAGGTAGAAGAGCATCATGCCGACGTTGCGGCCGCTGTTCCACCCGCTGCTCCGCCAGGAGCCGCTCGACTGATCCTCGAAGGCGCGCGATGGTAGCGGGCCACGTTCACGAATCTGCCCAAGGATGCTGCGCCGCAGCGAGTCGTTTGCCTTCATCCACGCGAGGACGCGCTGCGACTGTCGCTCGCCTGAAGCCGTGAAGCCGTGCCAAAAGCCCTTCCCGGTGGCCACCCGGTGCATGATCCAGCGGTAGATCGGATAGTGCTCGGTCACCACGATCGATGCGGCATGCGCCCAGGACTCGAAGAGGCGGCGCTCATCCCAGAGCAAGGTCTCCAGGTGCTTTGGCTGGAACGACCCGACGCGGCTGAAGACGACGAGCTGGTGGCTGGGCGCCACCACGCTGGTCGGGTCGAGTTGCAGGAACCCGAGATCCTTGACGACGTCGAAGATGCCGTCAGCGTTCGGTTTGCTCTTCTTAGCGGCCAATCGCTGGCGTGTGATCGCCAACCGCCGGGCGGTGGTTGGCGAGATGGTGCGCACCGACGAAGCTTAGTCAGAGCGTGTCATCCTCGGGGCGGACTGATGTCGTGGAACCCTTTGCTAGGGTTACGTCTCATGCCTGTGAAACGTGGCCCGATCTATCTGGCTGCGCTAGGCGTCGGAGCGGTTTCCACCGCCGTGGGTGCGTGGCAGGCTTACGGAGCTTTCCAACTTATCTCACTGGAGCGGGAAGGCAAATGCGACTGGGTTCCCTGTGCGAACGAAGGCACGTACCTTTCACTCGCGCTTTTCCTTGCCCTCATTGTTGTGGGCGTCGTCGTGCTGGCCGTCGCCCTTCGCAACTTGGAGTAGCACTGAGCAGGTTTGGAGCCGCCTCGGGGATTCGAACCCCGGACCGATGGTTTACGAAACCATTGCTCTACCGCTGAGCTAAGGCGGCTCGCGAACGCTGCGCTATTCTACGGCTCCAACGCCCGGAGTGGTCTTAGCTGGCGGCGACGCCGGCGTGTTCCTTGGCGCCGGCCTTGCGCAGTACGAGCTCGCCCTTCTCGGCATCGACCAGGACGGTATCGCCCTCGCGGAACTTGCCGTCGAGGACGGCCATGGCCAGCGGGTCCTGGATGCGACGCTGAATGACTCGCTTCAGGGGGCGCGCCCCGTACACCGGGTCGTAGCCTTCGTTGGCGATCAGCTCGAGAGCGGCCGGCGTCAGCTGCAGCGTGATGCGCCGCTCGGCGAGACGCTTGCGCAGCCGCTCCAGCTGGATGTTGACGATGTGCTTGATCTGGTCGCGGGTCAGTGGCTTGAAGATGATGATTTCGTCCACACGGTTGAGGAACTCGGGACGGAAATTGTGCCGCACCGCCTCGAGGACCGCCTTCTCTTTGTCCTCCTCGGTCAGGTTCTGATCCTGCAGGATGTGGCTGCCGAGGTTGGACGTCATGATGACCACCGTGTTGCGGAAGTCGACCGTGCGACCCTGGCCGTCGGTCAGGCGCCCGTCCTCGAGGAGCTGGAGCAGGATGTTGAACACATCGGGGTGTGCCTTCTCGATCTCATCGAAGAGAATGACCGCGTAGGGCCGGCGCCGTACCGCCTCGGTGAGCTGACCGCCTTCCTCATACCCGACATAGCCAGGCGGGGCGCCGACCAGCCGCGCCACGGTGTGCTTCTCCATGTATTCCGACATGTCGATGCGGATCATGGCCTGCTCGTTGTCGAAAAGGAATTCCGCCAGCGCGCGAGCCAGCTCCGTCTTCCCAACGCCCGTGGGCCCGAGGAAGATGAACGATCCGATCGGCCGGTTGGGATCGCTGAGTCCGGCGCGGCCACGACGTACGGCGTTGGCGACCGCCCTGACGGCCTGTTCCTGGCCGACCACGCGGGCGTGGAGGCGATCCTCCATCTGAACGAGCTTCTGGATCTCGCCCTCGAGCATCTTCTGCACCGGGATCCCGGTCCAGCGGGAGACGATCTTGGCGATGTCCTCCTCGTCGACCTCTTCCTTCAGCAGGCGGTGCTCCTTCTGGAGCGCGATCAGCTCGGCATTCCTGGCCTCCAGCTCCTGCTGGACCTTGGGCATCTCGCCGTACTTGAGGCGGGCGGCGGCTTCGAAATCCGCCATGCGCTCGGCGCGTTCGGCTTCGATACGCAGCTGCTCCTGGCGCGCCTTGAGCTCGCGGATCTGCTGGATCAGCGCCTTCTCCTGCTGCCACTGCGACCGCATGACCTTGCTCTTTTCCTGCAGGTTGGCCAGCTCCCTCTCGATCGCGTTGAGGCGATCCTTGGAGGCGCGGTCTTGTTCTTTCTTGAGCGCCTGCCGCTCGATCTCGAGCTGCCGAATCTGGCGCTCGATCTCATCAAGCTCCTGGGGCAGACTGTCGATCTCCATGCGCAGGCTGGAGGCGGCTTCATCGATCAGATCGATCGCCTTGTCCGGCAGGAAGCGATCGGTGATGTAGCGATGCGACAGCACTGCGGCCGCCACGATCGCGGAGTCGGTAATCCGCACGCCGTGATGGACCTCGTACTTTTCCTTCAAGCCGCGCAGGATCGATATGGTGTCCTCGACCGACGGCTCGGCGACGAAGATGGGCTGGAAGCGCCGTTCCAGCGCCGCATCTTTCTCAATGTGCTTGCGGTACTCGTCGAGGGTCGTCGCGCCGACGCAACGGAGCTGGCCGCGGGCCAGCGCGGGCTTCAGCAGGTTGGAGGCGTCCATCGCCCCCTCGGCCGCCCCGGCGCCCACCAGTGTGTGAAGCTCGTCGATGAAAAGGATCACCTGGCCGTTCGATGACTCGATCTCTTTCAGAAGAGCCTTCAGTCGGTCCTCGAACTCGCCGCGGTACTTGGTGCCGGCGATCAATGAACCGAGATCCAGCGAATGGACGCGTTTGTCTTTGAGCGACTCGGGCACATCACCCTGCGCGATCCGCTGCGCAAGCCCTTCGGCGATGGCCGTCTTGCCGACGCCCGCCTCACCAATCAAGACGGGGTTGTTCTTCGTCCGACGCGAGAGCACCTGGATGACGCGCCGGATCTCCTGCTCGCGACCGATGACCGGGTCGAGCTTGCCCTCGCGTGCCAGGGCGGTGAGGTCCCGCGTGTACTTCTCCAGCGCCTGGAACTTGGACTCCGGGGTGGCATCGGTCACGCGGGACGAACCGCGGACCTTGGTGAGCGCGTCGAGGATCTTCTCGCGCGTGACACCGATCCGCTGCAAGATCCGTGCGCCTTCGCTGTTTGCCTCGTCGACGATCGCGAGCAGCAGGTGCTCGGTCGAGAGGTACTCGTCCTTGAGCCGCTCCATCTCACTGGAGGCCGCGTCGAGCAGCCGGCGAAGGCGAGAACCAAGATAGGTTTCGGCCCCATAGACCTTGGGCAAGCGATCGAGCTGGGCTTTGAGGTCGGACGCCACCCGAGCCGGATCGACGCCGATCTGCTGCAGGATTGGCGGAACCGTCCCATCCTGCTGCTGCAGCAGCGCGAGGAGCAGGTGTTCCGGCGTGATTTCCTGGTGCTGGGCTTCCTGGGCGAGCGTCTGCGCTTGCTGGATAGCCTCCTGCGTCTTCTCTGTTAATCGGTCAGGGCGAAACGCCATGGTGTGGGTGTACCCGACTGAGATTAGTCCCTAAACGGCCTCGCAGACAAATGCCGACCCCGCCCTTTCGCTCCCCGCGGGAGAGGAGCGAAAGAGCGAGACCAGTCTTGGCTTAGACCTCTTTGAAGTCGGCGTCCACTACGTCGCCATCGCCCGGCTTGCCGGATTTGGGGCCGTCCGTGCCGGTGGCCGATTGGGCCGCCGCGCCGGCGCCCTGCGCCTGCTGGTAGACGGCTTCGCCGATCTTCTGCATGGCGGTCGCCAGCTCCTGGCTGGTGGACCGCATGCGCTCGACGTCGTTGTCCTTGATCGCTTGCTTCACCGGCTCGATCTTGCTCTCGACCTCTGACCGGACCGAGGCGTCGATCTTGGCGGCATTCTCCTGCAGCTGTTTCTCGGCCTGGTAGACGAGGCTGTCCGCCTGATTGCGAGCCTCCACTTCCTCGCGATGCTTGCGATCTTCCTCGGCATGCGCCTCGGCGTCGCGCACCATCTTGGAGACCTCGTCCTTATTCAACGTGGTGGAGGCGGTGATCGTCACCTTCTGTTCCTTTCCAGTCCCGAGGTCCTTGGCCCGCACGTTGAGGATGCCGTTGGCGTCGATGTCGAAGGTCACCTCGACCTGCGGAACCCCACGGGGTGCCGGCGCGATGCCGTCGAGGTGGAACTTGCCCAACGTCTTGTTGGCCGACGCCATCTCGCGCTCGCCTTGCAGGACGTGGATCTCGACCGATGGCTGGTTATCCGACGCGGTCGAGAACACCTGGCTCTTCGAGGTCGGGATCGTCGTGTTGCGCTCGATCAACTTGGTGTTGACCCCACCGAGGGTCTCCAGCCCGAGCGACAGCGGTGTGACGTCGAGCAGGAGAACGTCCTTGACCTCGCCCTTGAGTACGCCCGCCTGGATGGCGGCGCCCACGGCGACCACTTCGTCCGGGTTGATGCCACGATGTGGCTCCTTGCCGTTCGTCAGCTTCTTGACCAGTTCCTGGATGGCCGGCATGCGGGTCGCGCCGCCCACGAGGATCACCTCGTTCAGATCGGCCGGGGTCAGCCCGGCATCCTTGAGCGCCGCGTTGAACGGCGCGATCGTCTTTTCCGTGAGGTCCGCCGTCAACTGCTCGAACTTCGCCCTCGTGATCTTGATCTCGAGGTGCTTGGGGCCGTTCTGGTCCGCGGTGATGAACGGCAGGTTGACCTCGGTCTCCATCCGGCTGGAGAGCTCGATCTTGGCCTTCTCCGCGGCCTCGGTCAGACGCTGCAGGGCCTGGCGGTCCTGCCGCAGATCGATTCCCTGTTGCTTCTTGAACTCGTCGGCGATGTAGTCCACGAGCCGGCGGTCGTAGTCGTCTCCACCGAGGTGGGTATCGCCGTTGGTTGCCTTGACCTCGAAGACGCCCTCGCCGATCTCCAGCACGGACACGTCATAGGTGCCGCCACCGAGGTCGAACACGAGGATCTTCTCGTTTTCTTTCTTGTCGAGGCCGTAGGCGAGCGCAGCCGCGGTCGGCTCGTTGATGATGCGAACGACGTTGAGGCCGGCGATCTCGCCGGCGTTCTTGGTGGCCTGCCGCTGCGAGTCGTTGAAGTAGGCCGGCACGGTGATGACCGCGTCCGTGACCTTCTCGCCAAGGTAGGCTTCCGCGTCGGTCTTCAGCTTCTGCAGGATCATGGCCGAGATCTGCTCCGGGGTGTGACGCGTTCCCTGGATCTCGACCTCGACGCGGCCATCCTTGCCGGCGACGACCTTGTACGGCACGATCCTCCGCTCGGTCTCGACCTCATCGTATTTGCGACCCATGAAGCGCTTGATCGAGTAGACGGTGTTCTCCGGATTGACGGCCGCCTGCCGTCGGGCCAGCTGGCCAACAAGACGCTCCCCCGACTTCGTGAAGGCGACGACCGACGGCGTCGTCCGCCCGCCTTCGGCGTTCGGAATGACGACCGGCTCGCCGGCTTCCATGACGGCGATAACCGAGTTCGTGGTCCCCAGATCGATGCCTACAGTCTTTGCCATCTTTTCGACTCCTTGAGTATCTGCGGCCCCGTCGCAAGCCGTGGGGGCAAGCTGGGCCGTATATACCCTCGCCTATTGGGCACTAAACGATACGATCCCTAGAATATCTTGAGGCTTACATGCGCACGGTGATCGTGGGCTGCGGGCGGGTTGGTTCCAGCCTGGCCCGGCAGTTGAGTGAAGAGGGTGACGACGTTACCGTCGTGGACTCCAGCGAGGCAGCCTTCAACCGGCTCGGCGAGGATTTTGCCGGCGAAATGGTGTTTGGCTCGGCGGTCGATGAGGACATCCTCCGGCGTGCCGGTACAAACCGCGCCGAGGCGTTCGTGGCCGTCACCAACGCCGATACCACCAACATCATGGCCGCCCAGCTGGCGCAGCACGAGTTCGGGGTCAAGAAGGTGATCTGCCGGATCTACGATCCGGCACGGGCCGATCTGTACGCCGAGCTGGGAATCGAGACCATCTGCCCGACGACGACCGGCGCGGAAAAGGTCAAGCGCTTTTTCGAGAAATGAGCGGCCCCGGTGTGGAAAGGCCGCGAGATATGAGCGGCCCCGGAGTGGAAAGGCCGCGAGATATGAGCGGCCCCGGTGTGGAAAGGCCGCGAGACCTGAGCGGCCCCGGTGTGGAAAGGCCGCGAGACCTGAGCGGCCCCGGTGTGGAAAGGCCGCGAGACCTGAGCGGCCCCGGTGAGAAGCGGTGAGCGGGCCGGAGCAGGCGCCCGCCGGCGCCATCGGGAGTAGCGAGCTTCGCCGCGACGTCAGCGTTTGGGGCTCCTACATGTGGGGCTACGCGGACGTGGGCGCCGACATCTATGTGGCGCTTGGCATCGTCGCCCTGGCGGCGCTCGGCTTTACGCCGCTGGCGTTCCTCGCCGCCGGACTGGTCTATGCGATGGTCGGCCTCTGCTACGCGGAGCTAGCTTCCGCCTACCCGGTAGCCGGGGGCGGCCAGTACTTCGCGCTCCGTGGGCTCGGCGATCTCTGGGGATTCGTGGCAGGGTCGGCCCTGCTGCTCGACTACACGATCGACATCGCGCTCTTCACCGTGATCTCGTTCGGATACTTCAACTACTTTCTGCCCTTCGCCAAGACGCTCGCGATCCAGGTCGGCCCGAGTCACGTCTACTGGTTCTGGCTCCTGGAAACGGTGCTCGGCATCCTCCTGTTGATCTGGTTGAACGTCCGCGGCATCAAGGTCTCCTCGACCTTCAACAACTTCCTCGGGGTGGTGGCGATCATTGGCCAGGCGATCATCGTCATCGCCGGATTCAGCCTTGTCTGGGACCCGAACCTGGTGGTCGCGAACTTCACCCACTACCCGGCGACGCTCGGCGATTTCGCCCTTGGCTCGTCGCTGGCCATCATCTCCTTCGTCGGGCTCGAGTCCATTTCGCAGGTGGCCCAGGAGACCCGGCGGCCGGCGACCATCATTCCCAGGACCTCGATCGGGCTGATCCTCTCGGTCCTCCTCTTCGCGCTCGCCTTCTCGGTGCTGGCGGCCGGCATGCTGCCGCTTGGACCCGGGCCGCACAATGGCTTCTTCGGCCATAGCGGCGACCCGGTGGCGCTGATCGCGGGCCGCATCCCCGTGATCGGCATCGTCGCCGCCCCGCTGACGGCGCTGATCGGTGGCGTCATCGTCTTCATCTCGGCGAACTCGGGGGTGGTGAGCGCGTCACGCCTCACCTACTCGATGAGCCTCTTCAAGCTGGTGCCCCGCTGGTTCAACAAGGTCAGCACGCGCTTCGCAACCCCCACGCGGACCATCGTGGTCTTCAGCGGGGTCGCGATCGTGCAGACGCTGGTCGCGTTCTTTACGCCGGGCGGCTCGGGCGCAACCGACAACGCGGCCATCGAGCTGCTCACCGACCTCTACGCCTTTGGGGCGACCACTGGCTACCTGATCGTCTTCGTTTCGTTGATCACGCTGCGGTTCAAGGATCCCTACACGCCACGGCCCTACCGGATGCCGCTCAACATCCCCATCAAGTTTCGAGGTCGCGTCGTCTCCTTCCCGGTGCTCGGCGTCCTCGGCATGATCGGGGTGGCCATCACCCTCTTCGAGGTCGTGCTGACCCACCCGCTGGGCCGTATCGCCGGCCCCCTCTGGGTCCTCATCGCCGCCTCGCTGTATGTCGCCTACCGCAGGCACCAGGGGTTGCCGGCATTCGGCAATGTCCACCGCAACTGGGAAGAGGCCCAGAAGCGCGTCCTTCGGGAGGCCGAAGAATTCGAATCCCTGGAGGAGTATGAGGCGACGCTCGCCGAGCGCGACGCCGGCCAAAACGCCCCGGCATGACACCGTATCGCTTCACCCGCATCGTCGGCTTCGTCTCCCTCGTGGTCGGCGTGCTCATCCTGGCGCGTGACGCGATCGAGGTGCACTCGGTGCCCTATGGCATCGCGGGCGTGGGCCTGCTGGCCTTCGGTGCCTGGCGCCTGCAAGCGGCCGACCGGCTGCGTCCTTGAACCCCGTCCTCAGCCCGCTCGGGATCACCCTGGCGGTCGCCTTCACGGTTGGGCTGGCCGGAACGCTCGGCTGGATGCTGCGCGTGCCACCGCCGGCCCCCCGAGGCGCAACCAGCAGCGTGCGGTCGGTCGAGGCCATCCGCAAAGTCCTGGTGCCGATCCTCGACCTCGGCGCATCGGTACGCGCGGTCGAGCTGGCCGCCCGGCTCAACCAGGGACACAAGGCCGAGATGGTGATTGTCTACGTGCACGAGATTCCGCTCCAGTCGCCGCTCGTCATGCCGGAGAAGGACGCGCGCATCCAGCGTGCCCTGGACGCCGCCGCGTTCATCGCCACGCAGCATGCCATCACCCCACGCACCAAGGTCAACGTCGCCCGTCAGGCCGGCCACCGAATCGTCGAGATCGCGCGCGAGGAAAACGCGGACCTGATCGTGATGGGCATCAGCCACCAGAACCGGCCGAACGAGAGCCCGCTCGGGCGGGTCGCCGAGCAGGTCGTCCGCAACGCCCACTGCGAGGTTGTCGTCGACCGGGTCCCCCGTCAGAAGGTTTCCATGATCCCCACCGAGTTCAACTGACTTCAGCGGATCGCCTGGTAATAGACGGCGACGGTCGCGATCGCGTTGCTTGCGGCATGCAACAAAATGTTGTTGGTCAGCCATCCCGTCCTGACGTAGATCACGGCCAGCACGATCCCCATGTACATGAAGGTTGGTAAGAGGGCGGCACTCACCGCGGGGCTGGCATGCGCGAGGCCGAACGCCATCGCACTGAGGAGCACCGCCGCCCAGAGCGGGACTCGGGTCCGCAGCAGCCGAAAGAGCATGCCGCGGAAGAACACCTCCTCGCAGATGGGCGCGGCGACGGCCGTGACCAACAGCGCAAGGAGCAGCAGCCCGACCCCGCCCGGACGCTGCACGAAGATCAGGCGGCTGTTGCTTGGAACCACGCGGCCGCCGTTGAAGATGAGCGCCGACGCGGCGGAGACGAGGATGATGCCCAGGTACCACGGGAACAGCAGGAGGATCGTCAGGCTGACGTCACGCAGCGTCGGCCAGCGCAATCCGAGGAACGCCAGGGGCGCCCGCAGCCGCCGGAGGGCAACGGCGATCCCCGCGCCGAAGGCAAGATAGATGGCGAGCGTCGCGCTCAGCGAGATCGTCTCCAGGTTGGCGCGGTAGACGGCACGATTACTTCGAGCCAGGCCCACCAGCACGGCGAACACGAGGATGATGCCGAGCAGCGTAAAGGCGATCACCGGAAGGAGGTCCAGCCAGCGCAGCCGGTCCGCCGCCTGAGGTGGTGCGGCCGGGGCCAGCCCTTCCATCGACCTCATTATCGGCAGGCGGGCGAGTTCAGCCGGCGAGACGGTGGCTGATGCGATCGCCGTAGGGCAGGCCGAGCGTCGCACGAATCTCCAGGCTCAGCAGCGAGAGCATGACCCTTGACTTCAGAAAGTAACGTTGCACGTTGGGGGCCGTGTGCCACCACAGGTTGTCCTCCGGCGTGATGTTGCTCACGATCCAGATGGGGATCGCGCCGGCGACCGAGTCAGCGGCCCAACGCTCGATCAATTCACGGCCGTCGAGGTCCGGCAACTTGAGATCGACCAGGATCAGGGCCGGGACCCGGCTGCGCACGAAGCTATCCGCGTCCTGGCCGGTGCGCGCGTGCTCGAGGGGGATGCCATCGCGGCGAAGCTGCATCAGGTAAAGATCGGCGAGATCCTGATCGTCGTCGATCAGGAGGACCCTCCTCTCCCTCGTCACACCAGCGACATTAGGAGGGCAAGCTTGCGGGTGGCGTTGCGTCGGCTTGCTGGAGGTCGTTGCGGGACGCTGCGGGTCAGGCGGCCGGTCGCATACGGTTCTTTGCGGTGCGATACGCGTCGTAGGCACAGTAGGCCCAGAGCCCGAGCCCACCAAGGTCCAGCGGAATTCCCAGGGGTGCGCCCACCACCGTCAGGTCGAGATCCGTACCGATCACCAGCGGACCGACGATCGCGGCGAAGAAAGCCAGCCCCTTGACCGGTGCCCCCGCGTACCAGTGACCGAGGCCTGGAATGAGCGAGAGGCGCGCGGCGCGGCCGGGGTTGAGCGCGCGGTTCTTCTTGAATCGGTGGGTTCCATCGATGATCTCACCCTGGACCGGCTGGGCCTTGAGCTGGGCGCCGCAGTAGGGGCAGAACGCCGCCTCGGCCGCCACCGATCGTTCGCAGCGCGGACACCTCTGCACGGATCCAAGGGTACTAAGTTTTTCCCGGGCATGGGGATTGCCCGCATGTAGCATTACCGTCGGTGCCGGCACCCGAGTCGCCATCGGTTCGCGTCACGGTCGGGGTCCAGGAGGGGGTCGCTCGCATCACCCTGGATCGCCCACCGCTGAATGTGCTGGACGTCGAGACGCTACACCAGCTCAATGATGCGCTGCGGCAATGCGATCGGACCTCGATCCGCGCGGTCCTCCTCGCCAGCGCCCTGCCGCGGGCCTTTTCCGCCGGGGTCGATGTCGCCGACCACGCCGCGCGCCGCCTGGACGTGATGTTGACGGAGGTGCGGGAGAATGCCCGACTGCTGGTCAACCTCGGACCGGTCACGCTGGCCGCCATCCGGGGGTCAACGCTTGGCGGCGGCGCCGAGATCGCGCTGCTCTGCGACCTGGTGATCGCGGCCGACGACACAACGTTCGGCTTTCCCGAAATCACGCTGGCCGCCTTTCCGCCGGTCGCGGCTGCCGCCCTGCCGGAGCGAGGCCTGGGGCCCTGGGCGATGCGCCTGCTCCTCGGCGAATTGGTCGACGCCAACGCGGCCCACGACCTCGGGCTGGTGAGCCAGGTGGTGCCGGCCAACCGGCTGATCGAGATCGCAGATCGGCGAGCCCGCGATATTGCCGCCTTCAGCTCTGTCGCGCTCCGCGCACTCACGGCAGCGACCCGCCGGCAGCGGGCCGCCACGCTGCTGCAACGCCTCGATGCGGCACTTGCGATTTATCGGACGGCCGTGGCACCGTCGCAGGACGCCGAAGAGGGGATTCGCGCCTTCATGGAAAAGCGGACGCCCCTCTGGAGCCACCGCTGAGCGACAAGCGGCGCTCGCTGCGGGAGGCGATCGCCGAGCAGGTGCACGACGGCGACACCATCGCGCTCGGGCTGGCCCTCGAGTCCGGCATCCCGTTCGCCGCGGTGCACGAGATCATCCGCCAGCAGCGCCGCGACCTGACGCTGGTTGGTCCCATTTCCGACATGGCGTTCGACCAGATGATCGCGGCCGGCACGGTGGCGAAGGTGATCGCGGCCTGGGTGGGGAACGTTGCGCGGGGGTCCGGATACGGCTTTCGCCGGGCCTACGAACAGGGGCAGCCGCGACGCATCGTCATGGAGGATCACTCCAACTTCACCGTCGGACTGGCCCTGAAGGCCGCGGCGATGGGTGTCCCCTTCCTGCCGACCTTCACCGGCCTGGGCGGCGATATCGTGCGGGGTCATCCCCGCATCCGGCCGGTGGACGATCCCTTCGGGGGCCCCAAGCTGCTCGCGGTCGGCGCGCTGCGGCCGGACGTCGCCATCATCCACGTCCAGCGCGCGGACGCACAGGGCAACGCCCACCTGTGGGGGAACCTCGGCCTCACCGTTGAAGCGGCGTACGCCGCACGCCGCACGATCGTGATCTGCGAGGAGGTCGTACCGGAAGCAGTGATCCGCAGCGATCCCAACCGCACCGTGATCCCTGGCTTTCTCGTGACGGCGACCGTCGAGGAGCCGGGTGGCGCGCTCCCCTCATCGGTGCAGGGCTACTGGCGGCGCGACTTCGCTTCGTTTCTCGCCTATCACCAGCTCTCACGGACCCCCGACGGCTTTCAATCGTGGTTGCGCGAGTGGGTTCTTGACCTCCCCGACCGGCCGGCCTACCTGCGCCACATGGGTCAGGCAGCGCTCGAGCGCCTTCGGGTCACCGATCAGCGGCTCGCGGCCGAGGCGAACTTCGCGCCATGACCTCACGTTATACGCGGCGGGAGCTGATGGTGGTCGCGGCCGCGCGCGAAATCCGTGACCACGAGGTCGTCTTCGTCGGCATGCGCCTTCCCCTGCTCGGCTTCGGGCTGGCCAAGGCGACGCACGCTCCGGACGCGGTCGGGTTGTTCGAGAACGGCGTGATTCGCGACCGACCCGCCGAAGCCTTCATCTACACCATGGGCGATCCGCCCAACATCGTGGGCGCGGTCGCCTGTCTTGGACTGCTCGACGTCATGAGCCTGCTGCAGCAAGGCCGGGTCGACGTGGGCTTCATCGGAGGCGCGGAGGTCGATCCGCTGGGCAACCTCAACACGACACGAACCAGCAGCAGCGGCGCGCTGGTCCGCCTTCCCGGCAGTGGTGGCGCCGGCGACATCGCGTCGCTGGCGGGCCGGACGGTCTTGATCATGGAGCACGAACCGCGCCGCTTTCGCGAGCGCGTCGACTACATCACTTCTCCGGGCCACTTCCCCGGCCGGCGCCGCGGCGGTCCCGCCACCTTGATCACGACGCTGGGCGTCTTCGACCTGTCGAGCGGCGGCGTTCGAGCCGCGAGCCTGCACCCGGGCGTCACGCCGCAGCAGGTGCGTGAGGCGACCGGCTTTCCGATCGCGATCGAGGACCACACGCCGGCCACCGCGATACCCTCGGCGGACGAGCTGGCCTACATCCGTCACGCGGATCCGGAAGGGTTCTGGACGGGCGAAAGCATGAAGACCGGATGAGCTCGGTCGCCCCCGGGTGGTCACCGACCAGGGAGCAGGCGCAGGCGAGCCGGCTCTGGCGTTTCATCCAGCAGCATCACCTCGCGAGTTACGCGGCGCTCTGCGAACGAGCGGCGCGCGATCCCGACTGGTTCTGGGACGCCCTCGTCAAGGAGCTGGGCATCGTGTGGTCGGCGCCCTACGAGGCGGTGATGGATACCTCTGCCGGCGTGCCTTTCACGCGCTGGTTTCCCGGTGGTCTTCTCAATGCGTATGAGTCCGCCGTCGTTCGTCATCGCCGGTCCGACCCGGAACGCGTCGCGCTCATCGGCGAGACCGAGGCGGGGCCCGTCCGGCAGTTGACCTACGCGCAGCTGGAGGACGCGGTCGAGCGGGCCGCCGCCGGGCTGCTCGCCATCGGCGTGGGCCGTGGCGTGGCAGTCGGCCTCTATCTCCCGCTCGTGATCGAGAACGCGGTCGCCCTGCTGGCCTGCACCAAACTCGGCGCCGTGGCCGTGCCCCTCTTTTCCGGCTTTGGCGCGGAAGCGATCCGGCAACGGCTGTCCGACGCGGACGCGCGGGTGCTGATCACCGCGGATGGGGCGATGCGTCGCGGCCGGCCGGTCGCCATGAAGCCGATCGCGGACCAGGCGGCGGCGGGCCTGCCGCAGCTGGAGCGGCTCGTGGTCGTTGCCTGCGCCGGCGTGGATGTTCCGATGCAGGCCGGTCGCGACCTCGCCTGGGACGACCTGGTGGGGTCGGCCCATGTCCCAACCGAGGCGATGCGCCCCGATGAGCCCTTGCTCCTCCTCTATACGTCCGGCACGACCGGCCGGCCCAAGGGCACGGTGCACGGCCACGCCGGCTTACCGATCAAGGCCGCGCAGGACTGGGCATTCGGCATGGACGTCCGGCCGGCCGAGCGGGTCATGTGGGTGACCGATATGGGCTGGGTGATGGGGCCGCTCCTCGTCTTCGGCAGCCTGATGCTCGGGGGCGCCGCCGTCTTCTACGACGGCGCCCCCGACTACCCGGAACCGAGCCGCGTGTGGGCGGTGGCGGAGCGCCACGGGGTCACCCACCTGGGCATCTCTCCAACGCTCACCCGGGTACTGATGGCGTCGGGCGAACACGCTCTGCCGCCACAGCCCCTCGCCCGGCTTCGGGTGCTGGCCTCGACCGGCGAACCCTGGACCCCCGAAGCCTGGAACTGGCTCTTCGAGGTCGTGGGACGCGGCGAGGTGCCGATCATGAATTACTCCGGCGGGACGGAGTGCGGCGGCGGCCTCGTTTCCGGAAACTACCTGACGCCCTCCAAAGCCGGCAGCTTCGCCGGCCCCATCCCCGGCATTGACGCCGCGGTCTTCAACGAGCAGGGCCAGCCAGTACGCGGCGAGGTCGGCGAGCTCGTGGTCCGCCAGCCTTACCTCGGGATGACGCTCGGATTGTGGAAGGATCCGCAGCGTTACCTGGAAACGTACTGGTCGCGCTGGCCGGACGTCTGGCTGCACGGTGACTGGGCGATGATCGATGAGGACGGGCTCTGGTACATCCTGGGTCGCTCCGACGACACCATCAAGGTCGCGGGCAAGCGCGTGGGCCCGGCCGAGGTGGAGGCCGCGGCTCTCGACGGCACCAACGCGGTCGAGGCGGCGGCCGTCGGGATTCCAGACCCGCTCAAGGGCCAGTCAGTGGTGGTCTTCGTGGTCCCGCGGCCGAATGCGGAAACGGGGCCGATCCCCGCGGCGGTCTCTCGCAGCGTCGAACGCTCGTTGGGCAAGCCGTTCAAGCCGGCAGCGGTTCACGTGCTTGCGCGCCTGCCCAAGACCCGCAATGGCAAGATTCTCCGCCGGGTGATCCGCAACGTTTTCCTCGGCGACCCACCGGGCGACCTCTCGGCGATCGACGACTTGGCCACGCTCGACCCTATTCGCGCGCTCCAGCCCAAGACCTAGCGGAAGTACTCGCGTAGGGGGACATTGCTCGACCAACCGGCCGCGCCGAGATGGGCGAGCCTGAAGCCATCCTCAATCGTCCGCAGCAGGCTGTAGTGATTCTCCGCAATTTTGGAGCGGAAGCCACTGATGGACGTCGGCGAGATGACCACCGTCGCGACATGCCCGCCCCAGGCATCAGCGCAGCAACCCGCGTTGCTCGACCCTTCGTCCCAGGTGATGAAGAGGGCTCCGCCGTTGCGGAACGCGGCCGATCCGGTGATCGTTGGGACGACGCTGTGCAACCAGGCGTCACCAGTGGAGACCGGACAGTCGTGGGTGTCGTGGCACATGTTGGGCGTGATCCATACGAAGTTCGGGATCTGGCCGCCGCTCATGTCGACCCCGAACTGTGTGAAGGGCACGACGTGCGCGGCGCAGCGCGCCGCGACGTTGCGGATATCGGTGTAGTAGACGAACGGATCATGCTTCATCGCGTAGTTGCCGGACGAGGTCCCCAGGTAGCACGGGGTGGGCATATCTTCCATGTACGCCTTCCAGGAACGACCGCTTGCTTCCACCTGATCGGCGATGTTCGTCGCGCTCACATAGCAGGTGGTGCAGTCGCTGGCGACCCCAAAGGTGCTGCCGGCGGTGAGCGCAAAGTAATTGGGCAGGCTCGGATGGGAGGCCGCGTAGTAGTTGGTGGCCAGGCCGTAGGTGGCAGCCAGGCTGTTGATGTAGGGCGCCTCTGCGCTGCCGATCACGGCGCCGTACTCATGGTTCTCCATGACGATGACAAAGACGTGCGAGAACGCCGGGACCGCGGCCGGCGGGACCGGCGGAGGTGCGGCTGTGGGTGGGGCTGGCGTCTTCACGACGCCCGCGGGCGTCGCGCTGGGAGTGGCCGTGGGCGTCGGGGTGGGCGTCGCCTGGACGACCGGGCTGGCACTCGGGGCGTCGCTTGCTCCGCCAGATCCGGTCGCCGCCGGGATCGTCGCGCCGGTGGATTTGGCACCAATGTGCCCCAGCACCATCGCGGTCGGGAGGGCCAGCACCGCGGCCGCGCCAACGGCGATGATGGCGCTTCGCAGCCCGAGAATTCGCATGACCCGATTGACGCGATCGGGTCCTCCTCTCTTGCGGATTGCACGTTGCGTGACACAACGTGCAGGTGAATCTATTTGCCCATTCCACACGTTGTATACGGGTAGGAGAGCCATGATGAAACCGCTCAGCAACGAACTGGCCGCCCGGGCCTGGGAATTTGCTCAGGGCCTCGACCTCGAGGAATATCGCCGGCTCCAAAACGAGGTTCGCAGCACCTGGCCGGCCACCGCAAAACTCAACGGGCTGGACTTCGACCGGGCCTTCCTCGCCTTCATCGCGGAGCGCTGGCTCGACAAAGCCGCGTAAGTTCGCGCCAGGTACGTCGTTACTCGCGCAGGCCCGGACATGTCTATCAACGATGGCCTGGCGCTCATCCGCCGGCATGACTTCGAAGGCGCGCTGCCGCTACTGGCTGCCGAGGTGCGCAAGCGTCCCGATGACGCCTACGCCGCCTACTACCTCGCGTACGCCTTCGTCGGGGCGCAGGACCCGCAGCCGGCGGTGACCCTGCTCTCGAAGATCATCGAGATCCATCCGGATTTCACCGATGCCCACACCCTGCTCGGCCTGGCCCGGATCCGGACGTCCGACTTCGCCGGTGCCGCCACGGAGTACGAGGCGGTGCTTGGACGGGAGCCGAAGAATGCCGCCGCCCTGCTCGGTCTGGGGATGATCGCCTACTGGAAGCGCGAGACCGCCATGGCGGAGGACTACCTCGATCGGGCGTTGCGCGGTGATCCGGCGGCGCGCGATGCCCTGGTCTTCAAGGCCGACCTGCGTTACGCGGCGGGGGACATCACCGGCGCCGTCATGCTCCTGCGCGACGCGAAACGGCTGCGCAAGCCTTCGTTGCCTGAAGTCGCGGATGCCGAGATCGCCGACCGCCTGCTCCGTTACGAAGCGGCGCTACAACCACTCCGCAAAGCGCGCGGCGGCCTGCCCGACATGCCGGGCTGGGTGTTGTGCGTGATCGGCGTGACCCTGGCGCTCACCTTCCTGGCCGCGGCCGGCCTGCCCGGCGCCTGGAACGGGCTGCGTCATTATCAGGACGGCAAGGCGCGGCTGGTCAGCCTGGATTATTCGGGCTGCGCCAGCGAGATGGAAATGGCGGTGGAAGCCGCGCCGACGTCGCCAAAGGCGTGGGCGTACGAAGCCTACTGCTACCTGCTCGACAAGGACATCAAGGCCGGGCTCTCCGCCTGGTACACCGCTCGCAGCTACGATCCCGCGATTACGCTGGATACCAATGCGGACCAGCAGGTGCTGCTCGGCAGGATCAAGCAGGCGACCGCCAAGCCCGTGAGCCCGAAATGAGCGGAGCCCTCGATCCGATTCAAGAAGACCTGCCGCTGGACCTGACGCCCACACCGGCAAAAGGCCCCACGCCACTGCCATTGGCGGGGCCGCCCGCTGGCGAGCTTCCGCCGTCGCTCTTTGAGCAGATCCTCACGCGCGTGCGCGCCCTACCCTGGGCCCGCTGGCGCGCCCAGGCTGCACCGGTCATTCGAACCGGGGCCGAGCAGCTCGGGACGGCCGCCAAAGTCGCCGTGACGCGCAGCAGCACAGTGGCTCGCGTGGCGGTAAAGCGCGGGACACCCTATACGCTCCAGCTCGCCAAAGCGACGGCCCGCATCAGCCTGATCCGAGCCTTCCCGCTGCTGGTCTCGCGCACCATCCACTTGTTCGGCTTCCCGGCCGTCGTGATGCGAACGTCCATCCAGTTCACGATTGCTCACCGCGCCGGCCTCGCCATCGACGAGGTCGTGTACTTTCGCGTCGACGATCCTGCGGGGTACACCGTGTATGAGGCGCCACCGCAACTGAGCACGGCGATCGCGATCACCTATGTGCCGACCCTGCTGCTCGCCATCCTCTCCGTGCTCTGCCTCGCCCCCGCGCTCACCCCCCGGGCGGTCCTTCATTTGCCGATGACGTGGGTCACCTGGGTGCAGCTTTGGCTCGGGCTGTCATTCGCGGCCCACATGTTGCCCTCCTATGAAGAGGCTGGTCCGGTGGCGGAACAGGCGCGGGTCGGTGTCGCCAAGGCCGATCCCATCTCGGTGTTCTGGGTGATTCCGGCCCAGGCCGTCGCCCTCCTGACCCGGCTGGGTGGCATCCTGCCCGCGGTCGTTGGCGTGGCCGCCTGCTGGTGGCTGGCCAGCGCGATCTTTCGCTAACCACGTTGTTCTCCGACCCACCGTTTCCTGTACGCTTCCCCGGTGGCCAGCGCCCGGTTCCGAGGGGTACTGCTCAGCCTGCTAGCGGCCACCGTCATTTCGGGATGCGGCAGCGACCAGAGTTCACCACCCCCCCTGCAGGCGACCGCATCATCGTCGGTTGGTTGCAAAACCGGCGAGGCCTACCAGCACACCACGCTTGGCTACCACCTCTGCTTCCCGAGCGGGTGGACCTCGCGCGATTACACGGCCGAGCCGGGCGCCGGCGGTGCGGTTAGTGTGGTGGCATTCGGACCGCCGGCCACGGTGCCATCCCACGTGCCAGCGTCAGGTTCCGACACGCCCCCGCTCGAGGTCCGGGTGGTGGGCGGACCGAGGGATCAGGTGGAGACGAGCCTTGCCCAGGGCAACCAGCTGAGCCAGACCAGGGTCGCGGGCGTTTCCGCGGACAAGATCGTGGTCACCACCTCCGGACCGGCCAGTGGCGCGGTGATCATCGTCTTCGAGCACCAGGCCAACACCTACGAGATCGAGGAAGCTCCAAACGGCAACGACACGGCATTGCAGCTGGTGGTGGACAGCTTCTCCTTCCCGGCGAGTTAACTCAGGGAGAAGCGTCCGGTTCCGGCCGGCTGGTGGAGGCGGCGAGAATCGAACTCGCGTCCGAAGCAGCGTCCCGCAAGACATCTACGAGCGTACTCCCGGTTTTGCAGCTCACCTGGCCGGCTCCCCTGGGAGCGGATCCGGTCAAGCCAGTCGCGGTGTTGAGTCCCCCCGACGGCCGCGACGCCCGCCGGGAGCGAGTCAGCGGAGTTTACGCCGGACGCCGCTCCTGCTGACCGAGAGCGGGCCGGCGCCGGGGATAAATCCCCGGATGACTTTCGCTACTTACGCAGCGTAAGCCAGTTCGCGATTGGCGTTTATAGCCTTGCCGCTTTTACGTGCTCGGCGACACGGCCCGCCATCTTGCAGACCACTACCCCGTCGAGACCTGGCGCCCCCGCCAGCCTGTCGGAGCAACGTCAATTCTACCCCCTCGTTTCGGCCTAAAAACCCCTACGGTCCTCTCCGTAATACGATGCGCCGTCTGGACGGAGCGGGCACAAGGGCGTAAGTCGGCTCATTAGGCGCCGGTCTCAGGCTTGATCGCATGACGAGGTTTTGGCGTCTTCTGAAGACGGCCGACGAGAAGGCGGGTCAGTCGCTCGTGGAATATTCGCTGATCCTCTGCCTGGTGGTCGTCGTGCTCATCGTCATCGTGATGATCATGGGAAACCAGGTCCTCAACCTCTACTGCAACATCTCCGGCGGCCTCGGCGCCTAAGCTCGGGTCCGAACGGCGCGGTCCATCTCGCGTTTCGCATCCCGTGTCGAAATTGCCTCCCGCTTGTCGTAGAGCCGCTTGCCCTTGGCCAGGCCGATTTCGACCTTGACGCGGTTTCCCTTCCAGTAAAGGCGCAGAGGTACGAGGGTCAGGCCCTTCTGCTTGATCGTGATGCCCAGCCGGATGATCTCGGCCCGGTGGAGCAGCAGCTTGCGCTCCCGCTTCGCCTCGTGGTTGCTGCTGTGCCCGCGCTCATAGGGACTGATGTGCACGTTGACCAGGAACGCCTCGCCCTCCCCAATGCGAACGTAGCCTTCGCGCAGGTTCGCCCCGCCGTCGCGCAGCGACTTGATCTCGGTGCCCAGCAGCTGGATTCCGGCCTCGACCGACTCCAGAATGAAGTAGTTGTGATAGGCCGCGCGGTTGCTGGCGATGGTGGTGTCGGCGTCGCGCTTCTTCTTCCCCACTAGCGCCGCCCCCGCGCCCAGGCGGCCGCGGGCATCCGCCACCGGCCGGGCGGTTGGACCTCGAGGGCCACGTAGGTCCCGTCGATCGTGGGCACCGGGATGCCGTCGCTCGTGGCTCGGTCGAGCTGGCCGCGAATGACCTTGACCTCCGCGCCGTTGAGCGTCAGCCAGCAACCGACGCGTTCACTCAGGGCGCGCACGCGCCGGTCGATCTCCTCGGCGGACATGGTCGCAGGGTCAAGCTTGCCATCCTCCGAGCGCAGCCGCGGGGCATGCGTCGCTCCCTCGGCGGGCTGCGGCACCGGCGTGATGCGCCCGCCCACCAGATCGTCGAGAGTGCGCACCAATAACCGGGCGCCGAGGCCGGCGAGCTGGCCTTCGAGCGGACCCGCCGTCGCGTCCGGCGCGAGCGGCAGCCGGGCCTGCGCCAGGATCGGGCCGGTGTCGACGCCCGCATCCATCTGCATGATGGTGACGCCGGTCTCCGTATCGCCACTGAGGATCGACCATTCGATGGGCGCGGGTCCACGGTGGCGCGGCAGCAGGGAGGCATGAATGTTGAGCGTTCCCAGGCGGGGCGCGTGGAGAAGGCTCGCCGGGAGGATCTGGCCGTAGGCCACCACCACCATGACATCGGCGCCCACATCTCGAATCCGGGACTGCGCGGCCTCGTCCCTGATGCGCTCGGGTTGATAGACGTCGAGTCCCATCTCCAGCGCGAGCCGCTTGGTGCCCGACTGGAGTAATCGCAGTCCGCGCCCGGCAACCCGGTCTGGTTGCGTGACCACCAGGACGATCTCATATCCGGCGTCGCGCAGCGCGGTCAACGCCGGCTGGGCGAAGCTGGCGGTCCCGGCGAACACGAGGCGCAAGGCAGCGTTAGGCGCCGACGAGTTCCGCTTCCTTCTCCTGCTCTTCGGGTTCCACTTTTCGCAGCGTATCCAGGCTCGTCAGCCGGTCGGTGAAGAGGATGCCGTCGAGGTGGTCGATCTCGTGCTGGATCGCGCGTGCCAGCAGCGCGTCGCCTTTGATCTTCACCGACTTGCCGTTACGGTTGAGTCCGCGCGCCACCACCTGCATGTAGCGCTTGACTTCGCCGACGTACCCTGGTACCGAAAGGCAGCCTTCGAGGCCGATCTGCTCGCCCTCCCACTTCACCATCTCCGGGTTGACGAGGACGTGCAGGTTGGTGTCGGTTTTGATGACGACGACCCGCAGCCCGATGCCGACCTGGGGCGCCGCCAACCCAACACCCGGGGCGGCGATCATGGTGTCAACCATGTCGTCGATCAGCCTGTGGATGCTGCTGTCGACGCGCGCCACCCGCTTCGCCTTCTGGCGAAGGATCGGCGCTTCCTGGGTCAGGATCGGAAGGACGGCCATTGCGTTCTGACTCACATCGGGTCGACGTCGAGGACCCAGCCCCGGCCGCGCGGTAGGCCGTCTGCCACCCGGTGCAGGTCGCTCCCCTTGAGGGTCACCTCGAAGCGGAACTCGTCCTTGAGGCGGTAGACAAACGCGGGAGACGGTCCGAGGACCTCGATGTCGCCCAAATTGAGCAGCGCGATTGTAGCAGACAGATGTTCGGCAGCCGCCTTCGCCTCTCGCTCCGCGCGGGCCTCGTCTCGGTGTCCATAGGTCGCCACGATCAGCTCGGCATACGGAGGGAAGCGATACTGGGCCCGGATTGCACGCTCCTCCCGGTAGAAGCCGCGGTAATCGTGGTAGCGGGCGTGACGGATCGCGGGGTGATCGGGCGTGTAGGTCTGGATGAACACCTCCGACGCCGCGCTGCCGCGACCGGCTCGGCCCGCCACCTGGGTCAGGAGGCTGAAGGTCCGCTCCGATGAACGATAGTCGGGGAAATGCAGGCCGGTATCGGCGTTGACCACCCCGACGGTGGTCACGTTGGGTAGGTCTAGCCCCTTCGCCACCAGCTGCGTGCCCACCAGCACGTCCGCCTCCCCCGAGCGCATCCGGTCGAAAACGAGGTCGGCCGCATCCGGCGTCTTCATCACGTCCCGGTCGAGTCGGATCACCCGCGCACTGGGAAACAGCGCGCGTACCTCCTGCTCGATGCGTTCGGTGCCCACCCCGAAGCTCTTGATGTAGCGGCTGCCGCAGGCGGGGCAGCGTCGCGGGAGCGGCTCGGTGCTGCCGCAGTAGTGGCACTGCAGGCGGCCAAGGGAGGCGTGATAGACGAGCGCCACGCTGCAATGCGGACATTCACGCGCCTGGCCGCAATCGCGGCAGAGGACAAAGGTCGAAAGCCCACGCCGGTTCAGGAAGAGGATCGATTGCTCCCCTCGCTCGAGCGAGCCAACCACCCCCGCCTGCAGCGCGCGGCTCAGCGGGCTGAAGTGTTGCGCGGCGATCTCGCCGCGCATGTCGACGACGGTCACGGGGGGCAGGGGACGTCCCTGGGCACGATGCGGCAGCTCCAGGAGGTGCGCACGGCCCGCAAGCGCAGCGGCGTAGGTCACCACACTGGGCGTGGCACTGCCCAGGACCAGCACCGACCGGGTCCGATCAGCCAGCCAGCGCGCCACGGTGGGCGCGTGGTAGCGGGGGATGCGCTCCTGTTTGAAGGCGGACGATTCCTCTTCGTCGATCGCGATCAGGCGAAGCCGTGGCAGTGGCGCGAAGACGGCGGCGCGCGGCCCGACGACGATGTCGGCCTCACCACGCCGGATCCGCCACCATTCGGCGGCCCGCTCCGCCTCGGTCAGGGCGCTGTGTAGCACCGCCAGCCGGCCTGGAAAACGGGCGGCGAAGCGCCCCACGGTCTGCGGCGTGAGCGCGATCTCGGGCACCAGCACCAGCCCCTGGCCTCCGCTGGCCAGCACCTGGTCGAGCAGGGCCAGGTAGACCTCGGTCTTGCCACTGCCCGTGACGCCATGCAGCAGGAAGACCTCGGACTCCTGGCGGGCGAGAGCGATCGCGATCCGCGCCCGGGCGGCTTCCTGTGCCGGTTCGAGCACGCCGACGCCGGGCACGCTGACTTGAGCGGCCTGGCGCAAGATGCGGCTCTGGCGGCGACGCTTTACCGACCTGCGGACGACGGCACGGACCCGGGGCGGCACGATCGCCCGGATCACTTCATCGAGCGGCACCAGGTAGTGGGCGGCGACGAAGCCGGCCAGCTCCACCAGCGGCGACGGGAGCACCGGTTCGGCGTCGAGCAACGCCTCGATCGGTTTGAGCGTCAGGACCGTTGGTCCTTGCTCGAGCGCGTAGACGAAACCGGTCACCGTCCGCTTCCCGAAGGGGACCCGGACCCGGTGTCCGACCTCGATCAGCCCGGTCAGCGTTTCAGGCACGGCATAGTCGAACAGCCCGGTGAGGCTCCCGACGCGCGCCTCGACGGCAACGTGCGCGATCGGGCGCAGCGCCTCAGGCGCCGCGGTTCCGACCGGCATCGATCGCATCCCAGATGCGCCCGGCCACCTCCGCCTTTGGCAATCGCGGCACCTCGGCGACGACGCCGCCGGGCGTCACGATGGTGACGGCGTTGAAGTCGCTGGCGAGGCCCTGCCCGTCGACGCCGACCTGGTTGGCGACGATCATGTCCAGCTGCTTGGCATGGAGCTTCTGTTGCGCCTGGGCACGCAGGTCTTCCGTTTCCGCCGCAAAGCCCACGCGATAGAGTCCAGGACGGGCCCCGAGCGTCTTCAGGATGTCGACGTTGGGTCGCAGTCGCAGCTCAATGGGACGATCGGTTCGCCGCAGCTTCGAGGCAGCGACCTGCTCGGGAGCGTAGTCGGCCACCGCCGCCGCCATGACCAGGACGTCGGCATCGGCGCAGGCCTGCTCCAGGGCCTTCAGCATTTCGGTCGCGCTGCCCACCACGACCTCTGCCATCCCTTCGGGGCTGGACGGCACCGTGGTCACCAGGGTCACGGCTGCCCCCCGCGCCGCCGCCACCTCGGCGAGGGCGCGGCCCATCTTTCCGCTGGAGAAATTCCCCAGGTAGCGCACAGGATCGACCGCTTCCCGAGTGCCACCCGCGCTGATGACCACGCGCAGGCCGTCGAGGGTGCGACGTGCCGCCAGCACCGCCTCGATGACGGCGACAATCCGCTCAGCTGAAGCTAACCGCCCCACCCCGGACTTGCCCGAGGCCAGGCGCCCGCTCGCCGGTTCAACGATGACCGCGCGTCGCGCCCGTAGCGCGTTCAGATGATCCTGGGTCGGCTGCTGGGTCAGCATCACGTCGTTCATCGCGGGGGCGATCACCAGCGGGGCACGACTCGCCAGCACTGTCCCCGACACGATCTCATCGGCGAATCCCAGGGCCAGCTTCGCCATTGTGTTGGCGGTCGCCGGAACGATGGCGATCACCTCGGCCCACGCGGCCAGGCTGATGTGGGTCTCCCCCCCACCCTGCGGCGCGAGCCAATCTGAGGCGACGGGGTTGTAGGAGAGGGCCTCGAGCGTCAGAGGCGTCACGAACCGGGTCGCCTCCGGCGTCATCAGCACCCGAACCTCGGCACCGGCCTCGGTGAGCAGCCGGATGCACTCGATCGCCTTGTAAGCCGCGATGCCGCCGCTGACGCCGAACGCGACGCGGCGTCCCTTCAGCCCGGTCTGACTCATACCGGCGCCTGGCGGCGGTCGTGCTCGGCCGCGATCATCGCCAGGATCTCGCGCGCGGTCTCGTCGACATCCCGGTTACACACCACGTGTTCGTAGTCTTTCGCCAGCCCGAGCTCGATCAGGGCCTCCTTCTGCCGAATCGCGAGCGCCTCCGGTGACTCCGTGTTCCGGCCGGTCAGGCGGCTGAGCAGCTCCTCGGTCGACGGCGGCGTGATAAAGATGAAGAGCCCCTCCGGCATCCGCTTGCGGACGAAGGTCGCGCCCTGGACATCGATCTTGAGGATGATGTCGTCACCGCGGTCGAGGGCCGCATCCACCCGCCGGCGGGAGGTCCCGTAATAGTGGTCGTAGACTTTCGCCCATTCCAGGAATTCCTTCTGCTCGATCAAGCGCAGAAATTCCGGCTCGCTCACGAAGGTGTAACTGTGGCCGTCGACCTCCCCCGGCCGGGGCGGCCGTGTCGTGTATGACACCGAGTACTTGAGCTCGGGCGCCATCTCGAAAAGGCGCCGCAAGACAGTATCCTTCCCCACTCCGCTTGGTCCGGAGATCACGATCAAAAGCCCGATCTTGGGCTGGGTCATCTGATCACCGCATTTTAGGCTGAGGCAGAGCGCGGCTCAGCGAGTTCCACGCCAATTCGAAGTCCTCGGGCGGCGAGGCCCGCCACGTCATGGACTTCCCGGTTCGCGGGTGTCGTAGCGTGAGGGTTTCGGCGTGCAATGCCGGTCGGGCGATGATCGGTGACCGGCGGCCGTAGACGGCGTCACCGAGCACCGGGTGATGGATATAGGCGAGGTGGACCCGGATCTGATGCGTGCGGCCGGTGCCCAGCGTCACCTCCAGCAGCGAGTGACCAGCGGCAATGCCAAGCCGGCGGAATTCAGTGACGGCCTCCCGTCCGGTCCCAATTACCGCCATCCGTTGCCGGTTCTTGGGGTCACGGGCGATGGGCGCCTCGATCCGGGCCGCAGGATCGGCCACCTCGCCCAACACGATCGCGCGGTATTTGCGCGTCATGATCCGCCGCTGCAGCTGGCGAGCCAGCTCGCGGTGGGCCTCGTCGTTGCGCGCCACCACCATCAACCCAGAGGTGTCGCGGTCCAGCCGGTGGACGATCCCCGGCCGCTCCGTGCCTCCGATCGTCGACCAACCCGGCCCGCGTCCGAGCAAGCCGTGCACCAGGGTGCCGGTCGAGTGGCCCGGCCCGGGATGCACGACGAGGCCCGCCGGTTTGTCGATCACGACCAGATCGTCGTCCTCGTAGAGCACCCGAAGATTCATCGATTCCGGTTGCAGCCGGGTCGGAACCGGCTCCGGTAATTCCCAGCTAAGACGATCGCCCGAGCGCAGGCGGCTGCCCGCCCGTGCGGGTCCGTCGTTGAGGCGGACGTGCCCCTCCGCGATCAATCGCTGGACCTGGCTGCGGCTCTGCCCGACGAGCAGGCCGGCCAGGTACTGGTCGAGTCGGGGGGCGTTGATCGGGACGGTGTGCTGGACCGCCTCGGTCAAGCGCGCTGGGACCGGCGGCTGCGCCAGAGCGTGCCCAGCAGAAGCACCGCGACGCCAACGCTGATCGCCGAGTCGGCGACGTTGAAGATCGGGTAGTGCGGCACCTGGATGAAGTCGATGACCGAACCTTTGACGCCCCGATCGTAGGCGTTGGCGACGGCGCCACCGAAGACGAGCGCCAGGCCCAACCGCGCCGACCAGTCGTCGGCCGGAAGGCGCCAGTAATAGATAAGGATGCCGACCATGACCACGGCCGAGATCAGGAGGAAGCCGGCCGTGAAGTTCTGAAATAGCCCGAAGGCGGCTCCCCGGTTCCGGGTCACGGTCAGGAAGAGGATGTGGTCGACGACCTCGCGTGGACCGTATGGCACCCCGAACCGCCGTTCGACGAAGATCTTCGTGACCCGGTCGACGATGACGACCACGGCGGCGATCACCGCCAGCAGGCCGTAGCTGCGGATCCGATTCAGCGTGCGGCCACCTTCAGCACGCTCACCTGGAGCGCCTCGCCTTCCGCCTTCAACGAATCGGAGCAGGCGCCCTCCGGCGGAGCGCCGCGCTCAACCTGAACCGCCAGCGTCTCTGCCGCGATGTAGTCGCGCCCCCGCTCGAGTGCCCGAGCGAGCGCACCGTCGCCCTGGTAGTACAAGCGGATGCGATCCTCGACCGCGAACCCGCAGCGCTTGCGAAGCTCCTGAATCGTTCGCACGATATCCCGCCCCAAGCCCTCGAACTTCAATTCCTCGGTGATCTCAGTATCGAGGGTCAGGCCGCCCCCTTGCCCCTGGTACTGGGCGCCCTTGATGTTCAGTTCCTCGAGGAGGATGGCCTCGAGCCCCGGGTCGAGCGGCCGCTCGGCAATCGTGACGGCGCGAAGCGGCTGGCGGACCTTGATGCCGGCAGTATTCCGTGCGGCGAGCCCGGTCGCGACCAGCCGCCGCACCACCGACATCTGCTGGCGGAGCTCATCGTCGCGCCAATCGGAGGCGGCCACCGGCCAGTCGCTCAGGTGCACGCTCTCGGGTTGGCCCTGCCGGCCGGCCGCTAGGTTGCGATAGATGCTCTCGGAGACAAAGGGCATGAAGGGGGCCAGCAACTGGGCGACGCTGACCAGCACCTGGTAGAGCGTCTGGTAAGCGCTCCGCTTGTCGGCATCGGATTCCGATTTCCAGAACCGGCGGCGTGAACGCCGCACGTACCAGGTGGAGAGATCCAGCACGTAGCCTTCCAGACGCCGCGCCGCCGTCGGCGGGTCGTACGCCTCCATGGCCTTGTCGACATCGGCGATCGTCACCGCCAGCTCTGCGAGCAGCCAGCGGTCGAGGAGCGCCCGTTCGCGCACCGGAACCGCCGGCGCCGTTGGGTCGAATCCGTCGAGCCTCGCGTAGTTGGCGAAGAAGCCGTAAGTGTTCCAGAGGATGAGCAGGAAACGACGGACGACATCCTGGACCGCCGCGAGGTCGAAGCGATAGTCGTTGCCGATGGCGACTGCCGAGAAGAAGTACCAGCGGGTGGCGTCCGCCCCGAACTTGGACATGACCTCCATCGGGTCAACCGAGTTCTTCAGCGACTTGCTCATCTTGCGGCCCTGCTTGTCCAGCACGGTGCCGTTGACGATCACGTTCTTGAACGCCGGCTGCTTGAACAACATGGTGCCGATGGCCAGCAAGCTGAAAAACCAGCCGCGCGTCTGGTCGACGCCCTCGGCGATGAAATCGGCCGGGAAGCGCACCTTGAAGAGCTCCTGGTTTTCGAAGGGGTAGTGATACTGTGCGACGGGCATCGACCCCGAGTCGAACCACACATCGATCAGGTCGGTGACGCGGCGCATCACGCCGCCGCATTTCTCGCAGGGCAGCGTCACGCGGTCGATATAGGGACGGTGCAGATCGTCCTGCAGCGTCAGGCCGACCTCGGCCACGGAACCCACGCAGCGCCGTTCGTCGCATTGTTCGCAGACCCAGATCGGCAGCGGGGTGCCCCAGTAACGCCAGCGCGACAGGGACCAGTCGACGAGCGTTTCGAGCCAGTTCGCCATCCGGCCGGTGCCCACGTAGGGCGGGATCCAGTTGACCAGGTTGTTGTTTTTGATCAACGCATCCTTGACGCCGGTCGTCTTGATGAACCACGAGGTGAGGGCGTAATACAGCAGCGGCGTTCCGCATCGCCAGCAAAACGGATAGGTGTGCCGGATTGTCTCCGCCCGGTAGATCAGGCCGCGATGGCTGAGGTCCTCGATGATCTTGGGATCGGCCTTCTTGACGAAGATCCCGGCGAAGGGCTCGACCTCGGGCCGGAATCGACCCGACAGGTCGACCACGTGGCGAACCGGGATGCCCTTCTTCAGGCAAAGCTCGAGGTCGTCGACGCCATAGGCGGCGGCCGTATGCACGATCCCGGTCCCGTCCTCGACAGAGACGAAATCGGCGTCCACGACGAAGAAGGCTGGCTTGTCGGGGATCAGGTAGGAATAGAGCGGCTTGTAGCGCTTCCCGAGCAGGCTTTTTGCGTCGACGTCCGCCTCGACCTGGTACTCGCCCTCAAGGACTGAGAGGCGCGCCCGGGCCAGGATGTAGCGCTCGTCGCCCTGCCGGACGCGCACGTACGGGATATCGAGTCCGACGGCAAGCGCGACATTGCCGGGAAGGGTCCAGGGCGTCGTCGTCCAGGCGAGGAAGTAGGTCCTGGGCTCGTCCTCGAGCTCGAACTTCACGTAGACCGACGGGTCTTCGACGTCGTCCTGATATCCCAGTGCGAGCTCGTGGCTGGAGAGCGGTGTCTGATCGCGCGGACAATAGGGCACGACCTTGAAGCCCTGGTAGAGGAGTTCTTTGTCCCAGATCTGCTTGAGGATCCACCAGACACTCTCCATGTAGGTCGTGTCGAGCGTCCGGTAGGCCTTGTCGAAATCCACCCAATAGCCCATCCGCTCGGTCACCTGGGCAAACTGGTCGATGTACTTGAAGACGCTTTCCCGGCAGAGCTTGTTGAAGGCTTCGATCCCGAACTTCTCGATGTCCTGTTTGCTCGTAAATTTCAGCTGCTTCTCGACCTCGATCTCGACCGGCAGGCCGTGCGTGTCCCATCCCGCTTTGCGCTCGACATAGAAGCCACGCATGGTCTTGTACCGGGGGAACAGGTCTTTGAGGGCCCGTGCCAGGACGTGATGGATGCCCGGAAGATTGTTGGCGGTCGGCGGCCCCTCGTAAAAGACGAACGGCGGTTTTCCCTCGCGCTGCCTGAGGCTCTTGTGGAAGATGTCGCGCTCTTTCCAGAAGGCAAGCACCTCGACTTCCATCTCGACGAAGCCGGCGCGCGTCGACACTTCCTGGAACATGGACGCCAATTCTAGTGGCTCTCGTTCAGCCGAGGAACTGGCCGACGACGTAGAGGACCGCGATCGCGATCATCGGCGAAAAATCCACGCCCAGCCCGGTGGGGATCATGCGCCGCAACGGCCCCAGGATGGGCTCGGTGACGTCGACCAGAAATCCCATGAACAGCCCGTGGTAATCGCGGATGAACCAGGAGGCCGCGGCCCGCACGAAAATGGCAAAGATGCAGAGATAGATGAGCACCTGGGCAAAGGTGTGCAGGAAATTGATGGCGTTCTGCACGGCGGGATTCAACGCGATCCGAAGAGCGCGCGGCCCAATCGTAGCATGGTCGCGCCTTCCTCCACGGCGATCGCGTAGTCGTCGGTCATCCCCATCGACAGCACGGGTAACGCCACGCCGAGCCGCTGGCTCGTCCTGTCGCGTAGCGAGCGCAACTGCCGGAAGACCGGCCGGACCGCCTCCGGATCCGGGACCATGGGGGCCACTGTCATCAACCCACGGAGTTGCAAATGCTGGGCCGCCATCACGGCATCCACCACGGCGCCCAGGTCCGCGGGGAGGACACCCGCCTTTTGTGGCTCGTCCGCCACGTTGACCTCGACCAGCACATCGAGTGGTGATTGGATTCTGCGGTCGAGCGCCTCCACCAGACCGACCCCGTCCAGGGATTCGACCATTCGGAAACGACCGTCGATGAACTTCACCTTGTTGGTTTGCAGGTGCCCGATCAAGTGCCAGTCGACATTGGCGGGGCCGATCGCCTCGATCTTCGGCAGCGCCTCCTGGACCCGGTTCTCCCCGAGGATGCGGAGCCCGACGGCCAGCGCCTCGCGGATGCGTTCTACCGAAAGCGTCTTGGTGACCGCCACCAGCACGACCTCAGTGGGATCACGGCCAGCCCGCTCAGCGCTGCGGGCGATCGTCTCGCGGACCGCCTCGAGGTTTCCGCCGATCGAACCGGGCATCGCTCAGGGCGCAACGACGACGGCGAGGAAGCGTCCTGGACGACCGCCGCGATGGGAAAACCAGCGGTCCTCTTCGCGCGTGCACCAACCGGCCGACAGGATTCGGCTCGGCGCGACGCCCTCGTCTTCGAGCTGGAGCCGCACGACGCCCTCGAGGCTGAGCCGGACATCGTCGCCCTCCGTCTGGAGGTAGCGATCCTCGCGGCCGTAGCGCGCCGCGAACCGTTCCGCGACCTCGCGGCCGACCTGGTAGCAACGGGCACAGATGCCGGGTCCGATCAGGACGTCGAGCTCATTGGGCTCGCTGCCGTATGCCAGGTGCAGCGCCTGCACCGTCTGGGTCGCGACACCGGCCAGCGAGCCGCGCCATCCCGCGTGCGCCCCGGCGACAACCCCACGGCGCGCGTCGAAGAAAAGCAGCGGAAAGCAATCGGCGTGGTAGGTGATGATCGCCTGTCCGGGGACGTCGGTGGCCAGGGCGTCGGTGTCAAAGACGCACTGTCCACCTTCCGGCCGCCGCCGATGGAAGGTGACGACGTTGGCTCCGTGCTCCTGGACCGTCATCAGGGTGCGGTCGAGATCGAAGCCCATCTGGCCCGCGAGCCGCTCGCGCCGCTGCATCACCAGCTCAGGGTCGGTCGACCCGGTGAGCCCCATGGAGCCGAGCGCCCGGGTGCTGAACCCGTGGCGGGCCGGAAATTGGGCGACGCCCACGACGGAGGCGAGCTCTAGCGCGGCGACGGGTTCAGCCTCGCTTTTCGCGGGTCAGAAGCTGGTCGATCTCGTGTTTGACTTCCTGGAGATCCATGAACGAGCGGTAGACAGAGGCGAAGCGAATGTACGCTACCTCATCTAAACCCCGCAGCTTGTCCATCACCAACTCGCCGACTTCACGCGAGGGAATCTCGACCTTGCCGCGGGTTCGTAGCTCGGCCTCGATCTCGTCCACGACGCGTTCCACCGTGCTCGGAGAGATCTCACGCTTGGTGGTGGCCTTCATCAAGCCGGAGAACAGCTTCTGGCGGTCGAAGTCCTCTCGCCGGCCGTCCTTCTTCATGACGTAGAGCGGTACCGCCTCGATCCGCTCGTAGGTGGTGAAGCGCTTCGAGCACTGCAGGCACTCGCGTCGGCGGCGGATCGACTCCCCCGTATCGGAGTCCCGCGAGTCGACCACCTTGAGGTCGATATGACCACAATATGGGCACTTCATCTCAGGTCAGTATCCCACATATTGTGGTGCCGAATTAGAGAGGGACGCGAGGGCCGGGCGTCGCCCGACGCGAGTAGCGCCGAAGGTGCGAAACGAGCGTTTGAGACATCAACCCACCCCACGCGTAGGCCAACTTGGGCCCCGCCATCGGCGGTAAGAGTGGGGAACGCGAGGGGTGGGAAGGGGGCACCCCTCGCGCAGGTTATCGGCGACCGCGCAGGAACGCGGGGATATCGAGGTTCGACGGGTCGAAGCCTTTGTAGACCGGGACATCCTCGACGGGCGCCGGCCGGCTGTACTGTTCCTCGATCTCGCGGCTGGGCTCGGCCCCGACGACGAAGCCAGTCGCCACTACCGTGATCTTGACCTCACCGGACATCTTCTCGTCGATGACGGTCCCGAAGATGATGTTCGCGTCCTTGTCAGCGGAAGCACGGACGATCTCCGCCGCCTCGTTGACCTCGTGCAACGTGAGGTCGGTGCCGCCCGTGATGTTGAAGAGAATGCCTCGCGCCCCATCGATCGAGGTCTCCAGCAGCGGGCTGGCGACCGCATCGCGGGCGGCATCGGCCGCGCGCGTGTCGCCGCTGCCGAAGCCGATCCCCATCAAGGCCGCGCCCTGTCCTGACATGACCGCCTTGACGTCGGCAAAGTCCAGGTTGATCAAGCCGGGCTGGACGATCAAGTCCGAGATGCCCTGCACGCCCTGGCGCAGCACGTCGTCGGCGATCTTCAGCGCTTCCGTGAAGGGCACCTTCTTATCGGTGACATCCAGCAGCCGCTGGTTCGGAATGATGATCAGGGTGTCGACCTTCTCTCGCAGGGTGGTCGCGGACTCTTCGGCGATCGCACGCCGCCGGGAGCCCTCGAAGGTAAACGGTTTGGTCACGACGCCAATGGTGAGCGCGCCGTTGTTGCGGGCGATCTCCGCGACGACCGGCGCGGCGCCGGACCCGGTGCCGCCGCCCATGCCGGCGGTCAGGAAGACCATGTCGGCGCCTTGCAACAGCTCTGACAGTTCTTGCTGGCTTTCCTCGGCCGCCTCGCGACCGATCGTCGGGTTGCCGCCCGCGCCCAGGCCACGGGTGAGCTTCTTGCCAATGTTCATCTTGGTCTGGGCTTCGGAATGGGCGAGCGCCTGCAGGTCGGTGTTGATGGCGATGAACTCGACGCCGCGCAGCTTCGACCGGATCATCCGGTTGACCGCGTTGCTGCCGCCGCCACCAATGCCGACCACTTTGATGCGTGCGTTCCCCTCGAGCGTCCGGTCGACATCGCGCATGGCTTCCTCCTTATCGCGCTCGAGGCGCGCCCTTACGAACCGTTCAGCCGACACCCGCGGCCCCTGACCGCCGCCGTAATCGCCAGGAATCACGGGCCGCGAGGCGAGGCCCTTCATTCGAAGCTGATCGTCGATGTTCATATCGGCCTCCTTCCTCTAGAAGAAATCCTTGATCCAACGAACGGTCCGCGCGTACACCGCCGAAGCGCCCGCGCCAACGGGCGCGTGGCCGTTGCCGTGGTGCCGAAGTTTGCTTCCCCAGCGCAGCAGCCCCACGGCTGTCGCGTAGGCGGGCCCGCTCACCTGGTCGCTCATCCCGATGGTTTGTGCCGGCGCCCCGATCCTCACCGGGAGGTCGAGCAGTGACTGCGCGGCTTCGGTGAAACCCAGCAGGCGGCAGCCGCCGCCGGTAAAGACGACGCCGCCTGGCAAGAAGCCGTCGTGGCCACCGCGACGCATCTCGAGTCGCACCATTTCGAGGATCTCGCGCGCCCGTGGGGCGATGATCTCCGCCAGGTGCCGGCGCGGCACAACCTGGACCCGGTCCTGCCCGATCTGGTGCAGCTCGACCATCTCCTCGCGGGGGATACAGGCGGGGATCGCGTGGCCGTAGTTGACCTTCAACATCTCCGCCTCGGTGAGGGTGGTGCGGAGTCCGATGGCGATGTCGTTGGTGACATGCGTCGCGCCCACGGGCAGGACCGCGGTGTGCACGACGCTGCCGTCGGTGAAGAGCGCGACGTCGGTTGTCCCGCCCCCGACATCGACCAGGGCCACGCCCAGGTCCAGCTCGTTGTCATTGAGGACCGCCTCGGCGGAGGCCAGCACCTGCACCACCAGGTCCTCGACGCTCATGCCCGCCTGGTGGACGCACTTGACGACGTTCTGCACCGCGGTCAGCGATCCGGTGATGATGTGAGTTTCGACTTCGAGCCGGGCGCCTGACATGCCGACGGCGTCCCGGACCCCTTCCTGACCGTCGACCACATAGCCGCGTGGGACGACATGGATGATCTCACGATCGTTGGGTACAGAGACAGCACGCGCCGCGTCGATCACGCGGCTGACGTCCTCCTGACCGATCTCACGGTCAGAACGGGCGACCGCGATGACGCCGCGACTGTTCTGGCTGAGGACGTGCGTGCCGGCCATGCCGACGAAGGCCGACTCGATCTTGTGGCCACACATCCGCTGCGCGGCATCGACCGCATGGCTGATGCCCCGCACGGTCTTCTCCATGTTGACGACCACGCCGCGACGAAGACCTTCGGAGGTTGCCTCGCCGAATCCGACGATGTTGAGGCCGCGTTCCGTCGGCTCGCCGACGACGCAGCAGATCTTGGTTGTGCCGATATCTAATGCTGTGACGTATTTAGAACGGGGCAAAAACCTTTCCTGGAACGTTGGCTGGAACCGGCGAGCCCATTATAGTGTGGTCGCGCCCCCGTGACAACACAATCCGCCGGGAGTTATCCACAGGCTGATCGCGGCGCCGCTAGAGAAGATGCCTCCGAATGACGGCCAGGTTGTCGAAGATGCGGACACCGAAGGCGACGATCGCGGCGAAATACAGCTCGACTCCCAGCTTGTCACCCAGGTAGGTCAGCGCGCCCGCGGCCAGTGAGTTGACGAGCAATCCCGAGATGAACACTTTGTTCTCGAAGTTCCCGTTCAGCCAGGCCTTGACCGCCCCGAGTACGGAGTCGAGTGCGGCAAGGATCATCACCGCGGTGTAGCGCGCGTAGCCCGCCGGGATTTGCACCGGGGCATTGAGCCCGAGAACGATGCCTATGGTGCCGAAGACGAACACCGCGGCCACCAGCCAGAGCGCCTCGCGCGATCCGCTCGCCGGTAACCTCATTTATGCGCTCGCATCTGCACCGCGGGCGCGTGCGGATTCTCGAGGTTGATGTACTGAATCGGCCCCGAGATGAGATCGATCCGGCTGCTCAGCGCTCGCAACGCGGCGAGCTTGGGCTCGAGGCTGGCGCGATCCTCGGCGGTGACCATCTGGCCGAAGATGATCGTCCATCCGCGATCGGTTTGCGCGGTGAGCACCTCGCGACGATCCAGCTGGAACGAGGTGACGGAGATCTTGAAAGCCGTGGGAAAACCGGAGCGCAGCTGAACCAGCATGGGCAGCAGCTCGCTGCCGAGTGCCTGCTGACCGTCATTCGCCGGCCCGAAGCCGGGCCGATTGATGACCGTCAGGCTGCCGGCCTCGGCGGCCGGATCGAGCACCTCACCCAGGTCGTTCAGGTAATAGGTCGTTTCGCCGATCTGGAGAACCGCGGACGGCGTCCACTCTGTGACTCTGATAGAGACCCGGTCCGGCAGAGCCAGGCTGACGCTGGCCGCGCGCACCCACGGCAGCGCCTGCAGACGCTTTGCTAGATCGGTCTGGTTGAGCAGGAAGATGCTGCGGTCGGCCGGGAGATTCAGTGCGCCCCTGACCTGTGCGGCCGTCAGATGTTTCGTGCCCACCACCTCCACCTGCCGCGGGCGAAAGGCGGGCTGAGCCAGCAGGAAGAGCAGCGCGAAGACCTCGCCAGCGAGCACGGCGATCTGCAGGCCAGCCCACATCCACCCGCGCCCCGTCGCCACCGGCTTGGCCGGTGCCGGCGCCGTGCGGCGGCGGCGTTTGTCGATCGTCCCGACGGTCATTTTATTCGGTTGTTCCGGGCTGCAAGAGCCGGCTATCGATCGCGGTCTGCGAGCGCTGCTTGTCGTTAAAGCGCTCGATCGCCAGGTCCACCAGCCGCTCGATCAATTTCGGGTACGACAGTCCCGAGGCCTCCCAGAGCTTCGGGTACATGCTGATGCGGGTGAAGCCCGGGATCGTGTTCAGCTCGTTGACAAGCACACGGCCGGTCTTGCGCTCCATGAAGAAGTCGACTCGCGCCATTCCCGCCGCGTCGACGGCCTGGAAGGCGCGCAAGGCCATCGCGCGAACGTTCTCGGCAACGTCGCCCTCGATCGCCGCCGGGATCACCAGTCGCGATCCTTCGTCCAAGTATTTCGCGTCGTAGTCATAGAACTCGTGGGCCGGGACGATTTCGCCGACAACGGACGCCTGCGGCTCATCATTGCCGAGGACGCTGACTTCCAGCTCACGCGCATCGACCGCTCGTTCGACCAGCAACTTTCGATCGAAGCTGGCGGCGAGGCGCAGACCGGCGACGAGCTCGGCGCGGTCGTGGGCCTTGATCGTGCCCACGCTCGACCCGGAGTTTGCGAACTTCGAGAAGCACGGATAACCCAGGCGCTCCTCGACCAGGGCGATGAAGGCGTTCGGGTCCTGCTCGTACTGCCGTCGGGTGACGGGGAGATAGTCGACGATCGGCAGGCCGGCAGCGGCGAAGGCGCGCTTCATGTAGATCTTGTCGAGCCCGAGCGCCGAACCGAGCACACCGGCGCCCACGTACGGGATGTTGGCCAGCTCCAGCACCCCCTGGATGGTCCCGTCCTCACCGTTGACGCCGTGAAACACCGGGAAGACGGCGTCCAGTGGCGGCAATACGCCACCCGGACTCTCCTCGGAACCGGAGGAGGGAGATTCATCGCCATGTCCGTCCTGGGCTGGTACCAGTGCATGGTGGGTTGGGTCGGGCGGAAGGTAGACGTACTTGCTGGCGGCATCTTCGCTCACGAGGCGCTTGAGCGACCCACCAACCAGCCAGCGCCCGCTCTTGTCGATGTAGAGCGGTACCGCCTCGAACCGTTGCGGATCCATCGCGGCGATGATCGACTGGGCGGACAGGATGGAGACCTCATGTTCGGTCGACCGTCCACCGAAGAGAACCCCGATCCGCAGCCGGCTCATCGGCCCGGGGTCCGGCCGATGACGCGCACCTCCGGTTCGAGCTCGATGCCGAACCGTTCGAAGACGCGATTCCGCATCTCGGCCATTAAGGCTAGCACGTCATCCGCGCTGGCTCCCCCCAGGTTGACGATGAAGTTCGCGTGCTTTTCGGAGATCTGGGCGCCGCCGATGCGGCGTCCCTTGAGACCGCAGACATCGATGAGGCGGCCAGCGGCGTCGCCCGGTGGATTCTTGAACGTGCTCCCCAGGCTGCGCTTCTCGATCGGCTGGGTCTGGCGCCGGTGCTGTTGGACCTCCTTGATTCGCTCCCGAATGCGCGACGGATCGCCCTCCCCGGTCTCGAACGTCGCCGAACGGACGATCCATCCGGGCTTATCCGATTTCAAGATCGAGTCGCGATAGGCGAAGCGGCAGTCGGCCGCCGAGAGCGTGTGCAGCCGCCCCTGCGGATCGATGACGTCGGTGCTGAGGAGCCCGTCTCTCACCTCGCGGCCGAAGGCGCCCGCATTTCCCACCACCGATCCGCCGACTGTGCCCGGGACACCGGCGCCGAACTCGAGGCCGGTCCGTCCGGCCTTCGCGGTTTCCGAGGCCAGCTTCGGCATCAGGTACCCGGCGGATGCCGTAACCCGGCTTCCCTCGATCGTCAAGCGCGACGTGCCGAGCTTGATCGTCAATCCCGGCAGCTCGTCGGCGGCGAAGAGCGTGTTGCTGGCCGCCCCGATCACCAGGTAGGGCACGCGCTCTTTGCACAGACCGCCGATCAATTCGGGAAGCGCGGCATCGTCGTCGAGCCCCAGGAAATAGCGGGCCCGGCCGCCGATTCCGTACCAGCTATGCGGGCTGAGCGGCTCGTGCTCGCGCACGCCGGGAACCGCCGCCAACCAGGCGTCAGGCAACCGGTGAGCGCTCCAGCACCTCGGCAGTTTTCGCGATGACATCGTCGAAACCGCGTACCGACATATAGACGATTACGTCCCCGGGGCGCGCGGCAGATGCCAGCTTGTAGGCGGCGGAGCGGGCCGAATCCGCGGTGACGACTTCGTCCACCCCGCGGATCACCCTGGCCAGGTCCTGCGAGCTCACGGTGTGCGCGAGGTGGCGCTCGCGGGCGGGCTCGATCGGCCCGATTACGACCAGGGCGCATCCCTGGAAGGCGTCGGCGTAGGCGTCCAAGAGGCTCCTGGTGCGCGAGTAGGTATGCGGCACGAAGCAGGCGAGCACCCGTCCGGGGTGAAAGCGCTCTTGCGCCGCCTTGAGCGTGGCGCGCACCTTCGCGGGGTTGTGGGCATAGTCGTCGACGAGCGTCACGCCGCGCACCTGGCCGCGGACTTCGAAGCGGCGGCCGACGCCCTGGAACTTTCCGATCGCCTCCACCGCGGCGGAAACCGGCACCCCGATCCGGACGGCGGCGGCGAGCGCCGCCAGCGCGTTCGCCGCGTTGTGCTCTCCCGGCAGCCTGGTGGTGACCACGGCGAGGACCTTTGCCTCGTGCCAGGCGGTGAAGCGCATCCCATCCCCTTCGATCTGCACGTCACGGCCATGCCAGTCGGCCCCGCCGCGGAGACCGTAGGTCTCGACGTTGGCGCGCGTCCGGCTGAGCAGCCGGCGGAGCGTCGGATCATCCGAGTTGGCGATCAGCCGGTCCTCCGGTCCGAGATATTCGAGCAGCTGACGAAAGACCGCTTCGTAGGACCCGGGATCCGGAAAGACGTCGGGGTGGTCCCAGTCGATGTTGGTGAGCACTGCCAGCTGGGGGGCGAAGTGCAGGAACTTGGGGCGCGGATCGAAGACCGCCGAGGTGTACTCATCGCCCTCGAATACGAACTCGCGCCCGCTGCCCCAGGCGGCCGCCGTGCCGAGGTCGCGCGCGGTCATGCCGAGGCGGAACCCGGGATTGCGCCCCGCGCTGCGAAGAATCCAGGCGATCAGACTCGCCGTGGTCGTCTTCCCGGCCGAGCCCGCCACCACGATGCGAAAACGGTCAGCCGTCAGCTCGCCCCAGTACTCGGCCTCGCTGACGAGGCGGATACGATGCCGCCGGGCTGCCTCGGTTTCCGGATTGCCGTTGCGCACCTGGTTGCCCTGGACGACGAGATCCGGCTTCCCCCAGCGCGTGATGTTGGCGGCCGCATGCCCATCGGCCCACTTGATCCCGGCCTGCGTCAGGATGTCGGTTGTCGGCGGATAGGCATCTTCGTCGGACCCGGTGACCTCGTTACCGAGCTGTTTGGCGACGAGCGCCAGCCCCGAGACCGCGTAGCCGCAGATGCCGATGAAATGGATGCGCATCAGTGGTGCCGCGCCACCTCTTCGAGCAGCCTGACAACCTCTTCGGCGGCGTACGGCCGCCCCAATCCTCGCATGGCCTCGACCATCTTGCGATATCGGGCCGGATCATCGATGACGGAGGTGACCACACCGCGGAGACGCCCGTGCGCCTCTTCGTCGGGAATCACGATCGCCGCGCCTGCCGACTCGAAGGGTTTGACGTTCATTCGCTGGTGACCCCCGGCGTACGGATAGGGGATCAGGATCATCGGAACGCCGATCGCGCTCACCTCGCTCAGGGTGCTGGCGCCGGCCCGGCTGATGACGAGGTCCGCGGCCCGGATCCGGTCAGCCAGGTCGTTGGCAAAGGCGAAGGGCTCGTAGCGTCCCGCCAGCGGCGGGGGCAGCGTGGCCTTGACCGCCTGCATGGCGCCGATCTCGCGTGCGCCGGTCTGGTGCACGACCCGCAGGCCAGGGCGATCCAGCAGCCAGGGGACCGCCTCCGCGACCGCCTGGTTGAGCTGATGGGCACCCTGGCTGCCACCCAGCACAAGGAGGGCCTGTGGCTGCTGCGGGAAATTCTCTTTGCGACGCCAGAATTCCGTCCGGACCGGCGTGCCGGTGACGACCGTCTTCGCCGCAGGGAGGAAGCGCGAGGATTCCGGATAAGCCGTGGCGACCTTCCCGGCGAAACGGGCGAGCGCCCGCGTGGCGCGCCCGGGCATCAGATTTTGTTCCTGGAGGACGACCGGGACACGGGCCAGGCCGGCCGCCATGATGAGCGGGACACTAACGTAGCCGCCCGTGCCGAGCACGACGTCGGGCTTGAACCGGTCGAGGAGCCGCCAGGATTGCCAGAGCGCGGCCCCCAGCACCGGCGGCAATTTCCAGTTGCGCCATACCCGCTCCGTGTAGAGCGGCGCGGCCGGGATGGCCCTGAAGGGCATGCCATAACTCGCCACCGTTTTCGCTTCGATCCCCTCGCGGCGCCCCGCGAACAGGATGGTGGCGTCAGGATCTTTCCGCGACAGCGCCTGCGCGACGGCGATCGCCGGGAACAAGTGTCCGCCCGTGCCGCCGCCCGAGATCAATACTCGCATGCCGTATCCATCCCACCTTCTCGCTCTGGGTCGAAACGTTCATCAGTATGCCGACCGCCAGCAGGGTGATCGCGAGCGAGGAGCCCCCGTAGCTGATGAAGGGTAGCGGAATCCCGGTGGTGGGCAAGGTCACCGTGACGGCCGCGATGTTGATCAGGGCCTGGAAGGCGATCCAGGTCGTCACCCCACAGGCGAGTAAGGAGCCGAAGGCATCCGGGGCCTTGAGTGCCACGCGGTAGCCCCGATAGGTGAAAAGCCCGAACAGCGCGAGCACGATCGTGGTCCCGATCAGGCCGGTCTCCTCGCCCACGATGGCGAAGATGAAGTCGGTGTGCGCGAACGGCAGCCACTGATATTTTTGAATGCTGTGCCCGAGCCCGAGCCCGGTCACGCCCCCGGAGCCGAGCGCGACCACCGACTGGATCGCCTGAAAGCCGGTGTTGAGTGGATCGGACCACGGGTCGACAAAGGCCAGGATGCGATGCAATCGGTAGGGCTCCATCCGAATGAAGACATAGAGGCAGAGGCCAACGATCAGCAGCAGCAAGAGGACGTGCCGCTTTTTCCCGCCCGCGACCAGGAACTGGGAGAGCAGGATGCCGGCGACGATCATGGTGGTGCCCAGGTCGCGCTCGAGCATGACGAGCAGGGTCACGAGTGCCAGGAGCGCGAGGAAGGGGACGACGCCGTCTTCGAGCGACCCGATCCGCTCCCGATGGCGCTCCAACCAAAGGGCCATGAAGACGATGCTGGCGACCTTGGCCAGCTCCGCCGGCTGCATCTGCATCGGCCCCAGCCGCAGCCAGCGCCGGGCGCCGTTGACCTCGATCCCGAAATGCGGCAGCAGCACGACCACCATCAGGACGACGGTCACGCCCGCCAGCGGCCAGGCGAGCGGTCGGAGCCGGTGATAGTCGATGTGGGCCGCGGCCCACAGCAGAATGACGCCGAGGGCGAGCCAGAGCAGCTGGCGCTCGAAGTAATACGCCGCGTTGTGGAACCAGAGCCAACCCTGCACCTCGGAGGCGGAGAAGACCATCACCAGCCCGAAGGCCGTCAGGGCGAGGACGGCGAGCACGAGCGCGCGGTCACCGCGACGCCAGAGACGGGTGGAAGCCAGCGTCCGGCGCGCGGCCGGCAGCTCGAGCGCGGCCCGCGCCCTCACCGGCTCAGCTCCGCGAGCACGGTCGCCTTGAAGCGCCGCCCCCGGTCCTCGTAGTCGAGGAACATGTCGTAGCTGGTGAACGCCGGTGACAGCAGGACCACCGAGCCGGGCGGTGCCAGCGCGGCGGCCTTGCGCACCGCATCGGCCAGGTCCTCCGCGCGCTCGACCTTTTTCAGACCGGCGTCATGCGCCCGGCGGGCCAGCTCCTCGCCCGTCTCCCCCATCGTCACCAGCGCGACGACCCGGCCCGCGATCGCTCGGGCCAGCGGCTCGATCTCGATGCCTTTGTTGCGGCCACCGGCGATCAGGATGATGGGCTCGCTGAAGGCCGCGAGTGCCTTGTAGGTCGAGTCCGGGTTGGTCGCCTTCGAGTCGTTGTACCAGCGGACGCCGTTGAAGGTGCCGATCGGTTCCAGCCGATGCTCGACGGCTTTGAACTGCCGCACGGCATCGGCAATCCGCTCGGGCGCGACGCCGGCCGCGTCGCCGGCGCCGACAGCAGCCATCACGTTACTGAGGTTGTGGTCGCCAGGAAGCGGGACCTCGGCGGCCGGCAGCACCCGGCGCTTTACGCCGGCGTGGGCGATGGTAACCCAGCCATCCACCATGGTGACGCCTCGGTCAACGGGCTGATGAAGACCGAACGCCAGCACCTGGCCCCTGGTCTGTGTCCGCATTCCGGCACAGGCGGGGTCATCCGCGTTGAGCACCGCGTGGTCCTCTGGCTCCATGAAGGCAATCGCGCGTGCCTTGATCTCGACGTAGCGCGCGAACGACTTGTGGCGGTCGAGATGATCGGGCGTCACGTTCAGCACCACGCCAACGTGCAATCGCGGCGTGGTGATCGACTCCAGCTGAAAGCTGCTCAGCTCCAGCACGACCCAATCGTCCGGGCGGAGCTGGTCGACGCGGTCGAGGACGGGCTCGCCGATGTTGCCGCCTCGCATGACCCGCAGCCCGCCGACACGGAGGACCTCCGCGGTGAGCGCCGTGGTCGTCGTCTTGCCGTTGGTACCCGTGATCCCGGCGATGCGGGCGGGACATGAGCGGAAGAAGAGGTCGATCTCGCTGGTCACTTCGATGCCGCGCCGGCGGGCGGTCTCGACCAGGGGCTCATCCCACGGCACACCGGGGCTGACCACCAGGAGGTCGGTGCCGTTGAGGTCCTCCGCGCCGTAACCGCCGAGGCGGGCCTGAATCCCTGCCCGCGCGAGCGCGGCACGCAGCTCCGGGGTGTCGGCGCGATCGACCACCCGTACCGATCCTCCGCGACCAGTAAGAAAGGATGCGGCCGCCCGTCCGCTGCGGCCGTAGCCGAGGACCAGCGCGTGCCGCCCCTTCACAGCGGAGCCCCCGGCCGGGCCAGCGCAACCGCCAGCACAGCGGCGACCAGCGACCCGGTCCAGAACCAGATGGCGATCCGCATCTCGCGCCATCCCGAGACGATGAAATGGTTGTGCAGCGGCGACATCTTGATGATTCGCTTGCCGGTCATCTTGAAGCTCGCGACCTGCGCGATCACGGAGACGGTCTCGACGACGAAGACGAGGGCCAGCAACGGCAGATACCAGAGGAAGCCGGTGGCGATCGCCGCCGCGACCATGGCCGTCCCCAGCGCCAGGCTCCCCGTGTCACCCATGAAGACGCGCGCCGGAAACAGGTTGTAGAACAGGAAACCGCTAAGGACGCCCGCCAGGATGGCCGGCATCAGACCCGCACTGGGTCGATGTTGCAGGACGGCGATGATGGCCAGCGCGCCGAAGGTGATGGCGCCCGCTCCGGCGGCCAGGCCGTCGCTGCCATCCGTCAGGTTGAAGGCGTTGGAGCCGGCGGCCACCGCCAGCGCCGTGACGAAGACCAGGATCCAGCCGCTGATCGGGTGCCGCCCGTCGAAGGGGACGAGCTGGCCGGTCAGCCCCCAGCGCAGCGCGAGATAGCCGAGCAGCGCGCCCGTCGCCAACTGGATCACGATCTTCTGGCGGGCCTTCAGCCCGAGGTTGCGCCCGCCGCGGATGGCGGAGAAGTCATCGATGAAGCCAAGGGCCGCGCCCAACACCAGGGCGGTCAGCACGAAGCCGCCGGCCAGCGAGCGGTCGGCAACCAGGTAGAGGACGAGCGCCACCAGCACGAACACCAGGCCGCCCGCGGTCGGTGTGCCGGCCTTGCCGTGGTGGGCGGCCGGGCCTTCTTCGCGGATTTGCTGGCCCATCCTGGCGCGGGCTAACTGGCCGATCGCCGCTGGGAAGACGAGGGCGCTCACGACGAGGGCGGCGACAAAGACGAGCAAGGGCCTCATGGCGCCTCACGAATCTGCTCGACGACACGCTCCAGACGCATGCCGCGGGAGCCCTTGACGAGCACCTGGGTTTGCGCGGTGAGCAAGGGGGTCAACGATGCCACCGCCTGTTCGGCGCTCTCGACGACGAAGGCACGATCGGCGGGTAAGCCGGCCCGGCGCGCGGCCTGCACCACGCGGGGAGCATATTCGCCGACCGCGATCAGGACGTCGGCGGTCTTGCCGGCAAGCGCACCGATCTCTTCGTGGGCCCGTTCCGCATGGTCGCCCAACTCCAGCATGTCCCCCAGCACCGCTACTCTCAGTGAGCCCCTGGGCGCCAGGCTCAGCACCTCGAGCGCCGCGAGCATCGATCCGGGGCTGGCATTGTAGGAGTCGTCGATCACGGTGGCGCCGTTGCGTCCGGACACGATGTTCATCCGCCGCGCCGGTGGCGCGAAGCCGTGCAGCGCCGACGCGATTGCCGGCGCGTCGAAATCGAATTCCAGCGCGACGGCGGCGGCGGCGAGCGCATTCGAGATGCTGTGGTGGCCGGGCAGGCGGAGATAGACATCGGCTTTGCCGCGCGGCGTGAATAGCATGAACGTGCTGCCCTCGAGGCCATGGAGCCGGATCTTCTCGGCGCGGACGGCCGCATCGCTCGATACGCCGAAAAGCGTGAAGCGGCGGGCCACCGCCGACATGGCGCGAACCCGGGGGTCGTCGGCGTTGAGGACCGCCAATCCGCCGGGAGCGAGTCCTTCGACCAGCTCGCGCTTGGCCGCCGCCACGCCCTCGATCGAACCCAGGAAACCAACGTGGGCCAGGCCGACGTTGAGGACGACGCCGATCGTCGGCGGAGCCACGCGGGTCAACTCGCGGATCTCGCCCGCCCGCGACATCGCGTACTCGACAACGAGCGCCCGGTCGCGCGGATCCATTTGGAAGATCGTCATCGGGATGCCGGTGTAGGTATTCAGGTTGCCTTCGCTCTTGTGCACCCGGAGCCGTCTCCCGAGCACGTGCGCGATCAGGTCTTTGGTCGTCGTCTTGCCGGCACTGCCGGTGATTGCGACGATCGGGTGTTGCTGACGGGCGAGCCGATCGGCCGTGATGTCGAAGAGCGCCTGCCGAGTGTCCTCGACCTGGACCACTGCCGCGCCTTCGACGCCCTGCGGTGGCCGCTCGCAGAGAATCCCGGCGGCACCGCGCTCGATCGCTTGGGGAATGAAGACGTGCCCGTCGTGCTGCTCGCCGCGCAAGGCAACGAACAGGCCGCCCGGTCTCACCTCCCTCGAATCGACAAAGAGCTGGGTGAAGGTGACATCGTGCGCACCGCTGAGCAGCCGGCCGCGTGTCGCGTTCACCACGTCCTTCACAGACATGCCCACAGCATCACTATTCTCGCTGTCGCCTCCACCGCCGCCTCACGGGGCGATCTGCCACTGGGTGATCAGGGCGCTGGCGACGGTTTTCCAGATGGGGGCGGCGACGTACGCACCCTCGAAGAGAACCTTCGGCTTGCGGGTGATCACCAGCATGATGAACTGCGGGTGATCAACGGGCACGAAGCCGACGAAGGAGCCGATGGTCGCGTCTGGAAGATATTTCCCGTTTTCCGGAATGCTCGCGGTGCCGGTCTTGCCGGCGATCCGATTCTTGAAGCCGTCGATCCGCGCGGCAAAACCGGAGCCCTTCTCAACAACGCCGACCATCATCTGCTGCATCTGCTGCGCAGTCTTCGCGCTGATGACCTGGCGGACGATGCGCGGCTGAACCGGATGGCGCGTCCCGTTCGCGTCGATCACCTGGTCCACGACGTGCGGCCAGACGAGGTTGCCGCCGGTGGCGACCACGTTGACGGCGGCCAGCATCTCGATGGGTGTGGTGTCGACCCCCTGGCCGAAGGAGGCGGTCGCGAGCTCGACCGGCTTCCACTTTGCGAGATCACGAAGCGGCTCGGCCGTCTCCGCCGCGACGTCAACGCCGGTCGGGGCGCCGATGCCGAAGCGTTGCATGTACTGGTAGAAGGGGGCGGCCCCCTCCATCTGCTGGGCCTTGACCGCGCCGACGTTGAGCGAGTTTTGGAGGACCTGGGTCATGGTGACATTCCCGTGGGCCCGGTTGTCCCAGTTGTGGATCGCGACTCCGCCCACCACCGCGACGCCGGTCTCGTTGAACCGCGTCTCGGGCGTGATGGCGTGATCATCGAGCGCGCCGGACAGTGTCACTACCTTCATCACCGACCCCGGCTCGTAAAGATTCGAAACGATGGGGTCCATGAATTGCGCGGTAGGCGTCGTCGCAAACTGGTTTGCGTTGTAGCTGGGCGCATCGGCCCAGGCAACGATGCGACCGGTGGCCGGCTCCATGATGATCAGCGAGCCGCTTTCGGCCTGATATTTCTGGACGCCGTCGGCCAGCGCTCGCTCGGCGACCACCTGGATCGTGCTGTCGAGCGATAGCTGTAACGTCATGCCGTTCACCGGCTCGCGGCGCTGGCGATCGCTCAGGACGATCGGCTGGTTCGCCAGGTCACGCACCGTCGCCTCGAAGCCCGCCTGGCCGGCGAGGGTCTTGTCGTAATAGCCCTCGATGCCGTAGTTGCCCGTTCCCGCATCGTTGGCGAAACCCAGTAGGTTGGCCGCGAGGCTTGTCCCGGCGACGCCGCCGTCGACATAGGACCGCTGGGTCTCGGCGACCTTGCCGATCCCGGGGAGGCGCATCGCGTCGAGCTGCTGGGCGACCGCGGCCGGAACGCGCCGGGCCAGGTAGACGAACTGTCGCGCCGACGCGAGCTTGACCTCGATATCGGCAGGGGTGAGCTGAAGCAGCGGCGCCAGTTTGGCGGCGATGCCGTTGCGCTCGGCGCCCGTAATCTGGTCCGGCGACGCGAAGATCGAATAGACCGGCGTGTTGGTCACGAGCAGGGCGCCGGACCGGTCGAGGATGTTGCCCCGCGCGGCGGCGAGGGTGATCGTGTCGTCGTGATAGGTGGCTGCCAGCCGAGCCATGTCCGAGTGGCGCCAGAGCTGCCAGTACGCGAGCCGGCCCAGCAGGACCAGGTAGGCGCAGAGCACGAGCGCCATCAATGTAAGGATGCGGCTCCGCGGCTCGAGTTCCTGGGTGCCCCTCACGGTCGCCGTCCGGTTAGTGCGCTGGTTCGGAAGTCAGCGGGCGGCCGATCACCGCACCCAACACGGCCAGCACGCCGTCCCAAACGCCGGGACGGCCCGAATTCGCGGGATGCGGGCCGAGCGCGATCGGCGAGCCGGTCCCGTGAACGTATTGCCAGCGGCTCGGATGGGAAAGGCCGAGTTGCTGCGCCGCGGTGGCGACGCGGTTGGCGGCGCGGTCGCCGGCGAGCTGGGCCAGGAGCTGGTCGTGCTCGCCGCTGAGGCGCGCCTGTTCCTGCTTCAGCGTCGCGATTTGGTAGCTCGCCTGGGTAGCGGCGGCCGACTGCGCCACCAGCAGCAGGGCGGCCGCGATCAATGACACCGCGCCGACCAGGGGCGAGATGGAAGGCCGGCCGCGACTCCGGCGCGCGCGCGAAGGGGGAAACGCGCGCGCCGGAGGGGTCGGATCGGGCCGGCGGGGCCGCAATACTAGTAGATGCCCAGGAGGGAGGGATTCCACCATGCGGCCGCTCAGGTATTGACTTGTGGAATGACATGGACGGGGTTCATAGTTTCTCCGCGATTCGTAATTTCGCCGACCGGGCGCGGGGATTGACCTGCACCTCGGCTTCCGAAGGAGTGATGGGCTTGCGCGTGATGACGCGTACCGACCGACGGTGTCCGCAGATACAAACGGGCGCTTGGGGCGGACAAATACAGTCTGTTGCTTCGACGTTGAATAGGTTCTTTGCAATCTTGTCCTCGAGGGAGTGGAAGGAGACGACCCCTACGCGCCCACCGCGTGCAAGCACTTCAATGGCTGCCTTCAACCCCTTTTCGATCGCGTCCAGCTCGCGGTTGACCGCGATCCGGAATGCCATGAAGGTGCGGGTCGCGACGTGAATGTCGCGTGGCCACGCACCGCGTGGGATGGCCCCGGCCACTACGTCGACCAGGTCCCTGGTCGTCTTGAACGGTAGCTGGCGCCGACGCTCCACGATTCGTTGCGCGATCCGGGATCCCCACCGCTCCTGGCCGTAGTCCCGCAGCATGCGCCGTAGGTCACTCTCCGACTCGCGGTTGAGCAGGTCGGCGGCGGTCCACGATTCGCTGCGGTCCAGTCGCATGTCGAGCGGTCCGTCCGACTGAAAGCTGAACCCCCGCTCCGGGTCGTCCAGCTGGAGTGAGGAAAGACCGAGATCGAAGATGATCCCGTTTGGTGGGCGGCCGATCCGCTCGGCCGCCCGGTCGAGCTGCGCGAAGTTGGTGTGCTCCAGCATCACCGTGATGTCCGGAGGCAGCGGTTCCCGGGCGAATCGCTCGAGGGCGGAGGCGTCGCGATCGATGCCGAGCAGCACGCCGCCCGGCCGCAGGCGCTCGATCAGCGCCCGCGCATATCCCCCACCCCCTAGCGTGGCGTCGATGAACGCCTGCCCGGGGGCTGGTTGAAGGCTCGTTATGACTTCTTGTAAAAGTACGGGTCGATGTCCGGACGGCCCGGACGGTCGAATGAGCGGCCCCGGTGTGGAAAGGCCGCGAGACGAGTTACGAGGGCGGCCGCGTCGGTCACGTGCGCTGGGCACGTCGCCGCTCGGCCACCTGGTCCTGAATGCGTGTGTACTCCTCCGGCGTCGCCTCGCCGATGTGGCGCCACCCCTCGTCGTTCCAGATCTCGATCAAGTTGTTGACGCCAACGATCCAGGCAATGCCCGTGATGCCGGCGTACTGCCGCTGATCGGCGGACAGGACGATGCGTCCCTGGGCGTCGAATTCGCACTCGCGGGCGGCGCCGAACATCATGCGGGCGAGGCGCCGCTCCTCCGCGGGCGTCGTCGAGCCCAGCCGCAAGCCCTGCTCCTGCGCCCATTCCTGGGGCGGATAGACCTGCAGACATCCCTCGGCGCCCTTGGAGATGACGGTCCCACTGGGGAGTTGTTCCCGAAAACGGGCGGGAATCGCAACCCGGCCCTTGGTATCCACCGAGTGCCGGTAGGTGCCGAGGAACATCAGGAATCATCACCGGCTGTCTCACTCTCCCCACTTTTCCCCACTTTGTGCCACCAGCACGGCGAACGCTACCACCGCGACAGGTGCCTGTCAACAAATTCGGACTAAATCTTGTGGGCTAGTGCCGGCCCGCGAAATGACCTACTAGATGTTGTGCCGCTGATCTCGCGGGCCGGCACGCGAGGCCGCAAGCCGAGCCCGCGCTTTCGCGCGTAACAGGGCGGGCGTCGGATGCCGGCCTGTACGCGCACACGAGGCCGTCGCCATTTCGGCCGAGTGCGCGATGGGCCGGCTGGACGACGCACCCGCCCGATTCAATCACTGGACTGACTCAGTGCACGTAAGCGACTCTCGTGTGCATAGGGGCGCCGGAAAAATCCGCCGAATCCGCCGCGCCCATTAAGGAGCGAGCTGCGTCGTCCAGGTCTTCCCGCCGTCGAGGGTCTTGAGAATCGGCAGACCCCTGGAGTCGGCGCCAAGCGCCCAACCCACCTGCGCCGTGACGAACTGGAAATCCATGACGACGCCATTCGAATTGGATGGGACCGTCCCGGCGGCTGACCAGTGCTGCCCGCCGTCGGCGCTGAAGAGAAGGTTGTTGGCCTTGGCATCCAGGGTCCAGGCGTGCCCGGCGTCAAGGAAGTAGACCCAGAACGAGTTCTGGGGCATGAGTGGGCCCAGCTGCCAGGACCGGCCGCCATCGGTGGTCGTGTACAGGAAATTCTGCGCATAGCCGCGCGAGTCTTGATATGCGTCGTTTAGCACGAATGCGCCGTGCTGGTTGTCCCAGAAGCGCAACCTCTCGATCCCGCAATCGCAAGTCAACGTACCCGCCCTGGGCATTCTGAGGGCAACCCCAGCCCAATTCCGGCCGCCGTCGCGGGTCACGTAGAGAAAGTACCCGCCGCCAGCACCGCAGCCACCCGGGATCCAACCGGTGGAGGCATTCAGGAAAACGGGGGTCAGCTTCGAGCAAGCCTGTGGCAGATGGCCCGCGATCGCGCTCGTATCTGTTTGAGACAGCTTGTTCCAGCTGGCGCCGCCGTCCGTGGTCCCGTAGACGGCGACCATGTTGGAACCGGGCGTTTCGAGAGTGCCGTCTTGCTTGATGAAGAGCCATCCCCGCTGCCGGTCGACGAAGTCCAGCGCCGCGGGGAACCCCCAGTCGGCCTCGGCCGTACCAACAGACTGCCAGCTCTGGCCCCCGTCGGACGTCCGGTAGATCTTGACCGTAAAGTCAGGCGAGCCCGAGCCAGGCTGGAGCGACGATGCGAGCCAGGCGTTGTTGGCATCGAGGAAGAACGTGGTCCAGGTGCCCAGCCTGGCCCAACGCGGAGTCACGTCATCCCAATGGGATCCGCCATCCGTTGTCCGAAGAATGCGGTTGGTGCCGGAGCCGGCAGCCCAGCCAGTGGTGGCGTTGATCATGCGCATGCTTACAGGCGGCAGCAGTGGGTACGGCGCGCTGCTCGTCGCCGGCGTCGGATACGGAGTTGGCTTGGTGATCGGCGATGTGACCGGCGATGCCGTCGGAGTCACGCCCACCGACTGACGAGCTCGCTGGACGACGATCCCCAGCCCGATGGCAAGTACTAGTACGGCGGCCGCCCCGACGACCTGGAGCACCCAGCCGGTCTTCCGCCGGCGGGCGGAGTCGATGATGCGCGCGTCCATGCCCGCGGGCGGCGGCGTACTCGCACCGCGATGCAGATAGGACTTGAGGCGCGGATCGAACTCGTCGGGCTTACCCATAGTTGAGCTCCTTTCGAAGGCTGGCCAGCGCTCGGGCGAGGTGGCTGCGAGCGGTCCCGGGCTGACATCCGATCAGCGCGGCGCATTCGTCGAGCGAGTAGCCATATTCGTAGTGGAGCGTCACCACGGCGCGCTGTTGGCGGGTGAGGCGGCGATAGGATCGATCGAGATCCAGATCGGGTTCGTCTTGTGGTTGCGCGTGCACCGTGATGCTGTCGGCGAGCCAGAGTCGGGGGAGCAGGCGCCTGCGTGTGCGAATTGCGCGGCGAACGCAAATCTGGCGCAGCCAGGCGCTCCGCTTCGATGGATCGCGCAGCGCGTCCCAGGACCGCCAGGCCAGTTCCATCGTTTCCTGCACGGCGTCCTCGGCCTCGTGCGCGTCCCGCAGGATGGAATAGGCAACGGCGAAAAGGCGGCCGCTCTCCGCATGGACGGCGGCTTCAAACCCTGGCGCAACGAGCACCGGCTGATCGTCAGCCATGATCACGAAACCGTAGAGCCGGCATGAGGACGTTTGGTTTACGTCCGGTGCGACGAAGTCGTTACGAAAAGTGAGTCCGCCGGTAAGCCGAGTTCTGTTCCCCGCTTCAGCCGGCAAAGCCGGCGCGCCGTGGGGCGGCAGTCATCCGTCTCGGTCGCCGGTTACCCGGCGACTCTAGCGACCTTACCCGAGGACCGGCCGAGCCAGCCGTATCGTCCTCCTATTCGGTCTTGCTCCGGGTGGGGTTTACCGAGCCAGCCGGTCTCCCGGCTGCTGGTGGGCTCTTACCCGCACCTTTTCACCTTCGCCGCCGCTCGCGCGACGGCTGTGTCTTTTCTGTGGCACTCTCCTTCGGGTCACCCCGACCGGGCGTTACCCGGCACCCTGCTCTGCGGAGCTCGGACTTTCCTCGACGGGACGATCCCGGCGCGACTGCCTGGCGGACTCACCCGGAATGTTATACCCAGGCTTTTTCGGAATCAGCAGTGGCGTCAGCCCGGCGGCGAGCAGCAAGAACGCCGCGGCGACGCCGATCGCCAGCGTGAGCCCGACATGGATCAGGGGACCCGAGATCGCCGACCCAAGTGGCGTCCCGGCAAAGTTGAGCGACATCGACACGGCGAAGGCCCGGCCGTACCAGGCGGGATCGGTGCGACGTTGCCGCATCGAAAACAAGGCGATGTCGGCGGGGCCGTTGGCGAGCCCCAGGAACGTCATGGCGACGGCCGCCACGAGGACATTGCCTGTCAACGCGAGGACGCCCATGCCGACCCCGCTCGCCAGGGTCGCGATACCGAGCATGGGGCGTTCTCGCCCCTCGCTGCTGTAGCGTCCGAAAAAGAAGACGGAGACAGCCGATCCCAGCCCGAGCAATGCCCACAGCTCGCCGACCAGCGCGGCGTCACCGTGCACCCGCTGAAAGATCATGACGGGCAGCGCCACGATCAGGATGCCAAAACCCACATTGATCAGTGACACGACGATGGCCAAACCGCGCAACGACGCGTTTCGGACCACGACGTAAAGCAACCCGTCCCGCGCGTCGGCCAGCACCGAGGTCGTCCCTCCGCGACTCAGCGGTTCCGCAAGCCCGGATAGCGAAAGCGCAGCAGCGATGTAGAAAGCGGCCGCGGTGAGCAAGGCGACCCGTGGTCCGAATCCGGCGGTGAGGCCGCCGGCCAGCGCCGGGCCGGCGGCCCCGGTCACCGCGTAGGCCATACTGTCCAGCGCGTTGGCGCGGTCCCAGAGCCGGTTGGGGACGATCAGCGGCAGCAAGGAGCGCGCCCCGCTGTTGCTGAGCGGGTACGTCAGGGCGGCGACCGCGACGATCGGCAGGAGCACCACCGGGGTCAGCTGCCCGGCCGCGTCGAGGCCGGCGATCAGGAAGAGGCCGAGCGCACCGACGGCGTAGTCGAGGATGATCAACCGCACCCGGCCATGCCGATCGAGCAGGGCGCCGGCAATCGGGCTGACGGCAATCCCTGGTGCGATGGCGAGGAAGACGGTCAGGCCGGCCAGCGTCGGGGAGTGGAAGCGCTGGAGGACGAAGAGCACGAGCGCCAGCTGCATCATCGCATTGGCCGTCCGCGCGAGGACGACACTGCTCGCCAACCGGGGGAAGGTCGGGATGCGAAAGAGCTGGGGATAAGTCGTGCGCGTGTCGGACGGCACGACTATCTAGCTTAGGGACTCGGGCGTCGTTCCAGCCAGGACCTTCTCCATTGTCTTGAAGGAGACTTTCGCGTAGTCCCTAAGACCGTCGGCGCCCATCCGGCTGACCAGCAGTTTGCCGGTTTCGATCACTTTCGGCGACGCCCCTTTCGGCACGGTCAGGCCGAGTGTTTTTCCAGCCTGGTCGAGCCAGTGCAGGAACGCGTCGCGGGCGAGGACCGACGCGGCAGCGACCGCCACGTCCGCTTCGGCGCGATGCATCTGGAGCACGGGAACGCCGCTGAGCCGCGTATCGACCATCAGGCGGCTCTCGATGTATCGCTTGTCTCCGAATTGGTCGCTGAGGATGAACGTCGGCTGGAGCCGGTGACCGATCAGATCTTCGATCACCCGGGTGTGGGCCCAGGCCAGCAGCGTGTTGAGGTTTTTCCCTTCGCTGCGCATCTGCTTGTAGAGCTCGTTGTAGCGCCTGGGGGCCAGGATGATCACGGCACGTTTGTCGGCCTCGACGACGGCGCGGATGTTGGTCGCGAGTCCGCGCAGCTCCCGATCGCCGACGAGCTTGCTGTCGCGGACGCCAAGAGTCCGCAGCAACTTGGCCGTTCGTTCATCGACATAGATCCCCGCCGTCACGAGCGGCCCAAAGAAGTCGCCTTTTCCCGCTTCGTCCGTGCCGATGTGCGGCTCGGTCTCAGGCGGCGTCTCCGCAGGCGCCGACGTCGGTAGGCCTGCGTGAGCGCGCTTCGGGGGGACCGGGCTCCCGACCGACTCGACGATGGCCAGCGCATGATCGAAGGCCGGCGCGTGGCCGGCGACCACCAGCTTGCCCGACTGGTACATGATCGCGGTCGCCTGGCTTGCGCCGTCCGCGAGCTTCATCCGCCAGGATTCGTAGGGACCGAGCGGCTGGTCGAGAGCACCGATCGAAGCAAGCTGATGCTGGAGACGCTCCCGGTCGCCCTTGGGGATGGTGTAGCTCGTGGTTGGACGAGGTTCGCGCGCAGCCAATTCGAGCTACACAATAGCCGTCCCTCCAACGTCACATCCGGCCAACGCGGTCTATTTCGTGGTCGTCGTGGTCGTCGTGGTCGTCGTGGTCGTCGTGGCGGTCGCGGTGCGCGATCGTGCGCGAAACAGGCGGCCCTCTTGGCTGCTGACGAATTTGATCGCCGCCTGTAATTCCCTGACGAGCTGCTTCCAGAACCGGTCCGCCGCGTAATAAAGCCCCAGAACCGCGGCGATGAGGATGGCGAGGTCGATACTGCTCCGGCCGGCGGGCAGCCAGTACACGTCCTGGAGGTTGAGCCAGAGGGCGTACTCATCGATGACGAGCGCGGCGCCGATGCCAAAGGCAAGCCCCAGCCACGCGTGGAGCCGTTGCGACCAGAACATGATCCCGAGGAAGCCGATGATCAGCAGGATCACGATTCCCCAGACGAAGTGATGGATGTGGAGCCCGCTGCTGGTCACGACGTTCGTGACGGGGAGGAGGTGATAGCGGATGCCGAACGTCAGCAGGCGCAGGAAGACGAAGGTGCCGATGAACGCCACCCACATGCGCAGCGCCGCCTCGCGCCGGTAGTCCACGTGCTGCTGGTAGGCGGCGACGATCTTCCTACGAAGGTGGAAGCCCCGGAAAATGTTCAGCTTCGCGATGTTCATGTTTGCCGCCAGCGGGTCGCCAGTATAACTCCGGTATAGGATATTCCCGGCAATGGCGGACGTGGTTCGAGTCGTCGCAGCGGACGACCCGGTGCGCGCCCTGTTCTCACCGGCCGGCGAGCTGACCGCGGAAGGGAGGAGCCGCCTGGGCCTGGACGCCGCGGCGCTCCGCGAGCTGTACCGGAACATGGTGCTGATCCGGCGCGCGGACCAGGAGGCGCTGAATCTGCAGCGACAGGGCGAGCTCGGCCTGTGGGGTCAGTTCCTCGGGCAGGAGGCAATCCACGTCGGCGCCATGACGGCCCTTCGGAGCGACGATTGGGTCTTCCCCAGCTACCGCGAGTTTGGCATGGCGATGATCCGGGGGATCGACGCCGCGGACATGCTGACGCTGTTCCGTGGCCTCTCCCACGGACCCTGGGATCCGCGCAAGCACCACTTCGCACCACTGGCCATTCCGGTCGCGACCCAGGTGCCCCATGCGGTTGGGTTCGCGATGGGCTGCCGCCTCAAGCACAGCGACGAGGTTGTGCTCTCCACCTTCGGGGATGGCGCCACTTCAGAGGGCGACTGGCACGAGGCCATGAACTTCGCCGGCGTGTTCAAGGCGCCGGTGGTCTTTCTCTGCCAGAACAACTACTGGGCGATCTCCGTCCCGCTGTCGAAGCAAACCGCGGGGTCCATCGCCGAGCGCGCCCCCGGATATGGGTTTCCTGGCATCCGCATCGACGGCAATGACGTCCTCGGCGTCTACGCGGCCGTGCGGGCCGCCGCCGCCCGCGCTCGACAGGGCGAGGGCCCGTATCTGATCGAGGCGGTGACCTACCGCATGGGCGCGCACACCAGCTCCGACGATCCAACGCGATACCGAACGGACGCCGAGCTGCAGGCCTGGAATGACAAAGATCCGATCGCCCGCTATCGTGCCTGGCTCGTGCAGCATGGCATCATCGACGAGGGAACCGTCAAGGCGATCGTGGACGCCGCCGAGTCGGCGGCCCAGGCGATGCGCGCGCGACTGCTCGCGCTGCCCACGCCGGCTCCCGGCGAGGCGATGTTCGGCGGTGTCTATTCGAAGCCGCCGGAGTCGTTCCTTCGGGAGCGCGAAGAATTCGAATCCTCCCTGGAGGGCCCGTAATGGAAGCCGTGACGATGGCGAAGGCCATCAACCTCTCGCTGCGCGACGCCCTGACCAGCGATGACAACGTCCTCATCTTCGGCGAGGACGTGGGCGCGCTCGGCGGCGTCTTTCGGATCACCGATGGGCTGCAGAAGGCCTTCGGTGAAGAGCGCGTGTTCGACACGCCACTCGCCGAGTCGGCCATCATCGGCGTGGCAGTGGGCCTGGCGCTGCGGGGATTCCGGCCCGTGCCGGAGATCCAGTTCGACGGCTTTATTTACCCGGCATTCGAGCAGATCGTCAGCCACGTCGCCAAGTACCGAAATCGCTCCGGGGTCTCGCTGCCGATCACGATTCGTGTCCCCTTCGCTGGCAACATCGGCGCGGTCGAGCATCACTCGGAGAGTCCTGAGGCGTACTTCGCGCATACCGCCGGCCTGAAGGTCGTGACGCCGTCGACGCCCGGCGATGCCTATGCCCTCCTCCAGGCCGCGATCGAGGACCCGGACCCGGTGATCTTTTTCGAGCCGAAGGCGCGCTACTACCTCAAAGAAGAGATCGACCCCGCCGCTCGCGTGCCCATCGGCCAGGCGCGGGTGGCGCACGAGGGCTCCGGCGTTACGGTGATTGCATACGGGCCTACCGTGAGTGTTGCGCTCCAGGCGGCGAAAGCGGCGGCGGCCGAACAGATATCGATCGAGGTCATCGACCTGCGGAGCCTGTCGCCGCTCGACATGGACACGGTCATGGCCTCGGTGCGCAAAACGCATCGCGCCGTGGTCGTGCACGAGGCCCCCGTCTTTTGCGGGTTCGGAGCCGAGGTCGCCGCCCGTATCAGTCACGACGCGTTCGACCTGCTGGAGGCGCCGGTGGCGCGCATCGGTGGATTGAACGTCCCCTATCCCCCAGCCCGCTACGAGAAGCTCTATCTACCCGACGTCGACCGCATCCTCCAGGCGGCCGACACGGCACTCGGCTATGGCTGATCAGACGTTCCGATTGCCCGACCTGGGCGAGGGTCTGACCGAGGCCCAGTTGGTGGCATGGAAGGTCGAGGAAGGCGGACGGGTCGACGTCAACACGCCGCTGTGCGAGGTCGAAACGGCCAAGGCCGTCGTGGTTATCCCCTCGCCATGGGCCGGGACGGTTCAAAAACTGCACGCCCGGCCCGGCGAATCGGTCGCGGTCGGAGAGGCGCTCGTGACGATCGCGGCAGCAGAGGCTACGGCCGAGGGCACGCCAGGGACACTCGTCGGTTACGGCCCGGGGGCGCCCGAATCCGGCATTCGACGCAAAGCGCGCACCGCGACATCGGTCCAGGAGAGCGGCGGCGACGTGCGAGCCGCACCATTCGTCCGCCAGCTCGCCAAAGAGCTGGGCGTCGACCTGGCACAGGTGCAGGGCAGCGGCCCGAGCGGCCGGATCGTCCGCGCCGACGTCGAAGCAGCGGCATCGGCACCAGCGGCGGCACCATCGACGGCCGCACCGTCTACGGATGGCGAGCGGCGTATCAGCGTGGTGGGGATCCGCAAGGCGATCGCCCGTCAGATGGTGCGATCGGTTTCCACGATTCCACAATTCACCGAGTTCGCGATCTTTGACGCCACCAACCTGATGAAGGCCCGCGGCCAGCGAAAGGCGTCCGGCCGCTCAATGACCCCTCTCCCCTATTTCATCGCGGCCGTGGTGAAGGCAGTCCACGCCTTTCCCTTGATGAACAGCTCATGGGATGAGAGCCGCGACGAGATCATCCTGAAGGAGCCGGTCAACGTCGGGATCGCGGTCAACACCAGCCAGGGGTTGCTTGTGCCGGTCCTCCGAGGCGCGGACCAACTCGAGCTCACCGCTATCGCGGAAAAAAGCGCCCAGCTGATCGAGGGCGCGCGCGCCGGAACGCTGCCACCCGGCCAGATGAGCGGCGGAACCATTACGGTCACCAACGTCGGCGCCAGCGGCCCGGTCGAGACCGGCACGCCGATCATCAATCCGCCTGAATGCTGCGTCGTCGCCTTCGGTGCCATCAAGCCGCGGCCGATGGTGGTCGACGGCAACGTCGTCGCCCGCAGTGGCGCCTGGATTTCGATCTCCGTCGATCACCGGATCGTGGACGGGGCGCTGGCGACAGAGTTTCTCACCGCGCTGGTCGCTGAGCTCGAGACGATCAGTGCCTGACGAAGCGCAGCTCATCTACGACTGGAACACGGTCGACGCCCCGCCCAAGCCGGCCCACCCGGTGGCCATTCACGACGAGACGCTGCGCGATGGCATCCAGGGCCCGTCTGTGCGCGACCCCGATATCGAACACAAAATACGCTTCCTGCACCTTGCCGATGAGCTCGGTGTCGGATCGATCGACCTCGGTCTTCCAGGTTCTGGCCCACGCGCCGCCGCGGACGTGGAGCGGCTGGCCCAGGAGATTCGCGACCAACGCCTGCGCATCAAGCCGCTCTGCGCGGCACGCACGCTCGAGGTGGACATCCGGCCGGTGGTCGAGATCTCGCAGCGCGTCGGCATCCCGATCGAGGTTGCGGCCTTTATCGGCTCGAGTCCGATTCGCCAGTACGCCGAAGGCTGGACGATCGACCAGATGGTTGAGAACACCCGCAAGGCCGTCCGTTTCGCCCGGCAGAACGAGTTGCCCGTGCTCTACGTCACCGAGGACACGACCCGGGCCCAGCCCGAGACGCTTCGTCGACTGTTTGGCACCGCGATCGAGGAGGGCGCGGCGCGCGTCGCCGTCTGCGATACGGTCGGCCACTCGACACCGGAAGGCGCCCGCGCGGTCGTCCGCCACGTCCGACGGATGCTGGACGAAATGAAACCCACCGTTGGCCTTGACTGGCACGGCCATAGCGATCGCGGTCTCGGCGTCATCAATGCCATCGAGGCGGCCGTTGCGGGCGCCGACCGTATCCATGGCTGCGCGCTCGGTCTTGGCGAACGGGTCGGCAACACCCATTTGGATCTGCTGCTTGTGAACTTTCGCCTGATGGGCTGGATCGACACGGATCTGACCAAGCTTCGCGAGATGGGCAACGTGATCGCCGAGGGCACCGGGATGGCGATCCCGGCAAATTATCCGGTGCTCGGCAAGGACGCGTTCCGCACAGCCACCGGTGTTCATGCGGCGGCCGTCATCAAGGCCAAGCGCAAGGGGGACGACTGGCTCGCGAACCGCGTTTACTCCGGCGTTCCCGCCGAGCTGTTCGGCTGCGAGCAAGTGATCGAGATCGGCCCGATGAGTGGGGAGTCGAACGTCGTCTTCTGGCTGGAGCAGCACGGCATCCAGCCGCGGCCCGACCTGGTTGGCGCGATCATCGAGGGGGCCAAGCAAGGCAATCATCTGCTCGACGAGGCCGAGATCTATGCGGTTGTCAACAAACGCGCGATGAAAACTGGGTCCTGACCCACCGGAAGCGGCGCTAGCAGTAATAGCGCGCCCGTCCGACAAGAAAGGTGGCCATCGCGAAGGTCTCTTGCGAGTCCGCCACGGCGATGCACTCTTCGGCTTCCGAGTCAAGCCCGAAGAGAGCGAGAAAATCCTCTCGTGTCAGTTTGTCGAGCACGAATACCTAACTGGTGGCGCACTCAGGAGGTTACGCATGCTGTCCATTCAGGCAAAGACCGGGCGCGCCACCCTGACCGCCTGCGCGTCGCCACAAGGAGAGGCGAAAAGGCAGCGCCGCTACTCTCGGGAACATTGGGTGATCGGCATTTCGCCTACCAGCGACGCGGTTTGCCCTGCTCAGGGAGTGACGAGAGAAACGCCGAAATGGTCCGATCGCGGCGCCGCCGGCAACCGGACGCAAAACGTCGCGTAATTTTCCAAAACAGCGCTCGTTTTTGCTTGACAGAGCCTGCGTTCGGTGTTACGTCTCGTGCGCCAATCCTTCGACGATCGCAGTAGGAGGCAGATTTGTTTCGGGGGGTGAGCGGTGAGTCAACCGCGCGTCGAGTCGTCTTCTTTCACGTCGAGCGCACCCATTGACGCAGCGCTCAGCGAACTGAGACTCCACGCGGCATGGCGACGGCCGCTCCGACGGCAGATCATCGTCCCCTTCTTGCTGCTAGTCGTGTTTGTCGCCGTCGTGGGTGTGGCAGCGCTGACGTATCAGGCGGCGAGCGCCGGAATGGCGGGCTTCGACCAGAGCCTCGTTCGCGCCAGCGTCCAGGTCAACGACCGGCTCGCGACCCTCGAGGCTGGCCGGCTCAACGACCTTCGAGCTCTGGCCTCCAGGACGGGCCTTGCGGCCGCACTCGCGGCCGGCGACGGACCACGATTGTCAGACCTGTACGCCGCTGATGTAGCGACGGCTCACGGAGCGCGGGTGGTAATCCGCATCCTGGATGCGCAGGGGAACCGCGTGCTCTCCATTCCAGCTGACACCGCGCCGGCCTCTTATGCCGGGCTGCCGGCCATCCGACAAGTGCTCCTCGGGGCCAATGACGGACGCGGCGATAAGTACGCGGCCGTAGTGCGCGAGGCTTCCGGGCAGATCGTGTACTGGGCCGCCCCGGTCAGGGACCCGCATCGTGGGGTCGTTGGCGCCGTGCTCCTGGGTGAATCGATCACCGACATCGCGGCGGAAATCCACGGGACCGACGCCGGCCGGTTATTTTTCTACGGCCTCGACGGCCAGCCGCTCGAAGGGTCGCCGCCAATGCTGAGCCGTGATGTTCGCCAGTCGGCGACATTCGATCACCTGATGCGCGTAAGCGCTACCGCCGGTGGACACACCTATGCGATCGCGGTCGCGGACTGGACGGTGCGGGGCGAGCGATTCGGATACCTCGGAGTCGGACTACCGGCCGATGGCGCCGTCGACGGCGTATTCAAGTTGCGGGTCATCCTTCTCCTGGTCTTTGTCCTTACGGCTCTCCTGGTGTTGCTGGTCGGTGGCCTGCTCGCGAGGCGGATCTCGCGACCGTTGGAGCGGCTCGTGAGGACCGTGGCCGCCGGCGACCTCAGCGAGCAGGCCCCGACGCGCGCCGCCGATGAGATCGGCTATTTGACCTCTTCGTTCAGCGAAATGACGGCCAGCCTCGAAGCGAAGACGAAGGCACTGGAGACGACATCATTCGACAGTATCGAGGCGCTGGCGCGCGCCATCGACGCGCGCGACCCGTATACGTACGGCCATTCGGCTCGGGTCGCGAGGCTGAGCTTCGAGATCGCCGACGAAATGGGGTTGCTGGCGGGCGAGCTCATCGCGCTGGGCCGCGCGGCGCTGCTGCATGACATCGGGAAAATCGGCGTCGAGGACCGCGTCCTCCGTAAGCCAGGACCACTGGATAAACGGGAGACGGCGGCGATGCGCGAGCACCCAGTCATCGGGTACGAGATGCTCAAGGGCCTGCGTTTCCTGGAGTCGAGCCTCGCGGGCGTTCGCCATCACCACGAGCATTGGGACGGCAGTGGGTACCCCGATGGTGTCAAGGGGGAGAACATCCCGCTCGCCGTTCGAATCCTGACGGTCGCGGATGCGCTCGACGCTCTCACCTCCGACCGCCCCTACCGCGTCGCCATGAGCGTTCCGGCTGCCGTGCGCACCATCGAGGCGGCGGCCGGCCATCAGTTCGATCCGGCTGTGATCCGCACTCTGCGCTCGCGCAGCGCGGCGATCGCGGCGCTCCTGACAGTGATGGGCAAGCCTCGCGCCATGCCGCTAGAAGTCATCAAGGGGCCAGCCCGATGAGCCGGTTACGGTCGCGGCTGCCGATCGCCGGCGCAACGGTCGTCGCGGCCGGGCTCGTTTGGGCCAGCGGCCTGGTTGCGTCCTCGTTGCCGCAATCGGAACGGATACATGCCGAGGTGCACTCGGCCCGCGTGGTCGACTACACAACGGACGTCGTGGCGCCCGGGTCGCGCTTTACCCACACCCGGCCCACGTACGACCAATAACTGGGTTAGATCGAGACGTCGAAGCGTTCGGGATCCCAGTCGATACCGAGGGACGAAGGTCCGGCCATGTAGCCGAGGAGGGCCGACGAGGCGACCACCGCGGGGCTTGCGAGGTAGCCGAGGCCGCCAACGCCCATGCGGTTCTGCCAGTTGCGGTTGAACGACGTGATCGCAACCTCGCCTTTCTTCAGCGCATCCGGGCCTTGCCCGAAGCACGGGCCGCACCACGACTCGCGGATTTCCCCGCCGACGGATCGCAGCACCGACGCGATCGACTCGCCGCCGAGGCGCGGCTCCGGGTTTTCGATATCGCGCTTGACACCGCCGGATCCCGGAAAGATGACGAAAGTCTTCGGCGCTTTCTCGAAGCCGTGCTCGCGCCCGGCGCGAAGCACCAGCGCCGCTTCGAGCAAGTCGTCGTATCCGCCGTTCGTGCAGGAACCGATGAAAGCCTTATCGAACGCCAGCTTTTCCAGGGCGACCTCGTCCGCCGGGTAGGCATTGCCCGGTGCGAACGGCTTGGCGATGAAGGGCACCAGCTCAGAGAGGTCCAGCGTCTCGTCGATATCCCAGGCCACCTGGTCGCCGGGCTCGAAACGCGGATAGGGCAAGTTGCCGATGCCCTTGCGCTCGTACCAGTCGAGCGTGATGTCGTCCGGCGCGAAGATGCCGTTCTGTGCCTCGGCCTCGGCCATCATGTTCGCGACGGTGTTGCGATACGGAATGGGCAGCTGGCGCTCGGCGTCGACGAACTCGACGCTCATACCTTGGGCCTGCGCCTTGCCCCAGCGACGCAGCAGAGCCAGCACGATGTCTTTGCCACTGACCCAGGGATGCAACCGCCCCGTAAAGACCACCCGGCGGCGCTTGGCCGGCGTGAAGTAGATGTAGCCGGTCGACCAGCCGAAGCCGAGCTGCGTGCTGCCCACGCCGGTCCCGACGGCGCCGTACGCGCCGTAGGCGCGACTGTGAGAATCGGCGCCGGGGATGAAGGACCCGGGCACGACAAGGCCCTGCTCGGGAAAGTAGAAGTGGAAGATCCCATCGCCGGGCGTGGCGTAGTACGGCTTGGTGATCTCGTGCAGCTTCGCGAAATCGCGCCCAATCGAGGTCTGCCTGTCGTCGGCGTTTCGGCCGGAAAACACGAAGTGATCGTTCGCGATGGCGGCCTGCCGAGGATAGATCGTGCCGCCGCCGGTGATCTGGTTGAAGGTATGGATCGTAAACGGCGCCGTGCCATCGGAGGCGGGCAGCAGGTCGCACCAGACGCGCAACGTGCTACCCGGCCGCACCTCGGCATCCTGGTCGACGCGATGCGCCCAGACGATCTGCTCGGTACTGGACAAACCGCGGGCTGTTTGACGATCCGGCCACTCCACGCGGGGCACGCGTTCGGTGGATTCGGCGAACTCGCGCCGTCCGACGGCGATGATCCCGCCCGACCGGCGGATGTTCTCTTCGACGGGCGTCAATGGCACGGGATCGTAACTCTTGCCACGCGTCTCGTTCGTCAGCCGGCGGGTCTTGGAATCGAAGGTCAGCACATCGCCCTCCTGTGCGTCGTCCGAAGCAGCGCGACTCTGGACGACGTGCAGGCCGAGGTTGAGCGCGTTGCGCCGGAAGATGTCGCCCACGGCGTCGCCGCAGACGATCACGATCTCGAGTCCGGCTTCTTCAGCGATCGCTTTTAGTCCCGCCGGGCTCATCTCGCGCGACGACCCGATGCCGAAGCGCTCGCCGGCAATGACGAACGTTTCGCCGCCATGGACGCGCTGCCGAAAGTCGGGCATCAGGTAACGGAAGGTGCCCACCTTCCAACGCTCGTCGAGCCGGTCGAGGCTCTCCGAAACGCAGTCGTCGGCCGGTGTGATCTGGTCGGTGTCGATGGCGTCGAGCTTCTTCCCTGGAATCTTCGGGTCCCAGAAGATGAGCGCGCGACCTCGGACCAGGTGAGCGCTGTCCTGCGACCGGTCGACCGGCTTGGTGGCCGGGCTCACCGGTGAGGGGGCGTCCGGCTTACGACGAGGGGGCTGGATCGTATTCAGGAGGGACGCGATGACCCAATTCTCTCAAGTCGCTCGAGCACGGCAGCGGCGGCGGCCGTCGTGCTCAGCGCACCGCCCAGGTCCTTCGTAGTGCGCCGGTCACCCGCGGCGGACATCACGGCGTTTTCGATCTGGCTGGCTCCGGGTTCATCGCCGAGGTGGCGCAGCATCATCGCGCCGGCGAGGATCGCCCCCACCGGATTGGCGGTCCCTTTGCCGGCATGCTTGGGTGCCGACCCGTGCACGGGTTCGAAGAGGCCGCGGCGGTTATCCGGATTGATGTTCGCCGAGGGCGCCTGGCCGAGCCCGCCAACAAGTTCGGAGGCCAGGTCGCTCAGAATGTCGCCGAACATATTGGACGTCACGATGACGTCGAAGCGGGATGGATCCTTCACCAGTTGCATCGCCGCCGCGTCAACGAAGAGATGCTCCGCCTCGATCTCGGACGCGCCCTGCCGCTCCAGCGCGAAGACCCGTTGCCAGAGGTCGTGCGCGTGGTAGAGCGCATTGCTTTTGTCGACCATCGTGACGCGGCCTCGATGGCCAGCCGCCCGCCGCCGCCGCGCCAGCTCGAACGCGTAATGAATGATGCGTTCGACACCCTTGCGGGTGTTCACGTCCTCCTGGATCGCGATCTCGTCCGGGGTCCCCCGCTTGAACTGCCCGCCGATGCCGACGTAGGCACCCTCGGTGTTCTCGCGGACGACGACCAGATCGATCGACCCGGCATCGCGTAACGGCGTCAGACCGGGCGCGAGCAGCCGTGAGGGCCGCAGGTTGACCCAGAGATCCAACTCGAATCGCAGGCGCAGGAGCAGCCCGGCGGCGTACTGCGGGTTTTGCACCCGCGGATCGCCGACGGCGCCCAGATAGATGGCATCGGCCGCCTGGAGCTCGGCGAAGACCGCGTCAGGGATGATCTCCCCCGTTTGCAGGTAGCGCTCGGCCCCCAGGTCGTAGGTGATGAGCTCCAGGCGGGTGCCCGTGGCGGCGGTAACAGTCTCCAGGACCCGCAGACCCTGGGCGATGACTTCGGGACCTATGCCGTCGCCGGGGATAACGGCGATCCGAAACGGCATCGGCTACAGCATAATCGGCCGGGATTTGGAGAAGGTTTTCGACCCCTTGGCCGATACCCTACATATTGCTGACGGAAGAAAAGGCCTCGAGCGCCGTGCTGGGCAAGATGCGCCGCCTTCGCCGGGTTCGGCGGCTTTCGGGGCTTACCTATTGGGCGGCCTGGGGATTCGTCGGCCTGGTCTGTCTCCTGCTGCTGGCCGGCGGCATCGCCGGGCTCGCCTCCAGCTAGAAAAAGCCCCCGCCTACCCTCCGCCGGAGAGGGATGGACCCGTTGTGGTCCTTGAGGTCTCGACCAGGCGGTCGAGAACCTGCCGGGCGCGACCGCTATCGATTGATTCCCGCGCCACCGTCAACGCCTGGGGCCAGTCGTCCGCCCGTCCCGAGGCCAGCACCGCCGCCGCCGCATTGATCAGGACGACATCGCGGCGGGGGCCACTCTCCCCATCGAGAACCTGCCGCAAGAGGTTAGCGTTTTCGGGCGGGGTGCCGCCGCGGAGGTCCTCGGAGCGCGAGCGGGGGAGCCCCAGGTCCGCCGGGTCGAGTTCGTACTCGCTGACCTGGCCGTCCTTCAACTGAAAGACCCGTGAGCGACCGGTGGTTGTCAGCTCGTCGAGACCATCTTCGCCGTAGAACACCAGGGCCCGTTCGTGGCCGAGGTCCTTCAGGACACGGACCATCAGCGGTGCCAGTGAGGCGGCGCCCACGCCCAGCGCTTGCCGGCGCACCCGGCCGGGATTCGCCAGGGGGCCCAGGACGTTGAACACGGTCCGGACTCCGAGCTCCTTGCGGGCCGGGCCGGCGTGACGCATCGCGGGATGGAACGTTGGCGCGAAGCAAAAGCCCATGCCCGCGACGTCGATGCATCGCCGAACGCCGCCGGCGTCGAGCGTGATGTCGACACCGAGGGCCTCGAGCACGTCGGCGCTGCCGCACCGGCTGGACGCCGCCCGGTTTCCGTGCTTCGCCACGGGGATACCCGCTCCCGCCGCGACCAGCGCCGCCGCCGTCGAGATATTGAACGTCCCCGCACGGTCTCCGCCGGTCCCGCAGGTGTCGATCGCCCCCGGCGGCAGGTCGAGCGGCGTTGCGTGCGCCCGCATCGAGTCGACGAAGCCGGTCATCTCCTCGACCGTCTCGCCTTTCGCTCGGATGGCGATCAGCAGGCCGGCGAGCTGCCCCGTCGTCACTTCGCCCGCCATCACCTGGTCCATGACGTCGCCCGCCTCGTCGCGCGTGAGTGCCTTCCGCTGCAGCAGTTGCTCGATCGCCTCGGGCAGCGTCATGGGCGTGGATACTGGTAGGCCGCCGGCGTGGCCATGACGAGGAGCGCCAGCAGCATCCGATAGCAAGTCTGGAAATCGAGTGTTCGATAACGGACGGTCCGCCCGGCGCGCTCGACCTCGGGCAGCTGGGCGCAAAGGTCAGCCATGTTGGCGTTCATCCAGTCGATTTCGAGCGTGAAAGGTCCCTTTGGTTGATAGAGCGGCCGCCCGGTCTGTTCAGAGTAGGCGCGATAGGCACCGGCCTCGATGCGCCGGCGGGCCTCGGCCGGGTGCAGCGATCGCGCCGCCTGGCGGCCGAGCGCCTCCTTCACGACGACCCCTTCGATGCCGGGAAGTTCCGCGGCCGCTTCGTCGATGGTGGCCTGATCGCCCGTGATCAGGCCGGTGCGGACCCCGAAGGTGCCGGCGAGCGCCGCGTTGAGCGTCGCCTCGCTCTGCGCCCGCCCATTGATGCGCAGTGCGTAGACGGTGCGCCCGCCGTAGGTGTGATCCATGATGGCGCGCTCGTGTCCAACCGAGGCGTGGTAGCCGACGAAAAAGGCGACCTCGAACGTCGGATCCAGCCCCGCCCCCATCGAGTAGGGCTTGTCCGCCCCGCTGATGACCTCCACGCCCTCATCGAGCTCGTCGAGGACGAAATTGCGCATATCACCATGCGAGTCATTGACCACGAAGCGCGTGGCGCCGGCGCGCCGCGCCCCGGCGACAGCGGCATTTGTCTCCGCCGTCATCAATTTGCATGATCGTTCGTATTCGGGCATTCCACGGATGACCTGTTGCAGGTGCACGACGCCGGCCATCCCCTCCATGTCGACGGAGATAAACACGCCGTTGCGCTCCGACACGGACGTTGCCTGCCTGGTAGCCAAAGCGCTCCCATTCTAGGGACGCTCGTTCAGAGCCAGGTCAGGAGCAAACGTTTGGCAGAGCCGGAAGTGGACCGACGCCTTCGGCCTGAGGGGGGTAAAGTGGGGTCCTGGTTCCGGGGGGCTTGGAACAAGAACCCCACCGGGAAGTATAAGAGACAGCCGCCCGGTTTGCATCGGTTTTTTCTCACCCGGGATTTCATCCTCGACGCGCGCTCAGTAGCGGGCGAGGCGCCGCAATCCGTCCGCCACCGTGTCCGGATTGAGCATGAACGCGTGTTCGAGACTGGGGCTGAAGGGCATTGCCGGGACGTCCGGACTGGCGATGCGGCTGACCGGGGCATCCAGGCTGGCAAAACAGCGCTCAGCGAGCTCAGCCGCAATCTCGGCGCCAAATCCGCCGGTGCGATTGGCCTCATAGATCACCGCCACCCGACCGGTTTGCTCGATGGAACGCACGCATGTCTCGACATCCCAGGGGCGGAGTGTGCGGAGATCGATGATCTCGACCTCGATGCCGTCAGAACTCAACCGGGCGGCGGCCTGCATCGTGACGGCCCGCATGTAGCCATAGGTCACGGCGGTCAGGTGCGCCCCCTGGCGGACGACCGCGGCCGCTCCAAGGGGCTGGAGCGCGGCCTCACCCGGCGCCACATCTTCCCGCGCGGCGCGGTAGAGCTTCTTCGGCTCGAGGAAAATGATCGGGTCGGGGTCCCGGATCGCCGCCTTCAGCAAACCCTTGGCGTCGGACGGCGTCGATGGCAGGACGACCTTCAGCCCGGGCACGTGGCAATAGAAGGCCTCGGGAGATTGCGAGTGATAGAGCGCGCCACGGACGCCACCGCCGGTCGGGGCGCGGATGACGAGCGGACATGAAAAGTCGCCATTTGACCGATAGCGAACCTTGGCGATTTCGTTGACGATCTGATTGAACGCGGGGTAACTGTAGTCGGCGAACTGCATCTCGGCCACCGGTACGAAGCCCTCGAGCGCGAGGCCCTGGGCGACCGCCGCGATGCTCGATTCCGCGAGCGGCATGTCCATCACGCGCTGGGCACCGAAGCGCTGCTGGAGGCCCTCGGTCGCTTTGAAGACGCCGCCCTTGAGGCCGACGTCCTGGCCGAGCACGCAGACCCGGTCGTCACGTTCCATCTCTTCGTAGAGCGCGTCGCGCACGGCCTGGACGAGGGTCCGCTCAGGCATCCGCATATACGTGCTGGCCGAGCGAGCCCGGCTCGGGCTCCGGCGCCGCCTCGGCCACCTCGGTCGCCCTCTCGACCTCGCGATTGACGTCATCACGCATGGTCTGATCGACCTCGGGCGAAAGCCAACCGCGTTGAACCAGTGCGTCCCGCATGCGCGGTATGGGATCTTTCAAGGCCTCCGCGGCGAGCTCTACCGGGTCGCGGTAGGCGCGCTGGTCGTCATCGGTCGAGTGCGACTGCAAGCGGAGCACCTCGGCCTCGATCAGCGTCGGGCCACCGCCGGACCGCGCCCGCTCCGCCGCCTCGGCGACGGCCGCGTGGACCGCGAAGAAGTCATCACCGGGAACCCTGGTGCCAGGAATGCCATAGGCGGCGCCCCGTTCCGCCACCCCCGGCCCCGCGACTTGGAGCGATTGCGGCACGGAGATGGCCCAGTGGTTGTTCTCACAGAAGAAGATCACCGGGCAGCGATGGAGGGCAGCGAAGTTCAAGCCTTCGTGAAAGTCGCCCTGGCTGGTGGCCCCCTCGCCAAAACTCACGTAACAGAGCGCCCCCTCCCCTTTCCATTTCAGCGCCAGGCCGATCCCCGCCGCCTTGGGGATTTGCGGGCCGACGGTGCTCGAGCCGATCACGATTCCCCGCCGGCGACTGCCGAAGTTGCCCGGGGTCTGGCGCCCGCCGCTCGAGGGATCGGCCGCGCGGGCGAACGCCGCGAGCATTAGCTCCTCGGGGGTAAAGCCGCACGCCAGCGCGGCGGCAAAATTTCGATAGTAAAGACAGAAGCGATCGCGGCCCGGTTGGAGCGCCGTGATGGCCGCTACCTGGGCGACCTCGTGGCCCCGAGGCGAAATAATAAACGCCAGCTTGCCCGCGCGATTCAAGACGAAGCGGCGGTCATCGAGCGCGCGGGCCTGAAGCACTGTGCGGTAGGCCTCGAGCACGCGCTCCGGCGTCAGCGGTCTAGCTTCGGGCAACCGACAAACTTTAGCGCGCCGCTGGCTCAGGCAGGCCGGCGAACGACGCCGATGCCGAAGCCGTCGCCGACCGGCAGGATCGTCGCCTCGAGCTGCTCGTGGTGCAGGAACTTTTCGTTGAAGGCGCGGAGCGCGTCGGTGTTCTCATCGTGCTCACCCGCCGCGATCCGGCCGCTCCAGAGCACGTTGTCGACGGTGATCATCCCGCCGGCCGCCATCTTCGGCAACAAGGCGTCCAGGTACGCTCCGTACTCCGGCTTGATGGCGTCGATGAAGACGAAGTCGATGCCGGGCGCTAGCCGCGGCAGGACCCGCAACGCCGGCTCGTTGATGACGCGAACACGGTCGGTCACGCCGGCGCGCAGCCAGTAGCGGCGCGCCCTGTCGGTGCGGGCTCGGTCCGGATCGATCGTGTCGATGCGACCGCCCGGAGGCAGCGCGCTCGCCATCCACAGCGTCGAGAAGCCGATCGCCGTGCCGATCTCGACCACACGCCTGGGAGCGAGCGCTGTCACCAACACCCGCAGCAGGCGGCCGGCTGCGGGGTTGACGATCGGCACGCCCTCGCTCCGACCCGTCTTGAGCATCTCCTCGAGCACCGGCCCGAGCGGCGGATGCACGCCCTCCAGGTACTCGAGGTCTCGGTCAGTGGTGAGCATGCGCCAGCTGGGGCGATGGAAAGTGATTCAGCGGTCCGTGGCCGCGCCCCAGTCCGGGGGCCGAGGAGATCGCCCGCGAGACATAGCCGCGAGCCTCGGCGACGGCAGACGGCAGATCGAGCCCGGTCGCCAGCCCGGCAGTGATCGCCGCCGAGAAGGTGCAGCCAGTGCCATGGGTACTGGTCGTCACGATCCTGGCAGCCCGATACTCATGCACCCCCCCGCTGTCGACCAGCAGGTCAACGATCGGGTCATCTTGCGAGTGACCACCTTTGATGACGACGGCATGTGCTCCCAACCTCATGATGGCGCGCGCCGCGGCCAGCCGGTCTTCTCGAGTCCGGATCGCTCCCCCGGCGAGCACCTCGGCCTCCGGAATGTTCGGTGTCACCACGGCGGCCAGCGGGAGCAATTTCCGGCGCAGCGCGTCGACCGCGTCTTCCGCGAGAAGGCGGTCGCCGCTCTTGGCGATCATCACCGGGTCGACAACAAGCGAACCGAGCTTGTGGCGCTGGATGCCGGCAACCACGGTCTCGATGATGGCCGCGCTCGACAGCATGCCGGTCTTCAGTGCTGCGATCGCGAAATCGTCTGCGACGGCGTCGAGCTGAGCGCGGATGACCTCGGCATTAACCTCCTGGATGGCACGGACACCGAGTGTGTTCTGCGCGGTGATCGCCGTGATGACGCTCACGCCATAGACGCCGAGGGCGGCGAATGTTTTCAGGTCGGCCTGAATGCCGGCGCCGGCGCCGGAGTCAGAGCCGGCGATCGAGAGGGCGACCGGCAGCGTCATGTCATGACCTTCCGTAGACCAATATATGATCCCGCTGCAACCAGGACGCTCGCGATGCCCGAGACGTCCGCCCCGTGCAGCGCATCGATCAGCGGCTGGTTCGGAAAGCGAGCGCCTGGAAAAGCCGTCGAGAACAGGTTGGGGTAGTTGACGAAGACCAGGCTGACGGCCGTGCCGATCAGCCAGGCCAGCACTGCGGGCCGCGCCTTGGCCTTGCCAAAAACAAAGACGCTCAACAACACGACCGCCGCCCAGGCCGGTGCCCACAGGTAGGTGAGAATCAGAAAGTCCTGATAGAACAAATGGAAGTCCCAAATGACCACGGCCACGGTCGCGATGACCGCACCCAGGATGCCGGCTGCGAGCGCCGTCTGCCAGCGTTTGAGTCGAATGCCGAGCGTCTGCGTGACCAGCCCGGCCGTATAGACATCCAGATAGTTCGCCCAGATTTCGCCCAGGATGACGAAGGCGAAGAACGGGACGGCGACCGCGGCCGGCGCATGGCGCGTGATCACCGCCAGGACGCCGGAGTCGCTCGCCAGCTTCGGGGCAATGGTCGGCAGGAGCAGGCCAAACAGTCCGAGTAACAGCATCGGCAGCGTGACGCCGACGATCGGCCACCAGGTCACCGCGCGGACCGAGCTGCGCGCCGGCAGGTAGCGCGAGTAGTCGCTGGCGAACGGATACCAGGAGGCGACGAGCGCGAAACAGCTCATCACACCGAGCACGAATGCGCCAGGGTAATCCGCTCCAGACGCTGTCGCTCCGGCGGTCCAGTGCATCTGGCCGGCCAACAGCGCAAACAACAAAAGAGACAACGCCGCGAACGCCACCGCGCCGAGGGTCTCGAAGATTTTGATCGTTCGATGTCCGTAGACGGCAACGACGACACTCACGGCGGCAATCGCGAGGACCCAGGGGAACAAGAACTTGCCGGCGACGTCGGGGCGCACGCCCACGACCTGTAGCAACTGGACACCCGCAAGGGCGGCGATGACGGTGTCCACCGCAAACCATCCAACGCCCAGGAAGAGCGTGAGCACGGCACCCGGAAATGCGCCCCGGGTGCCGAAGATGCGCCGGGTGAAGACGATCTGCGGCTGGCCGCTTTTCGGTCCGGTGTTACTCAGGAGGCCCAGGATCGCCGCGCCGGCGAGTGTGCCGATGAGGACCGCAATGAGGCCGTCCCAAACGCCCAAGCCGTAGTACGTCGTCAGCAGGCTCGCGGTCAGCAGGCTGGCGTAGTTGACGAAGGCACCTGCCCAGAGAAAGCCCAGTTCACTCGGACGGCCGTGGCGCTCGACGTCTGGAATCGCCTCGATGCCGTGGGTCTCGACTTTGAGAAACGCGTCAGACGGAACTTGGACCTGTGCCGTCATGTATCCCTCCGCTGGCATTACCCAGATCAGGTTCGAAGGGTTGGTGGAGCATTCCACCTCTCAGCGTCCCAAACGCACCCCGTTACGCAAGTATATCTACCAGTAGCGCTCTTCTTTCCAGGGATCGGCGGCGTTGTTATAGCCGTTGCGCTCCCAGAATCCGAGCCGGTCGTGCTCAACCCATTCAAGGCCTTCCAGCCACTTCGCGCTCTTCCAGGCGTAGCGCTTGGGGACGACCAGCCGCAGCGGGCCGCCATGATCGGGGGTCAGCTCGGCGCCATCGTGCCGATAGGCAATTAAGACATCGTCGTCGGCGAGGAACTCAACGGGCAGGCTCGTTGTGTAGTCGGCGGCGCAGTGGGCGATGACGTAATGGGCCGTGCTGCGAGGCTTGACCAGCGCCACCAGGTCCTTGAAGGCGATGCCCTCCCAATTGTTGTCGAGCCGGCTCCAGGTCGTCACGCAATGCATGTCAGCCGTGATCGCCGTCGTCGGCAGTTTGCGGACCTCGTCCCAGGTCAGGGTCGCCGGCGTGTCGAGTTCCCCGTACAGCCGCAGGCGCCAACGGGCCATGTCATACCGCGGCGCGCTGCCATACGACAGCACCGGCCATTTCAAGGTCAGCACCTGCCCGGGTGGGAGTCGATGCGGATCTCTGACGACACGCGGGTCCTGCTCGCGGTCGCGGCGAAAGATCATCGCTGCTTGAGCTCTTTGCGGAACTGGTCGAAGGCGTCGACCACGACGTCGCTCACCCCATAAACGCTCAGCACCCGCTCGAGCGCCCCCTGGACGTCAGCCTCCGGGACCAGGTCCGTCTGAACTTCGTACCAGGCAACGACCTCGCCGTCGGCCGTTGTCCATTGGCCGTCTTTGAAGCTCACTGCGACGAACCCCTGCGGGTTGTCCGATTGCGGACCGGTCACTTGCCTAATCTATATCGGCGCGTATGTCTCTGCTGGATTCCGTTCCTGTCACCAGCTGCCACGAGTGTGTGGCGATGCTGACCCTGCCGCTCGCGCTCTTTGTGCTGCTCGCGGAAACGGCCGTGGGTGGCTTTGCCACGGTGGCCTACCTGCGACTGACGGGCGGCCTGACCCATGGATTCCTAAAGTTCATCGCCGTCACGTACGCGATCGTCGGCGGCCTGGCGTTCCTCGTCGTCCTCACCGGCCCGCCCGGCGCGTACCACCGCCTGCTCTCGATCGACCAGTCGGCGGCCGGCGCGCTGATCTTCCTGCAGGCATTGCTTGTCGTTGCCCTGGTGGCTCACGCCGTGATCATCTGGCGCCAGGATGGCTCACGCCTCAGCTGGCTTTTGACGCTATCGGCGTCTTTGCTGCTGCTGGCGGGCATCGCCGCCGCGCTCTGGCCGATGGCCGGATCGCTGCTCAACGGCGCCGCGATTGCGCTGGTGGTGGCGCTCTCTGCCGCTGTGCTGGGAGCGGCGACCACCGGGATGCTGCTGGGACACTGGTACCTGGTGACGCCGGCGCTTACCAACCGTCCCTTGCTCCGAGCGATCGGCATTCTGCTGGTGAGCCTGGTCCTTCAGGCGATTCTGTTTCCACTGACGCTCCGCGGCCTCGCCCATGGCTCAGGGTCGCTGGCGCATCCGTTGACCCTGAGCCCCGTCCTGTCCGTGCTCTGGGGGCTCGGCGCCGTTTTTCTGCCGCTGATTGCGGCGGGGCTGGCCTTGCCAACCTGCCGCTTACGGTCGTTCATGTCTACCACGGGCCTGCTCTACCTGGCGATGATCGCCATCCTTCCCGGCCAGCTGCTCGGCCAGCTGTTGTTCTTCGTTGCCGCCTCCGCCTGATAGCGAGACTACCGGTTAGGGGATAGCCCGGGCAGCCGGTTTCTCGGGCGCGGGACAGCTTGGCCGATCCCCTCTGGCCCCCTAAAATCCCCCAAACTCGACCGCAAGGGGGAATCCGAATTGTCACGTTCCGTCACGAGAATCGTCCTGATCGTCGGAGCGCCGCTTCTGGCGATCGCCACCATCAGTATTCTCGGTAACCCGCCCGCGCGGCCTCTCGCGTCTCGCCCGCTCGCTCTCAGCCACGTGGTCCACTCCGCCGGAGCCCTCCAGGTCGGAGTGAACCGCCTCGGCCAGCTCGCCCTTCGGTTGCCCCCTCCGACGCTAGCCCCTTCAGCGCCACCGGCAGCGCCTGCCGCGGCACCCGCTGCCGCCCAGCCGGCCCCGGTCTACCATCCGGCTCCCCCCCGACCCCCGGCGCCACCGGTTTCGGGCGTCGGCGGCGCGGCAGGTGTCCAGATGAGTCTCGTCAACCAGGACCGAGCCGGCAACGGTGTGGCCGCCCTGGCCTACAGTGCCTCCCTGGCGCGTGTCGCCCAGTACCGGGCCCAGGACATGCTGAACCGTGGCTACTTTTCGCATTACGACCCGTCGACGGGCCAGCTGGCGTTCGTCCAGCTGCTGCATCTGTGGGGCATCCCCTACAGCACCGCCGGTGAGAACATCGCCTGGTCGACCGACCCGTCGATGGCCGCGATCAACACGATGTTCATGAACTCGCCCGACCACCGAGCGAACATCCTCAAGGCCGCCTACCATCGGATCGGCATCGGCGTTGCCAGCAACGGGGCGAAAACCATGGTCGTCGAGGTCTTTTCAAACTAGGAGGGCTGGGCAGCCCCCCACGGCCGGGGACGCTACGCTGGGGGAATTTCCGAGCCCAAATCTGAGTTACTCTTGATGCAATTCGTCCAAGAAAGGGAGAGTCATGAGTAAAGCAGTTCAAGTAACGACCGCTACGTTCGAAGAGCAGGTCATCCTTTCCGAGCAGCCCGTAATCGTCGACTTTTACGCCGATTGGTGCGGTCCCTGCAAGATGCTGTCGCCGGTCCTGGAGCAGCTTGCCCTCGACCACACCGACGTCAAGATCGCCAAGGTCAACGTCGACGAGGAGCCGGCGCTAGCTGAGCGGTATCGGGTGCGCGGGATTCCGTACGTCGCCATGTTCCGTAACGGCAAGCTCGCCGAGCAGGTCGTGGGCTACAAGCCCAAAGCCGCGCTCGAGGCTGATCTGGGCCTCAACGGCGCCGCGACGCCGGCAACCCCCGCCTGACGTTCAGCGCGCGGCTCGCGCCGCCGCGCACTCGTCGCAGGGGCAGATGGCCCGGAGGAAGCTGAGCCCGAAGATCCCGGTATTGTGGCCATCCTTCCAATATGGCCGTACGCCGAACAGACCGATGGGCTCGATCTGATCCAGGTCGATCTGGTCGTCCCGGAGTTCGTCGGTGCTGGCCAGCTTCCCGGGCATGCCCATTTCTCCCGCGCATTCGGCACAGGGACAGTTCCAGCGAAGCCGCTCGAAGTCATACGCGGACTGGTGGCCGTCGGCCCACTGAATCGTCAGCAGTCGTCGAGCGCGATCGGCCAGGATGTCGAGGGGCCGCTCGCGATCGGCGGCGTCGACCGGGTTCGCGTTAGGCGGCTTCGTCGTCGCCCGGCGCGAGGGTCAGGTCGAGATCCTGCCAGTTGGGCACCCGCCGCAGCTGGGCGAGCTCGAGCATGACGCGACCCTGTGCCTCGAAGACGGCGTCGTGGACCGCGTTGAGGTCGTCCGGATTGATCCGCTGCACCCGATCCGCCAGCTCCGCGTCGTGACGGGCGGCGTAGGCGACCACGAGATCACGGGTGTCTTCCGGGAGGGCGCGCTCGCCCGCCAGCCGAAGCTCCTCCAACCGGTCGAGCAGCGTGTCCATCGCGGCGATCCGCCAGTAGGCGAGCCGAACGGGCGCATGCGTCAGCTCCGCCTCGGCGGCGGCCTGCGTCATGTCGCGGACGGCCGATTCGTAGGCCGTCGCCTGGGTCGACATTGTCATTTCCTGAATCACTGGCAACTCCTGTGAACGCCCGCCGTCGGGCCCGTCACTTCCTACCCGTTCCCAGACCCCAATAAACACAACAAGGGCGGAAATTCCGCCCTCCATTTGCCGGAATCCGGACTACATCAGTATAAGTTCTCGCCAAAAGTCCGTCAATCGGGTCTTGGCCCTAGTCGGATTTGGACTCTCGGGAGAACCCCGGCGTCTGTCCGCGGCGCTTCTCCCGGCGCAGGTACATGCGGTCCGGACCGCCATTGGGCCCCGGCGGCAGGATGGTAAAGAGCTCGAAACCGTCGTCGGAGAGCTGGTTGGCTTCCTCGACAGTGTTGACCACCTTGTATTCGAACGGCATCTCAGCGACTAAGCATAGGGCAAGCTCAGGGCAGCTCGCCAAGAATTCGGATCCCCGTGCCCGACCCGATGATGGCGGCGCGGGCCACGCCAAAGAAGAGCCCATGCTCGATGACGCCGGGGATCTCATGGAGCGCCCGACCGAGTGCGGCGTCGACGTCGCCGAAACCCGTGTCGAGAACCAGGTTGCCATTGTCCGTCTTGAATGGCCCGCCGGCCGCCATGCGGAGCTCGGGCCTCCCGCCCAGGGACTCGATCGAGCGGCTGGTCGCCTCCCACAGGAAGGGCAGGACCTCGATCGGGACCCTACCGCGCCCGAGCCGACCCACCAGCTTGCCTTCGTCGGCGATCAGGACGAAGCGCCGGCTGGCGTGCGCGACGACCTTCTCTCGAAGCAAGGCCCCGCCTCGCCCCTTGACGCAGTTGAACGCCGGGTCGATCTCGTCGGCACCGTCGACGGCAAGGTCGAGCGACCCGTCGATTCTCTCGGTGATCGAGATCCCACCGGCCTCGGCGATGGCCTGGCTCTCTTGCGACGTCGCGACCGCCCGTACGTTGAAACCGCTTCGCACCATCCGGGCCAGCCCTTGGATGAAGTAGCGGGCGGTGCTGCCGGTCCCCAAACCGACGATGGTGCCCGGCTTGACCAGCTCCAGCGCACGTTCGGCGGCGGCTTGCTTGCGCGACTCGAGTTCGGCCGGCGCGGTTGTCATTTAGTTGATAGAACCGATGTCAGGTAGAATCGACGGCATGGGGCGGCTGATGGATAGCGTGCCGGGGCACGTCATCCGCAAGTTCCTGGAGGACCAGGCGCCAAACTGGGCGGCGTTGATCGCCTGGAATGCGCTCCTGGCCATCTTCCCGATCGTCCTTTTTGCCGCGTCACTGCTCGGCTTGGCCCTTCGGCTCTTCGGAGAGGCGAACAGTGCCGTTTACACGACGATCTTTAGCGTGATTCCCAACGAGAGCGGGCAACAGAGTGAGGTGATCAAGGCCGTCAGCGGCGTCAAGAGCCAGAGCGGCCTTTTGTTCATCGTAGGGCTGGTCGGTTTGCTCTGGGGTGGATCGGCGTTGTTCGGCGCCATGGAACAGGCGTTCGCGGTGATCTACCACACCAGGCCCCGGGATTTCATCCGGCAGAAATTGGTCGCCTTTGGCATGGTTTTCCTGTTCACGGTCCTCGTCGGCATTGCCGTGGCCACCTCAGCTATCCTGCCCGCCCTGAAGCACATCCCCAACATTCCGCCATTCCTGTACTCAGGGGCGGCGGCCTTCATCCTACAGGTGATCGTCGGAACGACCGCCGGCTTTCTCCTGTTCGGCAGCATCTACTTCGTCATTCCGAACCGCAAGCAGGAGTTCCGCAAAGTCATCCCGGGCGCGCTGGTCGCCGGCATCCTGTTCGAACTGATCACGCTGCTTTTTCCGCTCTACATTTCGTTGAACAACGGCATCAACCAATACGGCAAAACGTTCGGCCTGTTCTTCGTCTTGATGACGTTTTTCTTCTTTCTTGGCTTGATCACGATGATCGGCGTCGAGATCAACAGCGTCATTTACCCGGTACCGATCGACCTGCCCGGCAAAGATGCCCACGCCGTCGCCCCTGCTGAGTCCGGCCCTGAAGGCGAGCGCAGGGCGTGGGCCGGTGGCACACCGAGCGTGGAGCGAGATGGCGTGGCGCGCAACGGCGCGGCTCCCAACGGCCGGCGTGGCATTCCGGCTCGGGCGGCGCTCGGACTGGCCGTCGTCGCCTCCGTCGTGGGCGTCCTTCTCGGACGGCGCAGCGCGAATTCGGACTGATGGCACCTGGCGTCGAGCCGCGCGAACACTAAAATTGTCGCGTGGCCGTTGAAGCTGTCGTTCCTCCTCGGCCGGCATCGGCCAAGGAGGCCTCACCAGGCCGGGCCTGGTGGATCGAGCCGGCACTCACGGTCGTCTGCTACAGCGCCTTCGTCATCTACGCCAGCTGGTCCGTCTTCTCCGGGACGGTGGTCGCGTACGATCCCTACGTTTCGCCATTCTTTTCGACCTGGCTCGGCTTCGGTCTGATCAAAGTCCCCATCATCGGCATCCTGATCCCGTTCCTGGCCGTAATCCCGCTGGGCCTGCGGGGAAGTTGCTATTACTATCGAAAGTCCTACTTCCGGTCTTTTTTCTGGGACCCACCCGCCTGCGCCATCCAGGAGTTGAAGCGCGGCCGCTACCACGGTGAGACGCGACTTCCTTGGGTTCTCAATAACTATCACCGGTACTTTTTGCTCCTCAGCCTTATCGTGCTGTTCTTTCTGTGGATCGACGTGGTCCGCGCGTTCATCTACCAGGGGCACTTTTTCTTAGGCCTGGGCTCGGTCGTGATGCTGGTCAACGTCATCTTGCTGAGCCTCTACAGCCTGACCTGCCATTCGTTTCGATACATGATGGGCGGCCGGATCGATCGCTTCTCGCGGGCGCGCGCCGGACAGCTCTGGCATCGGCTCGTGATGCTGCTCAACCGCGCGAACCCGCAGCACGGGGCATGGGCCTGGTACAGCATGTTCTCCGTCGCGCTGACGGACGTCTATATCCGGCTTTTGATGGCCGGGGTGATCCACGAACCAAGGGTGATCTTCTGAGCGAGCCTTACCAGACGCTGACGACGGACGTCTTGGTGATTGGCGCCGGTGGCGCCGGCATGCGCGCCGCGCTCGAGGCCGCGGCCACAGGTGCTCGCGTCGATGTGGTCTGCAAGTCGCTGCTCGGCAAGGCGCACACCGTCATGGCTGAGGGTGGCATCGCCGCGGCGCTGGGCAACGTCGACCCGGAAGACAACTGGCAGGTCCATTTCCAGGACACCATGCGCGGCGGTCAGATGATCAACAACTGGCGGATGGCGGAGCTTCACGCTCGCGAGTCGCCGGACCGCGTCTACGAGCTCGAGACCTACGGCGCGATCTTCGACCGAACCCCCGACGGCCGCATCCTGCAGCGCGCCTTTGGCGCCCATACATATCGTCGACTGTGCCATGTCGGGGATCGCACGGGCCTGGAGATGATCCGCAGTCTCCAGGACCGCATCGTGCAGCTCGGCATCGAGGTGCACATGGAGGTCACGCTGACCAGGTTGCTCAAAGACGGCGATCGCGTGATCGGCGCCTTCGGCTACAACCGGATCGACGGCGCCTTCGTCGCCTTTCGCGCCAAGGCCGTGATCATGGCCACGGGCGGCTGGGGCCGACTCTACAAGGTCACGTCGAATTCCTGGGAGGGCACCGGCGACGGCGTCGGCATGGGTTTCGACGCCGGCGCGGAGGTCCTCGACCCAGAGATGGTCCAGTTCCATCCCACCGGCATGGTCTGGCCACCGGGCGTCCGCGGCATCCTGGTCACCGAAGCCGTTCGCGGCGAGGGCGGCACCTTGACGAACCGCGAGGGCAAGCGCTTCATGCTGGAGGTCGACCCCAAGAAGAAAGAGTTGTCGTCGCGCGACGTGGTGGCGCGGGCCATTTACAAAGAAGTTCAGGCGGGCCGCGGCACAGAACACGGTGGCGCCTACCTGGATGTCCGCCACCTCGGCGCGGAAAAGATCAAGAAAAAGCTGCCGTCGATGTACGAGCAGTTTCTTCGGCTGGCCGATGTCGATATCACGAAAACGCCGATGGAAGTCGCGCCGACCATCCACTACGCGATGGGCGGGCTGCGGGTCGAGGCCGAGACCGGCGCGACCACGCTTCCCGGGCTCTATGCGGCTGGTGAGGCTGCCGCCGGATTGCATGGTGCGAACCGCCTGGGCGGGAACTCCCTGTCTGATCTGCTGGTCTTCGGACGCCGCGCCGGCGCGGCATCCGCCGCGTATCAGCGCGATGTTGGGCTGGGGACGATCGACGAGCGCCAGGTCGCGGACGAACAGCAACTCATGCTCTTGCCGCTGATCGGCGCCGGCAAAGAGAATCCTTACTTGCTGCAACAGGAGCTTCAGCAGGCAATGCAGGAGGGCGCCGGGCTGGCCCGTGAAGAGAAATCCCTCAAGACCTGCCTTGATCAGGTCCTGGAATTGCGCCAGCGGGCTGCCCGCATCCACGTTCCGGGGTCACGCAAATACAACCCTGGTTGGCACACGGCCCGGGACCTGCGCTTCATGCTGACGATCGCCGAGGCGATCGTGCGCGCGGCGATCGAGCGCCGGGAGAGCCGCGGTGCGCACTGGCGGCTCGACTACTTGGAGAAAGATACGGCGCTGGGTCGCGTGAACTTCATTGCCTACAGTGACGGGGGGCGGGTCAAGCTCACGACGCGGCCAGTGCCCGAGATGCCGCCCGAGCTGGCCCGGCTGTTCGCCGACAGTGCGTCTGCGTCACCGCCGCCCGCCTCACGGCCACCCAAGCCGCAACCGGTCCGGAAATGAGCAGCTCGATGTCGGCGAGACAGAGCGGGGCCAACGGCTCGATTGTCCTCCAGGTCTTCCGCGGGGACTCGGAGGGCGGCCAGGAGCAGCGCTTCGAGGTTCCGTCGCTGGAAGGCATGGTCGTGCTCGACGCCGTGCATTACATCCAGGCCCATTTTGCGAACGACCTCGCGTGCCGGTGGAACTGCAAGGCGGCCAAGTGCGGCTCGTGCAGCGCCGAGATCAACGGCCGTCCGCGCCTGATGTGCAAAACGCGGGTCGACGAGTTTGCCAGCCGGGAAATCCATGTCGGGCCGATGCGGGCGTTCCCGTTGATCAAGGACCTGGTCACCGACGTCTCGTGGAACTACGAAGTCAACAAACAGATCCCGGGGTTCACGCCGCCGCCCAGCGAGCCGATCCCCTATCGCATGCTGCCCGAGGACACGGAGCGCGTCTACGAATACCGCAAGTGCATCGAGTGCTTCCTCTGCCAGGACGTCTGCCACGTGTTGCGCAACCACGACGACAAGTCCGCCTACTACGGTCCGCGCTACATGGTCCGTATCGCCGCGCTGGAGATGCATCCGCTGGACACGGGGACGCGCACCGGCCTGCTCCATGGCAAGGCGGGCATCGGTATGTGCAACATCACCAAGTGCTGCCAGGAGGTCTGCCCCGAGCACATCAAGATCACCGATAACGCCATCATTCCGCTGAAAGAGCGCACGGCAACTGACGTGTACGATCCGCTGGTGCGGATCGCCCGCAAGATCAACCCGTTTTCGGGTGCGCCGGCGACAGCTGACCTGGTGGAGACAAAAGACGGTTCGACGACGGGGCCGCAGCGATTCAGCGTCAAGGACGTCGTGCGGCTGAAAACCCGCGGTCACCGGCTGGCGCGCGTGGGGAGCGTCCAACCCGACGGCAGACTCGAGGTCTGGGTGCTCCACATGAATGGCAAGGTCCAACACTGGGACGGGCCCAAGGTCGTCAAGCTGTCGGACGTTTCGAACAACTACGGACCGCTCGACGACGTCGGGATCGGCGCGAAGCTCGTCGAGCAGTACATCACCGAGGACCACGCGGCGCAGCACGGCGGCTAAGTCGTGTCTGCCGGCATGCGGGATAGCCTCCCCATCGCTGACTTTTTCGAATCATGACGGATTACGACAGACAGCTGTCGCAACCATGGTTCACGCTAAGAGCATGGCCGTCGTGGATCTCCACACAAGCCCCCGCGATTCTGGTTTCGAAGCCGCCGTCGAGAAAATGCGGGCCGGTGTCCAGGCGCTGGCAGCCTATGTCCGGGCGGCGCACGGCGAGGGGCTCGGCGAGGCACTGATCCAGATTCGGGAAACCGGTATCGATCGGCTGGAGGCGCTGTTCGCCGAGGGGGTGCGCCGCTTCGACAAGTCGGGCGAGTACAAGGCCGATGGATCTCTTTCGTTGACGGAGTGGCTGCGCTGGAAGTGCAAACTCTCGGGCGGCGCCGCCGCTGAGCGGGTCGAGGTCGCGCGCCAGCTCGAGAAGCTGCCCGAGACCGAGGCGGCCTTCGCGAATGGCAACGTGGGATACCAGCACGTTGTCGTCATGGCTCGCGCCGCCGCGCACGTGGGCGCCGCGGCGGTTCGTCAAGAAGAGGCCAGCCTGCTGCAGGCGGCGCAGACCATGGACCCAGGGACGTTCACCGGCATCGCGAAGAATTTCGAGCATCGAGTGGACGCCGCGGGGGCGCTGGCCGAGGCAAACCACGC